>JBEKOB010000095.1:0-14459 GCA_049522195.1 Bacteroidota bacterium
CGCTGGTGGCGTCATAGACGAGAACGGCGGATTTTCCAAGAACCTCAAATGTGTGATCAGGTTTGACCCAGATGGCCGTGGCTTCATCAATCCCGATGCCAACCTTCGTCGGATGTTCAAGAATCACGCTGATGAGCCTGTTGCTCCTGCGTCGTATCAGGAAATGCTGATCGACGATGGCGTCATCGATGAAGCCAAATCCATCGATCGTGATGACATTCTCCGCTTCAATCTTGTTCCATGAAGAATCTCTTGTCGGCCGGTGTTCGTCGCCGGTCAGCATGATAGCACTCATGACGGCGGCTCCAGCGCTCGTGCCGCCGAGCACAGCCCCATTCTCGTACAATTCATGCAGCCGCTTTTCCGTCCGCGTCCCTTTCAGGGCCCTTGTCAGTCGCACCTGATCCCCTCCACCAAAATAGACCCCTGTGACTCCATCCAGAAGAGCGAGAACCGAGTCGCTGTTCGCCTGCTCTTTGGTGATATTGAGATGCAGCACGGTACCTGCGCCATACTTTTTCATATCGGCGATACGCTCGCCAGCATAACTGTCTCCTGTTTCGCTCGCCATTGGGAAGAAGACAATCTTTGATTTCTCGCCTCCCGCCAGCTGAATAAACGGGTTCATCACTTCCGGCCCTCTGTCGCCTCCGCCGATGATGATGAGATTGCCCTTCGGAGCCTCCTGTGCAACGAGTGACAAGGAGAAGAAAAGCGTAAGAATCATGAACCAGCAATATTTATCGAATCTGTGTGAGCTCATATGCGATCCTGGATGATGTGTTCAGATCTTCGAGAAGGAAGAATTCTTCCACCGAGTGCGGCTTCTGGGCGCCGATCCCGATATTCACCGCAGGGATTCCTTTAGCGTTGTATTTGTTCGCGTCACTTCCGCCCATGTACCTGATGGGTTGCGGTGTTAGACCCGCAGCTCGAAGCGCAGCTTCCAGCGTCAGGACGTGTGCCGAATCGGCCGAGTGAGCGTATGGTTCAAAATCAGGCAATGAGTCAAATTGCACGCGCCCGGTCCCCCGAACGGCCGTTTCAAAAGTCTGGCGGATGAGATCCAGCTGCTGCCTGATTCTCTCCGGATAGAATGATCGGACTTCTCCCTCGATGATCACCTTGGCCGGCACAACATTCGTGGCTGAGCCGCCATGGATTGTTCCGATGTTGGCAGTCGTGTCAGGATCTATTCTTCCGAGCTTGATCCGGCTGATTGCGGCGGCGCTGAGGGCAATGGCGCTGATTCCCTCTTCCGGTGCAACGCCGGCATGTGCGGCTTTGCCGATGAATTGTGCTGTGAATGCATGCAGCCCCACAGACTCCCGGATATAGATTCCGGGTCGCTTCGAACAATCGAACACGTATGCCGCGGTGACGTGATAGCAGGACAGATCAATGGCGGCCGCGCCGTAGAGGCCGGTTTCCTCGCCAACCGTGAGCGCAACAAAGAAATTGCGATGCGGGGACGTCGTCCTTGCGACCTTGAGCAGGAGATCGACAAGGATTGAGAGACCCATTCTGTTATCAGCACCGAGGATCGTCGAGCCGTCGGACGTGACCTGATCTTCCTTCACGATCGCCTTCAACGCGGCAGTCGACTGAACCGTGTCGAGGTGTGCTTCGAGAAGTATTGCCGGGGCGTGTTCATCGAATGCTGGTGGAAAGCAGAGGAGGTTGCCTGTATTCCCTTTGACGACAGGTGCCGCGTTATCTTCAACTACCCGTATACCTCCTTGTCGTAGAAGGGCTGTTACTTCGTCGGCGATTGCGCGCTCGGCATGCGATACGCCGTCGATAGGGGCAAGACGTAAAAAAAGGGACAGAAGTTCCTGTTCAGGGTTAGACATAGCGGGAGTGAACGATTTGTTTCAGGTGCTTGAGGGAGCGAAACAACTATTTCGCTAAGTTACATCTTTTCCGGTCACTGTCAAGTGCGTTCGGAGAGCATCACGCCAGGGAAGTCAGGTCGCCCAACCGTTAAGACTCATGCCAAACATTCTCACTTTTGAGCCAAAAGAGAGCGGATCCCAACCAAAAGCGTTATCGAGCGGAAGCACTTCGGACTCGGCTGCCTCCCAGGGAACTCACAAGTCCCTGGGAGGATTCGAGTTGATCCTATTCCAAATCTTCTTCATCAAATCTGGAGGGTCTGTTTCTCGGTTTATTGATTGTGTTGGCATCGAGCACCCAGACGCCCCGCCCGTGAGTACCAATGATGACCATGTTATCCCTCGGATGGATAACCAGGTCCAGAACGTAGGTCATTGGAAGATTCGAGCCGAGGACATCCCATGTCTTCCCTGCATCCTTCGAAACATAGACTCCGTGGTCAGTGCCAACGTACAGAATCTCCCTGCTCTTCGGATCCTCACGGATCACATTGACAGGACCGAGCGGGATGCCTTTTGAGATATCAACCCACGTTTTCCCATAATTGGTCGATTTCCAGATATAAGGCGTGAAGTCATCATCGCGCTTTCCATTCTGCGTCATGTACACTGTTCCAAGGTCATACGCGGAAGCGACGAGACGCGAAACCCATTTTTGGTTCGACAATCCTTCCATGATTTCCTGCCAGTGCTTGCCGCCGTCTCTCGTCACGTGGACCTTCCCGTCGTCCGTTCCAGCGTAGAGTAGCCCAAATCGCAGAGGGGATTCCGATATCGATGTCAGGGTGTGGAACGAGATGTCCCCCATCTCGGAAGCAGTATTGTATGTCAGATCGGGGCTGATCTGCTCCCATGTGTTCCCCTGATCGATGGATTTGAGAATGTATTGCATGCCATGGTAGATGATATTGGAATTGTGTGGAGAGACAATGAACGGAGCGACCCATTCTCCGCGCATCCGGGGTTCATCCTCATAGGTCCTTGGAAGGAGGCGTTTCGACGTGCCCTTCACAACGTCTGAGCGTGTAATGGTCCCATAGAATCCGGCCGAATACACGATCGCTGGATTAGTGGGATCGATTGCATGCGTTGAGCCTTCGCCTCCGGGAGCGGGATCGAATTTCACCGGCTGGACTTTGTCACGTCCCCTGGTCAGATCGATAACACCCTTGAAGCTGCCATAATCCTGAACCGAGCCATAGACCCTGAACGGCGTATCCATGTCATAGGCGATGTTGAAGAACTGTGTCGCAGGAATTTTGTCCGTGAAGGAGCGCCAGTTTTTTCCTTTGTCGTACGAGACGTAGGCTCCGCCATCGTTCACGCTGATGAGATAGTTGGAATTGTCGGGATCGATCCAAAGTCCATGATGATCAACATGCATCCCCGCCACTCTTTTGAAAGTCTTGCCGCCGTCTGTCGACACGTTCAGGAAGAGCCCCATGGTGTAAATCGTATTTTCGTCGTTCGGATCAACGCGAATCTGGCCGAAGACCCATCCGTACGTTGCCGAGTGACGTTCCATGTACTGTCGGGTCGAATCGGCAAGCCCGCTTACCTGCTTCCAGGAACTTCCCGCATCATCGGTGCGAAAGATCGTTGCACCTCTGATCGCGCCGGAGGAGGGACGTCCATACGAGTCGGTGGCTCCGCTGTCAGACGCAGCAGGCTGGTAGTTGTCGATGTATGCATAAAGAACCTTCGAATTCGAGCGGGCGAGATCGATGCCGATGCGGCCGCGGAATTTGGCCTCGGGGAGCCCGTTGTTGATTTGCTTCCACGTCTTCCCTTCGTCCGTCGTCTTGTAGATACCGCTACCGGTATAGTCTGGACGATTGCGGGGATCGTTCCACTTGAGCCTGATCCTTTGCCACGTCGCTGCATACAACGTCTCGTTGTCGGTCGGATCCATCACAAGGTCGATGGCGCCTGTCTGATCATTGATAAACAGAACCTTCTGCCAGTTTTTCCCCCCGTCTGTTGTCTTGTAGACTCCTCGCTCGGGGTTTGCGGTCCATTCATGTCCGGTGGCCGCGACGTACACGATGTCCGGATTTTTCGGATGAATGATAATCCGCGGAATTGTGTATGTCTCGAGCAATCCCATGTGCTGCCATGATTTTCCGGCATCGGTCGATTTGAAGACGCCGCACCCCGCCTGCGAACTGCGAAAGATGTTTGCTTCGCCCGTGCCAATCCAGACGGTATTCGGGTCCGATGGCGCAACTGCCACATCACCGAACGAAGTCGAGGCTGCTTGCTCAAAGACAGGGTCCCACGTCGTTCCCTCATTCTCGGTCTTCCACAATCCACCTGAAGCAGTCGCGATGTACATCGTATAGTTCTTCCCCTTCGGCGTCACCACTGCAACATCGACACAGCGGCCTCCGACATTTGTCGGACCGGCGAATTGCCATTTCAGATCCTTGAACGGAGACTTCTTTTTCATCTCTTGGTACTGTTCGAACCCTTTCAGGCGCAGGCTTGGATCGGTCGAAGCAACCCGGACCCCCTTTTTCGCCTGAAATGCGAACACGGCTGACGAGAGGACGGTGAGTCCCACCACAGCCAGAAGGATGCGTCGTGCGGTATCAATGTAGTGCATGCCAGACTCCTTTCGAAGTTGGAGATTGAAATGAAAACACAGGTTGTGGTTCGAACGCCTGCAACCGGACGTTACTGCGAACGCTTGAGTCGCATGACCGTAACGGAGTTAGGATCAAAGGTGTAGCGGAACTCCTTGGCCATACCCTGCACTGTCGTGGATCTTGGCACAATCTTCTTCGGTGCATCGAGTGTGTTTTCGTCCCGCGGATCGGCAGATGTCAGTGTCGATACTTCGGCATCCGATCCGACCGAAGAAACTCCCTCGATATTGACTCGAGTGTCGACGGGCCGGCTCGAAACATTGACGATTTTTATGATGATCTCGCCCGACTTCGACGCGCGGCTGACAACCGTGTAGAGGGGTTTCAAAGGAGCTACGACATACGTCACATCATGAATGAGTTTGCCATCGAGATAGCATCGTATCCGTTGACCGCTAAGCTCGACCTTGATGTCGTACCATCTCCCTGTTTCAACGCTCCCTTGGACGAACTTTCCTACCAATGACTTCCCCCCCTCGTCGGAACACTCAATCCCGTGCTGCGAATTGTTCCAGCCCCCGATATTCCACCAGACCCAATTGTTGTTGTCCTTTACCGAGAAGAGGATAAGAAATCCCTCGGAGCCCCCAAGTTTGCGCGCCTTCAAAGAATAGGTATAGTCAACCCAGGTGGAGTCTCCCGCGGTCGCACTACGATTCGATCCTTCTCCGGATTGTCTCAACGCTCCGTCCGCCAACTTCCATTCACCCACGCCACGCGACCACCCCTTGGCGTCAGTTTCAAAATCGCTCTCATAGAGGGTCTTGCCGTCTTTGACGACTTTGACATCTTTGAACTCCGCCTGTGTATTCCAGGTACCTACACCGATCTTGCCGTTACGCGGCGGCACCGGCTCCTGGATCAGATCTTGCGCTTCCCATTGGCTCTGAAGAACGACATCGCCCCGATTCCCGCTAAACAACTGCTGAACGTAATACGAGGGAGTACCGTAGGTAACTGTACCATTGAAGTTGATGAGGTCGGGATTCCATTTCTTGTAATGAACATTCGCGAACAATGGAGCATACGAAGCCATAGCGACGACGTCTGAATTCCGCTCCATCCCCGTCATGAAAGCCGCTTCCGCCACGGCAGCGCGCAGATTCCCGTTCCCACATCCTTCGGTCACGGCGTATTCTCCAACGTAGATCTTCGGACCATTGCGATCATAGCTGTCATATCGATCAGCGTTGTTGATGAAGAACCGGGGCGAGGAGTAGTAATGCTCATCGATCATCTCTACCGGGCGGATCTTCGGATATCCTCCCCAAACATCTGTGATGAGATGGACATTTGGATATTTTGATTTGATGGCGTCATAGAAAAGAGCGAATCGGTCTGCGTACGCCTCGCCCCCATTCTCATTGCCGATTTCCATGTACTTCAGGTCGAAGGGAGCAGGGTGACCGTTTTTTGCCCGCATCGATCCCCACCGTGTATCGACCGACCCGTTCGCGTATTCCAGCGCATCAAGCGCGTCTTGAACCCATGGTTTCATTTCACGGAGAGGAACGATCTCGTGGTGCGACATGCCGCAATTGATCACAAAGAGCGGCTCCGCACCAAGATCTTCACACATCTGAAGGTACTCGTGGAACCCGAGCCCGTTCGTAGAGTAGTAATCCCAGATATTGTATTGATACCGCCGATCTGCAACATCGCCGATGGTTTGTTTCCAGCGATACGAGAGACGAAGGTTGTCTCCTTCCACCCAACAGCCTCCGGGAAAACGGGCAAAAGAAGGCTTCATGTTCAGGAGCATGGTGGCAAGATCGGTTCGCAAACCGTTTGGACGATCCTTGAATGTCTCCTTCGGGAACAGGGAGATCATATCAAGAAAAACCTGACCGGGTTCCAGTATTCTGATGACAAGACGTGCGTCTGGAGCGCTCTTTTCCGCTACCAGCGTGGCTGTGAATCGATTCCAATCTGAGACGACACCCTTGATCGGGGCGGACGCCAGCACTTCTTCGTCCGGACCCTCGAGGACAGCGAGGAGCGTGCCGTTGATACCATCGAGCGCCATAGCGTTGAGCGAGAGCTCATATGATGCGCCCTTCGTCACCGGGATCCCCCAGTAGCCGCTGTTCGCTACGCCCACATATCCTTCGAGAGCGAGAAGCACCCTAAGCTTGAGATAGTGCTCGTTCTTCTCGCTCATCGAGTACATCGAATCCACCATCATCTCGGCATCGACCATTCCCTCTTTGATCATTCTCCAATGAACGGGTGTGCTCGACTCCTCGAATGACCGGTTGCGGATAAGCTCCGCATAAAGCCCCCCATCGCCTGCGCAATTTATCTCCTCAAAGAAGATGCCGTAAAGCGTCGGGCTTATGCGAGGGCCCTCCTTGTCGGCATGAATCAGCAGCGATGCGGTGGGATTGTTTTGCCCGACAGCGATGCACGACGCGACGAACAGGAAACCCGAGAGCACCACCGCAAGTCGGTGTATTGAGACTACGTTTATTTGCCTTCGTTGGAGTTTCATAGGTGTCTTTTCACAGATTTCGTGACTCTCGGGGCAGCCTAAAATTTGACCCGCCAGTGCACTGTTGCTGATGATTCGGACTTCAATGTAATCTCCCGGACAAGCCCGCGCTTCACCGTCCCCGCGATCGCCAAACCGTCACACTCAGTCCCCCGGTACTCATAACCAGGCGGTTCATAAACAAAGATCGTGTATGGATCACCGGCAACGACTTCGCTCGTTCCTGAAAGGCCGTGGGCATCCCAAGATACATCGCGAAGTTCGTATCCGCCACAGGAGATATGACGGCTTGTCGCAATCAGCTGTGGATGCTGCTCCCGCTCCCTGATGCAGAAAAGCTGACAGTTATACTTCGAACTAATCTTGCCCGGGTCGAATCCCTCAGCGAATACTCCCTTCAGGGACCTGGTCCAGAATTCGAATACTAGATATTCCCGGTCCTGCGGGAGACCCAAGTCCGCAAACCGAATCTCCTGGAACTCACCCCCCGTTCGCCCGAGGACCAGCCACGAACCGAATGGCCGGTTCACCTCAAGCGAATACAGGTAGCATTGCGGCACGTACCCGGCGTCGAATACACGCGGTCCCGATCCGCTCACCTCAGCGTCAACTCGATACAGATTGTCAGAGCGTGACGGATCGACATCATACAATTGACCCGGGCGCGTAAAGAGCACGGGTACTGCACGCTTTGCGGGATCAATCACAGGCGTTTTGTACACTGCCGGTTTGTCGGTCAACATCAGAAGCGATCCGGTCAGTGAAGTGACCATCGTTGATTTGTAGGCGTCGTCGTTCAGCTCAATATGGTCAGGATCGTTGCGCCAGACGATGTTGTTGAAGGAGTTGTATTGCGCCAGGCCGGCGTACGAGAAGCCATCGTCGCCGATTCGGCAGCCATCAATGATACCGACAAGCTCAGGGCGAATCCCCCAGCAACCGAGCATGAAGTGTTCTCTCCCAATTTCCTCCCGGACCGTCATTGCATATTTTCGATAGGTATCGACAAGGTCGATTTTCTTTCGGTCGAAGTAGTCGCGATTCGCGTTATATCCTTCGTACCGGAGATGTCGCAGTCCGTCAACTTTGAAGTACTCCCAGCCCTGCTCGCGAAATCCTTTGAAGATGGGACGGACGATATTCTTTAGAGCTTCGGGATTCGACGCGTCAAGAGGATATTGAATCCAATTCCCCTGAACCGGCGTTCCCTTCGCATCACGAAGGAACCAATCTGGATGTTTTAGCGCCAAGTCGTCATCAAAGATTCCAACTCCCATCCAGAGTCCCGGTTTCAGCCCTTTGCTTCGTATGTACTCTGCCAGGTACTTAAGCCCGTGCGGGAACTTGTCGTTCGGATTGAGCCACATGTCCGGACCACCGTTGCCGCGCTGATATCCATCGTCCATCTGAAAGTAGTCATATCCAAACGGACGGAGAGCGCTGGAGAAGACATCAGCAGTTTCGATCATGTCCTTTTCAGAAACCTTGTCGAAAAATGCGAACCAGGAAATCCATCCAGCGACAGACTGTGACCACGGCTTGTACGTCCAGGGCTCAAAGAACTCCAATCCGCGATGTTTCTGATAGAAGTGGGGCCTGAACCGAAGAACGATTTCATATCCTTCAATGTCGATTGAAAAAGAGTTTTGACTTTCCTTCAATTCGGTTGGCGCAATGGCAACCTTCGGATTTGCGTCAACGGAGAAAGCCCAATCCCACTTCCGATCATAGACCGCTCGATTGCGCAAGTTCCGGCCGATCCCGGAAGCGTGCCGAACGATCAGCGGTCCTTGACCAGCCCTGTCAGTAGGACGATCCGACTCACAAGGGAACGATTCTTCACTCCCGATGACGGTTCCGGCGATCTTGATTTTCTTGTTCCAATCCATCGTTGTGAGAAGGATGATTTGCTGGATCCTCTCTCCTTCATGGTAAACCTGCGTGCGCTCGTGGACTTTCACTCCGCCAGCGCTCATTGTGCCTGAGAAGATCACTCGTCCATTATATTGGATGGTGATCGCATCGTCCTTGAGCTCGACGTGGGCCGGCGCGTTCGGAGGCGCCGGGGGAACGCCCTTCTGCTGTGCGAGTGAGTTCGAGACAACCAGGGCGAAGAAGGCGAGAAGGATTCTACAACGGTTCATGGATGATTCCTCATGCATCAGACTTCGTAGCAGATCGGAAAGGGCTGAAGCCCCTTGGAGTTCTAGTGAGCCATCGTATCCCCGGCCTGAAGGCCGGGGCAATTCGCCATAACACACTTCATCATTCTTTATTCGGTGTTGTGTGTTGGTTATTCACATGGACTTCCGGCTTCTGAAAAGCCCATGGCTTGTCCGACTTGCTACCGCCGACGACGAAGGTCGGGGCAATCAGTTGCCCCATATTTCATGATTCGTTATTGGGAGTTCGGCATTGGATATTGTCATGAACACCGACTCGAAAAGGCTAGATGAATATCGAATACCGAACAATCGAATTCCGAAAAATGAAGTTGGGTACTGGCATATCACTATTGATGCAGCGGATGTATCTCCAGGTTATCGAAATAGCCCGAGTTCCAGCCAGTGCCAAGAATCGCCATACCTGATTTGAATGTCGTATCCCGAACCGAGGCAAGCTCTTTCTTCCCGACTGTGGCCACTATTTCGTCGCCGCGACAGCGTATGCCCAACCGATGCCACCGTCCACCAACGAGTAATGTGTCAATTCCTTCAGCAAGCGCTCTCCCATTCGCGAGGAGTTTCCACTCCCCCCGATTCGTCACCTGCAACCAGTAGCCGCTATCCCAAGGTTTGTCAAACCGAACGCCAATACCAATCCACCCATTCTCTTCCAGGAGGACGTTGCACACAATTTCATAGTCTTTCCAGTCCTTCGATCCGACTATTGTACGGGGAGATGGCTGTTGGGCCAAGGGCCATTCGATACCGAGGTTCATCACGACTTGTTTCAAAGAGCGTCCGTTTCCGTCGGGCCTCCGGACAACCTCAAATGCGCCGTTGAGATCTGAGAGGTATCGGGGCGCCTTACCGATGGAAGTGCCCTCGAAGTCTTCGCGATAGTCTGAAGCGAAATCCGATGAATGTGAAACAGGATGTGTTCGTTCCCCTTTTTGCTGTCCCCCCTTCGTGCTCAGGGAGTAGATTGTGTTCGGCTCAAGTGTAAGCCTGAATTCACCGCCGACAATTTGTACAGGCGCGAGCTCTTCGAACTGGTGCCCCTCATTAGTTCGTCGGACACTCAATGGTGACGTCGAAAGACCTTCTGAGATCCGAACTGACAGGGTCTGAGGTCCCTTTGCATCCATCGTCTCGGCAATTATGCTCCAGTCCGCGCCGGAGGAATCCCGGAGACTTACATAACTCCCTCCTTCCCCGAGCAAACCGCAGGCGCTATCCATGTATCTCCAGCCGGGTTGAACGAACTGGGTAGTGTGTGCGATTGCCCAGATCGCTGGCTGAACATCGTATGACCCGGACCAGGGCTTGTTCGCTCTCATCGGACCCGATCCTGGAATCGGAAGGTTATCATAATACGATGTGATCAGACTCCAGATGACGGTCTTCGTCATTCGGCCCACGGCGTAGCTTCGGTTGAAAAGCTTCGCCAAGAACCTGGCCCCCTCCCAGTCGCCTCGCCAGGGACCATCTTCGCTTGCCCAGAGAGGCTTTCCCGTTTTCTTCGCCTCTTCGGTCGATGCGAACGGTTCCTTCAGAGCAAACTTCCACGCCGGACTACTGGCGTAATGCGCTCCTATCGTGTAGACAGATCTTGCCAGCTCATCATCAGCCACGATGTCTTCCGCAATTTTCCATTCAGGCGCGATGTCCGGCGTCTGATCGGCCGCGACGATCTTCACGCCGGTCAGTCCGGCAGCGTCGAGTGTTCGACGGAGCAACTTGATCCAGGCGATGTCGTACGGCGTTTCATTCCAGATGCCGCAGTAATCAATTGTAAGGCCGTGAAACTTCTTCGCACCTCGGATGAAGCTGACAATCAAATCAGCATTGTCTTGTGAGTAAAACCGCTTGTTCTGTGGCTGACCAAGACCTGGGACCTGATCACCGATCCAGGGCGGAGCGCCCCATTGAAGGATGTCAAGCACAATGTCAGGGTTGCGCCTCTTTGCTTCCTTCATCAGCCACCACTCATATCCTCGGTCGAAGTATTTCGGGCTGGGATTCAGAAACTCCTGCCGCGTGCGGGCGAAACCAGGCTCACTGCCATCGGTGGAATTGATGTCGCCACCAATTTCCACCTTCAGGTGCTGGAACGATGCGGCGAACTTCGGTTTGAAGAGAAGGTCGAGGATATCGCTTCGTTGCGGCTCCGGATAATCGATGAGAAGCCTTGAGGAGGCACCTGCACTTAGTGCACCGATCCCTTCGAAGACTCGCCCAGGGGATCTGCTATCAAGCGTAATCTGAACATCGCGTCGCGGTCTGGACGCCGTGACGAACAGAAAACAGAGAACCGAGGCAAGAAAGATGGTGGCAAGGATCTTCAACGAGAGTCCGATCAGACGATGTGCCACGCGCCTCTGGGGCGCGCGGCACTCAAGCGAATTACTTACCGTTTGGCCGGCAGGTGATCTACGATGCCGACATCAATATACTGTCCGCCGCTCGTTTGCTTACAGTGAACTGCGATCAGGTTTTTCCCAGGCTTCAATGCCTTCACACCCGCAGGGGTCACAGGCGTATCCTCGTATTCCGTCGAGTATCCTCCCTCGCCCCCGGCCAACACACCGTTCACATAGATCTCAGCATCCTCATCGTGATGAATCCTGAAATGGAGAGATTTGAACTTCCCCTCGGGCAAAGTGATTTCACTGCGGAGCCAGATGTCGGGAGTGCTCCACTCTGTCCGGACCACCGCTCCCGGCGTTTCTTTTGTTCCAAATCCGCCGAGGCCGGATTTCCATCCGCTCTCATCAAACTCAGGCTTGAACCAATTATCCGCAGGTTTGTCGGCGGTGTACTTCCAGGAGCGCCCCTCCTGTTCCGACGTTGCGACGAGGACTTTCACGATTGGCGGCGAAGGAATTTTGGAGAAATCACCCTTGTTCGCTGCAGACACCCGTTCGAGTACGGGCTTTACAATCGCCCGGTCATACGTCATGAGACCATTGCATTCAATCTCGACATCGGTCGTCTGCGTGTACACCGCGGCGGAAAGACCGGGATTGTCTTTCAATCCGTAGACCTGCTGCAAGAATTTCTCGTACCGTGATGTAAGCTGCTCTCTATTTGCCATACCCTGGTAGCCCCAGTGCTCCTTTTTCCAGGTATGACCATCGATGGCAAGACCGAGTCCCCCGAATTCACCCAGAACGATTGCGCGATTTGGATCGGGCTGGGGCGATTTCGGAGTCGGATAGTTGTGAATATCCAGAACATCTCCTGCTTTCTTGTCGGTCCAGCCACTCGCGTTGTTCACAAGTCGCGACGGATCAAGCTGCTTGACCCATGCTGAGAGCCGCTCCGTATCATACTGCCCCCAGCCTTCATTAAAGACAACCCACATTACAATGGAAGGATGATTGCGATGGGTCTGTACGAGGTTATTCAGCTCAAGCTCAAACTGTTTCTTCGACTCGTCAGTCTTGTTGTTGCCGCTCGGCATATCCTGCCACACGATCAGGCCGAGTTTGTCTGCCCAGTAATACCATCTGTCCGACTCAACCTTGACGTGCTTACGCGCCATGTTGAACCCGAGCTTCTTTGTCATCTCAATGTCAGAACGCAGCGCCTTATCCGTCGGAGCCGTGTAAATGCCATCGGGCCAGAACCCTTGATCGAGAGGCCCGACCAACATGACAAATTCTCCGTTGAGCATAATTCTGTTGATTCCGCGGCTGTCCGGGGCGATTTCGATCTTCCTCATACCAAAGTAGCTCTGAACGGCATCGACCTTGTGGCCGTTTTGCTGTAATTCGACTTTCAGATCATACAGAAATGGATGCGAGGGAGACCACAGCTTCGGGGAGTTAATCGGGATCGTGATTTCCTTTCCAACCTTCCCTTCGGTTTCAACAGACTGCTTCCCTTCGTCGAGGACCAGAACACGCACCTTCTGCGTCGCCGCATCACCTGTGCTCCTTACGGTCAACTGGACTCGCTTTGCACTTACGTCAGGTACGATCAGCAGGTGAGCGATGTGATCTGATGCCACCGGTTCAAGCCAAACGGTCTGCCATATGCCGGTCGTTGGGGTGTACCAGATACTGTGCGGTTTCAGAACTTGTTTGCCGCGCGGTTGATCTCCCTGATCACTCGGATCAAACACACCGACAATGATCTCCTGCGGCCCCTGCTTTGTCAATGCAGAAGTGATGTCGAACGAAAACGGATCATATCCTCCCTGGTGTCGGCCAATCAACTTGCCGTTCACGTAGACTGCCGATTCCCAGTCCACTGCACCAAAGTGGAGCAACACATTTCGGTCTCCCCATTTCTTTGGCAGTGTCACAGTGCGCCGATACCATAGTCGATCGGCAGACCTCATGACACCCGAGAGCGCGGATTCAATGCAGAACGGAACAAGGATTTTCTCTTTGAGCGACTTGCCGATGGGAGGCTCCTCCCCCGCTTTGCACTCGGCGAACTCCCACATTCCGTTGAGGTTCAGCCAATCTTCTCGAATCAGTTGTGGACGCGGATATTCAGGCAGAGGATTGGAAGGAGAGACTTCTTTCGCCCATTTCGTGAGGAGCGGGGCGTTGGCAGGTATTTTCCATTGAGCTTCAGACAATTGCCAGTTCATCAGAAGAACAACGGGAATGACAAGAAGGAGGGTCTTTCTTTTCATGATGTTTCTTCCGTGGAATTGGATGACGTTTGATAGAACGAGGCACTTGAGAGTTAGGGTACGGTAATCGGGGTGTTTCCAAGATGGAAGGGATTGTTCAAAAAAGCAAGATTGCTCACGAGAAACCATTGAAAAGGAATCACTCACAGTCGCGAAGCAGAGCAACGAACAAATGTCATCTTGGCGTCTTTGCGTGAGTTTCTCTTTTCGTGATGACTTCGTTCACTCGACTTTCCATTCGTACATTCCGGCCGAGAATTCCGGAATCAACTGAACTTCAAGACGCAAGGCTGAAGTCTTGACGGATTTGAACGACAGCGTACAGAACTTATCCTTTTCGACAACGTACGGACCGTTGTTTTCGACGGGCTTCCAGGCGTCACCGTCTTTGTAGAGTAGCCGCCATGATTTTGGAAGGCGGCATTCGCCGATTCCGGTATCGTCAAACCAATACACTTCAGAACGAGAAACGGTCTTTTCCTTCTTAAAGTCGTACTGGACCCATTCGGTCGTTCCCTTCCGCGGCCACCAATGCAGGAACGGCAGCGTATGATCGATAGAGTTCTTCGGTTCCAGCTGATCGTTGATCGCATCTGCCCGTCGCTTGTCAGA
>JBEKOB010000096.1:0-14399 GCA_049522195.1 Bacteroidota bacterium
CACAAACGGGCCAATGTGTCTCTTTCACCGAGACTCAAATGACGATATGATGTCTGTTTCATGCACCTAGGATACTAAATCATCGGACACCATCCCAGGTGTTGCACTTCCTTGTAGAACTCGTGATATCGAATAATGAATGCCGAAGTTTTTTCTGTGCTACGAAAGTACCTGTTACGGCAACTTGAAGACGCGCTCCATGGGAAGCCACTTCTCACCAGGTTTGGCATCTGGGAGAGATTGCTGGAATTTCGCGACGAACACTTCCCATTCCTTCTGCCGGGGAAGAGTCCCCATCTTCTTCATTGCGGCGTCGAAATCGACGTCGTCTTCCGTCTCCGCGATCATGAACATCCGCGTCCCGCGGAGATAGATTTCCATTTCAGTCAACCCGACTTCACGGATACCACGCGGTATCTCCGGCCAGATGTTTTTGGCTTCGTGCCAATACTTGTATTCTCTGATGAGTTCGGGATCGTCTTTCAGATCAAGCGTCAGGCAGTAGCGTTTTGGCATATCAATCACTCCCTGTTTTCTTCGAATCTTGATTTAGATCGTGTTGCTGCATTTCTCGTCTGATCAGGGTGCGGACTTGTCGACAAGTGATCTCAACTGAATCACTCCGAGCGCCAAGAGAACTGACGAGATACGAACGAGGTTGTCGGGCATGATCAGTATCTGAATCCGTTCAATTATAGTTTTACGATACCACTGACCTGACCCAATCGTAACAAGAGCTCATTTCTTTGAGCCGGATTGGAATTCCAGAGGGAGTTGACTCGCCAGCCCCTCCTTGGCCCAGTCACCGGACACCTTCAAGGCCAGCTGGTTAAGTATCTGTCCATGTGAATCGACGAGCACTGGCCCTTTCGGAAGAGATAGAATCGAAAGCATCGGCCGCGTTGATCTGCCTCTCATTCTGGGTGTAGATCTATCCCATCTCCTTGGTTCGGCACCTGGCTCACCCCCCTCGAGCGCTATTTGTTTCCGGTCATATGTAACGACAAGATACTTGCGAAAGCTCATCGTCCAGTCGTTCGGCGACGATTGCTTCAGAACGTCATACCTCTTCAGCTCGTAGAGGGGAGAATCTCCCGTGACCTTGACGAGTGACTCTGCATCGTACATCGTAAAACCGTCATCCGCCAGATTTCCATTCACGAGCGAAACAAGGAAATGGTGCAGCGAACCAGCATACACATCGTCACGGCGCGTTGCCCACTTCGAGCGCACGTCCGGATCAAGCGGCTGAATCTCTTCGTACCGAATCTTGTACTCCGACGACAACCAGCGTCCATCAAAACTGAACGCGCCCAGGCTCATATGCAGCCTATAGCCGGTTGCGAGATTTTCAATTGTGACCTCGCGATCGGTTCGCGCGCGAAAGTGGCCGGGGAGATCCGCCGAGAAATCCAGGACTTCCGGGTTGACGATCCGGCATTCCGAGGCCTCTTTTGTCGATCCCAGAAGAAGCTTCTCAAACGTCTTGAGGTTTTCCTTCCATGCCTCTGGCTCTCGTGCCGTGACCTCCACGACGTCCACGCTCAGAACCTTTGGCAGGAGGCGCATCTCGACCGGCTGATCAGTTCCCGGCAGGAGCTGAAATTTGACTGTCGACATTGTGTAGCCGATGCACGAGGCGACCAATTCGTAGAACCCGGGCGGTACATTTCGAAGCACGAAATATCCGCTCGTGTCGGACGACGTTCCGATCATCGAATTGGCGATGAAGACGTTCGCGTTCACAACCGGAGCTCGAGTGGAATCGTCAATTATACTCCCCGAGATTTTCCACTTTGACAGGTTCTGAGCATACGCCGACATAGCTGCCGGAATAAGGACAAACAAGACAAGCGCAGTTCTGCACACTCGCATCATCTGCTCTCTATGAAGCATGGCAAGTGAAGAGAACTTCCTCGCATCGATCTTCATTTTCTCGTTTCAATCGAAATAACATGCGTCCCCGTATGCAAAGGCATTCCGATGGGGAAGATATCAATAGTCTTATTATGTGCAGGTCCAAGCATCTCCCACACCATCACGCGGCGCACGGTGTATGGGTCAATGTCTCTAAGAACATAGGATTCCTGATATTCTCCGTTGACATAGAGAGTGAAGTGTGGCTCGAAGGGAAGCATGTATTGAAGTGCTTTCTCCATATCATCCCAGCCCATTTTTTCGAATTCGTCTCCTCCGATCGTAAACAACGCCCTGCGTTTCGCGGCTTCGCTGATGACTATCCTCTTGAAGCCGGTGATCACGAACTCCTCCAATCGCAGAGTATCCGGGATCAAATAGATACGCAATACCACTTGCCGGGCCGTGTCGAAAGAGACGAGCCGATTCTCTTTGTGATAGGCGATGTGGCTGAAGACGATGATGCGTTTTTGGTTGTCCGGCAGCTCCAGACGAAAGTACCCCGCCGTATCAGTAAACGTACCCTTCTTCTCCCCTCTAATGATCACGTTGACGCCGGAGACGGGATCCTTCGTCACGTTGTCCAACACCCTACCTCTGATGGAACAGTGATCCTGTGAATACGCGCGGCACCCCAAGACCAGGAGAACAAGACCCAAGACCTTAAGTCGGATTCTCATAGGAGACCTCCACGAGATCGAAAACCAAGCAGCGCTTCAGCAGTCCTTTTGCTCCTACTTCAGGGAGAAAAATGTCTTTCTGATCCCATCGACATCATTCTTAAGGGCTGAAGCGCCGGCCACGACATCACGCACAGGAGTCTGTCGTGAGAGATTTCCCGGCGTCGTGATCCACTGTTCTTCCCATCCGCTGACATCGGGCCTCGAGAGATTTTTCAGGTCTTGATAATACAGTTTCCATCGCTGGGCATAGTAATCACGAATTAATCCGCTCCATACCTTTGCCGCATACTCTGAGAGAACTGGTCCGCCCCACACTGTTACCTGACGCTTCGCGTCCATCTCATAATAGTTCTTTTCCTTGTCGGTCTTGCCCCATTGGCGGGCGTAGTCGACCCACCGCTCGAGGCGACGATCGTTCCGTGATGCGAGCAGGTCATCCATCCGTTTCATGAGCCCGAGCGAATGGGTCACCATCGAGTCCTGAAGACCAAATTTCGACTCACGATAGAACTCACCGGCTTTCCTGAGCAGGCTATCAACCGTAACGCCTGTATACTGGACTACAAGCTCGATGAGATCGTTTTGGTACAGCTGGCTCTCCCGCAATTGGTTGGCGCAGGAAAGAAAGAGTCGAAGGGCCTCCTCGAATTCGGGTCCCCCTTTCACTTCTCCCCGTGGAGCCAGGGATGGTTTTTTCTGAAAGCCGAACCGGACATTGCCCTCCGGCTTTGTATAGATCGACTTCACGAGCAGTTGCCAGCTCTTTTTCATGGCTTCCGGGCAGGACCCGTAGCGGGAGGTGCAGTACTCTTCCAGCCAGCGATCGAGATCGATGGCGTTCTGCTGCCATTCGACATCTGTCAGAAGCTCGTAGATCACCTCATTGTTCTCGATCCCCTCTGGTGAAATCCCCATACCCACCAGCGCACCCTTGTTTGAAGCGCTTATCGCCTTCGACGGGTCCTCGGCGAAAAACTTGAGAGCACCATTCATTGGATTGTTGCCGCCAAAGTTGTGGATGACACTATAGATCCAATGCTTGCCGTAAAATCCGTCGTGTGCTTTCCATCCCTGCCAGAGCTCTTCTGCGAGATCGATAATCATCATCCGGTTGTCGGGGATGTTGCTCAGCAATGCCTGAACGGAGAGACGATCCCAGAATTTTGCCGCATTGTAGAAGAGCCATCCCTGCATGACCCATACACCGTTCGGATCGCCGGCAGTGATGGATTTGTAGACAGCTTCTCCGTACTGAGCGAGTTCACGGTAACGACCGCTCTCGGTCACAGGAACTTCCATCTCGTTGAAACTGTCGGAAAGATAGAAATGAAATTGTCCGTACTCTTTCCTGTACTCCTCAATGAACTTTTTCCCGATTTCCGAGTACAGCGGCGAGTCGGCAGAGAGAATCTGCGTCTGACAACTCTTGTCGAAATCGGCCCACGAAGCTAACTTCTGAACGACGACTCCAGAATGATGGCGATCAAGCGTCGGCGGTACGAATCCCGAAAACGCCGGGACCACCGGCTGCATGCCAAGCTCTTTCATCCGACGAACAATTTTTTTCTGCAACTCCCGGCTCTGGTCAAGCCACCCCTGCGGAAGGGGCCCGTCATGCTTGTTGATATTCCCCATGCGATGCCACGGGAGGAAGGCGGGACCAGTGAAATAGCCCGATAACTCATTATTGGTCAAGCCATAGCTGTTCCAGACCCTTTGCCAGATTGCTTCCTGACCCACCATCGCGAGCGGCATGTTGATGCCATGAAGCGCCATCCAGTCGAGCTCCTTCTCCCACTCTTTCCACCCCCAGAAGGCAGTTGTATATCCGAAAGCGCACACATTGTAGTAGAGGCGGTATTGGTACGGAGAAGTGACAGTGGTTTTTGGAAAATCGGGAAGGCGTTTGGGAAGATGAAGATTGCTGCCGCTCCACGTGACCTGACTATGAGTGGCGGAGCGGAGATAATGATACGCACCGCGCGTCAGCGCGATCGCACAGTTGCCGCGAACCGTGACCTTGCCGCCTGATGCTTCGACTTCGAAAGCGTCGTTGGTTCCACTGAACGGAACCACTTCAAACCGGAACTGATCGGCATGCTTTCCGACCACACGTTTCAACACCTCATTGGCAGCTTTCGTAACCTGATGTTTATCGACAGCTGCCTGTTCAAGCGGCCTCGCACCGAGGAGCGAAAGGCAGAGCGCTACCAAGATTCCATTGACGTAAAGCAGTCTTTTCATGATCGATCCGTTCAATTGATATGCTATTGATTTCTCAGTTGATCGATGATCGGTGTTGTGATACCTGCAACTTCACCCTGTTCGGGCTTGAGCTGCTCGAACACCATGATCTCGTTCTTCCCTTTTCTGAGCCACGGGGCGGGGACGAAGAGCGTCTGCTGTGCACCAATGTACCAGTACCTGCCAAGATGGTGACCGTTGATCCATACGCTTCCTTTACCCCACGCACGCATATCCAGCCACGTGTCGCCTGTCTCGGCAAGCGTAAACGAACCTTTCCTCAGAGCAGGCACTCCCTCGAGCACATTGCCGGCGAATCGTTCGTCGCTCACTCGATCAAACGCAAGAGATGCCATGGTCCACCCCTTCAATTCGGTGCCGCCAAGCATCACGCTTCCCGTGATTCCCTTCCTGTTCTCTGTCATCCGCTTTCCGTAGTTGATTCTTCCAAGGTTCTCCACGAGGATATCCAGTGTTGAATTGGGTTGTGGTACATCGATCTCGATCGAATCCTGCCCGAGCCTCCGATCCAACACCGCTACCCGCCGTTTATTCACAAACACGAGTGCATAATCGCGAAGTCCGTTGATCTTTAGCAGACCTTTTGCCGGACTCTTCAGAGTCGTGCGATAGAAGATGTAGCCATAGTCCTGATTCAGATCTTCCATCGACAGCGGAGAGTCAGAGCTCCTCGGAGAGCCGACGACAGAATAGAAATTCGTAGACATGGAGAGTCTGATGCCAGGCACTGCGATGATCTTGTTAACGGCCGGCACGGGTGGGAGCACGTACCCCGGCGCAAGATGTTTCGCAATGACTTCTCTGATAGCAAAGTACTTCGGCGTTGGACGCCCCGCCTCGTCAAGTGGAGCATCATAGTCGTACGTCGTCGGTTGCGGTATAATGGGATGTTCCTTGTTGTAGTTTGCCCCGTTCATATACCCAAACGTTGAGCCGCCGTGGAACATGTAGAAGCTCACGGAAACTCCTTCACTCAACAACGTATCGTACTTGCCAAGAAAGCTTTGGACCGGAACAACGCTGTGTTTCTCCCCCCAGCTATCAAGCCAACCCGGATAGAATTCAGGAATGAAGTAAGGGCCCCTGCCATTGTTGTACTTATTAACGGTGTCCCGCAATGACTTCGAGTTCTCCTCGCCATTGATCGCCGGGAGAACGCCCGGAAGATATCCGGCCCGGCACTGATAAGGGCCGTCAGCAGTAAAGAGAGGAACGTTAAACCCAGCGTCTACAATCATGTCACGGTTCTTCCCCATGTATTCCTTGTCGTTGCTGTACGAACCATATTCGTTCTCGACCTGCACCATCAGGATGGGTCCGCCTTTGGTGACCTGCAGCGATCCGATCTCTTTCCCGAGACGACTCAGATATCGATCGCAGGCTTTCAGGAACCGCGTGTCCTGGCTTCGCACAAGCAGATCCTTTTCCTTCAACAACCACCACGGATACCCGCCAAATTCCCATTCCGCACAGGCGTACGGCCCGGGTCGCAGGATCACCCACAGCCCTTCTTCTTTCGCCATTCTGATGAAGGATGCGAGGTCATGATTCTCCGTCGAGAAATTGAACTTCCCCGGCAACGGCTCATGGAAATTCCAGAATACATACGTGGCAATCGTATTGAGTCCCATCGCCTTCGCCATCTGCAATCTGTGGCGCCAGTACAGGCGCGGGATGCGCGCATAATGCATTTCTCCGGCAATGATCTGAAATGGCTTGCCGTCGAGGAGAAAATCTTTGTCGCCCAACGCAAATGTGTGTGCTGCTTGCTGGGAGAAAAGATCGCACTGAAACAAGAAGAGTAAGAGAAACAATGCGTGAAGGAATTTCATTTTACCGTCCTCATGGAAAGAGATCCAGCCGCCTAAATCCGAAATACTAAACACGAAATCCTAGACAAACTCAAAGCACAAAATCCGAAATCCCAAACAAACCCTAAACGCGAATTTCGGAACCCCTCTGCAAACACATTTCGAACTTGGGATTTCGAATTTCCTTCGCATTTCGAGATTCGATTTTCGGATTTGTCAAATGAAGTAAGTCGGGACTACCAGGCTTTGAATTCAACCTTCCCTCCCGTCTTCGCATCGAATTCAATGAGGCCGTCTGTTACCTTTACTGTTCCCACTCCCTTCGAAGTCGATTTGAAGTTTCTTCCCCCAAACGGATCCACCATTTTCACCTTCCCCCCTTTTTCGGCAACCACTTTCACAAAGTTGGCGCTCCCATTCGTCCTGCGTGCTGTGACGAGCAAAGCCCCCTCTGCCCGGAGATTAGTAAAGGAAACATCCTTCCAGTCATGCGGTAGTGCCGGAAATATTCTAACTCTTCCATTCTGACTTTGAAGAAGCATTTCCTGGATACCTTGAGCACACGCGAAGTTCCCTTCGAGCGTGAAGGGACGATAGGTGAACTTGGACTTGCCTGTTCCCGATTGGTCGCCATTGACATGGAAGCTGTTGGGCAAACAGAAACAGGTAGCGAAGGTCCTGAGCGCCTCCTCTGCCTTGTCCCCGTTCCTGGCTCTCGCCCACATGCTTCCCAGCCATGCGTACGAGTATCCACACCACCAGTCCGTTCCGAGCCGCTCGAGATCGGCGAGCGACGCAGAAATCGTCTGTCGATCCTTCTCCCCATTGTCCCAGTCAAGCAGCCCAAGTGGATGGATAGCCATCAGGTGCGAGAAGTGGCGATGCGAGTCCTTGAGCTCGACGTCGGGAGCAACGAGGAGCTTTCCGTTCGCGGGCGAACGAGCCAGCTCAGGCCATTCTGATTCAATCTGTCTCCACCTCGCTGATTCTTCTGCAAGTCCGAGCTCCGAAGCCAGCTCTGATGCACCACCGAACAACCATCGGACAAGCGCCACATCGTAGTTGGTCATCGATCGGAACCATGCATCTACACGATTGTCATTGATCTCCGGCGAGGAACTCAACGGGAGCGTCCTTCTCCCCAGGCTGTCACTGATGGAGAGTTGTTCGAGATGCGCAGCGACCTCCCGAATCCATGGATAGGCACGGTCTCGAAGAAATGTTCTGTCAAGACTGTATCTCCAGTGGAGATAGAAATGCTGGGCAAGCCATGCTGAGACCGTTGGCGAGAGAGAGTACTGAATCCATCCACCCATCGGTTCTCCGGTGAGCGTTGAAACCCCCGGGAAGTCGAGCCCCGTCGTACCGAAATACTGTTTTGTATAGCGCTCCGCAACCGGCTTGCACCACCAGAGCCAGTCGAGAAAAGCGAGGCCTTCAGTGAGATGGTTGGAACTGTAGCAGGGCCAGTAGCTCAGTTGTGTATTGAGATCGTGGTGAAAATCTCCCTTCCACGGAGGCAGGCGGCTGTTGTCGGCCGTCCAGACGGCTTGCAGTGTAATCGGAGGTGCACCGCGACGCGAGGCACTGCCAAACTTGTACATTTCACGATACCACTGAGTCTCGAGAAGTGAATCCGGAAGTTGAATCGAAGATTGCTGCCAAAACCGCTGCCACCACTGCTTATGTGTCTTAAGATCCCCTGCAAAAGTAGGTCCCTTAACGAGCTGGACAATACCTGTTTTCTTCGGAGCCTCTTTCAATGCGAACGGCGTGCTGGGATAGATCTGCCATATTCCAGTGAGAATATAGTCTTCATCAATTGACCAACTCACGTTCACCGTATAGGAAAAGCCCCCGTAGCACTCCTGGCGATAGAGCAGACCGTTTTTCCTCTCGATGACCTTTGGCGGCGGATATCCAAGCCGGCGAAGATCATTGCCACTGGGACCGCTGTTGCCGGTGTCCTTTGAAGTGTCAGGCAATGAATATGGCGGTGGAATGAGCCGCGGTTTGAGATTCTCACTGAGACCGGTGATCCGGAACCAACCCCGTGGCTCCGTGGCATGAACAAATGTCTGCAGCTCGATGCCAGACTTCCACTTGATCAAGCAGACCGCATCATCGAGCCTGAGTTGAACAGATTCAATGTCATTGACATTTGGAATGGGAAGTTCCAGAGCCGCGCCCGGCAGTTTCGTCGGCGCTGCGTCCCGATCATACGGCACATCCCCCATCTCCTGAGCCCGCTTGTAGTCCCCTGTCGTGGCCCGTTCGACAACCCACGCGAACCGGAATTCCGGACTTTCAAACTCCTTGATCTTCCGAAGGTCCCACAAATCCGCCCGGTCGAGAGACATTCTGAGCACGCTGTCGCGTTGCCAGATGAGCGCGCCGATCATACCGTTGCCGAGCGGGATTCCTTCGTCCCACGTTTTCGCGAGCGACGTGAAACGAAGATCGTGAGAACGGGAAGAGACAGGCTTGTCAGATGCAGCGCCTGCCTGGAGAAAAAACGTCACGATTATGAAGACCGAGTAGAACAGACGCCTTGTCATTGAACGTTAGAGCTTCTGAAGATAGATGGTCAAAGCTGAATCGAAACGATCACTTACTTCTGGTAGAAAAGCATCGCACCCGGGATCACCTGCTTGTCGCCCTTTGGACCTTCAATAGAGACTTTCAAATCCCGCCCGCCTCCTTTTTGAAAGTACTGGACGCGAATCGGATGCGCACCGGCCGCGAGAGCGACAACCCCCTTTACTTCTTTACTGCTGTGCAGGCCATCATTGTCGACAACCAACTTCCCGTCGACAAAGAGCCGGCTTCCATCATCGGACTCTGTCGACAATGAGTAGACTCCGTTCTCAGCGACTTTGAGGAATCCATTGAAATCGAGACCGAAGTATTCAGGTTGATTCCTCGGAGAGATATCAAATACGTATGCCACGCCTTCTTTCACCGGCTTGAGTTTGGAGAAATCCGGCAGAACATTCCAATCCCCCTCGTAGTAGGCAAACTTCACTCCGCCTACCAAGTTGGAAGCTTCCGTCGCCGGGTTCGGCGCCATCTTAGTGAATGTCGCAGAGACCGGACCGCTCACTGGATTCCCTTCGCGGAAGCACCGGGCGGTTACGGTCGTGGTCTGGGTCAGTCTGATCGGACCCGCGACAAGCGTCGAGCTTGCCGACGGCACACTTCCATCAAGCGTATACCTGTTATCAACCTTTTCTCTTTCAGACGTCACGTTCACATCCAGACCATCAATGAAAATGTCGAACTTTGCACCGATCCTGGGTGGACTCGTGACATCGACGTTCCCCCGGACATCCAGAACGACGACGCTGTTGATCGAATCCGGAGCTTTCTCCGGGACATCGATGACGATCGCATCCTCCTGTCTCCGCACCAGGAGATGCTGTTGCTCGCGATCGGCGAGGAGGTACGCAATCTTTGGTTCATTCAAGATCCCTGGGACAACCAGCTTCCTGTTCGCAGGCCAGTTGAAGACGTGGAGATACAGTCTTACGCCTCCATCGATAGCCTTCTGTGTGCAGGGGCCCCACTCGAGATTCTTGAAGGGACTGGCCTTCGTCTCGTAGATTGCATCACCGTTGACCTTCATCCAGTTTCCCAGCTGCTTGAGCCGGTCGACAGCGGGCTGAGGAAATACACCTTCGGATGTGGGACCGATATTCAGGAGGAAGTTGCCCCCTTTGGATGCGATGTCGGCAAGCTTGTGAATCAGGTCCTCTGACGATTTCCAGTGATCGTCGTGTTTATTGTATCCCCAGTTATCATTCATCGTCATGCAGGTTTCCCAAGAGACGCCCGGCAGACCTGTTGCCGGGATTTCCTGTTCTGGTGTTCCGAAGTCGCCGGAGAATTCACCGGCTTTTGTGAATCCCTCCATCCCCGAACGCCCGGCACCCACACGGTTATTGATAATGATGTTGGGCTGCAGGCTTCTGACATAGTTGTAAAGCTCAGTTCCGTATTTCGTATTCCACGTTGATTCCCACTCACCATCGAACCAGAGCACTCCGATCTCGCCATAGTTCGTCAGGAGCTCCTTGAGCTGATTCTTTAGATGCTGAAAATAGCGATCGAAATCAGCGCCGGCCGTCGGACGGTCCTTCTCCCATTCGCGCCTTGGCAGATAGTCCGGATGATGCCAATCCATGATGGAATGATACCAGCAGATCTTGATTCCCTCCTTGTGGCATGCGTCCGCCAGCTCTTTCATGATGTCGCGCTTGAACGGTGTCGACATAACGTCAAAGTCCGTGTATTTTGAATCGAAGAGACAGAAGCCATCGTGGTGTTTGGAGGTGATGGTGATATACTTCATCCCTGCATTCTTCGCCCTTTGGACCCACTCTGTAGCATTGAATTTTACAGGATTGAATTGGGCGACGAATTTTTCGTACTCGGCGATCGGGATCTGTGCCGTCGTTCGAATCCACTCAGCGTGGTTTGTGCTTCCTTTCCATTCACCGGCAGGGATGGAGTACAGCCCCCAGTGGATGAACATCCCAAACCTCGCTTCACTCCACCATTTCATGCGCGCTTCGTATTGCGCCTCCGTTTCATGAAGATAGTCTTTCTGCTGTGGCAAGAGGGGTTGAGCGATACAGATGAAGGCGAAGGATAGCCAGAGGAAGAGTCTCATGGGCGTGCCTTTCTTTCTGATTCTGGCTCACTCGGTGAGCCGGGTACCAAATGATTCTTGAAGATGCGGCAGACGGGTTCCCGATCCCGCTTTCACAATAACGGGGGCAATTTCGCCACGACAACGCTTGCGAGAGGCAAGTTGTGGCGCTATATTAGGCAAGAAAACCCAGTTAGTCAATAAAGTACAGGGAGGGTTGAATGACCAGCGGCAAGATCTGCCTCATCACCGGCGCAACATCGGGAATTGGCAAAGCTACTGCACTTTCTCTCGCACGCCAGGGTGCGACGGTACTCCTGGTATCTCGCAACAAAGAAAAAGGTGGGAAAGTCCGAAATGAAATCGTTGAGAAGACGGGAAATGAGGGTGTGCGTCTTTACATCGCTGACCTTTCTTCGCAGAAGGAGATTAGAAGCCTGGCGGGAGAGATCAGGACGAATCATCCAAGGATCGATGTCCTGGTCAATAATGCGGGAGGGATTTTCGATAAGAGAATACTGACAGTTGACGGCATCGAATTGACCCTCGCTGTCAATCACCTTGCGTATTTTCTTCTGACCAATTTGCTGCTGGAAATGTTGCGTGCAGCCCCTTCTGCGCGTGTGGTCAGCGTGAGCTCCCAGGCACATCAATTCGGAAGGATGGAATTTGGGGACCTCGGGTACGAGCAAGGCTACAACCCGATGAAATCGTACGCCCGATCTAAGCTAGCGAACATTCTCTTCACGTACGAACTCGCCCGGCGGACAGCAGGCACACGCATTACCGCCAACACATTGCATCCAGGTACGGTGCGGACAAACTTCGGAAAGCAGCTCTCGGGAATTGCAGGTTTTGTATTCAAGCAACTTGACGTTTTCATGCGCTCACCGGAGAAAGGGGCCGAGACGGTCATCTGGCTCGCATCGGCTGAGGAAGTAGACGGAGTATCAGGCAAGTACTTCCGCGACAAGAAAGAGATCCGATCTTCAAAGATCTCATATGACGAAGACGTCGCTCAACGGCTGTGGGAAGCTAGTGCAAAAATGACAGCGCTCTAGGCAGATGCCACCCGATCAAACACAGGAATTGCTGCAGGGCAAGACGTACACTCTGCGTTACGATGCATCAGACTCCGACGCATACTACCGGAAGATCGCCGGTCTGGTTGAAAATCTCCTTCACCGTCACCCCGATCCAGTCCAGCTCCTTTCGTATCTCCAGGGACTGAGCAAGAGCAGGCGCCAACTCCGAAAGCTGGTCACGACCGGTCCTCAGTCCGATGATCGTGCGCTCATCCTCATGCTGAAGAATGAGCTCTCGGAGTACACTACTTCCGTCTCATCACATCTCAAATCGTTGCGCTTTGCGGACAGGTGGGGGACCTTGGCGACATCGGAGGAACAGTACCATTTGTACATGCTGGAGATCGAGCTGACCAACCGGATCTATCTCGAACAATTCCGAAGTTCCGAACGGCGACTTGCGTTTCTCCCTCACTGTCTGAGGGATCTCTCTGCAACTTGCCTGGCGGCCCAGCGTGATCTTGACTACGTGTGCAAGGGATGCACGAATGAGTGTAAGGTCAATCAGGTGAGCAAGGCATTGCGACGCCATGAAATCAAGCCATACATATGGATGACGGCAGATCTTCGGGCGCTCTTTCGAAGAATGACCAGGAATGGTGAGAGCCTCAGTGTTCTTGGCATCGCGTGCATTCCGGAACTCGTCCGCGGCATGAGAATGTGCAGGAAATATGGGATACCCGTCGTTGGAATTCCTCTCGATGCGAACCGGTGCGCGAGGTGGTGGGGTGAATTTCACTGGAACAGCGTGAACTTCAACAAGCTGGAGAGTCTCTTGTGAATCACGAAAGGAGCTACGCACATTACGGGTGTTCGACGTAGGTGCGTGGCACCATCAACACTTAGGCGTTCATAGATCGATGTTCGGTGTTGGATATTCCGAGGAGTCCGTTCAAGTGAATATCCAATGTCGAACACCCAATATCGAATAATGAAGTGGTAGCGGTGCGTGGCACCATCAACAGTTAGGCGTTCGTAAATCGATGTTCAGTGTTGGATATTTCGAGGAGTCCGTTCACGTGAATATCCAATATCGAACACCCAATATCGAATAATGAAGTGGTAGCGGTGCGTGGCACCGCACTTGCTCCCTACTTTGGATTCACTCGCACGAAGACGCTGCCGTACGCCGGAACTTCAATCCCCCCGTCAATCTGTTCCCCAGTACGATCGAACGCATCACTCACGTGGATGGACACGGGAATATTCTTGTTCCAGTGCAGCATCGCGGACCGCGCTTGATTTGTTGGATTGTAGAGAGTGAGCAACCAACCCGCATTGTCCGGAACAGGTTTCGTCGAAAGTACAATCACTCCTGCAGACTCCAATTCATACAGCGGTCCTTCCGTTATTCCGTCTCCGCTGGCAGGCAAAACAACGAATGGCTGGCGGCGTTCAATGCCGAATCTGGCGGCATCGAGCTGGCTATAGGCTCCGTGAGGCCTCAACGCATACCGGAACAACACTTCCCCCTCCTGATCTGCCTTGTAGTTCGTGTGCCAGTAGTTGTTCATCACGTATGAATAGAAATTCCGGGCCGGTTTGATGTCCTCCATCCACGGCTTCTCCGCCGTGATGTCGCCGATTTCAATCAGAGGAGCATCGAGCGTTGCCCACGTAACGCCTCGCTGATCGTTCGAAATATCCACCCAGCTCACAACCGAAAAGAAATTCTTGCATGCTCCCGGAAGCTGATCGACCTCGGGCCTGACGATCCCGTGGGCGACATCGTACCGCAACACTCCCTCAGAAACATCAAACGGGAAACCAATGTGCACCCCTTCCTTCGTCCTGACAGCCTGCTTGTCGACTCTATTGATGATATCAATCCGATCAATACCATCAAAGACCCGAACCTCATACGAGTAGCTCTTGCAGCCAGGCGCATCCGCCTCAACCAGGAGGGACGAAACAAGCTTTCCCTTTTCCTTCACGCTCACCCTGACATTGGAGATCCGCTTCGCGTCAGATGGATCCGTACCAGGGA
>JBEKOB010000097.1:0-14245 GCA_049522195.1 Bacteroidota bacterium
CGAGCGTGACGGATTGCGCATCTACACATCGCTTGACAGCCGGATGCAGCGATACGCCAACCGGGCAGTGGATGATCATTTGACAGGATTCCAGGAAAAGTTCGACAAGTACTGGGACTGGAGCAAGTACACGGAGATCCTCCAGAGTAATGTCGATAAGATGATTCGCGACCTCGACGTGTACAAGAAGGCAAAGAATACGGCCATACGCGACAGCATCGTGGCAGCGCTCCGCACGAATGTGCCATTCATCGACTCGGTCAAGAAAGCTGCCCAGCAGATTGAAGTGGGAATGGTCGTCATCGACCCGCACAATGGTCACATCAAGGCTATGGTCGGGGGAAGAAACTTCCGGGTCTTCCGCTACGGATTGAATCACGTGACCCAGATTCACCGGCAGCCGGGATCTGCTTTCAAGCCGTTTGTGTACACTGTGGCCATCGACAACGGCTGGCCCGTCTGTTACGAAATCCCGAACCAGCCCGTCACGGTGCCGATGCCCGACGGGACCAGGTGGACTCCACAAAACTTTGAGGGGGACTTCGGAGGAAAGTACACACTTCGGGAAGCACTCAAACGGTCGATTAACCTCGTCGCCGTTCGTCTGATGCTCGAGATGCAACCCACCACGGTCGTCGACTATGCCCATCGGATGGGAATCAAATCAACCATTCCTCCCTATGCTTCGATTGCGCTCGGGACTGCCGAGGTGTCTCCACTCGAGCTCACATCAGCCTACGGAGTCTTTCCAAACGAAGGAGTGCTTGTTGACCCGATTGCCATCCTGAGGATCGAAGACAAGGATGGAAACTTGATTGAAGAGAACGTGCCGGAAAAAAAGGAAGTGCTGAGCAAAGAGACGGCTTATCTGATGACGAATCTCATGGAAGGGGGCGTCAACGAAGAAGGGGGTACAGGCCGCGTGATTCGTTCATTTTTCTCGCAACCCGCGGCGGGCAAAACCGGCACAACAAACGATTATGGGGACGCGTGGTTTGTGGGGTTCACTCCCCACCTCTCAGCGGGAATCTGGGTGGGCTTTGATGACAACCGCATTAAGTTCGGGAGTTCCGACGGCCAGGGCGGACGTGCAGCGGCTCCAATTTTCGGCAGATTTATGCGGGACGCTTATGAAGACCCCGAGATCGGCCTGCAATTCGATTACTTCCATCAACCCGATGGGATCATCGTCGATACCATTTGCGTCCTGACGAAAAAGAAGGCGCGTCCCTTCTGTCCGGAAGACACGACGGAGATCTTCAATTCCAAATACCCTATCGCTCCATGTGATGTGCACACCAGCGCCCACTGGCGGGAAGAAAAGAGCGGGAATAAGATTAACTGGTAGAGAAACAGAATAAAGAAGTCAGAATTAAGTAGTCAGAAGACAGAAGTCGTGCGAACGCTTTTGTCTGTTCCCCGCTAGCTGCACTCTTACCTTCCAATTACTCCGTTCCTCCACTACTCATCTACTCCAAGACTCAATTACTCCACAACTCCGATACTCCCTTCTCACTTCACCAACTGCATCTTTTTCGTCTCCACCGAGCCTGAGGCAACCAAGCGATAGAAGTAGATTCCGCTCGATAGATTGTGTCCATCGAATCGGGCGGAGTAATATCCTGGTGTGAGTGGACCATCAACAAGTACTGCAACTTCACGTCCCAGCAAATCATAGACGCGCAGCGAGACCGGGCCGGAGTTCGGCACTGCGAATCGTATTGTTGTGGTTGGGTTGAACGGGTTCGGATAATTCTGGCTCAGATCGAACACATTCGGTATCGCTCCGTCACGCTCCACGACCGTAATATCCTGACCGGTCTGGAACCTGAGTTCTGGAGACCAGTCGCTGGTTCCATAGGCGTTCGAAGCTGAGACGGTCCAGGAATAATTCGTTAATGGACCGGCTAGTATCACTGAGCTCAGGAGCGTGGTGTCGCTGGTGGTTTGATCCATGACGACAACATTAGGCGTATGGGTAACCTCGGTTACCCGAACTCTATATGAGGTGGCAGATCCTTTCCGCCAGACGAATGTGGGCGTCCGGCTGACATTACGGAGTCCGGAAGGAGGTGAAACCAACGTCGGCGCGATTGGCCATCCGGTCTTGAAACTCCACGGGTTGGAGTACGCCCCTGAAGCCCCCTGGTTGCCAGCAAGTGCCCGCCAGTAATAGGTTGTCTGTGCGATAAGCCCGCCAGGTACGGCAGAGGTGTCTGACGTATTGATGGTTGTGGTGAGTGACGACGGATTGAAGTCGGCGCTCGTTGCGACCTGAACCCGGTAGAGAAGCGTCGATGCATCACGGCGCCATGCGAGATATCCATTCTGCGAGAAATTCTGTTCCAGGTTCTTTGGAACAAGAAGGACCGGCGTTGTCACCAGCGCATTGATGGGAATGACGTTGCTGAGAGCGCTTTCGTTGTTGTTCTTGTCAAGCGCGGAGACAGCGAAATAGTATTGTTGATTGACGGTGTCGAGGCGCGCCGACGGAACGACGGCCGGTTGACCGGTGAGCGCAAGCAGATTTGACGAGACTTCGAGGTCCGCCGGTTGATACGATTGCTTCGTAAATCGGTACAGAAGATATCGCCGGGCCGTATCGCCATCGGCAGCCGCAAGCGGCGGGTCCCACGTCAACCCGTAGAGTCCTGTGCCAGGATCAAGGGTCGCCCTTATATTTGTCGGAGCTCGCGGTGGAATCGTATCTTTCCAGGTCATCACCGGGATCGCTGCAGCCGATGCGTAGTATTTGTACTTCAACGAATCCGCAAATGCTCCGGAGACCCCGCGGGCCGAAAACACGATGGCCCCTTGGGCCTTTGTCGATCGATCGAACGAGATTTGAAGACCCAACTGCGCGGTGCCCACGGAAGTTATGATTCCGGAGTAGAGATGGCGACCGTTCGTCTGAGATAACCACCATGGTTCAAGTTTCGCATAGTCCTGTCCTCCACCAAACGGCCAGTAGAGTTGTGGAGCGATGTAGTCAATGTATTTGCCGGTCATCCACGCAACCGCGTCACAGTACAACACGTCATAGCCGCTCGTTCCCGAGGTCCCTGCCGGGATACCATTCTTCCAGATTCCAAACGGACTCATCCCCACTTTCACCACAGGCTTGATTGCCTGAACGCTGTCATAGATCATCTTCATCAACAAATTGACATTGTCACGCCGCCACGGGGCAAGACTGTCAGGGTATGAGAATCCTCGATGGTAAATGCGGAACGTGGCTGAGTCCTCTTTCGTGAAGCCCTCCTCTGCATAGGGGTAGAAATAGTCGTCCATGTGAACACCGTCAATGTCATACCGTCTCACAACATCTGCAATGACACGTGCAACATGATCACGTACCAAAGGAAGTCCCGGGTCGAGAAAGACATACCCGTTAGTCGGACACGTAATAGCCCAATCCGGGTGCCGCCTGATAACATTTGTCGAGTCAATTTGGGAGGGTGAATTTCTGCTGAGCTTGGCCCGATATGGATTGAACCAGGCATGAATCTCCATTCCTCGCTTGTGCGCCTCTTGTGCGGCAAACTCGAGAGGATCGAAACCGTCCACCGGCTTCACCCCCTGGGTTCCCGTGAGCCAGGAAGACCAAGGCTCGTACGGAGAATTGTAGAAGGCGTCGCAAGCCGGCCGTATTTGAAACACGATCGCATTGATACCCGCAGCCGCGAGTTTGTCCAGGAGCGCTGTGAGTTGCTGGCGCTGCGCGAGCGACATCGATTCCCCCACTGATATCGGCCAATCAATATTTGTTACAGTGGCAATCCACGCTCCGCGAAACTCACGTTTCGGTGCCGGCTGTGCGTCGATCAATGTCATTGTGCATGTGAACAAACACGCGAAGAGAAACACCTTGTGCCAAGATTTCATGCAAAGCTCCATAAATAGCCGTGGTAGGCAGGGTTATTGTGACCGACGTCCCGCCTTCTCCGCAAGTCCGAGGACGTACTGAAGGGAGGACTGAACAAGAGCGCTATCGACTTCATCCACAACCTGGACTTCTCCGAGGCGGTTGGGGAGAACAAAACGCGGCTTGCCATCAACGGATTTTTTGTCAAGCGCGATAGCCTTTAGAACGCGGGCGGGCGAGAATGAAGACTTGTCGAACTTCACCGGAAGGCGGCGGATCATCTGCACGATACGATCGTGCGTATCCTGGGGAAGCAAACCCATTTCCCGGGAGATAAAGCTTTCTGCAATCATTCCCAACAGCACAGCCTCACCGTGTTTCAGCGCTCGATACCGCCCAGCCGCTTCAAGTGCGTGGCCCACGGTGTGGCCATAGTTCAGAACAGCGCGCAACCCCTGTTCACGCTCATCCTCCGCCACAACGTGTGCTTTCAACTCGCAGCATCGCGCCTGGACATGCAGCACGGACGCTGGATCCAGGTTGATGATCTGGTCAAGATTCGTCTCCAGATAGGCAAAGAACTCGGCATCGAAAACGACGCCGTATTTTATCACTTCTCCCAGACCGCAGACTATTTCGCGTGGAGGAAGCGTCCGAAGTGTCTCTGCGTCGATCCAAACGAACCTTGGCTGATAGAATGCACCGATCATATTCTTGCCAAGGGAATGGTTCACAGCAACCTTGCCCCCTACTGAGCTGTCCACCTGCGAGAGCAATGTCGTGGGTACCTGAACGAGAACGACACCGCGCTGGTACGTTGCAGCAACAAATCCGGCCAGATCACCAATGACTCCTCCTCCCAGAGCAATGATTGCGGATTTTCGTCCCACTCCCTGCTTGAGGAGCGCCGTGAATAACGCATCGGACCGTTGAAGACTCTTCTGATTTTCTCCAGGTGGGATGACAATCGATGAAACAACGAAATCGAAATGCTTGAGGTTATTCTCGAGAGGACCCAGGTAGTGGTGCGCAACATTCGTGTCCGTCACGATGACGACACGTCGGGGAATCCCATGCTGCTGACACGTGGGTGCAAAGGATGCGGTCAGACCACTGCCGAAATAAATCGGATAGTTCCGGTCGCCGAGGGACACATCAATTTGTCGTTGGATCACAGCTCCTCCTCAGGCATCGACAAGACCGCGAAGCTTCCGGACAATTTCGTCCACGGTTGCGCCAACACGTTTCCGGTCAGTCTGGATCACGACATCAGCCCGGCCGTAGAACTGTTCGCGCCGTTGGAGGAGGTCCTCGACACGGCGCTGGATCTCTTCCATCGGGAGTTTCGTCCCATCGATGCTGGTAAGCAACGGGCGGTCGGTGCGATGGTGAACTCGCTGCAGGATCTCCTCGGGAGAAAGCTGCAGATAGACGATGATGCCGTTCTCTCGAATCAATTGAAAATTTTCCTCATTCGCAATGGTACCCCCACCGAGAGAAATCACGCAGTGATCGCGGGCAGCGACTTCTTTCAGTGACAAAAGCTCAAGAGCGCGGAATGCCTGCTCCCCTTCGCTGGCGAAGATATCGACGATTCTTTTCTGCGCTTTCGTCTCGACGAATTTGTCAATATCGACAAACTCAAACCCAAGAGTGTTGGCAAGAATAGGTCCAATGGTGCTCTTGCCGCTTCCCATGAAGCCGGCAATGTAGATGAGGCTCTTCCTTCGGGGATGATCGATTTCTTTCATGAGTCGATGTCACTTCAAAACTGCTGCGGCACGATGACAGCTTTGGCGTCACCCACCATCAAAAAACCTCGAACCCTACGCCAAGGCCAAAGTTCAATCCGTTCACATTGATTTTCGCTCGAAACGGATCACGCGGCAAGAGGACCAGGATTCCGCCGTATTGCGTTGCCTCTTGCTGAAACCGGCTTTCAGTTGTGTACTCAGGATCCCTGAATCGCATGTCGAGCCGGGCAAACAATCCAGGTGTAACGCGATAGTCAAAACTTGTTTCGACATGAATGCCAAACGAAACCGGCTTGTTCTGCTGAGAAGCTTCAACGCCGGCAATTGTGAGATATCGCCGACCGATGTACATTCCGAGACCTCCACCCATCGTCAGACGAACTTTGTCAGAGCCAAGAGGGACAAAAACCAATCCTCCCAGCTCGATGGGAACGAGGCGAAGTCCTTCCTTCACCGGAAGTGCGCGTGGCGGATTCAGGAAACCGACAAGCTCCATCTCTTCATCGAATTTCGAGAGGTATTCTGCGGCAAGCGAGATTGCAATCGAATTGCCCGGAACCATCCACCGAATCTCAAATCCGGGAGCGTAAATGTTGTCGATACCGGTGTATTGACCGCGTAGGTCTGCGGAGGGAGAATCGGGATTGGTGTAAGTCTTGGATGTCGTGGTATAAGCGCCTCGCAGAGCGAAGGAAAACTGGTGCTCCTGGGCTTCTGCACGAAACTGACCGGAGAGCATGAGAACGGTAACAATCGATGCGATTGAACGCCTCATCAGAGTCCTCAAGATCAGCCAGGAAATGGAAGTCTCTCGACACCCTGTGCGACCCGAGTGTGAATCATCGGCCGGGGCACAGGGCTGTCAGACTTTTGCGGAGAGCCCCTCAGGCACCCACAGCCTACCGATAGAACTTGTCTCGAAGATCTTCGATGTCCGCCTTGTCCCGCAGTGCAGTAAGCCAGTCGGAGAACAGGCGATTGCGCTTCTCCTGGAGGATCTGTTCCTTCAGCGTGTTCTTCGTGCTGGCAAATTGGGTCGAATCGAATGCGGACTTTGAAAGCAGCTTGACGATGTAGTAGCCGCGAGCACCCTCGAACGGCTTGGAAATCTCGTTCGGTTTCAGCGAAGCCACGTGTCCAATGAACACATTGTCGCGTCCAATGCCCGGCGGCGCATCCTGCGCCTTGAACGGTCCGGTTTTTTGATCAACAACGTTCTTGATCGTGCGAGCCGCCACAGCAAGGTCGCCGTTGGCACCCAGGGTCTTGGAGAACGAATCCACTTGTTCCTTCAGCTGTTGCATTTTCTTTTCCCGAAGGACCTGGAAACGGATCATAGCTTTCACTTCATCGAGCGGGCGCACACCTTCTTCGCGAACACCCGAGATTTTGAAGACAGCAACACCACCGGTGACAGGCGTCGGCTCACTCAGTGCATCAAGCTTTTTGCCAAATGCAAACGTCATCACCGCATCATTCATACCGATCCCCGGAATGACTGATCCCTTGACAAACTCGGGTGTTTCCTTCAGTTGGTAGGCGCTTGTCTCAGCGGCTTTTTCGAATCCTTCGTCTTTCGCCAAATAGGCAAAGTCCTGGGCCTTTGCATTCGTCGCATCCGTGCTCTGCGCGCTCGATTTCACTTTCATCGTCAGTGTCGCGATCCTCAACTGCCGGCTATCGCGTCCCGTGACTTTGATGATGTGCCAGCCAAACTGTGTACGGACCGGACCCACGATGTCACCGACTTTTGCACCGAAGGCTGCCTGTTCAAAGGGCTTGACCCATCCACCCTTCCCGTTCCAGCCCAGGTCACCATCCTGAACCTTTGAACCGTAGTCGTCGCTGTTGTCTCGTGCGAGGGCCCCAAAATTCTCGCCGCTGCGTGCACGCTTCAGGAGCGCTTTGGCTCTTTCAATCTGCTTGACGCTGTCGGGCCCCGAGACCGCATTCAGGAGAATGTGGCTTGCACGGATAAATTCCGTCGTCCCCTTTTTCTCCTCGAGGATCTTCATAAGATGAATGCCTGCATAGTCAGCAACCGGTCCAACGAGTTCACCCTTGCGTGCCGCAAAGGCAACTGATTCGCGCTGTCGTCCGATGTCCCCGTGCTTGAAGAAGGTCGTATCGTTGACAGGCACCTCGGAATAGGTCTTTGCCAGATCGACGAAGTCAGTACCGGTCTTCGCCTGTTCGGCAAATCGGGCCATTTCGGCCATGACTGCCGCAGTATCGTCATTGGATGGAGCCAGGCTGAAAAACACATATTTCAGCTTCCGGGCCGCCTTGACCTTATACTCTTCCTGATTCGCATTATAGTACTTCTTCAGATCGTCATTATTGACCTGTACCGCCGAATCGGCGACAAACAAATTCGGATCGAAAAGAACATATTCGGCATCCAGGGTAATTGACTGGTCTTCAAACCGTTGACGCGCTTCGTTTTCCGTTACGCGGGTAGTTGCAGAAAGCAGGCTCTGGAGTTTCTCAAGCCGGCGCTGGCGCCGCACCTGGTCTTCGACCTGGATTACCGCCTGACGATTCTGCGGGTTCATGACGGCTTGCTCGTACGCTGTCCGGTTGAATGTCCCGGTTGAATCTCTGAACTGCTGAGCAATCATCTCAGGCGGATTGGGGCCAAGCAAGATCTCGCGGATTTCATCGTCGGTCACTGAAATTCCAAGGCGGATCAATTCCTTGTCAACGAGCGCCTGCTGCACGAGCATGTTCCACACCTGCGTCCTGAGTTGACGCTCGGTTTCGTCATCGGGCTCAACCCCTGTCTGCTTTCGGTACGCGTCGGACTGCTGCTTTAAGAGATCGCTGAATTCGCGAAAGCTGATCTTGGTGCCGTTTACTGTGCCGACAACATCCTTAGTAGTAAGTCCCCTTCCCTTCCGACCGGTAATGTCCATACCCCAGTCGAGCACGATGTAAACGATGAAGAAAACGGCGAAGACGGCGAACGCCTTTGTCAAATTATCTCGGATCTGCGTCATCAACGGCATAGCGTGTACATCTCCATAGGTGAATGCGAAAAGTTGGAACGCGGACGTTCAATATAGCCGTGAAACCCTTGAAATGCAACGATTTTCTTATTGACTTTGCAGGCACATTGGATTATATTTTGATTCGTTTTTCATAACCTCTTTACCTCCAGTTCGCATTCGATGTGAGTTCATCTTCCTCCCACTCGGTGCCTGAGAGATTGATTGTCGATTTAGCTCGGAGAACGATTTGTGAGAACCCAACTTTCGAGAATCTTTCTGATTCTTGCAGCCGTCGTCGTGTCGCTGGTCTTCCTGTACCCCACGTATCAGGACTATCACTACCGCCAGAAGCTTGCCATGCTCTCGGGTCAGGATAGCATCTCCTACCTCGAGCAGCACCAGGATGATATTCTCAGTGCTAAACTGCATCGCATCAAGCTTGGGCTTGATCTACAGGGGGGCATGCGCGTCGTGCTGGAGGTAGATGTGATCCAGCTGCTCGATGAGCTCGCGAAAAACAAGGATGATAATTTCCGTGCGATCGTCAAGGAAGTCCGCGATCAGGCGACCAACAACGATGAATCTGTGATCCCCGTCTTCGGAAGAAAATTCCAGGAACGCGGCATCCGGATGAGCCGCTACTACGGGAATATCCGTGACGCCGACAATGCGATTCTGAGCCAGCTCGATGGAGAGACGGCAAAAGCTGTCGATCGCGCAATCGAAATCGTTCGCAACCGTGTCGACCAGTACCGCGTGTCCGAACCGAACATTCAAAAGCAGGGAACACGCAGAATCATTGTTGAGCTTCCGGGTGTCAAAGATGAGCGGGAAGTCCGATCCCTCTTACAGGGAACCGCACGACTCGAATTCCGTCTGCTGCGCGATCCCCAGATCGCCTACAAGGTCATGCAGACCATTGATGACTACCTGTCCGGAAAAGTCGCATTAGATAGCGCCGCTGCCGCAAAAACAGCCCAAAAAGAGGCAAAACCAAAAGACGCCCTTGATGAGCTGCTCGGCAAAAACAAGCCGTCCACCACCGACACTACCCAGGAAGCAAAATTCATCCGCGAACATCCGTTCTTCGCGTATGTGACCCCGGATCAGAGAAACACAGGCGAGGGATTCGTCCTCGAAACCAACCGGGATCGCGTCATGCGGCTGCTCGTCCGCCCTGACGTGCAGCGATTGATTCCCACGGACATTGAGTTCCTCTGGTCCAATAAGACCGATCCGACACCCGACGGCAAAAAGTTCTATCACCTTTACGCAGTCAAGAAAACTCCCGAACTGACAGGTCAGTATGTCATCGATGCCCGAGCAAGCGTCGATCAAGAGAACAATCGCCCGATCGTGAACATGGAAATGAACACGGAAGGGGCACGCGAGTGGGCCCGCATCACCGGTGCGAATGTCAATAAGCGCATTGCCATTGCACTCGATAATTCCGTCTTCTCAGCACCGACAGTCATCAACAAGATTGTGGGCGGTCGTTCACAGATTACAGGTATGGAAAACGCGAACGAAGCCAAGCTGCTGGAAATCGTCCTGAGAGCAGGCGCGCTGCCGGCTCCCGTGTCAATCATCGAGCAACGGTCTGTCGGACCATCGCTCGGAGAGGATTCGATTCGTTCCGGCATCACCGCAACCATGATCGCGGTGATCCTCACCGTCTTGTTCATGATGGTGTACTACCATACGGCTGGTGCAGTCGCCGATATCGCGCTCCTTTTCAATCTTCTCTTCCTCCTGGGCGTCATGGCCGGGTTCTCCGCGACACTGACGTTGCCTGGAATCGCGGGAATCATGATCACTATTGGTGTTGCAGTTGACGCAAACGTGCTGATCGACGAGCGCGTTCGCGAGGAACTTGCAGGGGGTAAAACACTTCGCGCAGCAATCGACGCCGGCTACAAGAGAGCGTGGACAGCTATCATCGACGCGCACGTCACGTCATTCCTAACTGGCGTTATCCTGTACCAGTTTGGCACCGGGTCGGTTCAAGGATTTGCGCTGACATTGATGATCGGTATTGCCGCCAGCCTCTTCAGCTCCGTCGTCATCACGCATGTCATTATGAATATCATGCTGAATAAGGGAGTGAGCCCGAAGTTTGGATAGGCCGGCGCAGATTCGCCTGCACGCTGCAATTTGTCACAATTGATTTTCCAGAAGGAGTTTGAAACTCAATGCGGCTTTTTAAGAAAACAAATATCGACTTCATGGCGCTGCGTGGGAAGATGTATTTCATGTCTACCACGATCATTGTGCTCGGCATGATTTCCCTCTTCGTCAAAGGCCTGAACTACGGAATTGACTTCCGCGGCGGAACAGAGCTCGTCTTGTCCTTCAGCGCGGCACCAGATTATGGAGTTCTGCGCAATTCACTTCTGAAAGCCGGATTGCCCGACTGCGAAATCAAGTCCTTCGGAAACGATCAGACGATCCTCATCCGGACGGTCAAGCAGGAAGAAGGAATGGCGGTTGCCAACAAGATCAAGGAGGCGATTCAAACGGACCTCTCAACTCTGAAATTCCAGGTCGTAATGGAAAGCAAAATCGGACCGAAAATCGGAAAGGAACTTCGCAGAGACGCAGTGTATTCTGTCCTCGCGACCCTGTTCGTTATTCTGGCATACATCGCCATCCGATACAAGTTCATCTATGGCCTGGGAGCCGTTCTTTCCCTTTACCACGATGTTCTTCTGACGCTTGGCATTATCTCTATTCTCGATGGGGTCATTCCTTCACTCAATCTGGAGATCACGCAGGAAATGATTGCAGCCTTCTTGACGCTGGTCGGCCTTTCCGTGAACGATACAGTTGTCGTCTTTGACCGTATTCGCGAGAATTCCAGAATCTATCGCAGCATGTCGCTTAACGACGTGATGAACAAAAGCATCAATGACACTCTGAGCAGAACAATCATCACCTCTGGCACCATTTTCATGGCTCTGATAGTGCTTCTTTTCGCCGGTGGTGAAGTCACGCGGGGAATGGCTTTTACGCTGACAGTTGGTATTATCACAGGCACGTATTCATCGATCTATATCGCCAGTGCAATCGTGCTCGACTATTCGCTTGCAAGGAAGAAACCGGAATAGAGAATCGCATATTGGATTTTCCCAAAGATACCCGTACAATTGCAGTGTAATCAAGGAAAACCGGAACAACCAAAGGATCAGCGAATGAAACTCAAGATCAAAGAAGTCAAAGGCGTCGAACTTATCGAGCTCAAAGGCAACGTGATGGGTGGACCCGATGCATCATCTTTGAATGAGGAGCTACACAAGCTGATCGATGCGGGGAAGAACAAAGTCGTGGTGGATCTTGGAGAAGTCAAGTTCATGAACAGCTCCGGCCTGGGAATGCTGATCGGTGCATTGACAACCGTTCGGAATGCCGGCGGAAACCTGAAGCTTGCCCGCGCTTCCGAAAAGATCGAGCAACTCCTGGTCGTGACAAAACTCGTGACGGTCTTCGAACACTTCGATACCGTCGACGAGGCGCTCGCCTCCTTCAAATAACGATCTCTTCCGCACCAGTGTCGCCAAGAGCGGATCAGTACGATTCGCTCTTTTTGTTTCGGTCCCGACTCCATGAGAACACTCACCATCATCCTCGCCGCCGCGCTCCTCTGGTCATCGTGCACGCGGGAAGAAAAGAAACAAGCCCACGGTTCCATTTCCAGGTCCGACGACGTCGGACACACCGTCGTCCTTCAACACGCCCCCCAACGCATCATCTCCCTTGCACCGAGCATAACCGAAACGCTCTTCGCCCTCGGACTGGATTCTTCGATCATCGGTGTGACAGACTATTGTGACTATCCACCTTCAGCAAAGCTGAAGCCGAAGGTCGGTGGCATCATGAATCCAAACGTCGAACGGATTATCGCTCTACGTCCCGATCTTGTGCTCATGTCCGGCTCCGGCAACATGAAATCGGATTACGACAAACTCTGCTCGTCCGGTATTATTGTTTTCGTTTCATATCCCCACACTATAGAAGACATTTTTAAGTCAATCAGCGACGCCGGGGTTCTTACCTCCGCGACTCCCAAAGCAGATTCCCTGCTGCAGTATCTTCGCATGCGCAAACAAGAACTTGTCAGTGAGGCGGCCGCCCGGCCGAAACGAACCGTCCTGATGCTTCTCTCGCTGAAGCCGATTGTGGCGATTGGCCCCGGCACGTTCCTCGACGAGATGATCACACTAGCACATGGCGAGAACATTGCGCATACCGCCACAACGGCCTATCCTCTCCTCAGCAGGGAGGAAATCCTGCGACGCCAGCCGGATGTCATTATTGCCACCAACGACATCGTCCGGTCCAGCGGCGATATCCTTTCAATGTATCCGGAATGGAAAACCCTCTCCGCAATACGGAACAGAAGAATCGGGATCATCGATGCAAGCATCGTCAGCAGACCCGGCCCGCGCATCATCGATGGACTGGAGGCGGTTGCCAAGGCAGTCCATTCGAATTGATTTGAGCTGCCCCGATTCTTGCTTTTGTACCTTCATTCGAATACATTCCACGTGCCCCTACGTCCAATCTTCTCATTTGAATTCCAGACTCAGACACTTATGACGGACCCCTCAAAATCACTCTTTGTGGCAGTGGCGGGGAATATCGGCGCAGGCAAGTCTTCCCTCACGCGGCTCCTTGCCGGTCGATTTGGCTGGAAGCCGTACTTCGAATCAGTGGATGACAATCCATACCTCCCCGATTTCTACGCGGATATGACGCGTTGGTCGTTTCATTTACAGATTTACTTCCTCGCCAACCGCTTCAAGCACCATAAGCGGATGACTGAGTCGGGGGAACCCGTGATCCAGGACCGGTCAATTTACGAGGATGCCGAGATCTTCGCCCGGAATCTCCACGATATCGGGAAAATGGATAATCGCGACTACAGCAACTATGTTTCTCTGTTCGAAGTGATGACCGATTATCTCAAATCGCCAGACCTGATGATCTACCTTCGCGCCTCCATCGACACACTGGTCCAGCAAATCTCTCGACGGGGTCGTTCGTTCGAGCAGGGTATACCGCGGGATTATCTCGAGCAGCTGAACAAGCACTACGAACGCTGGATATCCAACTATCACCGCGGACCGCTGCTGATCATTGAGAGCGACAACCTCGATTTTGTGAACCGAGATGGAGATCTGGAGCAGATTGTACGACTCGTAAACGCAAAGCTTGATTCCATCCGTGCCTGATCGGAGCAGCTGAGCCCATCAAGAACAGAAAAGGCATCCTCACTCGACGTGACGGATGCCTTTTTCTTTGTACAGATTGTAGTACAGAACTCTAAACTCGCACTGCTACTTCTTTCCTCCCCCCATGAGTTTGGCATACACTGGCCTGTTCTTGAGCAGCGTCGTTGCAACCTGAAGCTGGCGATCGTCCTTGAAGGAGGCCTGAATCGCTGCTTTCTCGCCCCGCAGGCGATCAATGATCTCAAGTTTCAGCGCATTGCGAATTTCCTTGTCGTACCGCTCGAATGCGCGCCCCTTCTCAACACCTATGATCTTCTCGAGCCGGTCCACCTCATCAGAAAACGACTTTCCATAGCGCGCCTTCCCCCCCGTCTCACGAAGCGCCTTCAATTGAACCTCGGCCTC
>JBEKOB010000098.1:0-13921 GCA_049522195.1 Bacteroidota bacterium
GTGCAACCGATTGAGTACGTTTCCGTTTCCTTCACCTCTTCGCCGGCGAGTATAGCATCGGCTGCATTGCGCACGTAGCTGATTCTTGAAGCAGAATGTTCCTTGTTGTCATCCATCTTGCCGTGATAACGCAATTTCCGTGCATTGTCGAGCACGAAGAATTCCGGCGTATGCGTGGCGCCAAAGGCCCGTGCTACCGACTGATCATCATCACGGAGATAGAGGAAGTTGAAGCCCAGTTTCCGAGCACGCTTCACCATCTCCTCGTAATTATCCTCCGGATAGTTGTCTGTTTCATTGGAATTGATAGCGATGAGTTGAAATCCCTTCGGTCCATACTCGCTCTGGAAGGCGATCATCCTGTCTTCGTATGCCTGAACGGTTGGACAGTGGTTGCAGGAAAAAACGACAACAAGCCCCTTCTTGTCTGAGAAGTGCTTCAATGAATAGTTCTTTCCATCCACCCCCTGGAGGTTTTCAAATCCTGGGGCGGTCGATCCGATGTTTAGTTTGTCGGTAGCCATAGGTGATCCTGCGAAAGAATGGAAGAATGGGATGATAGTGGTTGACTATCTGGGCATTTCTCCCTCAACCGGTCTGTCCTGGATGCCCAGTTGTTCTTCGATTTGATGTTCAAAGAAGCGGACCTCGTCCGGGGTGTTCAGTCCGCTGAGGAGCTTGATTTTCTTATTCTGATTGGAGATTGCGCTGAGTTGATAGGTCGTGCGCGTGACGTTGTTTGAGCGCGTCATGCGCTCCTCGGAATAGAGTTGAACAAGGTCCGATGCCTGCACTGTCCTGTTGCCGGGCCATGGAAATGGTGTGTGCTGAATCGAGAGCTTTCCCATCCCGACAGTGATAATCGTTTTGTTATAAAATCCCGCAAGAGCTGAATAGGTAAGTCCGACACCGACACTCACGTGGAGAAGCGGAAACACAAACATGATCCATGGAGCGTCCTGTGAAAAAGCGACGCTATACCAGAAGACAAGAAAGCCATCCCAGAAGAGCGCAAAGACCGCGAGCGCAATATACGTCCAGGAAAACCAATTGTAGGACAATACAAGTCCATTCGGTCCGTGCTCAACAACGATGTGTTCGGGGATCGGGGCCTTGAGTGGTTCCTGGTTGGCGGTCATGCTCTCTCTCTGTGATTGGGAGAAAGATACGATTTTTCAAGGAATGAGGGAAACTGGAAAATCGATGGAAGAGCACACACCCCTCCGCCACAAAGAATGGCGGACAGGTCTGCTCCTCTCTCGCGGCCCGCATTCCCTCAGCACGGATCTCAATGAAGAGACAATCCCGCCTTCTGATGAGCTTCGAGCGTGTTCGGGTTTACGACAGGTCCACAGTCAACTTCAAGAAACGGTGGAGTTCCCCTTTGCCATTCTGGTTTTCGGTGATTACATTCGTGTCAACGCACCGGTGCCGTCCGCGTACTCTCCGATCGTTGAACGAATCCTCCCGTGATCTCAGTCGACAGCGGCGCGCGGCAGCCAATCTGATTCAATCCCTGGAAAAACGAACAATCAAGGAGGGTTACCCAATGTCCGTGGTCAAGGAATTTAAAGAGTTTGCGATGCGCGGAAACGTGCTCGACCTCGCCATCGGTATCATCATTGGAGCGGCCTTTGGCAAGGTGGTGAGCTCTGTGGTCAATGACGTATTGATGCCTCCCATTGGCGTGCTTGTTGGGGGCGTTGATTTCAGCTCGTTTGGCATTATCCTGAAGGAGGCGGTTGACAAGAATCCGGCGGCCATCCTGAAGTATGGGGTGTTCCTGAATAATATCATCGACTTCACGATCGTCGCGTTCGCGGTCTTTCTGATCGTCAAAGCCGTCAACCGGATGCAGCGGAAGCCCGCGCCGGCTGTCGCTCCGACGACGAAAAAATGTCCTGATTGCATGATGGACATCCCCATCGAGGCGAAACGATGTGGTCATTGCAGAACAAAACTGTAAGAATGGATTCAGTCGAATTTGAAAGATGAGAAACAAGAAGGAAGTGAAAGATGAAGAGGTTGATCCTAGTATTGCTGGTTGTTCTTGTCTCACAAGCCTGGTCGCAAGCGCAGGAACCACCAAAGCCCGACAGCAGCAAGTGGGGTTGGAAACATTCGGTAGTTTCCGGCCTGAACCTCACGCAGGTTTCCGTCAAGGACTGGGCACAGGGGGGCGAGGACGCCCTGTCATGGACGATCCGATTCTACGGGCTCTCGAGGCTTGAGGACACCTCGTATGTCTGGGGTAATTCGTACAAGATGACCTATGGGCAGGCAAGGATCGGAAGTGAAACTATACGTAAGACCGAAGACAGGCTAGAATTTGAATCGGTCTTCACGTACAAATTGGGGTCAGAAGTCAATCCATACATCAGTGCGACCTTGAAGACGCAGTTCGCTGAAGGGGTTATGATTGACGGCGCGGGGAACTCGACTCCGGTGTCGAAGTTCTTCGACCCCGCATACCTGACTCAGAGCGCCGGATTCGGTTACAGACCCTCCGCAACGATCAAGTCAAGACTTGGTGTTGGAGTCCGGGAAATTGTCACATCGACCTACACCTCGTACGCAAACGATCCTTCCACGCCGCTCAGCCAGAGAGTCAAAACGAGGGTCGATGGCGGCGTTGAGTCCGTAACGGATGCTGAACTGAAGCTCGATGACAACCTGCTCTTCAGGTCAAAGCTGGAGCTTTTTGCTCCCGTTCGAAAACTGAGTGAAGTGACAATGAGGATGGACAACACGGTGACGGCAAACGTGAGCAAGTACATTGTCGTCATTGTAAACGTCCAGCTCATCAACGATGTGAACGCGACATCCAGGTTGCAGGAGAAGGAAGTTCTTGCTATCGGTTTGACCTACACCATCTTCTAAGCGCCGACACCTGCGCGAAAGTGGCCTTCACCCTCGCGTGCACGATGGAGGATGTGGCCACCTCAGATTGGCAGATCGAGTTCCATGAACAGCGCACCCGGGATTGGATTGTGACGGTAGGGGAGAGTCGATTTGAACCCAAGTGAGCGATACAGCGCAATTGCCGCAGTCATCGTCGGCAGTGTGTCGAGCTTCATTTTCTTGTAACCGATACCTCGTGCTTCTTCGATAACAGCATCCGCCAAACGTTTCCCCAGTCGTTTTCCCCGGAATCCCGGCCGGACATACAGCCTCTTCATTTCGCACGTCGAATCGTCGATCTTGCGGAGAGCGACGCATCCCGCAAGCGTCTCCTCCTCATAAGAGAGGAGCAATCGGCCGGAGGGAGGAGCGTACTCGCCGGGGAGTGATGCGAGTTCGTGTTCAAAATCCTGGAAACAGAGATCAACACCCAGAGAGCGATGGTACTCCCTGAAAAGTTCTCGGGCCAGATCGATGTCTGGCCCGTGATGAACTTGAATCAACGTCAAGAGTCTGCTCCTGCTCAAATCCAGGATGAAGGTAACCTTCTGCTGTGATTTCGCATTGCTAAAGGTCACCTTCGTCGATTTCATGCCCTGTTAGCGCTTCCAAGCACGTTCACAATCTTGTGCTTGTAAAGCTCTTTGAGTTGATCGCGTGCGGGTCCCAGATACTTGCGCGGATCGAATTCCGCCGGGCTGTCAGCAAATACTTTTCGAATTGCTGCAGTCATCGCCAGACGGCCATCAGAGTCGATATTGATCTTGCACACCGCCGAGGCAGCTGCCCGTCGCAACTGCTCTTCCGGAATTCCCACTGCATCTTTGAGCTTGCCGCCGTTGCTGTTGATGCTTTTGACCAGTTCGGGCGGAACGGATGATGCGCCGTGAAGCACGATAGGGAAGCCGGGAATTCGCTTTTCGACTTCTTCCAGTATGTCGAAACGAAGTGGGGGAGGAACGAGAATGCCTTCGGGAGTCCGAGTGCATTGTTCCGGCTTGAATTTGTTCGCGCCATGTGACGTGCCGATGGAAATCGCCAGTGAATCCACGCCGGTCTTCTTCACAAAATCCTCAACTTCCGATGGCTTGGTGTAATGTGTGACGGCACTCGATACTTCGTCTTCGATGCCGGCCAGCACGCCGAGCTCACCCTCTACACTCACGTCGTACTTGTGCGCGAACTCAACGACCTGCTTCGTCAGTTCGACGTTCTTGTCATAGGGATGATGTGAGCCGTCGATCATGACCGAGGAAAAACCGGATTCCACGCACGACTTGCAGAGCTCAAATGTGTCGCCGTGATCCAGGTGAAGCACGATCGGAATGGCATAGCCAAGTTCCTTCGCGTAGTCGACGGCCCCTTTGGCGAGATGCTTCAAAAGCGTCTGGTTGGCGTATTTGCGGGCTCCGCTCGAGACCTGGAGGATCACAGGTGACTTTGTCTCAACGCATGCACCGATGATTGCCTGCAATTGCTCGAGATTGTTGAAATTAAAGGCAGGTATTGCATATCCCCCCTTCACAGCTTTCTGGAACAACTCCTTCGAATTGACGAGACCGAGTTCTTTGTAATGAGTCATAACATTCCCACTTTCATTTATTCGTGACATTTTCAGAAAAACAAATCTTTGGTGGAGCCGAAATTCTGTCAGCCTGTTGAACGCAAGCCCCTTCGCGCTGCGAGGCTTCGAACATCCTCCTGAAGATACGTGAAAATTCTCTGCAATACTACTTCGCTCGGGTAAACAGATACTCTCCGAAATCGATGAAATCCGCCACCTTCAGTTTCATTTCATCGACCTCGCCGGCAGCGTTCAATGTAAATGAAATGAAAGTTTTCTCTGCGACCGGATCGCGCCATCGGGAAAGAAACGTATCGTGTTGCCAGTGCTCGAGATCTCCGATATATGTCGGTGAAGCGCTCAGTCGCACAACCAGCTTTCCACCTTCCTCGACTACCGTCGCATCACCATATGTCGTGTTTGAAAATGTTCCGGCGTACCGGCTCAAGGGAAGAGACGGCTGTGTATTTGTTACCCGCGCTTTTTCTCTCTCTGCTTCTTCCGCGGCTGCCTTCAACTCCTCGGTCGTTCTCACTTTCAGGTACAAGCTGCTCCAATCCTCTGGCTTGGCCTTCAGGAACGCATCGAAAATCCGATACAGTAGAGCCGTGTGGAGGGAAGTAACGTGCAGATTCGTGAGAATCACGACGCCGAGCTTCTCTTCGGGAAGTAAGCCGACAACGGAGGACATCCCGTCGTCTTCGCCATAATGACGGACAAAGTACCGCCCCCTGTACTCTCCGAGGCTCCATCCAAGTCCATAGGCAGAGAAATGTCCTTTCAGGAAAGCGGGGAGAGGCGGCTCAGGCGTTGAGGAAGGAATGATCGTCTGCGGTGACCACATTTCCTCGCTGACTGATGAGCTGAAGATTCGTTTCCCCTCAAACAGGCCGTGACCAAGCTGAAGACGAATCCAGCGTGCCATGTCGAGGACATTGGAGTTGATGCCGGCCGCAGGAGCGCCATTATCCAGGTTCCGCCAGGCGATCGCATGTGTTTTCCCGTCCACTCGCATATGAGGTGTGGCGACATCTTCCACAACCTGCAACGCTTTCACGCTAGTGCTTGTCGATTGCATCCCGAGGGGAACAAGAATACGTTCCTTCACAAATTCTTCCCAAGGTTCCCGCGCCACGGCCGACACGACCTGTCCGGCGGCGATGAACATGATGTTCTGATATGCATACCGGCTCCGGAAACTCGTTGCAGGTTTCACGAACCGGATGCGCCTGAGCGTCTCATCACGGCTGTAGGTGGATCCCCACCAAATGAGATCGCCTCCGAACGCGGGGAGTCCGCTCCGGTGTGCGAGGAGATCCCGAACTGTGAGTTCACGTGTCACATAGGGATCGTACAACTGAAAACCACTGAGGTACTTCGTCGCAGGATCGTCCCACTTTATCTTCTTTTCGTCTACGAGCATCGCGATCGAAGCTGCAGTGAATGCCTTGGAACAAGAAGCGATACCGAAGATCGTTTTCTCATCCACCTGAGCGGAGTTTCCAATCTGACGCAAGCCATAGCCCTTTGCGAATACGATACTGTCGTTCTTCACGATGGCGATCGCCAAACCCGGGCAACCCCACTCCCGAAGAGCCCTGTTGACATATGCATCGAAACCCCTCAGCGATGCAGGCTGGGCCGAAAGATGGAACCAGGGCAGCACAGCAAACATGACGAGTGCGACTGCCAATCGGTGATTGGTTCTGGTGGTCATTGAATTCTCCTGTTTCGTCTTCTACCTGGATAGCTGGGTGTCATTGGAGTAAAGCCAGAGCGTCGAGATATTCTTTTGTGAGGCTCCCCGAAGAGAAAATGACATACCCGTCTGCGTGGAGTCGCCTGGTCAGCCGGATCTGGTCTACGAGTCCTGCAGGTGAATTTTTGTTGTGAGCTGTGACAATGCCAACGCCTGCGCAGACTTGTACGTGCTGGATTTTGTGTTTGACAGCCCGGTCCACGTACTTCGCCAGGAGGGTGTCGTTGTTCAGATAAAGCATTGGACAGATCATGTCGATGAGCCCTTCCCGCATCCAGCGTCCCCAGTCCTGGCCGATGAGGACCCTTGCGATGTCCGCGTCCGGAAAAACCGATGCCGAAACTCGAACACATCGCTTCATAGGTTTTAGCGCAGCTTTCAACTCGCGCACGAACTTCGTCACGTGCCCGCCATTCCACTCGATCCATTCATTCCAAAGCGTATTTCCTGAATTCTTGTGTTTGATCTCCAACGGATCCTCACCGGTGTGCTGCCTGAATTGCTTCCGGGTCTCTTCATCAAAACTGAAGAAAGGCTCCGATGGTTCACACGGATACCTGATGTAGTCGAGATGAATCCAGCTCACCGGATAGTTCCTGACGAGCTCCAGTATGAGGCTCCGTTCGTACTCGCGGACGCCCTCCAGTGCAGGATTCACTACGCCCTGGGTCTCCATCGTCGTGCTTTGGACAAGCCACTCGGGATGTTGGCGAACTGGCCCAGCCTGTGCCCCTTCGGTGAAGACACAGAACCATGGGTGAACGGTCATTTTTCGCTTTTGAGCTTCCTCGAGGAATACGCTGAAGAAATCCCATTTCCACGCAGTATCCATCTGAGCGATGGAGCTCTTGAAGTACACCAGTCCGGAGGTTGTCTTTACGAGCACCATCAGCGTATTGATTCCCGAGTTGTGATACTCATCCAGCGTTTTCCGGATTGTCGCCACCGCGGCATCCTTCTCCGGTCCGAAAGTCGAAGGATGAACCCAGACTCCGCGGATCTCCTTCGCGGTTTGGGCCCCCGCATGGTTGACCTCGAGCGATAGAACGATCAGCGAGACGGCGAATAGAGTGAAGGATAGGTGCAGGAATGTCGTGTCTGTGGAGACCGTTGGTTTTCTCGGCATGAAGGGCTCCGATTGGGAATCCATGGTTCTGCCAGGGCTTACATCCGAGATCTATCTCTACAACATCACGGGACCTCGGAAATCTCATTTACGTTTCATCGGGAGATGGTAGATTCTTGTACCACGTGAAATAAAGGACGATCATCACAACGACGCAGATTGCCCCCCAGATATAGACCTGTGTCCAATTCCTCAGAAACATATAGAAAGGAATGATACCAAGAGTCAGCTGAAAGAGCGATGCGATGAATCCGTTCATCAGGTCGATGGTGGGCATCCTGTCATTGACCGGTACGAGGCCTCGGCGTTCGGCTTCAAGCCTGATCGGTTTCCAGAATCCGAACGGGCGGACCTTCGCGTAGAATTTTACAAGCAATTCCGTGTCAGCGGGTTTGGTGAGGAATGTGATGATGACAGTCAGAACGAAAGACGTTATGACACTGACAGCAATCGATATATGGACGGGCCATTCGGGGAATAGGAGCTTCTGAGCAAGTGCGATGCAACCTGTCGCTACCATGCTCCAGACGAAAGCGCGTGATCCAAAGCGCCACCAGTGCCATCGCATGGTACCCGGCAGCAGGATCATCGTCAGGATGACAAAGATCATCAGCTCCCAGATGGAGATGATCTTGTCATAGAGGAAACTGAAGGAAAATGCAAGCGTGACGGTGATGATGGATGCCACCATACCGAGGCGAATGAGCTGTTTCTCGGGCATGTTCTTTGCGAAGTAGCGCTTCAGGAAATCATTGAGAATGACCGAGCTCGTGACGTTCACCATGGCGCTGATCGTCGACATCAGAGCTGCAAGGAGGACAGCCATGAAGAGTCCCGAAAGTCCGACGGGGAGCCTCTTGAGAACGAGCGGCATGATTTTCTCGGCATCGAAGTTGGCACTGGACCCGAGATAGTAGATGCCCAGGAAGAGAAATGAACCGGCAAGGAACCAGCGAAGCGTATGCCCGACAGTCCACATTCCGGCTGCCAGCGATGCCTCACGTGGATTCTTCGTTGTCAGGAAGAACGTAAAATCCCACACGACCGGACCTGCAAGAATCTTGAACACGAGCCAGCTCAGTCCGGCGAGCATGATCGGACCGAACCAGTAGTAGTGTTGGTGGCTTTCAGGTGTCTGTGGAAGGTACGAGGACCAGAGCGTCCAGGACGGGGCAAGCGTGCTCCACGCAGGGTCTTTTATTGCGAGGAAGTTCGCGGTCTCCGGTATTTGAAACACCATCACGGTGAGGACGAGGGTTCCGATTGCAATGAGCGTTGTCTGAAAGATGTCGGTGAGCACAACGCCGAAAAATCCGCCTACGGTCACGTAGACGCCGACAACGGCAAAGACAAGGAAGGTGGATGTCCCACGTGAGAAAGGAAGGAATTCTTCGGCGAATTTTCCTGTGCCGACAGCAAGGTAGATCAGGTTGAAAACCATCAGGATGAGCAAAAAGGTCGCGGTGGCAAGCCGGACATGTTCGGCCTCCCTGGTTTGCCCGAAGCGTGTTTCATTCCATTCGGCGAGGGTCATCACACCGGAGCGCCGGATATATTTCGCCTGAAACGCCATGTAAAAGGCCATCATGAAAAAGCCCCAGAAGATGTGTGTCACCCACACGGATTTTAGGCCTACGTAGAACATCATGCCGATAATGACCATCGTTCCCCCGATGTCGATATAACTTGAGCACCCCGAGAGTCCCAGCATCCACCAACGGATGCTCCGGTCCGCAAGGAAGTACGACTCAAGCTTCCTCACCGCCCTGTGGCGGACAAGGAATCCGAGAGCGAGGGTAATCAGCATATAGACTGCAATAATGGTGAGGTCGATCGGATGGAAGGTCATAGTTGGATGCCGGTCGTGAGAAAGGAGGATACGGTGACGTGTGGTCGCCAATGTAAAAACTTGTCAGGCGATATTCAAGAAGATCGCGTTGCGGGTTGCAGGAGTGTTTTCGAATGATTACTTTCCGAGCAGAATAACTCCATGACCAGCCGCGAACGCATACGCCGCATCATCGATGGGAAGCCAGCCGACCGCTGTGGGTTCTGGCTTGGGAATCCGCATCCCGACACGCTCCCCATCTACCACAAGTACTTCGGGACATCCACACTCGATGAGCTTCAGCTCAAAGTGGGGGATGATTTTCGCTGGATTACGCCTCTCTTCATCGAATCGACATATCAGCATCCGGAGGGAAAGGGGATTTTCGACTTGTGGAAATACAAGAAATCCCTTGGGGAGCCTGGTCCGCTTTCCGAGTGCGAGAGCCTGAATGAAGTGGAATCGTACGATTGGCCGGATGTGAAGTATATCGATCTCACAGAATGTCTGCTGACCCTGCGCAACGCAGGTGAGTTCTACCGTGCTAGCGGATTCTGGACACCATTCTTTCATGATGTGATGGACATCTTCGGCGCGGAGAACTATCTGACAAAAATGTACACCCATCCGGAGATCGTCCATGCTGTGACAGATCACGTCTGCGGTTTCTACTATGCGGCAAACGAACTGCTCTTTGCGCAGGCGGGAGATTCGATCGACGGATACTTTTTCGGGAATGATTTCGGAACGCAGCGGGACCTGATCCTGGCGCCGGAACTGTTCGACGAGTTTGTTCTCCCATGGTTTCAGAGGTTCACCGATCAGGCACAGAGGCACGGGTACCAGGTGATCCTGCATTCGTGCGGGTCGATTTACCGTGTCATAGGCCGGCTCATCGATGCGGGGGTGAATTGTCTTCATCCGTTGCAGGCCCGGGCGGCAAATATGGATGCCGAGACGCTTGCACGAGAGTTCGGTGGGCGCATCTCATTCCTCGGGGGCATTGATACGCAGGATGTGCTTGTGAACGCCGGGCAGGAGGGGGTGAAGAAAGAAGTGAGGCGAATCAAGAGCTTGCTGGGGCCGCGGCTCATCGTCAGCCCGAGCCATGAAGCGCTACTGCCCAATGTGCCGCCGGAAAACGTCGTTGCGATGGCAGAGGCGGCGCTGGAATAGAAAGCCAGTCGTTCTTCGACAGTTACACTGTCGAAGAAGGCTCATGCTGGAGTTGCACTCCAGATAACCTAGTTGCCAGCTTCTGACTGTTGGCAAGGTCCGAGAGTGAACCTCTCGCATGAGTTGAGTCCGACAGTACAACTGTCGGACAACAGGGGTTTGGAGTGAAGGGCCTGCGTACTTCGACAGTTGCACTGTCGAAGAAGGCGCATGCTGGAGTTTCACTCCAGGAAATCGATCTTGATAACTGAGTGATCATCTAAGAGGTAGTTCCTCGCGCTGGAGAATTTCCAATACTCTGGCCTTTCGACATATCCCTTGATTACAGGATTGTTGTGTATGTACTCAAGTTTTTGATCGAAAAACTCATCACTTTCGACAAGCACCGGATGGCTGCCGCTTTGCCAAATCCTGTGCTCGTTGCCTCTTTCTTCTCGTCTCGCTACAGAGTGAAAGTACTTCAGTAAACGTCTATTCTTCGCCTCTCCAAGAAGTTCCAAGATCCTCCAGGAAGTATGCCGTTCGTAGTCCCTGATAATTGAAGCAAGGTTACCCTCCGAGGTGGAAACAATAGAATGAGTGTGATTTGGCATGATGACATACGCGTGCAGTCGGAGGCTTTTGTTCTCTTGACAATACTTCAGGGAATCGATGATCGCTTCAAAGAATTCAGGTGAGGTGAAGACATACTGCCAGCCGACTATGACGTCTGTACAGAAATAGAGGGAATCTGAATCGTCGAAGGTCCAGGGCTTGTTCATGGTTGGCTTCTAATCGGTGCATGTGTCCTGCGAGTGCATGCTAACAGAGGAGGCGGTACTGCGGCTCAACAAAGTATCTGCAGTTCCTCGAAGGTTATACTGTCGAGGAAGACCCGAGCGGGAGCTCTACTCTTGCAGACCGAGATTAACAGTCGAGTGACTTCTCATTATACAGCTTCTTGGATACGCGTCCCACTAGAATCGATTGGCACTTTGAGGAGTGTCTGAGAGTGGAACTCTCACATGAGGTGAGTCCGACAGTACAACTGTCGGACAACACGAAGTGGAGGCTGAGCGGGAGTGAATGGCCTGAGTTCTTCGACAGTTGCACTGTCGAAGAAGGCCCATGCTGGAGTTTCACTCCAGGGATGGAAATGGACGACCCGGAGACTCGTGCCCATAGTCCGAGAGTGAAACTCTCGCATGAGGTGAGTCCGACAGTACAACTGTCGGACAACAGGGGGTAGTGATGGCTGGGCGGCGTTGGAGTGAAGGGTCCAACGCCGTATCAGCCCGGTGCAATCACAATTAACCAAGAGCTCGGTGAGTGGTCAATTGGTTCATGGGTCACTTACACCATCGCCTTCCTCAAATTTCTCTTGAGCTTGTGAATCTCGTCACGGATGGCTTCGAGTTTCTTGTAGTCTTTCTTTTCTATCGCCACGGTTCTGTCTTTCTTCAAGGCATGAATCTTGGCTTTTATTTCCCCCTTGTTCGTGCTCGCGACGTGGTGATGCGGGATCTCGACGCCAAGGGCTTTGCACAGGATCGGCAAGAGCTGTTCCTTGTGCATTGTGCTGTGTCCCTCCAGTGAATCATCCTCGACGCCGTCGGCAATTGCACGAAGTTGTGCGACTGTCATCTTGTGAAGCTCTTCATAGGTATGAGCCATGGTGCTTCCTCCTGATGGTGGTTTGAGCGGATTGTAATTGTGCATCCGTTGTTCCAAAGTTCCTTCGTCGAACCCCGCGCATGAAGTGTACCTGATTCCCTTCTATTCTTCCTCGTAGAGTTCCAGTCGTATCGATCTTGAGACCGTCGTATGCTGCACAACATCTGTCAATCGCACATGCAAGTCGTACTGCCCCGGCTCGAGTTGGTGCACGTCAAGAGCGACGTTTTCCTGCGACCATTCCCCGGTTCCTTGCCTCGGAGAACGAACGGTGATCGATGATTTCTTTCCAAGGCCAAGAACTCTCTCAATAAAGGAGGTTTGAGGCGTGAGACAGTTCAGTTCGTACTCGATTGTATAGTTGCTTCTTCCTTCGGAGTTTCTCGCCAGATTGTATGCCTCAAAGTAGACATACACCAGTTTATCCATGAGGTACTTCCGCAACGGATTGGGAACGACGAGGAGAGACCCTTTATTGAAATCGCTTCCCTCTTTCGCCGGCTCGATCGCGTACGCAAGCTCGACGTCGCTCATGGAAAGCGCTGTGCCGGAAAAATCATCAACGTGTGTCTGGAGTTTCTGGCTGATGAGGACCTTTCCATCGAGCAGCTTTGCCTGCCATGCAACGAAATAGGAATCCGGGGGCACAAGCACGTGAAAAACCTCGATTGCGCTCTTTCCACGCCTGCTTCGTGGATTATAGAATTTCGTCTTCTGATCGTCCGCCGCTCGTTTCCAGGCTGAGTTGTGCATCGAATACTCGGCATCGACACGGAGTGGACGAAGAGTGTCGGTTATTCCCCATCTGACTTCCGATGGTGAGATGACATAGCTGAGGTCGACCGACGTCTTTCCGTTTCCTCCCCGATAGCACGTCACGGCGATGGGCGATTCAAGTCGCATGACGAGGTCGGATCCTTTCTTGTAACCATCAGTCGAAAGGCCGGAGCTCACAGTTTTCTTTCCCTCCTCCATTCCTTGGAGAAGGAGCCGCTGTGTCGTACTCGTGAGTGACTCATCTTGTGGTGACGTCGCCAACCTCGCGTACCTCGACGAGAACATGCTCCGGTCACTCCAGAGATAGGGGTCTGTGAACATGGGCACCAGACGCCACTCGGTCGATCGGGAGCCTTGCATCACATGAAAATCGAAGAGCATTTCCGGAGTTTCCTCTCTTGCATGGTAGAGCCACGATTCATTTTTCTCCAGGGACGCAGATGGTGTTGAAATCGTTTCATCGGGCTTACCGTGGTGCAAGTACACGATTCCTTTGTCATTGAATTCTTCGTTGAGGTAGTACGACTGGGGGAAATTGAGCAACCAGGTGTTCCCGGCGTTTTTGGCGAACGTCTTCGGACCGAACGCCTGGAAATTCTCCTCGGCATATACCAACCGGCGGTAGTGCTCGGCTATGCGAACGTTCGTCGTCAGGATCGGGTTTGGATTTCGTTTTCCCCAGAATCCCAGAATGAATTTTCTCGCTTCTTCAACTGTCTGAAGTGACCGATACCGCTGCAATTCCTCGTCAGTGACGATATACTTGAGATCCTCAAAGACGACATCTGCTTCACCCAGCGTCTTGATACGGCTGGTCGATTCGCGGATGATTGTCTCGACCGTATCTTCCTGTCCCTGTTTGGCTTTGAGTCGGGCCAACGACTGAGAGATTATCTGGGTCGGGACGATTCCCGGTGACTCAGTCAGAGCCATCAAATCTTTCTCAGCATCGGAGAGCATTCCCTTTCGCCGCTCCCAATCTGCGTGAAAGAACCTGTCATAATCCGACACGGGGTTCGCTACAAGAGCTGGAGGAGAATTGGACTCCTCTGTTGCAATGTACTCGCGGTAGATCTTGAAGAGTCCGTTCGGTCCCTTGCGCAGCGCTGGTTTCAGTTGTACCTGCCGCAGGGCAGT
>JBEKOB010000099.1:0-13903 GCA_049522195.1 Bacteroidota bacterium
GCAGCTCAGACTCGACAAGGCGTGGATACAAATACGTGACACGTCCTCAGGTCGGACTCGCCTGGAGTGAAGATCTTCTTCATTGGACGAAGGATGCACGCAATCCAATCTTCACCGGAAGCGGCATTGCAGGTACTTCAGATGCCGAGGGAGCGACAGGGCCATTCATGTGGTTCGAGAGCGGAACCTACTATCTCTTTTACATCGGCACGACTGTGAAGGGATATGAGAAGGGATCGAAGACTCTTAACGTGTCAACCTCTACCGACCTTTCTTCCTGGAAGCGATCGGAGACAAATCCCATTATTGCTCCTGCCGGCAGCGGCTGGAGGCGTGATGCAATCTGGCATCCGCATGTCGTGAAGGTGAAAGACACATACTATATTTTTTTCAATGCTTCGGGCGTGGTCAACGGACTCACGGAAGAATTCATCGGCTATGCAACCTCGAAAGATCTGTTTCATTGGGAAGTCGATGATGCGCACTCTCCGCTGATCGTCGGAAGCGCCAGGCCGGGGGCGTGGGATGCCTCCGGCAGGGCGGGGGATCCAAGTCTCTATAAGGTCGGAACTACGTGGTATATGGCGTGGTACAGCTGGGACAAGAAGAACTCAGCCGACGGACTTGCATGGACGAGCGAGGATCAGTTTCCTCTGGGTTGGCAGAAATACGAGCACAACCCTGTGCTGCGAGTCGGAGCACCCGGATCGTACGACGCTCTCCACGCGGGAAAGCCATGCATCTTCAGAGTGAACGGAGTTCACTTTCATTTCTACACAGCTGTGGCGCTTGATGAAACGCGGCAGATTGCTCTTGCCACATGGCCTGAGGTTGGCAAGTAGCCGAATCATGTCAACGGAGATCATGTTGTGGCTGAGACCCCGACAAAGCTTTCGCGTGTCATAACCATCCGTCACGAATTCAGGCCGGGTGATGCGGGTCGGCTGATCGAGCTCCATGGACTTCTGTATTCGCAGGAGTACGGATTCGACCACACATTCGAAGCGTACGTGGCAAAGCCGCTTGCGGAATTCATGCTCTCGCAGACACCACGGGAGAGAATCTGGCTCGTCGATTCCGATGGTGTCCTGATGGGATCTGTTGCGATTGTGAAGCACACGGAGACTGAAGCACAGCTTCGCTGGTTCCTCCTGCATCCAGCGCTCAGAGGGAGAGGGCTTGGTCATCGACTCGTCGAAGAGGCGGTGGCTTTCTGCCGGGAAAGCGGATACGAGCGGGTGTTCCTCTGGACCGTCAATTCGCTGCTGGCGGCAGCGCAGGTCTACTCCAAAGCTGATTTCTGCCTCACCGAGGAGCATACGCATGAAATCTGGGGCTGCAGGCTTACCGAGCAGCGGTACGACTTGGTGCTGCACCCCTGAAATGTGTTCTGGGAGCGAAACTTTCATGAAGTTACCGGCTCTCTTACATACCACGAGCTTCGTAAAGACACTTCCACTGCTAACGCTCGCAGCACTCATTCTTCTCTCCGTACATCCTTTTGATGCTGCTGCTCAAACCGGCATTCGTCATTTCATTTTCGTGGAGAGGGAACGCAACCGTATTCACGATCCCGTCTTTCTCGAGACAAAGCAAATCGCAGGTGCACAGGTGAAGTACACCTGGCGCGAACTGGAGCCCAGAAAGAACGAATATCACTTCGAGACGATACAGGAAGATCTGGATTTCCTGCAAGCACACGGCAAGGCGCTGTTCGTTCAACTCCAGGATGTCTCCTTCGACTCAACGGCCATTCTCGTTCCACGGTATCTTCGCGACGATCCCCAGTATAATGGCGGGGCCGATCCGCAGTATGTCTTCGAAGATACTTCAGAAACGAAGTACAAGATTGATGGATGGGTTGCGAGGAGATGGGATCCAAGGGTTGCCGCGAGGTTCCATGAGTTATTGAGGGCGTTAGGGAAGAGGTTTGATGGGAGGATTGAAGGCATCAACCTTCCTGAAACGGCTGTCGACTTCGGGGACAAGGCGAGATTGCGTCCCAAAGGTTTTACGCCTCAGGGCTACAGAGATGCGATCAAAGAGACCATGAAGGTCCTCAAGGAGTCCTTCTCAGTATCTGTGACGATCATCTATGCGAACTTCATGCCGGGAGAGTGGCTCCCGGGAACTGATCATCACTACCTGAGAGACGTTTACGAGTATGCAAAGGAAATCCACGTGGGGATGGGAGGGCCGGACCTGCTGGTGTATAAGAAATCGCAGATGGACCATAGCTATGGCCTTATCCGAGGTTGCGACGGAATTGTGCCGACCGGAGTCGCTGTTCAGTGGGGCAACTATGAGCATATCAATCCGCAAACAGGAAAGCGGGTCACGATTCCCGAGATCTTCGAATTTGGGAAAAATTATCTGAAGCTGCGGTACATCTTTTGGTATATACAGGGGCCGTTTTATTTAAGAGACCTGGCTCCGTTTCTGCGGTCCGGGCCAGGCAACTGAAAGTGTTGGAGGAAAGGAGAAAGGCGACGTCCGATTCGGTAAGGGAGGTCTCTCCTCGTCGCGCACGCCGGGGACTTGACGCGGACAAATTCGCTGCCGCAGTGACACCGTTGAGGAGCCATCCATGAAAATCCCATTTGAGCTGAAGGGGTTTGAGGGGAAGGACCTGCAGCTTAGGATTCGATTCTTCGGTAGGCCTAAGCTCATCGTCGATGATAAAGTTGTCAGAAGAGTCAACAAGCGATTCCCGCTAACCAGCAATGAGGGGCACGTCGTTTCAGTAGGTTTGAAGCGGCGGTTTCTCGACCCCGTTCCCAACCTCGAGGTGTCCGGCCATGTCCTCACCATCGTTCATTCGTATCGATGGTTTGAATACATCTGGCTGCTCCTTCCATTTGTGCTCCTTGGCGCAGGTTGGTCTGTGGCGAAGGTCTTGGGGATTGTGCTTGCCCTTTTCTGGGCGCTGCTAGCACTCTATCTGAACACGAAATCATTTCGGTTAATCCCGGGAAGTGTGGCAAAGTACGTCGTGAACGGATCTGTACTTGTCGTCGCGGCTCTTGCCCTCTTTGTGTCGATCGTTGCAATACCTCTCATGCAGGAGCTCGCCCGCATCGCGGAGATCAAGACTTATCTTGTTTCCCACGAGGTCCCTGAGATTCATAACGGAAGGCACGGCCCCAGCGCTGAGTTCCTTGCCGATTCGACTCACACAATCACGGACGAATACGGTTACCCCAAGCGGAGAGTGGACAAGACCGGCCTGCGGGCGCTTTTCGAGCTCGGGAAAACCCGGGAGCTCGACAGTGTTCTGGCTTCGTACCAGGGTTTGTTCGAACAGGACTATCGCTATGAGGACCTTGTCAGCGAAGCGTTTGGTATTTTCGACGTCCCCGACTCTTCACTCGAAAGTCTCTTTGACCGCTGGGTTGAACGGATGCCCAATTCGTTCGTTCCCTACCTCGCACGGGCCGAGTATTATCACAGTCTCGGATGGGCAAACCGCGGATTTGCTTGGGCGACGGAGACTTCACAGCAACAGTTCGCCGCAATGGAGTATTTCTTCGCGAAGGCAGAAGAGGACTGTCGGGCGGCGCTGGACCGCCAGCCGCAAGTGCTCCGAACGTTCGAAATATTCATGAACATCGCGCGGGCACGGGGCGATATCTACATTGCTTCGATGATTATGCAACATGCGGCCAGGCTGTGTCCCTGCTCGTTTCGTTTGAGGGATCGGTTCATGGTCACCCTTCTGCCTCGTTGGGGAGGGAGCTACGAGGCAATGACGCTGTTTGCTGTCGAGTCGCAGGAGCTTGTCAATGCGAATCCGAAAATGAAGCTCTTGCTTGGATACCCGGCATGGGATCAGGCCAGGGTTCTCTCGTCCGCCAAGCAGTACTCAGGTGCGCTCGAATTGGTGTCCAAGGCTACGATGTTTGGAGAAGGGCGCATCTTCCTCGCGCTCCGAGGCAACATTTTCGAATGGATGGACCGGCACGAGGATGCGATCACCGAATACGATAAGGTCCTTCAGAAGTACCCGGACTATGCCGAGGTTGCTGTTGATAAAGCACGATGCTTGTACTACCTGAATAGGTTTGACGAATCAGCAGCTGTTGTGCGACAGGTGGAAGCCATGGAGCCATGGAACGACGATCTCGTGAAGTTCAAGAAGTCGGTCACCAATGGTCTCATTTATGACGGGTTTCAGCTCTACAAAGCGAAGGACTATGGCGAAGCCATAGTCCGGTACAATGCGGCACTTGCCTTCGATCCTCAGTATATGCCTGCGTTCTACTATCGGGGCCTGGCAAACATTTACCAGGGAGAACTCGATATAGCGCTGTCTGATTTCAAGAAGGCGATCAGTCTTACTCCGCGTGATTTTGAATCATACCGCATGCTCGATTGGGTGCTCGTCCACTATGGCGATTGGGACGCTATCATCGCGTACTGGACGCAATACATCAAGCTTATGCCGGAAGATGGTCGGGCATACAATGAGCGGGCTGGCGCATACTTTCACAAACCCGACTATCCTGCGTCTCTCGCCGATGCGGAGAAGGCGTGCAGTCTCGGCATCAGTGAGGCCTGCGACCAGATACCGAGGATAAAGGCTCAGATGAGTCAATAGCGATAAAGTCATCCTGGTCCTAGGAGCGTGGCACTCGAGCCAGAATTGAGGCAATCCCAGATCTTTCTGGTCTCGTTACGATGAAAGGAGGAAGCAGCGTATGAGAATCCGTCGAATCCTGACAGGGGTGTCGCTTCTGGTATTGCTTGTGTCGGTGTGCAAGCCGCAATCGAAAACAGAAGTGAGGGACGACTTCAAGAAACTCTTTGATGCATTCAAAGTGGAGGGCTCCTTCGCACTCTACGATTTGAACAACGACTCCTACGTGTTCTGCAACGAAGCGCAATTCAAGCAGCCGTTCATCCCGGCCTCGACGTTCAAGATCTGTAATTCATTGATTGGATTGGAGACAGGCGTCATCAAGGATGAGAGCTTCGTCATTCCATGGGATGGTGTGGTCCGCCAGGTAGTGGAATGGAACAAAGACCAGGATATGAAGACGGCGTTCAGGAATTCAACCGTTCCTTACTATCAGGAGCTCGCAAGGCGTGTAGGGGGGAAGCGAATGAAATACTGGCTCAATAAAGCCCAGTACGGTAACGCTGATACCTCAGGGGGAATCGACAAATTCTGGCTGACGGGCGGACTCCGCATCACGCCCGAACAGCAGATCGCATTCCTCGTGCGACTGTTCAAGAACAACCTTCCATTTTCGATGCGAACGATTGACATCGTGAAAAGGATCATGATCGCTCAGGATACCACCGGCTACGTGCTCAGGGCAAAAACAGGCTGGAGCGAACAGGATAACAGGAGCATCGGATGGTACGTTGGATATCTGGAAACAACAACCGGGACGTACTTTTTCGCAACTTGCATTCAGTGCGCGGACAAAGAAAACCAGGATTTTGCCAGGGCAAGAAAAGAAATAGCTACTGATATCCTGAAATCTTTGAGACTGTTATGAATCAGAAAGGTGTAGACTCCATGAAAAGGATGTTGATCGCAACGCTACTGGTCTTGTTTGGAGCCAGCCTGTCGTATTCCCAATAAGCCGTGGTTTATGTCGACGACAGGTACGGCGACGATCTTTTGGGTGACGGAAAGAACCAGGCCGAAGCCCCTTCCAGCTTGGGTCCGATCAAGACAATCAACCTGGGTCTCCACCTTGTGGCCGATCGGGGGACTATCGTTATCCTCGCCGGCGAATACAACCGGGGCGACATCGTCATCGACTCCAAGACCGCCCCACACGTGAAATCTGAGTTGACACTGATGGCGCAAAACCTGAATAAGAACCAATGTGTCGAACTCGCGGTCGATTCAATGAAGGTCGATATCGACAACCTTGTGCTAAACATCGTAGCAGCGAGCAATACCGAGTACTTCGATCTGGCGGGGAAACTCATCTTGGGAAGTAAGAAACACAGTGTGAAAGTAAATATTCCCGAATCATCAAATCTCCGGTTGAAGTCGAAGGAGTCTCTCGTCCTTTACGGGAAATCAGCATTTGTCAAAGCAGAACCGGAAATGGGGAAGAAGTAGGTTAGTGCGGATGTTTGTGTCGCGGGACGTGCGGTTTCTCTAGTCCATGAGCGAGCATCAGTTGATCGCTGCAGCCGCCCCTGCCGATTGATCCTATGTATCGGGCGCGTGGTGTGACAAATCATCGCGAACCTTTCATTCTCGTCGTGTGTTAGTAGAATGAGATGATATATACGGAGAGTTTGATGATCTCACGACACACCAGGTCCTCCTGGAATTTTCACAACGCTGCACGTTGGGTGTTCCTACTCCTCTTCACGATCACTTCAGAAGTCCTCGCCGGTCCGCCTTTCGATACGGACGATCCCGAACCTGTTGATTTCCTTCACTGGGAGTTTTATCTCGCTTCCATTCAACACTTTCAGAAGTCTGGGAGCGAAGCAACGTTGCCTCACATCGAGATCAATTTCGGTGCAGCGCCAAACCTGCAGCTTCACATCATCGCTCCGATGGGTTACGTTCATACGAGCGGGGAAACGCGCTACGGTTACTCGGACACGGAAATCGGCGCGAAGTACCGTTTCATTCAAGAAACTGACAACACTCCTCAGGTCGGCGTCTTTCCTCAGGTTGAGATCCCCACAGGGAACCAGGCCAAAGATCTAGGCCACGGCAAGATTCAGGTTTTCCTGCCAGTCTGGGTACAAAAAAGTTGGGGAGATATCACAACGTACGGTGGAGGGGGCTTCTGGTACAACCCGGGAACTGACAGCAAGAATTATGTCTTCGCGGGCTGGGAAGCACAGTACGATTTCTCAAAGGTACTGACGCTCGGAGGAGAGATCTATTATCATTCTGCAGACAGCCCTTCTTCGAAGTCGGAAAGTGCGTTCAACATTGGTGGCTACGTCAACTTCAATGAGCATAACCACCTTCTCTTTTCATTCGGTCGGAGCATGGCGAATGGTGGCGCAACAACCGGCTACATTGGCTATCAAGTGACGATTTGATCTTGCTGGGATAACTCGCCGGCGTCTTTTTGAAAATCGGGGTGATTGCGGATGCGCCTCCCAGAGGGAGCAGTCTCCCGTAACTCCTTCAGTGAGGGTGGCGGTGTCGCAGAATGTGTGGTTTCTCGAGACCGTGTGCGAGCATCAACTCTTCATCACCGAGAAGCTGATGCGTGGGTCCATCGGCGACAATCAGGCCCTGATCAAGGACGATGGTGCGTGCACAAAGCTCCACAACCATCTCGAGATCGTGTGTGGCGATGATTTTTGTAGCGGGAATTGATTTGAGCGTCTGAATAAGATTCCGCTTTCCTCTCGGATCCAGATTGCTCGTCGGCTCGTCAAGTGCCAACACGCGCGGCTCACACGCAAGCACACCTGCAAGACAAACACGCCGTTTCTCGCCGCTGCTAAGATGGTGCGGAGAACGGTTCTCCTGTCCCACCAATGAAGTCACTTCCAGTGCCTTCGTCACTGCGGCTTTCAGCTGCTGATCGTTGAGACCGAACTGTTGCGGACCGAAGGCGACATCCTCGTACACTGTCGGACAGAACAACTGATCATCCGGGTCTTGGAACAGCAAACCCACGTCCCTCCGAATGTCAGCCGCGGTCTCCGTGCTGAGATCACGTCCGTAGATTGTCACATCCGGCCTTTCCGGCAATGACTCAGGCAGCAAGCCGTTAAGATGGAGAAGGAGGGTGGACTTCCCCGATCCGTTCGGTCCAACCAGCCCTACGCACTCGCCATCCGCAATCGCGAAGCTGACGCCGCGCAACGCTTCCTTTCCATCGGGATAACTGAAACGAAGATCCCGGATCTCTATCGCTGCGCTCATTTCCACCCCCGGGCAGACATCGCTGCGTAAATACGTTCGGCCCGCTCCGTCGAACGGACAAACAACTGGCCGACGAGCGATGCCATGGAGCTCCATTTCCGCACACGGGCATCCGAGAATGTTCGGCTGCTGCGGGCCCGACTGAGCCTCTCAGCTTCGTCTATCAAAACAAACAGGTACCGATACATCAGAGCGAGGATCGTGACGAAGAGCTTTGGAACTCCAAATCGCTTGAGGGTCGAAAGAAGATCTGAAAATGGTGTCGTGTTTGAAAGCAAGATGACGGTAAGGAGGCACAACGTACTCTTCGTCAGGATCGAGAAGAAGATATATGTCCCATTCTCCTGAAAAAGGGCCATCACGGCTATGCCGAGAGCAAACGGCTCCAACATGATCAGCCGGCCGATAACGAACTTCCAAGGAATCGTCGTCAACGAAGAGATGATCAGTAGCGCTGCCCCGACGAGCAGAAAGAACCATCCGTGCGAAAACTGAACTGTGACCGTCGCCGAGATGATGCACAGGGTGCCGACTAATTTCACTGTCGTTGGGAGTCGGTGAATCGGGCTGCTCATGCGGCTGTAACGGTCGAGGAAATCGTGGCGCATTGTTCTATTGTCGATGTGGAGGCGAAGTGTGATCGAGACTGACTCGGGTGCGTCTTGCGAGCACTCTCGCCAAGAGGAATGAGAGAGCGAACACTGCGATCGCGCCGATAACACCAGCCACAATCGTTGCTGTTGCAGCGGACTGTATGCCGGGAATCTGATAGTCCTTCAACGGAGAAGACAAGGCGACTGCATCTGTTCCCTTCTGTTCGAAGCCGAGTGAGGAAGCCACTTTTTCAAGTCCATCGGGAAGCTGCGATGCGTGCGGAGCGACAAGCAACAGAAGACCGATGACGATGAGAGCGAAGTAGACGAATGCCGCCGAGCCCCCTTCAACCGACGTCGCTTGATCGTCGTCGTTCAGGAGCTCCGGCCTTGTCTTGCTAATCGCCGCAATGACAAGCATGGTGATTGCTGCCTCTCCCAGCCCGGTGAGCATATGGACGCCCGCCATCGCGGGGAATGCCGCCCTCCAACTCGCCGTTCCGGACCAGGCAAGCTCGCCTGCACAGAAAACAGCGGCAACCACGGTAGCGAACCATGACGAAAAGCCGACAGCAACCAATCGCCCCTGCTCGCCCCGGAAGAGTGACCGCAGGACCTTATACGTACCGTACCCACAAAGGGGAGCAACGATAGCCATATTGAATATATTGGCACCGAGGGCAAGCACCCCGCCGTCGGCGAAAATCAGCGCCTGCACAATAAGAACTGAGGACATCACGATAATGGCCGCGCTCGGTCCCAGGAGAATTGCGGCAAGTGTCGAGCCAAGCAAATGCCCCGATGTCCCGCTCGCAACAGGGAAATTGAGCATTTGTGCGACGAAGATGAATGCTGCCGCCAGGCCGATCAAAGGAATCTTCCGCGATTGAATGTGCCTGGTTGCACGGCGCAACGCGGCGCTGAGACCGGTGATGGAAAATATCCCGGTCGCAATGGCCGTCTTCGCGTCGAGGAAACCGTCTGGAATATGCATGGTAGATTGCGCCTTCCGAAGGTTCACCTGTTCCACCATCGCCTTCGGAAGGATCCCAAGTAATGTAGCCCATAATGCCGAACGTTGCAAGCAAAAGTCCCGAACGCTGTCGAGATGCGTTGTGTGTTTGTTCCCTTGCCTTTATCAGCAATCTGCGTTAGTTTCTTCATCAGGGAATCCAATCACATCCATCAACTGGAGGTACTTAGTGAAGCCCGCCTTTTGTCTCTTCTTTTTTTCACTCGTGTTGTTGACAAACTCGACGATCGCTCAGCAATTTAATCCCGACCTGTATCAGAACATGCGCTGGCGGATGATCGGTCCTTTTCGGGCTGGACGCACAGTCGGAGCAACCGGGGTCCCCGGTCAGCCGAACGTCTTCTACATCGGAGTCAACAACGGTGGTGTCTGGAGAACCAGCGATTACGGTCGGACCTGGGCTCCGATCTTCGATGACCAACCGACAGGTTCCATCGGAGCTCTTGCGGTCGCCCCATCCAATCCAGATATCATTTACGTCGGCAGCGGCGAAGGCCTGCAGCGCCCCGACCTGTCCGTCGGAGACGGCGTCTTCAAATCGATCGATGGAGGAAAGACTTGGAAGTTCATGGGCTTGCCCGATGCGCAGCAGATCGGCGCAGTACTCGTCGATCCCCGCGATCCCAATCGTGTTTACGTCGCCGTTCTCGGTCATCCGTACGGTGCGAATGAACAACGGGGTGTGTTCAAATCGACGGACGGTGGTACAACCTGGCAGAAGATACTTTACAAAGATGAGAATACCGGAGCCATCGCCCTGGCATTCGATCCCTCGAATCCAGATATCCTCTACGCAGATCTCTGGGCTTCCCGGCAGGGGCCGTGGGAAAACGGGGAATGGCAGGGAAAGACGAGCGGGCTATTCAAGTCGACAGACGGAGGAACCAACTGGCGTCAGCTCACAAATGGGCTTCCCGGCGCCGAGCAAGGACTCGGCCGAATCGGGTTCGGCATTGCAGCGAGCGATCCAAATCGTATCTACGCAACAGTGGATGCGCAGAAAGACGGTGGAGTGTATCGGTCCGACGATGCAGGCGAATCATGGCATCGCATGACTACCGACGGACGAGTGTGGGGAAGAGGAAGCGACTTTGCCGAGATCAAAGTAGATCCAAAGAACCGCGATATCGTGTATGTCGCAAACACCGCAAGCTACAAGTCGACAGATGGAGCAAAAACCTTCATCGCTTTCAAAGGCGCACCCGGGGGAGACGATTATCACACAATCTGGATCAATCCTGAGAATTCTCAAATCATGTTATTCGCAACAGATCAAGGTGCGACGATCACAGTCAACGGCGGAGAGACATGGAGTTCGTGGTATAACCAGCCGACGGCACAGCTCTACCACGTCAGCACGGACAACCAGTTTCCGTACAATGTCTACAGCGGCCAGCAGGAGAGTGGCTCTGTCGGCATTGCCAGTCGTGGCAACGACGGGGAGATCACGTTCCGTGAGTGGCACCCTGTTGGTGCAGATGAGTACGCCTATGTCGCACCAGATCCTCTGAATCCGAATATCATCTTTGGTGGCAAGGTGTCGCGTTATGACCGAACGACCGGTCAGGTGCAAAACGTCGCTCCGGAAGCGGTCCGCTCGGGGAAGTACCGGTTTATCCGTACGATGCCGCTCATCTTCTCGCCTGTCGATCCACACATTCTGCTCCTGGCTTCGAACGTGCTCTTCAAAACAATCAATGACGGACAGAGCTGGGACATCATCAGTCCGGATTTGACGCGAGAGAAACCGGACGTTCCGGCGAACATTGGTATCTTCCGCACTCCCGCACTGGAAAAACAACCGCGGCGGGGAGTGATTTATGCAGTTGCTCCGTCCTACAAGGATGTCAACGTGATCTGGGCCGGCACAGATGATGGACTCGTTCACGTGACGGAGGATGGAGGAAAGGCCTGGACCGATGTCACACCACCTGCGGTGACAGCGTGGAGCAAGGTTGCGCAGATTGATGCGGGGAGGTTCGATTCAAAAACGGCGTATGTGGCAGTCAACCGTATGCGACTTGATGATATGAAGCCGCACGTTTATCGTACGCATGATGGAGGAAAGACGTGGACTGAAACTGTCAAAGGGCTGCCTGATAGTGGACCGGTCAATGCCGTCCGGGAGGATCCTGAGCGGAGAGGGCTTCTTTACGCCGGCACAGAAAGGGCAGTCTATGTCTCCTTCAATGACGGTGACGAGTGGCAGCCACTGAGACTTAACATGCCGGCGACGTCGATACGGGACCTTGTCGTGCACAACGATGATATTGTTGTCGGGACGCACGGACGATCATTCTGGATACTCGACAACGTCACGCCTCTGCGGCAAATCAGCGGTCAGATCTCGACGTCGGCAGCGGTATTGTTCAAGCCGCAAGTTGCCTACAGGGTGAGATGGAGTCTGAACACCGATACTCCGTTGCCGCCCGAAGAGCCGGGAGGGCAGAACCCTCCGGATGGCGCGATGATTGACTACTATCTTGGCGCGGATGTCAAAGAGGTCCAGCTCGAGATTCTCGATGCGGCGGGAAAGGTCGTTCGCTCGTATTCAAGTTCCGACGCGCCTGAAAAAATCAACGAGAATAGTCTTCCCTATCCATCGTATTGGTTCCGCCAGCAGCAGATGCTTTCAGCGAAGAAGGGGATGCAGTGGTTCCTCTGGGATCTCCACTACGCACCGCCTGAAGGAGTGCGTAGATCGTATTCCATGGCGGCGATTTTCCATGATACTCCGCTTTCTCCGCTCGGACCGTGGGTCCAACCGGGAGAATACTCCGTGCGTTTGACTGCCGGGGGAAAATCGTTCACGCAGCTGCTCACTGTAAAGATGGATCCGCGTATTGTTACACCGCAAGATGCTCTGACAGAGCAATACGATCTCTCGATGATCTGCTATCAGGGATTTCAAACGGTGAATAAAGCCCGCCAGGAGATTAACGGCGTCAGGCGTCAGCTCCAGGCATTGCTGAAGGCGGAGCCGACCGCCGAATTGAAGGATCTTCTTAACAAATTCGGGCGAAAGGTTTCCGCAATTGACGGGACCGGCTGGGCAGAGGATGTTGACGTCATGTATTCCGCCGCGTACGCCACGAACCGTAATGAAGAGACGTTCGCAGGACTCCAGAACAAACTTCTTTATCTCATGGCCGTTATGCAGGGGGCCGATGCAAAACCTACGACTCAGGCGACGGCCGCTGTGAAGGATCAACAACAGTCGTTGAAGAATGTTCTGGGGCGCTGGCATGAGCTCAAGTCCGGATCGAAAGACGTGAGCACTTTGAATGACCTTCTCAAGAAGTCGAACAAGCCGTCGCTGAACGTAAACGAGCCGTAAGACAGTTCTAGAGCCCATCTCAAAAATCCCACAGGAGAATGCGTTCGGGCAAGTGGGTCAGATGAGAAACGTTTCGCAGAGAGACACAGAGTGAACACAGAGATACACAGAGAAATCTTCTCTGTGGCACTCTGTGATTCTCCGTGGAACTCTGTGTAATTATAGAAGCATCAGACAGGGTGAATCTTCTCCTCTGTTTTTGAAATAGCTTCTAGTTTCAAAAGGCTCAAGTCCGACAGTTAAACTGTCGGACAACTTGAAGGAGGGTGAGAGAGGATGAAACGAGTCACAGGTCTGGGAGAAGTCTTTTTCAGGTGCGCTGACGCTGAGAAAATGAAGGATTGGTATCGAACGCACCTCGGGATCGAGTCAGACAAGTATGGGGGGAAGTTTACGTGGAGAGACCCTGACGACCCCCGCAAGACTTGTTTCACGGCCTGGAGTCCATTCCCCGACTCAACGAACTACTTCAAGCCGAGCGAAAAGCAATTCATGTTCAACTACCGGGTCGAAAACCTCAGAGCACTTCTTGACGAGCTGCGCAAGGAAGGCGTGACCGTCGTTGGCGATGTGGAAGAATACGAGTACGGCAAATTTGGCTGGATCTTGGACCCTGAAGGGAACAAGATCGAACTCTGGGAGCCGATTGATGCGCCTCTGATGAAGTAAAGCCCTCGATGATGCCATTGCCCTTCGGAGGCTTGTCTTTCACTTGAAACTCCGTTAGCTTTCTTTCGGGAAATTTCTTTCTTTTCTCTTTGCTTTTTGACTCCGTTGCTTTCCCCGGATGATGTGTGCCATTGAAAGGTAAATCGAGGGAAGAAGCACACACCCTGACATCCCCTCTCCCCATCGCTAAGGCCAGCTCACAGAGGGGACTGTTCGTGCTTGGAATGGAATGTCAGGCATACAACCATTAAACGTCCCCTCTTGCCGAAGGCATCGAGACCGTGTAATAAGTGTGCATTGTTCTTTGACAAAAACGATGGCTGAGAAACTGGTGAACCATTGATCCGGAGAAAAGATCTCCGTGCCGTCTAGCTGTGGTGAAGGGCCTGGATCAACTTCCT
>JBEKOB010000100.1:0-13842 GCA_049522195.1 Bacteroidota bacterium
GGTTGCTACGTCCCAAACCCAGAGGTTCTGTTGCCCGCCGCCCCAGAGGGATTTCCCGTCCGGGCTGAATGCCACTGAAAAGCAATCATAGTCGGTGGGAACAAACGATCGGATCTGTTTCCCCTTTGCTACATCCCAGACTCTGATCGTCTTGTCAGCACTGGCGCTTGCGAGCAGTGCACCATCCGGACTGAATGCGATCGAGCGGATCTGATCTGCGTGCCCATATCGAACAAACATATCAGTCTCCGGGCTCATCGCGGATACTGCAGGAACGCGCTTCCGTTCACTGTGGGTTGCCGTGTCCGGGGGACTTCCAGCGCTTGTCTGTTTCGGAGCCCCTCCAGTTTTGAAGATCCCATCGCCCAGGCTGGCGACAAAGAGAGCCTTCTTCGCTGATACGAGTTGGGCAATCGTGAGACGCTGAGGAAGTCCGTCGGAATATGGAAGCCATTTCTTACCTCCGTCATGTGACCGATACAGTCCCTTGCTTTCCTCTCCTGCGACGATGGTTCCCTTCGCATCAATGTTCAGCAAGGTCACTTCTGTGAGGGGAAAGCGAACCTTCTTCCAGGTATCTTGATATCCATTCAAGGAATATATCCCGAGACTGTCTGTTCCTACGAACAGCTGGTTCTTGTCATCGAACGCGAGAGTTGTGCATTTGACATCCTTGAGTCCAGAGAAGTGCCACTTCTTTCCGAAATTGGTGGAACGAAATACTCCGTGAGCGGTTGCTGCATAAGCGTCACCGTTTTTCATCACAACGACTTCATAGACGGCCAATCCTGGCAACCCGTCGTTTCTACTTTCCCATTGTTCAGCGCTGTTCGGAGAAAAGAAGATCCCCTGTTCTCGTGTGGCAAGAAAGACCTCCTTCTTTTTGCCGAGGGCAATTGATACTCGATTGCTGTTCAGGGGTCCGGGTGAGAGCTTTGACCATGTCTTGCCACCGTCATCAGATCGCAAGAAGTCGGGCCTCTGCCTCGACACATCTGGTTGGGCTGCGCCCAACGCATAGATGTACGGTCCCCTTGCAGCGACACCCCATACTGGCGAGTTGGGCAATCCAATGTTCGTCCAGGTAGCGCCTTCGTCTGTTGACCGGAAAAGACCTTCGTGTAGGGTCCCGGCATAGAGAATGTTTGCCTGTCGGTCCATCCCCATGCTGAGAACGTTGTCGTTGGTCAGGCCTTTGATTGTTTGATTCCAGTTTCGCCCGTCATCCGACGTTCGATAGATACCATAAATGTCGCCTCCGACTAGAATCTGGTCCTTCGCAGTGAACGTCACAGACTTCTTGTAAAACCTCTCAGGAAGACCTTGCTGAAGGATTACCTTCCATGCACGGATGTCGCCAACAGACTCAGCAAATGTAGGAAAGGGACCGGGGGCGTAAGACATACCTACAATTCTCGGACCTTTTCTCGAAAGCGATTCAAGATAAAACTGATTCTTTTCATTGAGAGTCCATGTCGTGTCTCCCCGCTTCAGGAAGAACATGCTAACGCTTGTTACAGCGACGATTGCGCCGGATGAATCAACAACCATACTATGGATTGAGGGGAGCGAGTGGCCCTCCACAAGGCCACTACATAGGGCGCTCCATAGGTTTCCGCCATCAGTTGATCGGTATGCACCCTGTTGAGATGTTCCTACAAACACCTCCCCCGGCCTCCGCGCAAGACACCACAGGAATGGCCCGTTGAACACCTGTTTAAGAGGTCCCCACCCATTTCCGCTGGGAAGGGCGCGCAGAATACCGTCGCGCCACGCCGCGATAAATATTTCCTCTTTCTCACCGATAAGGATATCCCGGATATCCGGGTTGTATGGACTCGTCGAGATGGAATTCCACGTGCGGCCGTCGTCGGTGGAAGATACTAGCTCGCCTTGTGCCGTGCCTGCGATGATAGTCCCGTCTTTCTTCTCTGCAAAAGCCCGGACGCTGTTCCCTTCCGGATTCCCGATCTCGACAGGTGCCCAACCTTTTCGCACTCTCGTCCAGGATCCTCCGTCATCCGTTGAGCGAAAGATGTTCCCATTTGACGAGCCTGCAAGGATGGTTCCGGTTGGACACAGATGGAGAGAGAATATGGTCTTGCCTACCAGCGATTGATTGCACGGTTGCCAGACGTGAGCTTGAGCGGCTGCGGAAGTAATCAGGCCAATTTGCATGAACAGAATCGACAGAGCGATTCTTGAGAGACCATGGAGAGGTTGAGGTGTGGTTCTTGAATGCGGGTTGTTCATCATGTATACTCCTCGATCAATGCGGCTAAGTACAGAAGGAACACGATTCAAAGCCCCTCATCGCGAGACTACGGACTTTCGGGGACAGAGGTCAGTGAAGCTCCCCGAATTCTCCGGTTTGCCTATTCTTCCGCACATTATTCCAAGGGAAGTATTTGCCATTCATCGCAATATAGACCCCGTAGGGGAGTGTCTGAACGAAGCCCAGCGCACTGCCAAGGTTGAAGAGCCCGTCAGAGCTCCCGAACTTGTACGGGATCATCGCCCCGGTTAACACGACGGTCTTTTCCCGGACAATCTCACCGAGCACGCGTGCTGTCACCTCCATCGTGTCCGTCCCGTGCGTGATGACAATCATGTCTTCCTTCGCCTTCAGACAGTGGTCCACAATGATCTGCCGATCCTGGTCCGTCATCTCCAGACTGTCGATCATCATGAGAGTCCGGATATCAACTTTGAGCTTGCATCTTCCCAGCTCAAGCATCTCGTTGAGGTGCGTGTCCTTAAAGAAGAGCTTTCCGTCGAGCTCGTTGTACTCCTTATCGAATGTCCCGCCGGTTACAAAAACTCTGATTCCCATACGTTTCCGCCGATTGAGTTGTTGAAGAAATCATAAGGCACGAAGAATTTAGCAATTTCGCTCCTCAATTGCTAAGAGAGTGTACGGCTGCATGCGGATCAAAAGTCAAATCCTGAGTTTTGCGGCAATCGGCAGACATTTCGCTTCGCTTGTCAATTCAGAACTCGGAGCGAGGAGCCACTCAGAAATTCTTCACTCCTTTTCGTATATTAGAGCCGGAATTTTTCCCTTTACTCCACTACTCCATTACTTAACTACTCCACTACTTTCATACTCCCTTACTCCCATCCTCACGCTTGATCACATATCGCTCCAATACGGCGGACGGGTTCTGTTCAACGATCTGTCATGCATGATCGGTCCCCACGATCGCATCGGTCTCGTGGGGTCAAACGGCGCTGGCAAGACAACGATCCTCAAGATCGTTACGGGACTTGTCCAAGCCGATTCCGGAATCGTGAGCAAGGCAAGATTCGTCACGGTCGGATATCTGCCCCAGGAAGGGGTCGCAGTTTCCGGGCGCACACTCTATAAAGAGGCAGAGTCGGCCTTTGAGGATATTCTCGAGGTCCAACGGGAGTTGGAAGAAGCCCAGGCGAACCTCGCACGACTAAATCCGGAGTCAGCGGAATACGCCGAGACGCTGGAGATTTACGGCGAGTTGCAGCACAAGCTGGAAGACTTGGACGCCTTTCGCATGAAGTCAAAGGTGGAACGTGTGCTCATGGGGCTTGGATTTACCGTCAGCGATCTTGATCGAATGACGGAGGAGTTTAGCGGCGGGTGGCAGATGCGCATCGAGCTTGCCAAGCTCCTCTTGCGCGAACCTTCGATCTTGCTCCTCGACGAACCGACAAACCATCTTGACTTGGAAACGCTCCAATGGCTCGAGGAATATCTCAGGAATTATAACGGTGCTGTCGTCCTGGTTTCGCACGACCGGGCATTCCTGGACAGTCTTTGCTCCCGAACGTTTGCTCTCAGCCTCGGAAAAATGGAGCAGTATGCCGGAAATTACTCCTTCTATGAACAGGAGCATGTGAAGAGGAGGGAGCTCAAGCTTCAAGCCCTGAAGAACCAGCAGCAGCGCATCAAGGAAACGCAGGAGTTCATCGACCGTTTTCGCTATAAAGCGTCAAAGGCGCGTCAGGTGCAAAGCAGGGTCAAGCAGCTGGAGAAAACTGAAATCATAGAAGTTGAACCCGAGGAGAGTGGAATCCGATTTGACTTTCCCCAGCCCCCGTCAAGCGGTCGTATTGTGATGGAATTGAAGGACCTTTCAAAAAGCTACGGTGCCCTCGAGGTTTTTGAAAGCCTCGATTACAAAACTGAACGGGGCGACAGAATTGCCGTCGTTGGTCCTAACGGCGCAGGCAAGTCAACGCTTTCCCGAATCCTCGCTGGCGTCGAATCGTTCAACAGCGGTCAGCGAATCGTCGGACATAACGTCACCCTCTCGTACTTTGCGCAGCATCAGGCGGAAGAATTAGACCCCTCCCGGGATGTGCTTGACACAATCGATGAGATTGCCGAAGGGGAGATCAGGAAAAAACTCCGGACGCTGCTCGGATCGTTCCTGTTCCACGATGACGATGTTTTCAAAAAGGTTTCTGTTCTCTCCGGCGGAGAAAAAAGCCGTCTGGCGCTGGCAAAAATGCTGCTGAAGCCGGCGAATTTCCTGATCCTTGACGAGCCGACGAACCATCTTGATATGAAATCGAAAAAGGTGTTGCAGGATGCGCTCTCGAGGTATGACGGGACATTCCTCATCGTTTCACACGACCGTGCTTTTCTCGAACCGATTGTCAACAAAGTGATCGAGGTGGGGCATGGAACTGTGCGGACATACATTGGCACGATCTCCGACTACATCACAAAGAAACGCGAGGAGAAGGAGAAGAGGAACTCTCTGGTCGAAATGGTCGAGCAGAATCCCGCCGTTGCGCGTGAGGTGAGCGACAAGGAACGGAAGCGGAGTGAAGCCGAAAAGCGTCAGCAGCTTTCTGTCAAGCTCAGGCCCTTGAAACAGCAAGTTGAATCACTCGAGCGCGAGATCGAGAAGCTGGAATCGCGCCACAAGGAAATCGAACACGCTATGCTCGATCCCGAACTCTATAAGAACGGCGCTGAAACAAAGAAGATAACTTCCGAACGAAAAGAAGTTGAGCAGCTTCTTGCCCGGGCGTACGATCGGTGGGATACGCTTCAAACCGAAATGGAAAAAGTTCGCAACGAGCACTGACTCCCTCTCCGCGTCTCAACCGGCTCCACCAGCTTCATCGATTGCCTCTTTCCCTGTCGATTTCTTTGGTTCATCTGCCGATTCTCAATCTTGAGACAATAGCGTTTTCCCGGTCCTCCTCACCATGCAGCTGTTGATTTTCTTTCATAGATTGCACTCGCCCGTGAGTTACTCCGTACGTTCAACGGAAACTGCCTGCACAATTATCCATCCATGATCTTGATAGGTTTGAGACGCCATGTCAGCACCGTACCCGCGCACCATCCCGAGACTCTTTGAAGACAGTGTCCAGAAATTCTCTCAGAAAGTAATGATGTGGGAGAAGAAAGGAGATGCCTACAAAGGGTCAACATATCGTGAGATTCAGGAATCGGTCCACGCCTTCGCCGCCGGTTTGATCGGATTGGGAGTGGAGAAGGGGGATCGTCTTGGGCTTATCGCGGAAGGGCGCAATGACTGGGTGATTGCAGAGCTCGGAATTCTGTTCGCGGGTGCAATCAACGTTCCTCTTTCGGTAAAACTGGAAGAGCGGTCCGATCTGAAATTTCGTCTCGCTCACTCGGGTTGCAGAATGGTGATCGTCTCCGGCAATCAGGCGCACAAGGTGATGAAGATGAGGGTGGACCTGCCGGATCTCGAGAAAATCATTCTCCTCGATCCGCAGGGAGTCCTGGCAGAAGATGAAATTGGATTTGGTGAACTGCAGGAGCGTGGCGGAGAATACCTCCGGCGCCATCGATCTGATTTTGAAAGACGGTGGCAGACAATCCAGGAATATGATCCGGCCACGATCAGCTACACTTCCGGTACTACGGCAGACCCAAAAGGGGTTGTGCTCACGCATCGCAACTACACTGCCAACGTCAAGCAATGCTCGGAGCACCTGCCGCAGCCGGAGTGGTATTGTTCGCTGGTGATCATACCGTGGGATCACTCGTTTGGTCACACGGCCGGTGTGTACTTGCTGACGAGCATCGGCGGGAGCATTGCTTCCGTCCAGGTCGGGAAAACAGGACTCGAAACGCTCAGGAACATTCCTACAAATATGAAGGAGGTGAAGCCCACATTCCTTCTCGCCGTTCCTGCCCTCGCAAAAAATTTCCGCAAGAATATTGAGAAGGGCATCAGCGAGAAGGGAAAGATAGTCTGGAATCTGTATCGGAAAGGTCTCGAAATCGCGTACGCTCATTACGGGGACGGTTTCAATGGCGGCAAGGATGTGGGAAAGCCGCGTCATCTGATCTACACTCTCTGCGATGCGCTCATCTTCAGCAAAGTCCGCGCGAGCTTCGGTGGACGGCTGGATTACTTTAACGGCGGCGCCGCACACCTCGACATTGAGCTGCAGCAGTATTTCAACGCGATAGGGATGCCGATGTACCAAGGCTACGGCCTCAGCGAGGCTGCACCGGTCGTCTCTGCAAACACACCGCTGCGTCATAAGTTCGGTTCCTCCGGTCCGGTTCTTCCCCGCATCGATATCAAGATCTGCGATGAGCAGGGAAACGCGTTGCCTGTTGGACAGAAGGGAGAGATCGTTCTGAAGGGTGAAAACGTCATGGCGGGGTACTGGAACAATGAACGTGCGACCAAAGAAACTCTCCAGGACAGCTGGCTGCGTACGGGTGATATCGGATACCTTGACGAGGATGGTTTCCTCTGGGTCCTCGGACGTGAGAAAAGCGTTCTGATCGGACATGACGGTGAGAAGTACAGTCCTGAAGGTATCGAAGAAACCATCGTGGCGCATTCGCCCTTCATCGAGCAGGTTATGCTGTACAACAATCAGTCCGTGTACACTATTGGTCTTATCGTACCAAACAAAGAAGCTATTCTCAGCTACCTGAAGCATCAACATCTTTCCTGCCACACAGACGAAGGGCAAACGGCTGCTCTGAAGCTCCTCGAATCGGAGATCAACCGCTATCGGGAAGGCAACAAGAGTGCCGGCATGTTCCCCGAGCGATGGCTTCCGGCGGCCATTGCGGTGCTGGGAGAAGGGTTTACGGAGCAGAACCGCCTGATGAACAGTACGATGAAGATCGTTCGCGGACGCATAGCGGAATTCTACCAGACCCGCATCGACTACGCCCTGACTCCGGAAGGAAAAGATTTCTGCAATCATCAAAACAAGAACATCGTGAAGAGGTTTGAAGAAGGGGAAAAATAGTAAATAGTAAAGAGTGAACCGTAAAACTGAACTTTGAACCTGTAACTCAAAACTTCAAACTCAATACTCGTTTCCCCTGCAATCGCTCTCTTGTTTACAAAACAGAAGGAGGTGATTGCCATGATATCCGCCAAACATGAAGAGTGTCTCAGCTTTGTCTCTGAGATTCTCGGTGTCGTCAAGTCCACCCATCAGTACGAGCAAGTACTCCACCTCATCGTCGACCGGCTCGTCCGGATGTACCGCTGTCAAACCTGCGCGATAGTCCTTGTTGATCCGACAACGGAATACCTCAACATTGCGCTCGGTCATGGCCTCTCGCACACGTTTTCAAAAGCGTTTCGCCGGAAACTGGCGACGGGGGCGATTGGGCGCTTGCTCTGGACAGGAAAACCCATCGTTATTCAGAACAGTGCCGCTGAACCCGAGTTGTCGGATGAAGTGCGGCTTGAATACCCCTTCGGTTCTGCTGTCTGCATTCAGATCTCGGCAAACCATCGCAGTCTCGGGTACTTGCACATCGATACCACGCTGAAGGAGGTGTTCACTCAGGCAGATATTCAAATACTGCAGACATTCGCCGATTTCGCAGCAGTGGCTGTCCACACGTCGAGGCTCTTCGAAGATAATCTGCGCCTTGACCGGATCGATCACGAGACGGAGCTTGAAAAATACGCACCGTTCCTTGAGAAGGTTCAAGAAGGAATCGAGCGGTCAAAGGCACTCAACGAGAGCTTCTCGCTCATGATTCTCGATGTGGATAACTTCAAGCACATCGCGTCCACCTACGGCTACGACTCATCGAGGGAAATGCTGAAACAGCTTGCCGCGCTTATCAAAAACCGCTTGAGGAATATCGACGCAGCCGGGCGGCACGGCTTCGATGAGTTCATCGTCTTGCGGGCAAACTCGGATCTTGTCGATGGAGTCTTGTTCGCAGATGAGTTGCGGGAGATGATCAACCGGACGTCGTTCACAGGCCGCGGCATTCAGACCACGGTCAGTGTGGGCGTTGCCGTCTATCCGCGCCATGCGGGCGCCATCGACGGACTATTGCTCTCCGTAAAGGAGGCGCTGTTCGACGCGCAGAGGGGAGGACGCAACAGGGTCACGCTGTTCGGGCGCGAGCAGATTGGGGAGAACGAAAGGATCTACCACGACTGAACTTCATCGGAGGGATCGATCATGGATCGGGCCGGGGATTATTCTCTGGCCCTTTTCTTTTTATCGGCTTCAGTTGAAGGGAGCGCCAGCATCTCGCCTACCGTCACAAACGTGAACCCGCGATCGCGCAGCCTCGCGATGATCGCCGGCAATGCTTCGGCGGTGTGCCATCCTCTCCCGTTGATGTGCATGACGATGATGGAACCGTTCTTCGCCATCGATGTCACATATGTGACGAGCCTCTCCTTCGTGAACGTGGGATCAGGGTCACCGGATGCGAGGTCAAACTGCACCGTCTTGAGCCCCACCTCTGCGGCAATGTGAACAACCCGGTCGTTGTAGTCCCCGTACGGCGGACGAAAGAGTGTGGCCCGTCTTCCCGTGAGGGAATCCATGATTTCCTGTGTCCTCAAGAGCTCGCGGCGAATGCCATCATCAGGGGTTTGACTCAGATGAGGGTGGGAGAACGTATGATTGGCGAGCTCGAACTGGGGATGCGCAGCGAGCTCCTTTGTGTGTTCAGGTTCCTCCTCCATCCACTTGCCGCCAAGAAAGAGCGTCGCGCGAGTACCCGTCTCTATGAGGATGTTCGTAATACGCTCATCGTAGCGACTCGGTTGTATGGTGGAGCAGGCGTCGAATGTCAACGCTACCATCTTAAGGTCACGCGGACCGTGGAGGATGACGACAGGGACAACAGGTTGAGGTATTGCCGACATGGTCGAACCAGGAGGGCGGAGATTTGAAAGGCTGTCGGCCCTGAGCGAGTCGACGGCCGCTGATAGTACCGGCTTCAATTCCCTGTTGCCCTCGGCTCGTTCTTCAGTCGGAAGCGTGGCTAGCACGAAGAAGAATGAAGCGGTTATTGCAGCGATCAATCCATGAATCAACCGTCGGTAGATAGTCGGCATGCTCTCTTAAAGAAGATTGGAGCTCACTGGGAAGAGAAATGAATGAAGTGCCGCGTCGTTGCCTCACAGTTCTTGACGAAAAGGGAGGAATCCTCTTTCAACACGAGAGTATACCGAATATTCTCGGAAAAACCATGGTGTTCCCGGTTCGACTCTCTGACAGGTCACCGAAGCTGACCCTGTAAGGACAATAACTTGCCTGAGAGAAGAGTACGCGGATTGGTGCAATGCCGATCGTTTGATCCGGGAGTGCTTGGGAGGGACAACAACGCAGGCGGGTGAGCATGCGTAGCTCACCCGCCGGAACTCATGGCCTCAGGATGCAATCGAAAGAAGAATTCAGCGTTTTTCCGCGATCTGTGTCGGAGAGCTCGAGGAAGGAATGAATGCGAACGTCCCTTCGGAGACATAGAGATTGTAGTACCACGCACAATGGAGTTTTACCTTCTGGCTGTCATCGAATCTCACAGCCTGCTTCACGGCGTATGCGCCGCGGTCGTCGCCGATTTTACAGAGTGCCCACGCCGCAGCAACCCGGCAACGTTCATCAGTGCAGGACCGCAGGACTCTCATCAGGGGGATGACTGCGTCTTCCGCCTGCAGTTCGCCCAGTTGATAGATTGCGCTTCTGCGCAATCCGTCGTTCGGGCTCATGACGCCGTTGAGGAGATTCTGTACAGCCAAATCATACTTGGCTTCCCCGATTTCTTTTTTCACGTCGTTTGCCGTGGCTGGCAGGGCCAGAATGATCGCCAGAGCAATCACTCCAAAAATCCTTCCGCTTGTCTTCATTGCATCCTCCGAAACGATGTTGTAAATGGGTGGCCCGAGTGTCAAAGTTCCAGGTGCATTCAAGATTCAATACGCCCCCTTGGATTCCGAGTTTTGAAAATTCTTCGAATGATATCTGGAATGACGTGAACGGTTCCCAAACGGTGACGAGAGGTGCTTTTAAGGGGGAACCATAGTCGATCCACCTTCGTCTTACATACTGGGACCCAAAAGGCACTGAAAACCCCAACAATCTCCTAATTAGACGACCTCACTGTAGCTATCTGTGGACATGGACTCCCGTGTAGAAAAGGTGAAAGTGGAGCTTGTGTGCGCACGATGTTCCAAACGCATACTGTGGGCGTGGGTGATTCACTACACCTCGTACAGATTAACAAGGTTTGTATACGTGTGCAGTGAGTGTGGGAGTGTGATAAAAGTGACGAATGCGCAGCAGGAAATCTCGGCCCGCTCACATTATTTCTCCCCCCTGCATCTTCTCCGCCGTTCACCAGATCCCTGATTCAAATGTTGGTCGGTTCCCCTCCGTGAGTGTGTGATGGGCATCCGTAGCCTGGGCCTCGCACGGCGTACTGGACAGAACGAACCTCGCAAACGTTCGAGTTCAGTCACCTTATTCCTCCGTTACATCAACCCCGAAAGGAATGACAATCATGCACGATCCTCGAGCGAAATCGTGCACTCTTTCAAGAGATACCATTGACCTCCTTTTCATGCACGTTGCTCAGTATCTCGAAAAAGCGGAGCTTGGTAGTGCTCTGGTGTCCCTTGCGGAGCGACATTTCATTGAAATCTTCAAGAGGTAGGCAGTGGAAATCTTCAGCGGACGCCGGAAATAGAAGATAGGTCCCGGACCGGAAGATCTTTCACTTGAGTGAGGTTTTGTGACAACGAGCTGAACGCTGAGATTTGTCGCAGGGAGAATCTAAGGAGAAGAACAATGGAGGAAAACGGAAGCTTGCTTACGGCTTCACTGGTTGGGTGTGGACTTCAGAGGAACTTTTTCTTTTTGTGGGAGATCAGCCTTGGGCATGGGGAGTGGATCGTTGGCTTTTAAGGCAGCCTTACCAGAAGGAGTGGGAATACCAACGATTGTCTTGCTCGCATAGGCGAGCGTCTCAAGCTCTTCACGAAGTCTCCGGAAATGGTCTTCGAATTGTTCCTTTCCCTCCGGCTGGACACGGGGTCGGAGCAGGTGTTCACTTTCGTCGGCGAGGAATGCCAGCTTCGCGATCGTCGACAGAACGATCTCTGACAGCGAAGAAACCGAGTTGATGATCACCTCGAGGGTCAAAAGATTCTTTTCCCGTTCTCTTGCGCTGTTCTCGAGTTGTTCCTTATCTTTCCTGAACAGGTACCGTTCGTAAACGCCGCTGACGATGATGGGGAAGTGGGTTTTGTCGAACTGGTCTTTCCTCAGGTAGTCGTAAGCGCCGAGCTTCATCGCCTCAGTCGCGATGTTTTCTGATCCGGCTCCAGTAAGCATGATGACAGGCGTTTCCGATTTCTGCTCGTGCAGCCACTGAAGGACGTTGAGACCCGTCATTCCCGGCATCATATGATCGAGGATGATGACGTCGAAATGAGACCCCTTGAGCATCTGAACAGCTTCGTTACCCGATTCGCACGGATACAATTCAAACCGCTGCGTCGATTCGAGGACGGTGGTGAGGACATGGAGGAATGATTCCTCGTCCTCAGCCACAAGGACTCTTATTTTTCTGGATTCGATCATTGGAAAGTCTTGACTAAGCTCGCGCTTTCATTCTCAAAAAGCTACCGGAAATAGTAGCAGGAATCCACGGCAAGCGCGGGGCCAGTCATCACGCGCTTCTATTTTATTCTAAATCAATCGGTTATGGCAAGTTGTTCCTTTCGGCAACGCCGAGGCTGATATCGGATTCCTGCCTTTCCGGCTCAGGTCGACGTGTTGCTCGAATAGATCAACTCATTTCAAACTTACGAAAGCACCTTCCCTTACGCAACAACTACGCAAGGCAGTATACAGAAAATTATCTTTTCGGAGGTGTAACAAGCATCACAAGATGCCGTCAATGAGTCGAATGGTAGTATTGCCCCATGGGGGCGCTTCGTAGCAAGTCTCAAAGCTAAGGGAAAGTAAAAGGATGATTCCACGGTTCAGAACACTCGTCGGCTGCATCTTGCTCGTCGCTATCCATAGCGTTCTTTCGGCACAGGAGATATTGAGACCCCTGCGCATCGATACGCCTCCGGTCATCGATGGGACGTTGGATGAGGCCTTCTGGCAACATGCGCCGGTCGTCGGGGGTTTCAAGACATACAATCCCGATTACGGCAAGGTGATGTCGGAAGCAACGGAAGTGCGGATGGCCTACGACAGCGAAAATCTCTATTTCGCGTTCCAGTGTTTCGACAGTGAGCCGGGCAAGATCAAGTCCGTTGTGACGAGCCGGGACAACAACCGATCGGACGATTGGGTCTGTATCAACCTCGATTCATTCAATGATCAGCAGTCCCTCTATTGTTTCTACATCAACGCACTGGGGATACAGTCCGACAGCCGCGCCATCGGATTGAATGAGGATCTGTCAGCCGATTTTGTTTGGTATAGCGCCGGCCGGATCGATGAGAAGGGGTACGTCATCGAGGTCTGCCTTCCTCTGAAGAGCCTCAGGTACGGCGACGCGAATCCAGTGACAATGGGCGTCGTTTTTGAAAGAAGGATCAGCAGGAAATCGGAGCACGGAACGTATCCCGGCTTGAAGCCGGAGCGAGGGATGTCGTTTCAGACACAGACACTTCCGATGGTCTATGAGAATTTGAAACACTATACCCTCTTTGAACTTCTTCCGTCGGTGACATATACTCAAAAGTACAACCAGGATCAGGGAAGCCTTGTGATCGATGAGCGGAAGCCTGATGCGAGCCTGACCACGAAGTATGGAATCACGTCCGATCTGATCATGGATGGCACATACAATCCGGACTTTAGCCAGATTGAAGCCGACGCGGGTCAGGTTGATATCAATCTTCGGTACGATCTGTTCTATCCTGAAAAGAGGCCCTTTTTCCTTGAAGGAGCAGAGAATTTCAGAATTGCTGCAACGGGAGTATCGACGCTTGATCCGATTGTTTCCATCGTCCATACGAGGACCATCATCAATCCTCTTCTCGGTATCAAACTCACAGGGAAGCTCAGCGAGAAAAACACTCTTGCCTCCATCTACGCTATGGACAGGATACCCGACGATCGAAAAGATGTCGCTGGCGCCTATGCTCTCTTCCCGATTCTCCGGTACAAGCGTACACTGGACGACGACAGCTACATCGGCGGGATCTACGCCGGCATCGAGTTGAAGGATGGATTCAACAGGCTTGGCGGCATTGACGGAGCGTGGAGAGTGAATGAGTCGGCCACGCTGGAGTACCACGGACTTCTTTCACGGACAAAGGACACGAGCTCTGCTGCCGAGAATGCTGGGCGATCACTTGCGCTTCGCTATTTCTACAACACGCGGAATGTAGACTATGATTTCAGTGTTGTGGACATTTCCGACAACTTTGCGGCCAATATGGGGTACGTGGCACGAACCGGTGTGCTGCAGCTCGCTGCTCTCGCCAAGCCGAAGATTTATCCCGAGTCGGGGTTGTTCCGAAGGGTGGATGTCGAGCTCTTCTGCGGCCAAACGGAGGACAGGCCGAGCGGGCTCTGGGAAACTTCCAATCACATTTCGGCTCTCGGCGTCTT
>JBEKOB010000101.1:0-13743 GCA_049522195.1 Bacteroidota bacterium
TTGTCGAAGGTGGAGTCGAAGGATTCGACTCGCCGCGCTCGCTCATGACGTTGGGGGAACAAAGCTCGCCAAGAACTTGCATTTATTTCCCAGCTGTACAAAATTGCGCTTTCATAATACGATACTCAAGAGGCGTTCCGTGCCTAAATATCTCCTAATCGTAGTATTCCCGTTAATTCCCTTCATTGCGCATGGGCAACAAAAACATTTTGACGACACCATTGCTGTTTATTTCAACGAGATCAAAACCACAACAGCCAAAAACAAAAACCTCTGGGGGTATGACCTTTATGCCCCCCTTCTTGTTGTACAGCCTGATACCAGAGAAGTCTATGCAAATTTCCCGGACACGGCGGGAGTGCTGAAAAGCAGGGGAACTATTTTTACAGGTATTCTCCCAAGTGCAATAAATGTGGCCAATACTTCGATTCACTGGAGTGGGGAGGAATGGGCGATGGTTATGCTCCCGCTTCCAGACAACGAGGGCGACAGGTTAAACCTCTTTGCTCATGAACTTTTTCATAGGGCACAGCCTCATTTAGGTTTCAAACGTTACAGCCCTGAGAACAGTCATCTTGACCACAAAGAAGCAAGAATCCATCTACGATTAGAGCTGGAAGCTCTCAAAGCTGCGCTTCTCGCAAGTTCACCTGAGGAAATGAAGACACATTTGACCAACGCTCTGACCTTCCGGGTGTACCGCCACAAGCTTTACCCACGTGCCGACACGACAGAGAACCTGCTGGAGTTGAATGAAGGAATTGCAGAATATACGGGCGCCATGATGAGCGGACGAAACAAACAGCAAATGCAGACTCACTTTTTGAAAAGCGCAGATGGGTTCCTGAAAAATCCAACGTATGTCAGATCATTCGCTTATCAGACAATTCCCCTCTACGGCTATCTCCTGAGCAAAACGAACTACGAATGGAACAAGCATATCACTTCCATAAGTAACCTTACCGAATATTTTCTGCGTGAGTTCAATATTCACCGACGAGGTGATCTGAAAAATGTTATTGCTCAAATTGCCGACCAATATGGCAGGCAGGCAATCATAAAGGAAGAAAATGCTCGTGAGGTAAGCATCAAGAAACTTAAAGCTGAATATAGAGACAGATTCATTGAACAGCCTCATTTGGAAATCTCACTGCAGAACATGAGTATTTCATTCGATCCACGAAACATCATGCCGCTTGAAGACAAGGGAACGGTGTATCCAAACATTCGGGTCACAGACAACTGGGGAATCCTGACGGTAACTAATGGCGCACTGATGAGCCCTAGTTGGAACAAACTGGCGATAAGCATACCAACCCGGATTGATTCTGAGGTAGTCTCTGGCGATGGTTGGAGACTGGAACTCAAACACGGTTTTGTTGTACGTAAGGAAAGCCTAGGCAACAACTACATCCTCACAAATCAATAGGGGACGATTACATCCTCTGACTATGCAAGCGCAGCTTCGCAAAACATGCCCAACAACGTTGCTCCCTTTATTGATGGACGATAGTCGTGGTCGCTCAATCCCGCTTCTTCAGTGATATTTGATGGTGGCAGTGGGACTGCGTGGTTGGGCGAAATGCTTTGCGCCTTTGCGTGAGGATTCTTGAGATATTTCCAGTGATTGGCACACAATCACTTTTGACCAAGGTGAACAGTGGAGTTATCAATTTTCCGGCACTTATGGGGAATCACTGAAGCGTGGGAAACGCTCTTTCGAAAAATCAGTGGCCTCGGATATCAGGGGATTGAGCACATCCTCCCTGAGGATGCAGACCGGGAGCGGTTCCGGCGTCTTCTCGATCAACATCAATTCAAGTACATCGCCCAGATCGTAACAACTGGAGCTACAGTCGAAGATCATCTCCGTAGCTTCCGCCAGAACGTCGAACGGGCTGCAGAACTGAGGCCTCAGACCATAAACTGTCACTCCGGCTGTGATTGGTTCACCGAGGAACAATCGAAGGAATTTTTTGCCGAGGCTTTGGCATTCGAAACGAAGGTCGGAATACCGGTGGCTCACGAAACACATCGAGGACGAATTCTCTACAATCCGTGGATCACGGACAGACTACTGAAGAATTTTGCGGAGCTCAAACTCAGTTGCGATTTCAGCCATTGGGTCGTGATCAGCGAGCGTTTGTTGGAGACTGAACTCGATATCATTGCGCGGAGCGCGGAACGATGCATCCACGTCCACGCGCGTGTTGGATACGAGGAGGGACCGCAGGTCCCTGATCCGCGGGCCCCTGAATATGAGCGGCACGTCGTGGCACACGAACGATGGTGGAACATGGTCTGGGACGCGCAGGAACGAAGGGGGATGAAGGAATCGACGTTGACACCGGAATTCGGGGCGCCGGACTACCTCCACACGGTGCCATTCACGAGAACGCCCGTTGCCGATCTGTGGGACATCTGTAACTGGCAGGCGCAAAGGCAGCGAACCCGATTCTCGGCACGACGCAAACTGGGCTGACAAAAAAAAGAGCCTCTCTGAAACAGAGAGGCTCTTTCGCTTCTACAGATGAAGGTTCGAGTGTTTTAATGAAAAGAATGCCCACCGCGTACATGCCCAGCTGTTACCTTCTGCACCATTTTCAGTTGCTTGAAGCCCCGGTTTTTCGGTTTGCTCCGGTCTTCGAGCAGGCTGAGTTTCTTGAGCAATGATTTGGGCTGCTCCGCGTCCATCTTCAAAGGTACATGAGATCGCTTCATACCTTCCTCCTGGGAAATTTGGTGGGATTCAAAGAACGAGCGGACATCGTTATGAGCAATTGTAGCCACCACGGAGCTAAATGTCAAGGGGCGTGAAACAAATTTCATCTTGCTCTCAAGCACCTTTTTTGCTATATTTCAGGGTCGTTTTTGATAGACGTTGCTGAAGTAGCTCAGCGGTAGAGCAGCGGTTTCGTAAACCGCAGGTCGTGGGTTCAAATCCCACCTTCAGCTCAAAGCCATCCCACGCTGGATTAGACATTTCCAGCAGGGAATTGTCACCCAAATCCGCTTCGCGCGGATTTTTTGTTGCTCAACCACCCAACTATGACATCAATCGACCTCGTTATTATCGGGGCGGGCCCTTCGGGGCTGGCTTGCGCGATCGAAGCAAAGAAGAAGGGACTCTCCCTTCTCGTGCTCGACAAAGGGTCAGTAGTCGATGCTATCCGTCGATTTCCCGTCGATATGACCTTTTTTTCAACACCCGAACTCCTCGAAATCGGTGGAGTGCCGTTTACGTCCGCTGGGTTTCGCCCTACCCGAGTCGAGTGCGTCCGCTACTACCAGATGATCGCGCGCTACTTCGAGTTGCCTGTGCAACTGGGCGTGGAAGTTGTTGGCGTCCTTCGAAAGGGCGAAGGATTCGAGGTCGTTGCCAGCTCGGGGTTGTATCAAGCCAGGAATGTCGTGGATGCGACCGGCTATTTTGATCACCCAAACAGGTTCGAAGTGCCGGGATCGGATCTACCCAAGGTTCGGCGCTATTACGACGAACCCTATGCGTACGCCGGAAGGGAAGTTGCTGTTGTGGGTGGCAAGAACTCGGCTGTGGAAACCGCCCTCGATCTTTTCCGTAATGGTGCCCGGGTGACCCTGATTCACCGGGGTCAAAACCTCAGTCAAGGGGTCAAATACTGGATCCTCCCCGACATTGAAAACAGGATCAAGTCAGGTGATGTCCGAGCTCTCTTCGAAACCAGTGTTCAGCGCATCACAGCAGGTTCGATTGTCGTGGAAGGTCGCCATCGTGAAGAGTTAGCGAACGACGCCGTTTTTGTCATGATTGGTTATTGTCCGGATACCTCGATGCTCCGGCAGGTGGGCGTTGATATAGACGCTGATTCGCAGGCGCCTGTCCACAACAGCGAAACAATGGAAACGAATGTAAAGGGCGTCTTTGTAGCAGGATCCATTGCAGCGGGAAGGTTCAATAATAAGATCTTCATAGAAAACGGGAGAGCGCACGGCAAGTTGATCGTCGATGCAATCACATCCTCTCGTTGATTTTCGGGCCTTGTTTTGTTATTTTGTGTCACCGTGTTGTTTTGAAGTCCTCAATTTGAATTGAAAGGCTAGAGATGACTGAAGGATCCGTAATCCAGATCATTGGTCCTGTCGTTGATATCGATTTCCCGAGCGGAAAACTCCCCTCGATCCTTAACGCGGTGAAGATTCCTCGCGTCAACACCGAGGGTGTCCAGGAAGACCTGATTGTCGAAGTGCAGCAACAGCTCGGTGAAGATCGGGTGCGCGCAGTGGCGATGGACACAACCGACGGGTTGGTCAGAGGAATGAAGGCCTATGATATGGGTGCACCGATCAGCGTGCCGGTCGGTCCGAAGGTTCTGGGACGCCTTATCAACGTTATCGGGCAGCCGATTGATTCGCTTGGACCCATCGAAGCAAAAGCGTACTACCCCATCCATCGTCCGGCTCCGAGCTTCGAGCAACTGTCAACCCAGCAGGAAATGTTCGAGACCGGCATCAAGGTCATCGACCTTCTCGAACCGTATTCAAAGGGAGGAAAGGTGGGATTGTTCGGTGGAGCGGGTGTGGGAAAAACCGTTCTCATCACCGAACTTATCCACAACATCGCCAAGCATCACGGAGGATACTCTGTGTTCGGAGGTGTCGGCGAACGAACGCGTGAAGGAAACGATCTCTGGCTGGAAATGAAAGAGTCCGGCGTGCTCGATAAGACGGCTTTGATCTTCGGCCAGATGAACGAACCCCCGGGTGCCCGTCAGCGGGTCGGTTTGACGGCTCTGACGACTGCTGAGTATTTCCGCGATGAAGAAGGAAAAGACGTCCTTCTTTTCATTGATAACATCTTCCGTTTTGTCCAGGCTGGATCAGAGGTTTCCGCTCTTCTCGGCCGCATGCCGTCGGCAGTGGGATATCAGCCCACGCTCGGAACCGAGATGGGTGAGCTCCAGGAACGCATCGTTTCCACGAAGAAAGGCTCCATCACGTCGGTGCAGGCAATCTATGTCCCTGCAGACGATCTGACGGATCCTGCTCCTGCAACGACCTTCAGCCACCTTGATGCAACCACCGTGTTGAGCCGTCAGATTGTTGACAAGGGAATCTATCCTGCCGTCGATTCTCTCGACTCAACCTCCCGTATTCTTGATCCGAACATCGTTGGTGATGAGCATTACGCCGTGGCAAAGCGCGTGAAGGAGATTCTTCAAACCTACAAAGATCTTCAGGATATCATCAGCATCCTTGGCATGGATGAGCTCTCCGATGAGGACAAGATCACGGTTTCCCGCGCCAGGAAGATCGAGAAGTTTCTCTCCCAACCGTTCTTCACCGCTGAGGCGTTCACGGGCAGACCGGGACGTTACGTGAAACTAGAGGACACCATACGTGGATTCAAGGGGATTGTTGAAGGGGAATTCGATGACCTGCCGGAAGGAGCGTTCCTGATGGCTGGCACTATCGAAGAGGCGGTCGAGCAGGCAAAGAAACTCATGGCTGCGTAGCTATCCTATGGCGGACAAGGCTTTTAAACTTGAAATCGTAACTCCGAAGAAGATCGTCTTCAGCGGTGACGTTATAAGTTTCAGTGCGCCGGGCGTCGTTGGCGGATTCCAGGTGTTGAAAAGCCACGCGCCGTTGCTCTCGAATATCGCGATCGGAGAGGTAAAGCTCGTCGACGGTTCTGGACAAGAATTGCGGTACGCCACGAGCGGTGGGTTTGTAGAGGTGCACGAGAACAAGGTTGTGATGCTGGCCGAGACCGCGGAGCGCTCCGACGAAATAGACGTCGCACGGGCAGAGGCCGCCAGAGAACGAGCCCGAAAAAGGCTCGCGGAGAAAAGAGCTGACATCGATGTTGACCGGGCCCGGCTTGCGCTGTTCCGCTCGCTGAACCGGCTCAAGGTTGCAGATCAACTCTGAGCAGAGACAGTGTCATTGGACCGATATGCTCAACCCATCAGTGATATTGATGGGTTTTTTGTTTCACGATGCTGTAAGCGCGTTACGTTGACAATCACTACACGAACCGTTATATTCATCCCGGCTTTTAGACGGCAGGTTGCACCCACGATTTCATAACTGCTGAAGGCAAGCGCTGTGCCAACGCCGACTCGACCTACTGTCGCTGCAATTGATCTCCACGCGCTGGCCTATAACCTCAAGGGCATTCGCAAAAAAGTTGGTCGGGATGTCAAGGTGATGGCCGTCGTGAAAGCGAATGCCTATGGCCACGGCATCGTCGAAGTCGCCAGGTTCCTCCAACAATGCGCTGTCGAGTACTTCGGTGTCGCCAATGCCGAAGAAGGTGTCATCCTACGTGAGGCCGGCATCACCGCACCGATTCACGTTTTCACGATCCCGGCAGCCACCCAGATCCCCCTCTTCACATCCTTTGGACTTGAACCCACCGTCGGCAGCGAAGCTGAGGCCCGATTGCTCAACGCGCAGGGCCGCCGCTCCGGGAAGATTCTCAATGTCCACATCAAGGTGGACACAGGTATGAACCGGATTGGAGTCAAGCCCCGGAATTTGAGCAAGCTTGTCAAAGAGTTGAGCGGTCTCAGGCAGCTTGAAATTAAAGGAGTGTACACGCATTTCGCAACTTCTGACTGGCATGACAAGAGCTTCTCAAAGCAGCAGCTCTCCGTCTTCCATCAGTCTGTGGATGCGTTACGCACTGCGGGAGTTGTTCCGGAGGTCATCCACTGCGCGGGAAGTGCTGGGATCCTCGATCTCCCCGAATCATATTTCTCGATGGTACGCCCCGGAATCATGATGTATGGCTGCTATCCCTCCGGTGAAACGACTGAGAGCGTGCGTGTGAAGCCGGTCCTTTCATTGAAATCGCGGGTTTCTGTGGTGAAATGGATTGAGCCGGGTGAAGCTGTGAGCTACGGGAGAAGATTCATTGCCACTCGCAGGACGAAGATTGCCACGCTCCCGCTCGGCTACGCTGACGGATACATGAGGCTGCTCACAGGGCGGTCCAATGTCCTGATTGGTGGCACTGTATTCCCGATTGTCGGAACGATTTGCATGGATCAACTCATGGTGGATGTTGGAAAATCGGACGTCCGCGTTGGTGATGAGGCGGTGCTGATAGGGCGCCAGGGGCGTAAGGCAATTACAGCGTGGGATCTTGCTTCGAAAATTGGTACAATTCCATACGAAATTTGTACGAATATTTCATCTCGTGTTCCACGAATCGCTGGATAACCCATGACACAATCCAATGACCTCCTGCGTGCGCTTCTCCAGAACTTTCCGGCTGCTGAACTGCCGGCTGGTGAACCGCAACGTGTGTTCGAGAAAATCAAAGCACGGATCAATGATGCTCCCGATGCCGGCGAGGAATTGAAGAATCTCTACAAGGTGAAGGGATTCTCCGACTTTGCCGTCGGGCTTATGTGGATGGTCGACCGTGCTGAGAAATATCCGGGCCAGGTATCGATCGGACCGGAGGATGAAACGCTTCTCCTGTCAGCATTCCGAAAGGCAGTGGTGGAGGGTTCTCCCCAGGCGGTGGAGGAAGCTCCTGCACAGGAATCGGGCCGGGTGGGGGGAGGAGACACCGGGGAGAGTGATCCGAGAGTCTTCGCCGGACAGGTTGAACAATTTGCCGAGTCGGTTCAAAGCGGTTCCGGCGGGACGAGAATGCTCCTCGAAGATCTGACTGTAGAATGTGATAGTGTCGTGCAGCAGGGAGGTGTTCCAGAGCTGGTTGAGTTCGCGACGCTGTTCGGACAATTCCTCAAATTCATTTCGGAGAGTGAACTGTTTGATGATGTTCGTGTCATCAACATCATCTCCAATGTCTCATCTTCTTTCTCGAGCTGGGCGAACGCTCCTGCAGAAGGCCGGGAAGGCCTTCTGGAGGAAGCCCTCACGATGCTCCGGGACTTCAAGTCACATTTCGAATAACTGAAACGATAACACATGTCCAAGACTTTTGCTGTAATCATGGCAGGGGGAGTCGGCACGAGGTTCTGGCCGCGAAGCCGTGAACGATCACCGAAGCAGTTCCTGGAAATCCTCGGCGGCGGGACGATGATCGAGAATACACTGTCTCGTCTTCAGCCCCTCGTCGATCCGAATAATATGTATGTGGTGACAAACAGAGTGCAAGCGGAAATGGTCAGGCGTTTGGTGCCGGGAATGCCGGCGTCCAATGTGCTCGCAGAACCGATTGGCCGCAACACCGCAGCATGCGTTGGGTTGGCGGCGCTCTGGATCAACCGCGTTGATCCCGATGGAGTGATGGTCCTGTCACCCGCTGATCATATCATCCAGAATGCGGACGAGTTTCTGCGCATCCTTCGGCTCGCTGTCCGGGTGGCGGAAGAGAAAGACGCTCTTGTCACCATTGGCATCAAGCCCACGCATCCGGAAACCGGCTACGGGTACATACAGTCGGCCGAGGAGGAAATCGACCGCAACGAGTATCGTTCGGAGGGAGTCTACCGCGTGAAGACGTTTGCGGAGAAACCAAATCTGGAGACAGCGGAGAAGTTTCTCCAGAGCGGCGACTTCTTATGGAACAGCGGCATCTTTGTGTGGAAGGCCAGCGTGATCCTGCGCGAGATTGAACTCCATCTCCCTGACTTGCATGAACAGCTGCTCGACATCGGCAAAAGCATCGGTTCGGCGAGCTATGATCAAACCCTTGAACATGCATACCGGATTATCCGGAGCATCTCCATCGACTATGGAATCATGGAGAAAGCGGGGAACGTTTTCGTTGTGAAAGGCGATTTTGGATGGAGCGACGTCGGCTCCTGGGACGAAGTCGTACGATTGACTCCGAAAGATGACTCCGGAAACTCGATACGGGGTCGGACAATGCTGGTCGATTCGAAAAACAACTTCGTGGATGCCGGCAACAAGATTGTGGCAGCGATCGGCGTCGAAGACCTGATCGTCATCAGCACGGACGACTCAATCCTCATCTGCAAGAAAGGGCGTTCGCAGGAAGTCAAAGAGATTGTCGACTTCATCCGGCGAAAGCAAATGAATGAGTATCTGTAGCAGACTCATCCCTCACGCTTGCGTGGCGGTCACGCTCGGCCTGATGCTTGTCGGCTGTGCATCGTCGCCGAGGTTCGCCACACGAAGCGCGTCTCCCTCCGCACGGAGGGAAGGAACGCCGGATACCGCAAAACCTGAAGAAACAAGGCCCGCTCACACTACCTCCGGAAAGATCCTCCTTACGCTTGAGGGGGTTGCCTCTTATTACGCGGACGACTATAACGGCAAGCAAACGTCGAACGGTGAAGTGTTCAATATGAGTGACCTCACTGCCGCACACCGTACGTTTCCCTTTGGCACAAAAGTGCGGGTTACGAACTTGGAAAACAAGAAAAGTGTTGTAGTCCGGGTGAATGATCGCGGGCCCTTCAAGGAAGGAAGAATCATTGATCTGTCACTGGCTGCTGCGAAGGAACTTGATCTCATCAGAATGGGAACTGCGAAAGTGAAACTCGAGGTGCTTGAATGGGGAGATGGTAAGTGAGACCGGCGAGGGAGAACGCGTTGAAGATAACGGCACGCACCTCTGCTAGGGTGCGTTTTTTGTTTCTGGGACACCGCAAGGGAGAGGGATGAAAATAAGCGTCCAAGTAAAGCCAAACGCGCGAAAAGACGAAGTCGTGGTCCGTGAAGACGGCGTGTATATCGTAAAAGTGTCCGTCCCTCCAATTGAGGGAAGGGCGAATGAACGCCTCATCGAAATCCTCGCCGCCTACTTCAAGAAGCCAAAACGCTCGATTGAGATTCTGATCGGGGCCCGAGGAAAGAACAAAATTGTGGAAATCCAATGAAATCAGGTGGGAAGTTCGTTTGGAAGAGCCTTCTGCTCTGGGTTCTTCTCATAGTCGTCGCTGAACCGGCTCCGGCGGCCCAGAACGATCCCGGCCGGGATTCTCTGACATCTGTCGTCGTTGAGCCCGGCATCGTGCACATGTCAATTGTCAAGGATGCACCTTACGCCATCAACGTGTTGGTTGTGGAGCTCGGCGCAAAGAATATTCGCCTTGAGTCATATCGACCGATTGGACTGGTACCGACGTCGGAGCAGGCAAAGAGGAACGACAGGGAGGAACACAAGGTCGTCGCCGCAATCAATGCGGATTTCTTCAGCTTCAAGACGGGTTGGCCGGTGAACATCCAGGTCGAGAACGGTGAGTTCGTTGTTGGGACACAGACACAACGATCTCATCTCATTCTTGACGATAAGAACAGACCTCATATTGAGAGAACGAGCTTCGACGGATGGGTAAAACCCGTCAGAGGGAAATCGTACCTGATTTCAGGCATCAACGTTGATCATCGGGAGGATGCGATCGTTCTGCATACATCGTTCTCGGATACCGCCACAAGTTCTACTGTCGGGGGGAAGACTCTTTCACTCACACTCCTCAACTCATCTTGGTCTGTCTGTGATACACTCCGGATGATCGTGAAAGGCAATGGCACCGTCGATCTGACACACATTCCGCCGGAAGAGGCCGCGCTTTGGGTGGGCAATGGGCCTCAGGTATCCGCCGCAATCGAAGAGATGAAAGCCGGCGACACTGTGCTCGTCTATCTTGGAATCCGGCCGGTGATCAGAAACGTGAAGGCAATCCTCGGTGGTGTCGGGATGATCGTTGCCAACGGCAAGCCGGTGAGTGATAGTATGAACATAGGGGAGAAAACGAACATTAACTTCCTGACTGCGCGCCATCCAAGGACCTTAGTTGGATTTGATCGGGACACAACGAAGCTCTTCCTCTGTGTTGTTGATGGGCGGCAACAGACGAGCATTGGCAAGAATTTTCGCGAAATGGCTGATTTTCTTCTTTCGATCGGCGTTTGGAATGCCATCAACTTCGATGGAGGTGGATCGACGACGATGGTCATCCGGGGCAAGATCGTCAACTCACCATCGGACAAAACAGGCGAGCGCCCTGTCGCCAATAGCTTCCAAGTCATCGATCTCGGTCCGCCGGGAAGTGTCCGGTAGGGATGTGATGGTTGATGTCTAGCGTCGTGGCGTTGACCTCTCGGGCAATCCCGATCCGGGCATTGAGCGTGGCGACATCCTTCACTGCAATTTTGGATAACAGGAATGAGACTTAGCACCGACGCAAAGCACAGGGCTTAGGTGCTGAAAGAGGGCGCAACTGACGTTCTGTCAGGCATTTAGAACATTTTGTCTGTAAGCAAGAAGCTCCAGGATATTGTCGTAGAGGCCGTTAATGTGGGCCTGACTGGAAACCAGGTACCATCCCAGTCTTTGCCGGAAATGGAGACAGGCGGTTCGAGAGGTCGGTCTGCTCACACTCGATCGGCGAACGCGGACATGAGGCAGGGACGCTGATCTGACTTTGGGATCGACGGATGGGTGTTTCCGTCTAGGGAGACGTTCCAGTCATTCCAAATACGTTGTACTCCATTGAGCTTCAGGCTGGATCTAAAGTCCCCGAATGTGATAATTAGCTTGTCAGATCCGCATAAGAGGAGGATATCGTCATCGGGACCGACGGATCGATCGGGTGTATCCTGAGCCACCAGACCAAGTTCCATCTCATACGATGAGCATTCCGCACGTGCTTCGATTCCGATGCCCCAAAATTGGCCAATTTTGGGGCTTTTCATTTATTGGAAGGTTCATGTCTTGACTTTCTCATGGTATCCGAGTACATTAGTAAGGTAAACAGTGATAGCATTGTCCATTGAGGACTGATACTCAGGAAGTTTGATCATTCAGAATTGGAACTTGTTGATTTCAAAGCGGTTGGTTTTGGAGAACATGGGAGGGAATGACCTATGAAACGAAACCAATTTGCATCCGTAAGAAACGAAATATCATTGCAGTTAGGGGGATTATTGGGAGTAGAAAACATCAATAAAATCAAGGGGTTTTTGCTGGTCGGAGGGCTGTTTATCCTTGCTCTCTCATTCGTTGGTTGTTTCCAACCTGAAACGTCGCTTGCCAACCGAAATGACGACATCAGGTCCACAATTGCGAAAGCGGGTTCCGGAAGCCGTGCAGCCTTGGTCGATCAGCGGACAGAGTCGTCGCTCCAGCGATATGGTTCGATGGTTCGGAATTACTCGAATCGATACGAGCTCGATTGGCGGCTGGTGATGGCAGTTATGCGACACGAGTCGAGGTTTGCTCCCAATGCTGTTAGCAACAGAGGGGCATTCGGGCTGATGCAGATTATGCCGGCGACACAGATGGAGCTCGCAGGCAAGTTGGGAGTCAATGAGACCGCAACCCCGTCCAACAACATCAAAGCAGGCGCATTTCACCTCCAGCAGCTGTATCGAGCCATCGATGCGGCAGACGAGGACAACCACATTAGGCTCACCCTGGCAGCCTACAATGCAGGTCTGAACCGAATTCTTGATGCACAGGACGTCGCCGCTTATCTGGGCGATGATCCCAACAAATGGGAATCGGTCAAGACGGCGCTTCCGCTCCTTTCCAAGCGATATCAGGGTCTTCATCGCAGCATCTGGCAAACTGGCAAACCAAGAGCCGGATACTTCACCGATTGGCATCAGACTATCGGCTACGTCGAATCGGTGATGTCCCACTATGGCAATTACCAGGTCGCTCTCAAGTAGATCCCTTTTCACAGATCCTTCGATTCATTGTCAGAAATTGCTGTGCTTGGCAATTGAAAGAGGCCGTTTTGTGGAATTCAATCGGACGGTGTCAATTCGATGACGTTCGTTATATGTCAGGCGAGTGATGCCGGGAACCGAGGCGTTTGATAATACCATGTGAAATGAATATATTCCCCTCAGAATGATCAGCTTTGAAAGAGGAAATATCAGGGCTCCCGAACTCCTCGGGAATTATTGGCTAAACTCAGAGCCCGCCTCATTGAGGGATCTTAGGGGAAGAGTTGTCCTTGTGGATTTCTGGGACTATTCCAGCCTGAACAGTCTGAGGACGCAGCACTACATCAAAGGCTGGTTCAACCGCTATCAGGAATTCGACCTCGCAGTCATCGGAGTTCATACGCCGCAGTTCGCATTTGGAAAGAACCCGGAGAACATTGAGCGTGCCGTGAAGCGACTGGCCGTTGAATACCCCGTCGTGATGGACAATGATGCGATCATCTGGACCGCGTATTCCAATCGCATTTGGCCAACCCGGTATCTGGTCGACAGGGATGGATTCGTTCGGTTTTCGCATACGGGCGAAGGGGGATATGAACAGTTCGAGCGTGCAATCCAGGCGCTTCTTGTGGAAGCCGGCTACCACGGTATCTTCCCTGATCTCATGCCTCCGGTGAGAGACACTGATATTCCAGGAGCGGTCTGTTTCCGTGCGACGGCTGAGATTCAGCTGGGTTATCTGAGAGGAACGCTCGGCAACCCGGAGGGACTTGGTCCTGAATCCACCGTTCTCTATGATGATCAAGGGTTCCATCTCAACGGCAGAGTCTACTTGAAAGGGAAATGGTTCAGCGAGCGTGAGGGAATTCGATTTGACGGAGAAGGGGATGAAGAGGGAGGCGCGTCGTTCACGTATGAAGCGTCTGAGGTGAATTCGGTAATGAGTCCGGTAGGAGAAGGACCGGGCAGAGTATTCGCGCTTCAGGATAGCAAGCCACTGACCAAGGAGAATGCGGGATCGGATATCAGGTTCAATGAAGATGGGCGCAGCTACATTCTGGTTGATGGCCCGAGAGAGTTCAATATTGTCTGCAACCGTGAGTTCGGTGAACACGAAATCGCACTCTTAACCCGAACACC
>JBEKOB010000102.1:0-13604 GCA_049522195.1 Bacteroidota bacterium
AAGGTCCGGTGAGGTGTACATCACATTTCCTGAGGGTGCCAACCTTTCTGTCGGGGAAGTATATCTCATCGTACGACCGATCGGATTGTCGGGCGATGGATATTTCTTCCTTGGGCGACCGCGAAGATCGGTGGCAAAGGTGAGAATCAAAATGGTCACAGGCAAGACGCGGGCGCAGATCGAGGTACTCAGTGGCTCGGTGATTGGCGGCCTAAGCGCCGAGAAACTGAGGAGAGATCCTCTCTAAAGGTGCAACGATCTCGACGGGCTTTGCGATGACAGCACGCTTGGCCTTGACTGTAGAGCAGCTTGCGGTCCATACTCAGGCGTAAACGACTGCTTCCAGAGTGTCGGGACGGGATATGTGAATTCGCCAGACGGATACACTATGTCAAGAGAGGACGAACACGTGGCACCAGACTCCGGCATCACCATCACTCCCGCTCGTCGCCGGCAGATCGGGCCGACCTCCTGGTTCATCGCCGTTCTTATTGTGGGATTCATGCCTCACGGAGCAGTCGCCCAAACCGGGGACACCACCGTACCCGCGCCCGTATCCACCGACACCACCACAATCACCACGTTTGGCGCCTACATCGACGGGTACTACGCTTGGGATTTCAGCCGGCCGGCGAGCTTTGATCGGTCGTATACCACCCAACCGGCCCGGCACGCCGAGTTCAATGTGAATCTGGGCTTCATCGAGGCCAAGCTCTCGGGCCCGAGGGTCAGAGGTCGGCTTGCCATTCAGTTCGGTACGTCCGTCCAGGCGAACTACGCTGGCGAGCCACACATCGGGCACATCAGTGGCCCTGGAGTGAGCCAGTTCATTCAAGAGGCGGTCATCGGATACCAGATTTCACGGACGCTCTGGGTTGACGGCGGCGTGTTCTTCGCCCATACCGGTTTCGAAGGCTGGATTACCAGAGATAATCTCGCGTACACAAGGTCCCTCATCGCCGACTTCTCACCGTACTACGAGGCCGGTGCCAAGCTGACGTGGACGCCTTCCGCGGCGGTTACAGCCCAGCTCGACATCCTCAACGGCTGGCAGAACATCTCTAACTACAACACCCCGCCCGCCGTGGGGATCCGGGTCGACTACGTCGCTTCTCCGTACTTGAGCCTTTCGTACGACAACTTCTTCGGTGACGTCGCCGCGGACAGCTTGCCGGCGCAATATCGCCTCTATCACGACTTCATCGCGCAGCTCACGCTGTCGAGCCGCTGGCAACTCGCCGGGACGTTCTCGCTGGGCACGCAGAGCCGGAGCGCCCCTGGAGGTAAGACAGCGACATGGTATGGTGCCAGCGTCTTCGCCAAGTACCGACTCTGCCCTAACGTAGGCGTGGTGGCCCGGCTTGAGCGGTATGCCGACCCCGATCAGGTGATCGTGCTGACCGGCCTCCCCGATGCCTTCCGCACGACCGGCGGCTCGCTCGGCGTTGACATAACGCTGGACCCGAGGGTGCTGTGGCGGACTGAGTTGCGAGGATTCCGGTCGGACGCTGCGGTCTGGCCGTTACACAGGATCGGCGACTTCGGAAATAATAACTGGTTCGCGGTCACCTCGCTCGCGCTCACTTTTTGATCGAGGTCAGGCCGAGGAGATCGCGGGTAATGACCTCGCGGCGCTGGCCGGCGCGAGCATCCGGTTGCGCGAAGCCTGTTCCAGAAAAGCGCGCCAGTGTTGAGTCTTTCACCCTGCCACTCTTCCTTGGTCGGGCTGGGGTGAGAATTGAGAGGTGATTCTCTGCGAGCGTGTAGTGATCTCACACGGATTCCAAAAATTGACTCGTCTAGGCTGTAGCAGGACTCATGTTCGTGCGTGAATTTTCGAGCCTGGAAGTCAGGCAGCAGCATGTCGGGCTGGGAGGCGCGACTTCGCCGGACGGTTACAGTCCCAAGCCCCTAACCTCGGGTTGGTCACCTGACCCTGTGAAATCCGGAACGCGCTTCATTGGAGCGCTTCTGGTACGCTTCTAACAGTCGCTTAAACATGGGTTTTCACACCATACAGTTGGCCCGCCCCTCGACTTGCCGTTTAGGGGCGGCTTGCTATTTCATTGTCGTTCGGAGCACCTCTCATTCATGGCGCCGTTTTCCCGCCTGCATCGAGGGGAGATTTTCCGTCTCTTCTTCATTATATTAACAACGTATGGCAACCCGCGACGAAACACGACTCGATCCAGAAACGCTCCTCCGATCGCTCAAACGCGCGGAAGAGAAAGAGGGAAAGGGAAGGTTAAAGATCTTCTTCGGCATGTGTGCGGGCGTCGGGAAGACCTACGAGATGTTACAAGCAGGCCAGGAAGCGAAGAAGAAAGGGATCGACATTGTCATAGGATACGTGGAGACTCACGGCCGCGCCGAAACGGAGGCGCTCGTCACTGGTCTCACCATCATACCGCGGAAAAAAGCCGACTACCGCGGTGTTTCGCTCGAAGAAATGGATCTCGATACAATCCTCGCGCGTGCACCACGCCTGGTTCTCGTCGACGAACTCGCCCATACAAATGCACCGGGAAGCAGACACACCAAGCGCTATCTGGATGTGATGGAGCTTCTCGATAACGGGATCGATGTCTACTCGACGCTCAACGTTCAGCATCTCGAAAGCCGGGCCGACACGGTAGCGCAGATTACCGGGGCCATCGTACGTGAGACTGTTCCGGACTCCGTATTCGAGCGGGCTGATGAACTCGAAGTGATCGACCTGCCGCCTGACGAACTCCTAAAGAGGCTTGCAGAGGGGAAGGTCTACGCGCCCGAGCGATCGCAACGCGCTGTGCAGAATTTCTTCCGCCTTGGAAACCTCACTGCGTTAAGGGAAATGGCGCTTCGGTTGGGAGCGGAGCGGGTCGATAGGCAGCTGCGGGACTACATGCAGACCGAGCGCATCCGGGGACCCTGGAAGTCCGGCCATCGGCTGGTTCTCGGACTCACAGCGAGTCCGCGCGCTGTGCAGATCATCCGCTGGGCACGTCGTATCGCGTTCACGATGCAGGCGAATTGGATTGCAGTGTTCGTCGAGCGATCGAGTCCGCTCAGCGAATCCGAAAAGGATCAGTTGGCAAAGAATCTTGCACTTGCACGTGAGCTGGGCGCGGAGATTATCACAACGGCCGATGAAGATGTTGGAGCAGCGCTGCTTCGTGTGGCGCGGGAACAGAACGCGTCACAAATCATTGTGGGCAGGAGCACCAAAAAATGGTTTTGGCAGAAGAGTCTTGTCGACCGATTGCTCGAACTGAGCGCGGACATTGACGTCCACGTGACATCGGGAGAAGAGCCGGCGGATCGCGGCGCGAAGTGGCGGATTGTCGTGCCGGAAATACAGTCCGGGCTGACTCAGTACGCGGCCGCGGCCGTGATTATTCTCTTCGTTTCATCCGTATGCTACCCATTTACCGATTTCCTGGGATATCAAACTGTCTCGCTCATCCTTCTACTGACCGTGGTGTTGCTCCCGCTCCGTATGGGAGTCGGCCCGGTTATACTTGCTGCAATCCTGAGCGTGCTCACCTGGGATTATTTCTTCATACCTCCCCGTTTCACATTTGTCATTGCCACGAAGCAGGATCTGCTCATGGTGTTGACATACTTCGCGGTCGCGGCCGTGACCGGGATCCTGACCGTCCGCGTCCGCGCGCGCGAAAAGGCGGTTCGCTCTCGAGAGGAACGTGCTGTCGCTCTTTATGCCCTGACGAATGATCTTTCCTCCGCGAAAAACCAGGACGATGTTGCTAAGGCTGCTGTGGCAAACATTAAAAAATTCTTCAATGCGGATCTTGCTGTTTTCGTGAGCGATCTCGACGGCGATTTTGTGAACAAGGCACACCCTGCGAGCACATACCTGCCCAGCGAAAAGGAACTCAGTGTGCCTGCATGGGTTCACTGGAATGAAAAGAGGGCAGGGAGGTTTACTGAAACGCTTCCGTTCGCAGAGGCCACCTACTACCCACTCTCCAGTCCCCGCTATCCGCTCGGCGTCATCGGCGTCAAGACAGAAGGGGGGAATCGCCTCTCGATTGACCAGGAAGCCCTGCTGGAAAATTTTCTCAGTCAGATTTCTTCTGTTCTCGAGCGCGAATTTCTCAATGAGATGACAAAGCAATCCATCGCATTCGTTGAATCTGAGCGCTTGTACACGACATTGTTTAATTCGATTTCGCACGAGATGCGGACGCCCATCACGGCCTTGGTAGGAGCATCCGAAAGCCTCCTTAACGACAACGTTGGCGGTCAACCTGAGGTTCGGCGAGAACTCGCTCAGGAAATTCAGTCCGCCGCAGAACGTCTCGACAACATCGTGCAGAACCTCCTGGCCATGACTCGTCTGGAGTCGGGGCTCATTCAGCCCCGTCGTGACTGGACCGATATGCGAGATGTTCTTCACTCATGCCGGGCCAAGCTGACAAAAGAGCTCGCCGGTCACAACGTGTCGATCAATGTCTCCTCGTCGCTCCCTCTTGTCAAACTCGATTTCGCTCTTTTCGAGCAGGTTCTCGTGAACCTTCTGAGGAATGCTGCGCTGCACACTCAAACCGATTCAACCATTGCGGTGACTGCGAGTGCTGAGGGGAAGGAGTGTATTGTCACGATCGCAGACAACGGACCGGGATTTCCTCCGGATTCTCTCAAGAACATCTTCGAGAAGTTTTACCGTGTACCAGGTTCGAAGACAGGAGGCATTGGCCTCGGTTTATCGATCGCACAGGGATTCGTGCAGGCGCATGGCGGCACAATGACTGTCGAGAACCTGCCCGATCGGGGAGCGAAGTTCACCATTCGCCTTCCGCTTGAAACCAGTGCACAACCGAATGCGGGGTTCTCTGATGAGTGACAAACCTGTTGTGCTCGCCATCGATGATGAGGTACAGATCCGCCGCTTGCTTGAGCTGACGTTGAAATCGAATGGCTACAAGGTGTTGCTTGCCGACACCGCACAGGAGGGGGTGCGGCGGGCGGAGATGGATCGTCCAGAACTGACGATTCTTGATCTCGGCTTGCCCGACATGGACGGGTTGGAGGTGCTCAAGAGGATACGACAATGGTCGTCGATGCCTGTACTCATCCTCTCGGTGCGCGATTCTGAATCTGACATCGTCTCCTGTCTCGATGCCGGAGCAGACGACTATTTGCTGAAACCGTTCAGGACCGGAGAACTTCTTGCGCGGGTCCGTACGGCTCTGCGTCATCGTCCAGGGCAGCCAGTGGGAGACCTCTTCGAATTTCGGGGTGTGTCAGTTGACCTCTCTGCTCGCACTGTGAAAAAATCTGGCGTAATAGTCAAGTTGACGGCGACAGAATTCTCGATGCTTGCCCTTCTTGTCCGCCACGCAGGAAAGGTGCTGACGCACCGATTTATCCTCGAGCAGGTGTGGGGACCGACGCATGTCGATGAAACTCAGTACACCCGGGTCTACGTTGGGCAGTTGCGGAAGAAGATCGAGGATGATCCGGCAAATCCAAAACTACTGCTTACCGAGTCGGGAATCGGATATCGGCTCGCCGTAGAGGAATAGCTCACTGCTTCCTGCCGATGAGCTTTTTCCGGGGGAATTCTGACCTCTTTGCTCCTCTCACGACTGAATCGTCTGAATACAATAGGAAGTCTCGCCGAATTGTCGTATCTTATGTCTGCCGCTACGCGCGGCCACCGCATCCGTGCCTCAAGCATCGGAAGCGGATCACGAGACTCGCTCTCTGATGACAAGAAGCTAAGGTATTGTTGGGAAGAACTTCGCTTGCATCCCAAGTGGGTGCACGGGTTCAGCAGCGTTGCACACTCCGCACTCCTTTCAGTTACAGCCCCTTAACATCCTACGCAGCGCGTTTCACCATCTGTACTACTTACTATAAGGTTTCTATTTATGCCATTTTCAAAACTTGGTCTTTCAGACCAACTCGTGCAGGGTATTCTTGCAACGGGTTACACGGCCCCCACCGAGATTCAAACACGCGCGATACCGCTTGCGGTTGCTGGAAAGGATATCATCGGTTGCGCACAGACAGGAACGGGAAAAACCGCTGCATTTGTGCTCCCCCTGCTCAATCATCTCACCAAGAGTCCCGGTCACCATACGCACAGACATGTCAGAGCGCTTGTCCTTACCCCGACGCGGGAACTTGCCCAGCAGGTCGAAGACTTCATCACGACCTATGGTCGATTCACAACGCTGCAGAGTCTCTCCATCTACGGCGGCGTCAATATGGACAATCAGCTCAAGCACTTGCGCCGCGGCGTCGATATCGTCATTGCCACACCGGGCCGCCTGCTGGACCACATCAATCGACGGACCATCGATCTCTCGCACGTCGAAGTGCTCGTCCTCGACGAAGCAGATCGCATGTTCGACATGGGGTTTATCAATGACGTTCGTACAATCATCGGGAAGACGCCTGCGAAACGCCAGACGCTCCTGTTCTCTGCCACAATGTCAAAGGAAATCAGGGGCCTTGTTGCCTCTATTCAGCACAACCCTGAACTGATCGAAGTCGGCGAACAACAGCAACCGGTTGAAACGATTCGTCAGCATTTCTATAACGTTGAGCAGGACATGAAGCTGACGCTGCTGTTGCATATTTTGAGAACTCAAAAGATGGACAGCGTTCTTGTGTTCTCCCGGACCAAACATGGCGCGGACAAAATTTCGCGTCGCCTTGAGAAGAACGGTTTGAAATCTGTGGCCATCCACGCAAATCGGACCCAGGCCCAGCGTCAACGAGCGCTTGCCGGATTCAAGCAGGGGCAATATACGGTTCTGGTGGCGACAGATATTGCCGCACGCGGGATTGATGTGGAAGGAATCTCGCATGTCATCAACTTCGATACGCCTGCGTTCGCTGAAGACTATATCCATCGCATCGGACGAACTGGTCGTGCGACATTGAGTGGTGATGCTCTCACCTTTGTCTCGAACCAGGAACGGAAGTACCTGAAGAACATTGAGTTTTTCGTCGGAAAGAAATACGAACTGAAGCGCTATCCGGGCTTTGAGCATATCAAGAAGGACGTGCCTCCAGCGCCCGTTGGCGGTGAAGCCGCCCATGCTAGAGAACCGGAAGAGCGTCGTCATCCTCGTCATACTGCCAGGCCACTTGCTCCAACCAAGCACAGAAGGGATAACGACAGGCGCGACAACAGCAGGCAGGACAACAACAAAAGGGACAACAGGGGAAAAAGAACCTTTTCCTCAGGTCAGACCGGCAGGCGGCAGGATACGCGAAAGGTAAGCACCCCGTCGGTGACGGCTCCGGTCAAAGAGCAGGATTGGCGAAAGTTGATGGAAGAAGGGAAGAAAGATGATGGGTTTCGAAAAAAACTAAAGAAGTTCTTTAAACGCGCATAACGTACCAAGAATCGATGAAGGAGGGGCATTTCTTGTGAGATGCGGAGAGCATCCCAATGAAAGCCCCTCCATCCATTTCATCCCGTCAGTGTGGTTTCTCCACCATTTGGACGCGCGTCCAGAAATCGAAAGAAATGTTCGCCGCACTCTGGCGATTGGCACTGGCGCCGCCACCTCTTCCACCCCGGCCGCCGCCAACGCCACCCCTTCCACCTCGTCCGCCTCCACCCCCACCACCACTGACGCCACCACCACCTCCTCCTTCACCCCGACCTTCGCCGCCACCTTCTGCCGCTGCTGGTCGCTGAAAGGTATTTGTCGCGAACCCGACTCCGATGGATGCGCCGGGACGAGATTCGATCGCATACGGATGTGCTGAGGAGTATGCAAGCGGGACCTTCAGTTCATAAACAAATCGCTCAGGAGTGGATGTCAGGTGTATCTCAACTCCTTGCCCCGCCATTCTCGGCACCATCTGGAGATCCTTCTCTGTTGGGCCAATGAACTCAAAGTCACTGAGCGATTGGCGGCTCATCGCATCCACCCTGTTGCCGCGCTGATCGGTTTCTTCTTCGTCGGGTCGTGTTGGCATTTCGCCTCTTCCCATCCCGATCGGGAAACGAATTCCGTAAGTCTTCTTCTCTCCGCCATTAGGATCAAACCAGACGGTCATCCCCCTGGCCATAATCTGTCGCCCCAGGTTTGGCTTGGATGACATCAAGCAGACATAGAGAAACTCACCGTCGTTCAACACGCCACAGCGTATGTCGTCCTTCTGAACGAACAGTGTCGAATCAGACCATGCCCCCAGGTTCCCGTCGATCTGGATCTGGTGCTCACTCCATCTGCTTGTCAGCTGCAGGGAGGAGCCGCATCCCTGCAGCAAGAGAATCAGCGCTGCTCCCATTGAGCAGACCATTGCTGCGGAGAGAGCAGTTCGCCGTTCCAGAACTTTCGTCATTCGTGTCTCCTTGTTAGTGTTCATCATCTCCATTATCATTTAGACAACGTGAAAGGGTAAGACTTGCTGTAAGTACTCGCGGCCAAGACTTTAGACGCAAGGCTCGAGGAAAAGTTAAAAACGATATCACCAAATGTCTAAGCGATTACAATGATATTCCTGTATCGTAAACCTCCTCCAAACCAGTGCTAATATTGTGCTTACAATATCGTGAAACAATTCAAGGTACAACTTCGTTCGGTGTACAGCCAGCGGTATTCGCTGCAGAACTTTCTAAGTTAATAATCGTTAATAAAGTGGGGACCGTGTAACTTGCTTCAGACGGGGGTGTCAAAGATAAGTAACTCCAGCGCTTATCCCTTTTTCACATGCGGACAGGATCACGACCGTGGCGGAAAGAATGACATTCTCGAGAAACCACAACATCGCCATCATCTGCTTTTCCTCGTCGGTCGGCGGCCTGGAGTTGAGTACCATCCGTCTGGCTGGCGAGTTCAACAAGCGGAGGGCGAGCTCGCTGCTGATTATCCCCTCAGACACACCACTCTCTCGCGAAGCTGTAAAAGAAGACCTGCGTTCGGAGTATCTCAAACCTCGCGTGAAGTACGGTGATCTACTGGCGTCGTGGCGCTTGGCTAACATTCTGCGTTCCAATCAGATTAACATTGCCGTCGTCATGCAGTCCAAAGATATCAATGTTGTCGCTGGTGCAAAACTCTTCTTCCCCCGCGTCAAGCTTGTCTTCTACCAACAGATGCAATCAAGAATCGACAAGCGTGACTTCTTTCACACCTGGATGTATTCCAAGTTGTCACTCTGGATCTCGCTGACGAAACGCATGAAGCAGGAAGTGCTCGAGCACACCAGGATGCCTGAGCAGTCGATTCATGTCGTCCCTCTCGGCCGGGACACGAGACTGTTTGATCCCACGCTTTATGATCAGAAGAAAGCTCGAACGCATTACGATCTTCCTCTTGACCGGCGAATCATTGGCGTATTAGGCCGCCTTGATCCGCAGAAAGGACAGGAAGAATTCCTTCGCTCTTTGCCGCTCGTTCTAAAAGAGCACCACGATGCCTTCTATGTCATCCTCGGAGAAGAGACACGGGGCGAAGAAGGTTTCCGAAGGCGCCTTGTGAACCTGAGCTATGAACTTGGGATCCAGGACAGTGTACGTTTCCTGCCTTTCACGGAGAATGTCCCGGAGTTCATGGCGGCGATCGATGTCTTCGTAATGCCGTCGTATGGTGAAACCTACGGCCTGGTGCTCATCGAGGCAATGGCGATGGGAAAACCCGTCATCGCGACGGGAGCCGGCGGAGTACCTGAAATTGTTGAAGATGGTCGCGATGGATTGTTGATCCCACCCCGCGACGAGAAAGCACTTGCTGAAGCGATCACATTGCTCCTCGGCGACTCATCCCTGAGGAAAACCCTTTCTACGTATGCACGACGGGATGCTCTTTCGCGTTTCGATGCAACGGTCTGCGTTGATCAGCTGGTTTATTCCCTCGATGCACTCTGAGCTGCCCTTCTTCCCAGGTTCCTGATGCCGAGCGCTCATTGTCCCTTGTTCACTTCCGGGAATCCCTTTGAATTTCTGCGCGTATCACCTTTAGAGCACCTCCTTCTGTAACCTTTCCTCAAGTTGCGATCATCGCCCTTCGGCGTGATTCTGCTGTTGGCTCCGCCAACCGCAAGATCATCCCGACAGATTGAAAGGAATCCCCCGAGCTCAGGACAATTCCCATTCTCTTTTCTGGAACAGTCGACTGATGTTTGCAGTGATTGCCAGGCGGTGCCTGTTTTTGTTGCCTTTCAGGCTGATCTGCAGTAGCTTTGTGCAAAGAACGTCAGTCAGCACCGCTGAATCACAACACTCGGTAAACGAAGGGACATACGATGGCTATCGTTTTACAAGGATCCGGATTCACCATCGAGCAGCTTGTGCGCATCGCACGATTTGGTGAACGAGTGGAATTGCATCCAGACGCACTCGAAAGAATCAAAGCGTGCCGGGCAATGCTCGAACAAAAACTGCAGGCACGGGAAATCATGTATGGTACCAATACAGGAATAGGAGAATTCTCAGAGATTGTCCTGACAGACGAGCAGGTAAAACAATTTCAGAGGTACTTGATTTATAACCACGCAGCGGGGATAGGCGATCCTGCTCCGGTCGAATACGTTCGCGGCGCGATCGCGAGCAGAATCAACGTGCATGCCAGGGGAAAATCCGGTTGTCGCCCCGAAATCACGCTTACCCTCGTGGAGATGCTCAACAAAGGAGTAACACCGGTCGTTTGCCAGAAGGGGTCGGTGGGAGCGTGCGGTGATCTTGCACCGATGTCTCAGATTGCTTTACTGTTGCTGGGGGAAGGGGAAGCGTACTATCGTGGTGAACGCATGCCGGGAAAGGATGCCTTCGAGAAGGCTGGTATCCCGGTCCCCGGTCTTCATGCTCGCGATGGACTCGCCACGATCAATGGTTCGAACATGCTCACCGCAATGAGCGCCATTCATCTTTACGACATCAATCGCTGGTTGAAGCAAGCGGAAATCGCGTGTGCGATGTCACTCGAGGCTCTGTACGCAAACATGAAACCATACGATGTCCGGTTGCATGAGCTGCGGGGATTTCCCGGCGCGATTCGGAGTGCGCAGGCAATCCTTGCATGCGTCAAGGGGAGCGACCTTCTTTCGGGAAAAATCAAGACCAAAGTGCAGGATGCCTATTCGATGCGCTCGTCGCCGCAGGTCATCGGTACTGCGCACGATGCCGTGGCTCACGCCCGGAAACAGGTCGAGACTGAACTCAATGCCGTCGCCGATAACCCCATTTTCCTTCCTGAATACAAACTGACGTTAACAGGGGCGAATTTCCAGGGGAGCCCGATCTCGCTTCCAATGGATATGGTCGGTGCGGCTGTAACGATGGTGAGCGTCTTGTCTGAACGAAGGCTCAACCGCCTTCTGAATCCTGCGTTGAGCGTCGGGTTGCCTGCATTTCTGACCAAAGGCGCCGGGATGTTCTCCGGATTCATGCTCAGCCAGTACACAGCAGACACGTTGATTGTTGAGCAGCGTGTTCTTTCATATCCGGCCTCGACAATGTCGATCCCTGCCGCTGCCGACCAGGAAGATTTCGTCTCCATGGGTATGAATACGGCAATCAAGAATGGACAGATCCTTGACAACGCGTACGGTATTCTCGGCATCGAATTTCTCGCCGCGTCTCAGGCGCTCGATTTCCGTGAGTTCACACCCGGTGCCGGTGTGAGAAGGGCCAGAGAAATTGTGCGGAAGTATGCTGCTCATCTCGACGAAGATCGCCCGTTGTATCCGGATCACACCCGCATGAAGGAAGTGGTGCGCTCGTGCGAGATTCTTGAAGAGGTTGAAAAGACGGTCGGTTCCCTGGAGTAGCCTAATTTTCATGGTGACGAGATACCTGCAGTCAAGCATCGTCGAAAGGCAATTCGCTTGCAGGGCTATGATTACAGCCAGGCCGGTGAATATTTTGTCACAATCTGTACGAAGAATCGGGAGCACGTCTTCGGGAACACCGAAGGAGAAAGAACGTTGCTCAACGCCTTCGGGGAAATCGTTGCCGAATGCTGGAAGGATCTGCCAAATCATTGTCCCTGTGTCCTGACCGACGAATTCGTGGTTATGCCCAATCATGTCCATGGCATCGTCGTGATCACCGAACCTGATCCGGTAAATCCGGTAGGGCAAGGTTCTGAACCTTCCCCTACCAGGCGTTATCCTTTATCCGAAATCGTACGTAGTTTCAAGACATTCTCGGCCCGACGAATCAATGAATGTCGGGGCACGCCAGGTCTTTCGGTTTGGCAAGGGAATTACTTCGAGCACATCATCAGGGACGAACGTGCTCTTGAAAGAATCCGCGAGTACATAATCTCGAATCCAGAGAGGTGGATTGGGGATGAGAATAATCTCGAGCAAGGAGCGAGTGAGGAATTCGCCTCTTGGATCAAACAACAAGGTCTGAAATCACCACGTCTTTCAACCAATAGGTCAATTCGATGACCTCCCGCGAACGTGTTCTGACATCTCTCAATCATCGCGAACCGGATCGCGTTCCCGTTGACCTCTCCGGCCATCGGTCCTCCGGTATCGCTGCCATCCTTTATCCAAAACTGCGCGAGTATCTCGGCCTGCCGCCGCGTCCCCTGCGGGTGTACGATCAGATCCAGCAACTTGCTATCGTCGATGACGATGTGCTGGACCGGTTTGGGGTTGACACGATAGAACTCGGTCGCGGATTCGCACTCCGCGATGAAGATTGGGCAAACTGGGTGCTGCCCGATGGCGCACTCTGCGAAATGCCCGTCTGGACGTTGCCGGAACGCGAGGAGAAACGATGGGTCATTCGTTCAAAGAACGGTCGTGTCATTGCCCAGATGCCCGATCGTGCACTGTACTTTGAACAGACCTATTACCCGTTTTTCGAGAAGGACAATCTCGATGCAATCCAGGAAGCCATGGCCGAGGCGATGTGGACGGCCATAGCGTCTCCGCCTGGCCCGTTGGTCGATGGCCCCGAGGGCGACGCTTTCTATCGGGAAGGCGCACGGAGGTTCCGCTCGAGCACTGACCGCGCGGTCCTGGGCCTGTTCGGCGGGAACCTCCTCGAAATGGGGCAGTTTCTCTATCGCAATGATGGCTTTTTGCTTCTCCTCGCCGAGAATCCTGACCAGGCACATGCTTTCCTCGACCGAATCGTGGAAATGCACCTGAAGAATCTCGAGCACTTCCTTGGCGTCGTGGGCGATTCTATCGATATCATCGTCTTCGGTGATGATCTTGGAATGCAGAGTGGTCCCCAGATTTCTCCTGCCATGTATCGTGAGTTCTTCAAACCGCGCCACAAGATCATGTGGGAACGGGCAAAACAACTCGCTCCTGTGAAGGTGATGCTGCATTGTTGTGGAGGCGTCCGGGAACTTCTTCCGGACCTGATAGAGGCGGGACTCGACGCGATCAACCCTGTGCAGATCTCCTGCAGCGGGATGGATGTCAGCCTCCTCAAATCAGAATTCGGCAGAGAGATGGTCTTCTGGGGGGGAGGGTGCGATACGCAGCGGATCCTGCCGCTGGGAACTCCGGAAGAAATTGAAGTGCACGTGAAGCGACAGGTCGAAATCCTCAAGCAGGGGGGCGGTTTTGTTTTTCAGCAAGTCCACAATATCCTTGCCGACGTCCCGCCGGAGAATGTTGTCGCAATGTTTGATGCAGTGAAAGAGATCGGGTGATCGGGTCAT
>JBEKOB010000103.1:0-13403 GCA_049522195.1 Bacteroidota bacterium
AAACCGTACGTCTCGTGATACTTTGACCAGGTCACGCCATAGAAGGGGATGCTGCCCGAATACTTCTCGCCGGAGATATACTCGTCGCGAACGGCGAAGGTGCCAATTCCACCCTGGAGAGTGAGTCCCCCGCCAAACAGCGATCGGGACCCCGTCGAGTCTTGAGCCGACACACAGGTGCACGTGGTCAGCATTACCACTATTTGCAGCGCATAATTGTAGGTTCGCATTTGTCTTGTCATTGGATTTTGGATCGCAATCTTCGACTTGAGGGGGGAAGTCGAAACGGTTGAGTAGGCCTATGCCGACTAAGGTAGTCTATTTGGGGAGAATGTCAAGAAGGGCAGGGCAAGGATGGAGAAGCGAGGGCAATGACGAATAATCGAACATCGAATAATGAATGTCGAACTGAGGTTTGGCGGGGGTACAAAGAAAGATGACCGGCACCCACTCTGCAAAACGCGTGAAGTGACGGTCATTTGCAATGACTTCAGAAATCATGAACGTGCATAAGCCCCGGGTTTCCAACCCGGGGTGCATCTCAGATCTTCGGTCCTGCCTTGATCACCTCCGGCGGACAGCCGGATTCGAACTTCTTAAAGTTCTCGACGAACCGGGAGGCGAGTTGTTTGTATTTCTGCATGTACACCTCTTTGCTCGGCCACGAAGCGGAAGGATCCAGGATGTTTGCCGGCACGCCCTCACAAGTCTTCGGAACACTGAAGCCAAACACCGGATCAGTCACGAACTCCACATCCAACAGCTCTCCTGTCAACGCCGCTTCCAGGAGACGTCGCGTATACCGAATGCTGATACGTTTCCCGACTCCATACGCCCCGCCAATCCACCCTGTGTTCACCAGCCAGCAATTGGAACCGTATTTCAGGATCTTCCTCTTCAGAAGATCAGCGTAGAACGAGGGGTGATGGACCATGAACGGAGCCCCAAAACACGTGCTGAACGTCATCTCGGGCTCTTTGCCCAACCCGACTTCCGTCCCTGCAATCTTTGAAGTGTAGCCGGAAATAAATTGATACATCGCCTGATCGGGCGAGAGTTTCGCGATCGGCGGCATCACTCCGGAGGCATCGCACGTCAGCAATATAATGCTCTTCGGGTGTCCTGCCATCTTCTCCGGTATCGCATTGCTGATATACTCAAGCGGATAGGAGGCACGCGTGTTTTCTGTTATTGACTCATCATCCAGATCTACCATGCGCGTCACCGGATCATACACGACATTCTCCAGTATCGTCCCGAACATCCTGGTTGTAGCGTAAATCTGCGGCTCTGCCGACGCGGAGAGCCGGATCACCTTCGCGTAACATCCTCCTTCGATATTGAACACTCCCTCATCGCTCCAGCCATGCTCGTCATCGCCGATAAGCCCGCGTTTCGGGTCGGCAGACAGCGTCGTTTTCCCTGTCCCTGAGAGTCCGAAGAATATCGCCGAATCCCCCTCCTTCCCTACGTTTGCAGAGGCGTGCATCGACATGACGCCGTCGAGCGGTAGGACGTAATTGAGAATAGTGAAGATAGACTTCTTGATCTCTCCAGCGTATGCCGTGTTGCCGATAAGACAAAGCTTCTGTGAAAAGTTGAGGACGATGAATGTATTCGCATTCGTCCCGTCGATCTGGGGCATCCCCTTGAACGATGGGACTGCGAGAACGGTGTATTCGGGAATGTGGCGACGGTATTCTTCGTTTGTCTTCGGCAAGATGAACATGTTGCGCGCAAACACCGCATGCCATGCATGCTCACAGATGATGCGAATGGGCATCCTGTAGTTCGGGTCTGCTCCAGCATAACAATCCTGCACAAACACATCCCTCCCCTGGAGAAAACCTTGCATGCGGTTGAAGAGGTCATTGAACTTTTCGGGACTGAACGGCCGGTTGTATTGTCCCCACCAAATTTTGTCTTCCGTCGAAGATTCTTTTACCACGAACTTGTCGTTCGCTGAACGGGCAGTGTGCTTACCGGTATTTGCGACGATCGGGCCCATGTGCGTGATGCGGGCTTCTCTCCTGAACGCTATCTCTTCATACAAAGCTTCGGTCGGTAAATTCCAGTACGCCAGCCGCAGGTTCGACAGGCCGTGGTTCTCGAGCCCGTAATCGCTTTTCAGCGCGGAGGCTTCACTTTGAGCCGGGGTTTTGATGTCAAGAATATTGTTCATTTCCAATCCCTCACTATTTTGCGATCGCCAATATAGATTTCATTGGGTGAGTTGGGGTCGAGAGCCCATTTGATGCGCTCAACGCCTTCCGTGACGTCCTTGACCGAGCCGGCATAGCTGAGGCGGAGATGCCCTTCCATGCCGAATTCCTTGCCGGGCACGGTGACCACAAGCGCCTTCTTGAGCAGCAGCTGCGAGAGCTTGACGGAGTCGTTTGAGTACGCGCGGAAATCAGGTAAACAATAGTACGTTCCGTTCGGTTTCGTGATCTTCACGCCCGAGAAAGAATTCAGCTCCTGCATCATAACATCCCGGTTATTTTCGAGCGTCATACGGAGCATCTCGATGTGGCTCTGAAGTCCGGTTAGAGCTCCTTCCGCCGCGGCCTGAAGAAGAACCGAGACGGTGGTTGTAATCTGCCCCTGGACGTTTGTCATAATCGTTATGAGCTCTCTCGGCGCGATCGCCCAGCCGACCCGGAAGCCGGTCATACCATACAGCTTTGAGACGCCATTGACAACGATAATGTGGCTCGACTCGAGGTCCTTCTTCGTGAATATGTAACACGCAGGCCATTTCTTCCCATCAAAGATGAGCTTGTGATAGATGTCATCCATGATGATGAAGATCCCCTTCTTCTCGCAGTACTCGATGATCTGCGCGATGAACTCCTCCGAGTACACTACTCCCGAAGGATTGTTGGGACTGTTGATGATGATCGCTTTCGTGTAGGAGCTGACCACCTTCAGGATGTCTTCCATCCTCGGATAGAAACCGCCGTCTTCCGGTTTCACGATCACCGGCACGCCGTACACCATTCGCACCATCTCGGGATAGCTCACCCAGTATGGCGCGAGGATGATCACTTCATCCTGCGGATTGAGAATCGAGTAGAGGATGTTATACACCGATTGCTTAGCCCCGGCGGAGACGATGATATTTTCCGGAGCGACGATCTTGTCGTAGTTCTCCTCGGTGTACTTGATGATCGCTTTCTTGAGAGAAGGCGTTCCGTCCGCCGGCGTGTACTTCACATCACCCGTATTGAGTTTTGCCGCCGAGCTCAGGATCGCGGCTATGGGCGCCCTGTTTTTTGGTTCACCCGCACCAAGATGGATGACTGCTTCCCCCTTCTCACGCAGAAGCCTCGCTTCCTCATTCAGCTTCAATGTCGGAGATTCGGCTATCGATTTTGCAAGCTGACTAACCGTCATGTTTTAACATCCTCCTTTTCTGTTCCAGGCACGTTGAATAACACCTGCGCAGGTCAACATTTGTGCCATGAAAATCCCCGCATTGTTCGGGTGTCCGATACACGGTGCAGTGCTGTTTCTCACCCCTGAAAGGGGAAGTTCCAATATCTGATAAGGAATGATCACGAATGAGACCGATCGCGACGGATATGCACAGATCTAGATCCGTAGTTTTCCGTGCTTCTTCCGGTCATCCGTGGCTGCTTCTACTGCGTTCACTCCCCAATCTCGAATCCCACTCTTTTCAAGATCACCGAAGCGCGTGCAGAGGTTTCCTTCGACTCAAATGCAAGCCGGAACGTACCGCCGCGGCCTTCACGAATCTTCACAAGCTCAATGTCCTTGATATTGATGTCCGCTTTCGCCAGCACTGATGTCATCTTCGCCATCATCCCCGGTTTGTCCTTCACGAATACGTAGAGTTCTGCCAGCGGGTGAAGGAATCCTTTCATCGACTTTGGGATGCTGTCGCGAATCTTCCTCGCCGACCTGAATTTCGCCGGCAGATCCTTCGACCGTTTTCGAAGGTACGTGCGATATCGCTGGAGCTCACGTATCAGCAGAACCACCGACTTGTCAATCTCGTCACGATTGAACTCAAGAATATCCTTCCACATCTCAGGTCTGCTCGATGCGATGCGCGTCAGATCGCGGAAACCGCCTGCCGCGAGACGTAAATGCCGCCGTCCCGAGCGATGCTCCTTCCCGGCAACATTTGTAAGAGCCACCGCTGTGAGCTGAGGAAGGTGGCTGACAACCGAAGCGACTTCATCATGAGTTTTTGGATCAAGGAGGACGACCCGTGCACCCAGCTCTTTGAGAAAGTCTGCAAACTGCCGGAGCATGCCGGCTGGATTGGACTTCATCGGAGAAAGGACATACACCGCATTTTCGAACAACAGAGGATGTGCGGCATCGACGCCGGAGAGCTCCACGCCGGCCATGGGGTGTCCACCGACAAAATTACCGTGCGCGAATAGCTTGGACGCGCTCCGCATGATGTTGCGCTTCACGCTTCCGACATCCGTTACCAACGTGCGTGGAGACGTAAACGCAGCGACTTTCGGAAGAGACTTCTGGATGACTGAGACGGGCGTGGCAAGGAAGACAAGATCGGCCGTGGAGAGAGCTTTTCGAAGATTCGTTGTTGCATGATCAATCGCTCCTCTCTTCAGCGCTTTCCTCAGCACGTTTCGTTTGTCGACGCCGACAATGCGCACGGCGGGGTAATGTTTCTTGATCGAAAGCCCGAGGGACCCACCGATGACGCCAACACCGATGATGGTGACATTTCTGAAAGAACTTTGGATGTAAGGTTGAGAGCTCATTCAGGCTGATTCAGACGTCAAAATATTTCAGAAACGTGATGTAGGTCGAGGTAAATGACGAAGCACGAAATACGAAATCCGAAACAAATCCGAAGCACAAAGTCCGAAACACCAAACTCGAAGCTCAAGACTTATTTTGCTATGACGTTTCGAGTTCAGGGATTCGGACTTAGGATTTCCTTCGTATTTCGATATTAGAATTTCGGATTTGTCAGTTTAGTGTTCTCCCGATAGCTTCAGCAATCAACCGGATCTCTTTCATCATCTGTGCAAACTGGTCCGGGAACAGAGATTGCGCGCCGTCGGATTTCGCGTGATCGGGGTCGTTGTGGACTTCCACCATGATCCCATCCGCTCCGGCCGCTACACACGCACGTGCCATCGGGATAACCTTGTCACGAATGCCAATGCCATGAGAAGGATCCGCAAAGATTGGGAGGTGACTCTTCTTCTTGACCACCGGAACGGCGCTGACATCAAGCGTGTTCCTTGTTGCAGTTTCGAACGTCCGGATTCCGCGCTCGCAGAGGATCACCTGGTGGTTACCGCCGGAGAGAACATATTCGGCGGCCATGAGCCACTCATCAATCGTCGCAGCCAAGCCGCGCTTCAGAAACACGGGCTTTGAGGCGGTGCCAAGTTCCCGGAGAAATGTGAAGTTCTGCATGTTCCGGGCGCCAATCTGTAATATGTCGGCATATTTCTCGACCAACGTGATCTGACTCTTGTCCATCACCTCGGTGACAACTTTCAGCTTGTACTCGTCAGCTGCTGCACGGAGCCAGCGCAGTCCTTCTTCACCCATCCCTTGAAACGAGTATGGTGATGTCCTCGGCTTGAATGCACCGCCACGGAGGACTTTCGCACCCGCTTCCGCAACGGACTTCGCGATCGTAAATATTTGTTTTTCACTCTCGACAGAGCAGGGTCCGGCCATGACGATAACATTTTCGCCCCCGATCTTGAGCCCTCCAATATCGAAGACCGACCCTTCCCGCTTGAATGTCCGGCTGGCGAGCTTATACGGCTCGGTAATGCGGAGAACCTCAGCGACACCGGGAAGCAGCTCGATCTGGCGATGGTCGAACTCGGGGTGGACCCCGATAGCCCCCAGAACGGTCTGCTGTATCCCCGTCGATCGGTGAACGTCGAATCCGTGCTCGTTCAGTACACGGATGATCTCTTCTATTTGCTTTTCAGATGTTCCAGGTTCGGTAACGACGACCATAGGATTTACTTGCCTGCAACGTTGTGAATGAAATGAGATCTAGTTTCGTGTATCGGGCCTTCAGACCACAAGCCAAATTCCAACATCGGATATCTAACTCTCTTTGCGTTTCCTGGCACTCTTGGCCGTTTTTGCAGTCCTGGTAACCCTGGGAGTTTTTACGGTTTTGGCGATCCTGGCGATCTTGATGGTTTTGACGATCCTGGCTGTCTTGACGGTTTTGGCGGTTCTAGCGATCCTGACGGTCTTGGCGGCTTCAGCGGCTTTGGCAGTCTCAGCGGCTATAGCGGTCTCATCGGCTATCGCGGTCTCAAGGGCTTTGGCTTCAATGTTTATCTTTGGCGTGCTGTACCGATCAAGCTTGAACTCCTCGCCCAGGTACAGCCTCTTGGCTTCGGAATCGTTGGCAAGGAATTCTGCCGTCCCCGCCTTCAGAATCCTTCCTTCGAACAAGAGGTACGAATGGTCCGTAATGGACAGCGTCTCGTGCACGTTGTGATCCGTTACGAGAACGCCGATGTTCTTCTCTTTCAACTTCGTGACTATCTTCATAATCTCTTCAACCGCTATCGGGTCAATCCCGGCGAACGGCTCGTCCAGCAGCATGAACTTCGGATCGAGGGCCAGAGCCCGTGCTATCTCTGTTCGTCGGCGTTCGCCTCCTGAAAGGACATACCCCTTGCTCTTGACGAGATGTGTCAGACCGAAATCTTCAAGAAGCCGGTCGCATTTCTCTTCGCGTTCCTTGCGCGACAGATCGCTGATTTCGAGCACCGCAAGCAGATTGTCGCGCACCGTCAGCCGGCGAAACACCGATGCCTCCTGGGAGAGGTAACCGATTCCCATGCGCGCTCGCTGGTACATCGGCATCGAAGTAATATCTGTGTCGTTGATGAAGACCTTGCCCTCGTTAGGCCTGATCATCCCTACGATCATATAAAAGGTCGTCGTCTTGCCCGCGCCGTTCGGGCCCAGGAGACCAACGATTTCTCCCTGACGAACCTGGATGGTCACCTCGTTCACAACGGTCCGCTTCTTGTACTTCTTCACCAGACCTGCGGATCGGAGGACAGTCTTTTCAGTCTGTGGCGCTGTGTCAGTCATAAGATTCATGCACAATAGTGAGCAGCTTCCGCCGAGGCCGATCTGTGATCCAGCGGAATCCTTCGAGGTTGTACTCTTTTTCGTGTTTCGCGATCATCTTTTCCGGAAAATATCTCCCCTCCACACCTCCCACAATTTTTATCCTGTCGATCTTTCCGGCTGCGAATTCCATGACGATTCGATCGCCGCTCGATCGATTGACACCGTTCGGAGAGGCGCCGTCGAACAGGTAGTACAAGCTCGTCGCTGTCCGTTCGGCGTCGATTTGGTCAATCTTTCCATCGTTGAAGCGAAGCGTCACTTCACGCGCAGAAAGCTGGTTGAACCGTGACTTGTTCAACGAATCAGCACGGGAGACCGCCATCGCACGTCCGCGCACATAGACACTTTGCAGCTTCTGATCTCTCGTCGTAATGACGATGGAATCGCCTGTGACCTGATTCCCGACATTCCAGACGACAGGGTGCTGCCGGAGAATGATTCTGTCCCTCTTGTAGAAATACGTTGCTTCGCCGCACCGTGCTGAGAAATCCGTACGAGCCATCTCCACGTTGCCGACAGCCACAAAACGCTGAAGTGTATCCTGATATGCCTCCATGTGTGAAGCGAGAACCATCAGCGTATCGAGCCCGCCGTTCGCTGCCGTGTCGATCTGCATCAGCCGGGGGTTCTTCGGCACCATCGTGTACTTCCCTTTTTCGAAGTGCACAAGCGAATCCCCAAATACCGTGATGTTGTTCTCTGCGCTCGCGACCCTCACCCTGCCGACAGCAATTGATTTGTCTTCGTTTTCGAAGTACGTCAACTCATCTGACCAAGTCGACGATGCAGAGTCGACAACGTGCACGTCCCCACGAAAGTATGCGCGTTTGTCGTTCGCCCAGTACTCTCCATATTTCGAAGTCAGAATCGTCTTACCGCGGTCGAGGCGAACATTGTTCGGGAACACGGCCCGCCGATCACTGCCTGAGTACGTTCCCTCCGTCGATGTCAGCGTTGTGCTATCGCGGACAATTCTGACGTGGCCAAAGAGATCCGCAACATTCGTCTGCATATTGCGAAATGCAGAGTCGCACCAGATCTTGATGTCTCCCGATGTTGACGGTTGCACCATGTGAACCCTGCCAATGAGGGCTTGTATCTGCTGCGTCCCCACACGCCTGACATTCAGCACGTCGGCTGCGCGAATCTCGAAATCCTTTTGCTGGGCGGACAACTGTCCCGCCGCCATAAACGATAGCACAACAAGTGCAAGCGCGCAAACTCGAAATCCTAAGTTCGAAATCCTAAACAAAATCGAAGCACGAAACTCAAAAGCGAACATATCACCGGTGCCAATACCTTTCGAATTTCGGTTTTCGATTTTCGGTTTTCCTTGAGATTTTGTATTTCGGATTTCGTATTTGTTAGCGGAACCTGCGTGCATCGCGGTTTCAATTTCCGTGAACTTGCGCCGTGACCTTGAAAATCCTGTAATTGTGCAGACGACGATCCGATTCAAACCCGCGCCCTTGTACCTTCTCGCGTGGTGAGGTTACGTATACATACTCCGTTGTATAGATCAGCTGACGCTTATTGTCCCAGTAGAGCCGTTCAGACCGAAGTTTTGTGCTGTCATCCGAGACCACAAGGACATCTCCGTCAGCCTGAATGCTGTTCGTCTGCTCGTTGACTGTCCCTTCCCGGGCAGTCATCACCGAGGTTTCTTTACCGGCATCATTGTAGAAATAGACCGTGATCCCCTGGCTCAGCTTCGTGTCCTGAGGACCGTCGTACTTCTCCAGGTAGCCGGATTTAATCCGCGCTTGCACACGCCCGGAATCTGAAATCACGATGGTGCTGTTCCAGCTCTCTTGCTGCGGGATGGTCTTGGAATCGAGCCCCGGAAGAACCGAGGGCTTGATCTTGTCCTCACACCCCTGCATCGGCGCCAACAAGAAACCCGCGAGAAGCATCCCAGACGCGAATCGAAGTGCTCTCATCCCGCTCCTTCGGTTCCCAAACCCGCTTTCACCAGATCGTGGAGGTGCAGCATTCCGACAGGACGCTGCGACTCATCTACCACGATGAGCTGTGTAATGTTGTAGGCTTCCATCTCTTCGAGAGCAGTTGCGGCAAGAAGTCCCTTACGAAAGGTTTTGGGGTTCTTCGTCATCGCATCCGCCGCGGTCATGTTCGTAACATGCCTTGCTCGCTGCAGCAGTCGACGCAAGTCGCCATCGGTGATGATGCCACAAAGCTTCCCCGATCCGTCAACGACGCATGTCGCGCCAAGACGCTTGGACGTCATTTCGACGATCGCCTCTGAAAGCGGCACTTCCTCCCGTACGACCGGGACACTGTCCCCTGCGACCATCATCTCCTCAACTCTGAGCAGAAGTCTTTTCCCGAGATTGCCGCCGGGATGGAACATCGCAAACTCTTCTTTGGTAAATCCCCGCTTGTCGAGGAGAGCAACTGCAAGCGCATCTCCCAGCGCCAGCGCCGCGGTTGTCGACGCCGTCGGGGTAAGATCGTGCGGACATGCTTCCTCCTTCACGCTCGCATCGAGGACGATATCGCTCTGCCGGGCAAGATTTGAAGAGACATTTCCGATCATCGAGATGACTTTGACGCCGATGCGCCGGAAGAGAGGTATCAGCTCGCGTATCTCCTCTGTGTCGCCGCTCTTGGAAAGACAGATGACCACGTCCTCCGCCCTCACCATGCCGAGGTCGCCATGGACCGCGTCGGATGGATGGAGGAAGATGGCGGCCGTGCCGGTCGAGTTCATCGTGGCCACAATCTTTCGCGCCACGAGTCCCGATTTTCCCAGGCCCGTCACAATGACACGCCCTGTGCTCTTGAAGATCAGGTCGACCGCCGCCTCGAAGTTCTCATCGATCTTCGATTCTAGTGCTCGGACGGCGTCCGCTTCAATGCGGATGACCTCTTTGCCACGCTCAATTGATGTACCCATCTACTCACTCCGGAGATAACTGGACCGCGCTCGAACCCCCTCCTCCTCCCCCTTATTTCCCACCCTTAAAGAGCCGGCGCGTAGCTCGTTTGAACCAGTTGATACTTCCCTCCGTCGGCACGACGAGAGGTTCCCCCAGGAAAACTTTAGGTCGTAATCTGTTGTAAGACGAAAAAGCTCCCGTCAACGCTGCATCAGTGTACCTGTGAAGATCCATGAAGAGCCGCCTTGAGTCGGGAACCGACCTGCGGTCCTGCACTTCCTTCTGAAGCATCAGCTCGTTGTAGAAACCCGTGACGGGTATCGGATGATTCACCTTGGATTGAGCGTCGAACACCCAGAGACGGTGATCTTTTACGCAGATCGCAAGTACCAAAGAGTGCCCGGAACCCGTATTCATCTTGACTTCCCTCAGAACCCCATCGCAACCAGGACATGGCATGGACGGAAGCCATTCCGAAAGCGTCCAGCGGCGATACGATGCAAGTTCGCCGGGAAGATCAGCCTCAATGGGACCGGAAGTTTCAAACTCGAGCTGGTCACCCAGACGCTCCCGCACGCTAACAGTGATTTCGCCCAGTTCGGTCTTCACCAAACCGAATGCCAACAACTGAGGAAGCGGAGACTCAATGTCCGGAATCAGACCGGGCGCGCCGAGTATGTACCCCCCTGCCCCCCTTTGACCTATCCCGACAATGTTCCATTCCCGTACCATCTTACGGTATTCAGCATATCCGGGCCGATCTGCCGGAAGCACCCAGAGAAGCAGAGCATGCTCGAGCGTGGTCAGCTCACGCGGAAAAATATCGTCAGGACCCATACCTGGTTGCTTCAGGATTGGGCATCAAGAATGAGATCGATCACTTCGCGGACAGCTCCTTTGCCTCCCGCGAGCCTGCAAACATAGTCAACCATCGAAAGCACCTGCGGCATTGCATCTGCCGGCGCCGCAGCAAATCCCACGCAACGAAGCACTGGCAGATCGGGCTCATCATCCCCCACATAGGCCACCTCGGAGTCGGTCAAGCCCAGCTTCTTCTTGATTTTCTCATATGCCACGAGCTTCTTGTCGAGATTCTGGTGGAGTTCCGTAATGCCAAGCTCCTTCGCACGCACTTTGACAATCGTCGAGACTCTTCCAGTAATGATCCCGACCTTCACACCCAGCCGCTGGAGTTTGACGATCCCGTACCCATCTTTTGTGTTGAATTGCTTGAGCTCCTCACCCCGCCCGGAATAGTAGATCCCCCCGTCCGTCATCACACCATCCACGTCGAGAAGAAGGAGTCGGATCCTGCGGAGAACTGTGCGTTGTGGGCGTTTCGTTGGCAAGGTCGTGTCTCTGCAGGTCTACCGCGCTTTCAGATCCTTTTTAACAACGGCGTCGATCGCCATCACTTGCTTCAGCAGGTCGTCGAGCAGGTCGAGCCTGAGCTGGCTCGCAGGGTCACTGAGCGCCTTTGGAGGGTTCGGATGTGCTTCTACGAACAGCGCATCGCACCCGGCTGCAACCCCTGCGCGTGCGATGGGGAAAATAAACTCTGGTTGGCCACCGCTCCTGATTGTTTCTCCTCCCGGTAACTGGACAGAATGCGTGGCATCGAGAACGACGGGGAATCCGGATCGCCGCATGATCGGAAGCGAGCGCATATCGACCACGAGGTTGTTGTACCCAAACGTCGTACCCCGCTCTGTGAGAAGCACCTTCTTATTCCCGGTCATGACCACCTTTTCCGCCGCGAGCCTCATATCGGCCGGAGCGAGGAACTGTCCTTTTTTGATGTTGATGACCTTTCCGGTCCTTCCCGCAGCCTGCAGAAGCTCGGTTTGACGGCAGAGAAATGCCGGAATTTGCAGGACATCCACAATCTCGGCAGCCTTGACGGCATCTTCGGCCGTATGAATATCCGTCAATACCGGGACACCAAACTCTTTCCGCACCTCGGCAAGTATGTCAAGCGCTTCATCATCGCCTATCGACATAAAGGAACGAGCACTTGTCCGATTCGCCTTCTTATAGGAAGATTTGAAGATGAGGGGAATCCGGCGCCGTTCTGCGATACGGACGATCTTTCCGGCCGTTGCCAGAATCATCTTTCTGCTCTCAACAACGCAGGGGCCCGCGATCAGGACGAGCGGACCATTTCCACCGATTCGTATGTCACCAACCTTGACTATCAGAAGATCCTCTTCAAGATCGTTCGGAGACTCAGATGTGACTGATCATATGATTTTTAACGTACGAAAAAATGCCACAACAATCAAAAAAGACTGATTTTATTGCTTTCTTGCATCTCCTTGGTTATTCACGTATTTTAGCGTCGGAACATCCATTCTTTCAAATGAAAGTACGGGCATACGCGAAGATCAATCTTGGGCTCCACGTCCTCGGGAAACGTTCCGATGGGTATCACAACATCGAGACCGTCTTCCGACTGATCGACCTGTACGACGAGCTCGAGATTGTCCAGAACGACCAGGGCACTTATTTCTCTTCCAACAAACCCGAGCTGTCGAACGACGGCACGAACCTCTGCCTGCGTGCGGCCCACCTCCTGCGTGATCTCACGGGCTGTCATATGGGTGTCGAGATGAAACTGACCAAACGCATTCCCATCGGCGCCGGGTTGGGGGGCGGAAGCAGCGATGCGGCGGCAACGCTCAAAGGACTGACGAAACTCTGGTCGCTGGATATCAACCCGGAAGAGCTGCAGACTATCAGCGAGTCGCTTGGCTCAGATGTCCCTTTCTTTTTCACGGGACAGACCGCGCACGCTACCGGGAGAGGTGAAGTACTGGAGAGCTTCGCGCTGCCACTTCCGTACTCGATTCTGGTCGCCACGCCCCCTATCCATGTCTCTACTGCGTGGGCGTATTCGTCCCTGAGGCTTGCTGAGAACAGGAACCAGCCGAAGCTCAGGGACCTCCTTTCGGGCACCATCCGGGACACTGGGGCCCTTCGAAGGGAGCTGACCAATGACTTCGAGGAGACGGTTTTCCGGCAGTATCCTGAGATCCTAAGACTAAAAGAGACCATCTTCTCCGGCGGAGCGGAAGTGGCCCTCATGAGCGGCAGCGGGTCGTCCGTGTTTGGATTTTTTTCCAGTGCAGAGAATGCGAGGACAGTCGCATCGAATCTCCCCACACACTATTTCACGTCAGTCACAGAGCCGCAGTTCAAACCAGAGATCAACTAACAATCACCTGATCCAGTGGCGCTCCGACAATCGGTCCATTTGAACTCTTCCTCTCTTAAAGCCATCCGGTTTGTACTCCCGCTTGTTTGCCTGATCTCTACTACAGCCGCACAAGAAATGCCGATTCCGGACTCAGTCAAGGCCCAGCAACT
>JBEKOB010000104.1:0-13229 GCA_049522195.1 Bacteroidota bacterium
ACCTCCTTCACAGTCGTGACGCTGTCCACCTGCACTCCATCGGGGCAGAGCAGAAGATAGCTCCTTTGTTCATTGCACCCGGTGAGGTAGAGGAAATTGCTCTCCTGGCGGTAGAGGTAGTTGACGTCATTCGAACGGTTGGCGGGATCTTTGGCTTTGAAAATGGCGATGGAGTTTGGTTCCATCTTCGCCATGAGAAGTGCCCGACGCTGTTTGCACTCTTCCGGTTTGATCTTGAGAGCATCGTCGCTCTTGACGGCCGATTGTCCGAATGCAGTGAAGCTGCAGAAAAGAATGAACCAGAAAACGAAAACTCGCGCTGCGGCAGATTTGGAGGTCATACATATCCTCGCATAGGGAAGTTGTCAGTGCTTCTGTGAGCACGAAGTCCGACTTCTGACAGGTGATGCGGTCTGTGAGAAGTCGGACTTCGGTACAATCGTCAGTATAGACGTTCTATTTCACGAGAGTGACTTTTGACGAAGTCGTTGCAGACTGGGTCATTGTGAACATTTGCTCGCCGGTGCCCGACACGTTCATGTCAGTAGTGCTCGTCTGTTCAATTCCTACGAGCAGCCCTTCATTTGAGGCAAAGTATACGACGCCTTTGACTTTGACCGTGCCATCGAGGACGAGTTCCATCCCTTGTCGGGAGCCAGTTCCATACTGAGTGGAGGGGCCTTCGAAGGAAATCTTCAGGCAATCGTACCCTCCGAATTTCTCGGCTGCTTCGATCTTGAACATGACATCGGGTTTGACAACAATGTTAAACCCCTGTGCGTTCACCGTGTCTGGTTGGGTCTGCTTCCAGCTGTCGCCTACACCCACCTCGTTTTCTGGCAGCTTTGCAAACAGGCTCCGCATGAACTCAGCGGGATTCCCGCCTCCCATCATCTGCATCGCCGGTGTCTGTTCAATCTTGTCGATCAGCTCCGAGCTCAACGTCTTTCCCATCGATGTGACCGTCAGACGAACACGTTTCCCATTGAGCTCTTTCATGACTCGTGCGGTGTCTTTCATCATGGGAGAATCGATCTTTGAGAAATTGGTGTCGACCGTTCCGATCAAAATCATCTCGCCGTTCGCTCCGACGTTCTCGCCGGTGAGGGATAGGCCAAACATGCTCCACGATGTGGAGCTGAAGTCCTGACCCATCATCTGGGTTCTTCCCTTATTGTCTGATGTCAGAACGTACGAATGGGTTGTTCCCTTCGGCATCTTGTATCTAAGCTTCTCGCCCCCTGCGAATGCGATGGAAACGATCGCCGAGCAAACGAGGAGGACGAAAAACATTTTGCTGATTGAACGGGACATGTGTGTGCTCCCTGAGTATTGAATTGAATGAAAGCAGTTAGTTGTCGGTGGAATGATATGGGGACTTAATATCGCATAATTTTCTTTGAAAAGGTGAAGGAAATCGGTCTTGAGAGGCGTCTGCCGGTTTTCTCCCTGTGTAGAATATCGAATTCTAGCGCCGATTTTGAGGGAGTATTGCCAGATTTCGGAAGAAACAAAGATCGGCCCCGACGTGAAGAAAACGAGACGAATGGGGAAGTCGCGCGTGACGACGGCATTGAAATCGAAGGAGAATTCGTTGGTGGGTTTACGAAGGCCGGTGGAAGGAGTTACAGGTGTGATAAAAGAAAAGGCCGGGCATAGTGCCCGGCCTCTTGTCGGTTAAGGATGAAAGACCGATTATTCAGCTTTGTCCTGTTTGAGTTTCTTCGAAGCAATGAAGTAAAAAATAACCAGTGCAAGTCCGCCTGAGATAAGCATGCACGCCAGATAGACAGAATTCTCAGCGTCAGCATTGCGATGTAGGTACATCGCGATCATCAGGCCGAAGCCGACAAAGGCGGCGACAAGGCCCCATTTCAGGCTGCTAAGGGGATTCGTCTGGAACCATTCCTTCATTGGTTTGCCCTTGAAATCGATAGGATTGACCCCTTTTTCGATCATCGCCATTCGCTCTTTATGCCGGTTGTTGAAGTATACGACGAGCACCCATGCTGCGCCGCCAAAGAGGAAAATAGGGATAAGAAATTCGCCGTTCATAATGCCTCCGGTACTGAGTTGTAAGAATTGATGTTCGATGGTGGCTTTAGTAACTTTGACCAGAGTTTTGGTCCCAGGGTTTCAACTCCAGGGCTTCTTCCTGAAATGGTCAATATTGAGTGATCCGCGCTGACCTTTTTGAAACCCTGAAGCCGAAAATCAGGTCAAAAGAAGTGTGTGGCACATTCGATAGGATGACGTGCACAAAAATGACGGTGCGATAGTTCAGGAAGTCCTCGCGGGGAACAAGCGGGCATTCGGGGATCTGGTGGATCGCCACAAGGACAAGGCGATGACGCTGGCCATGCGCATGCTCAGGAACCGGGAGGATGCTGAAGAGGCGATTCAGGACGCGTTTGTGCGCGCGTTCAATGCTCTGACCCGGTTTGAATGGAAATCGAGTTTCTCTACCTGGTTCTATCGTATTGTGTACAATGTTTGTGCAACGCAACTGAGCCGGAGAGCAGAAGATCTCCACATCGCGATCGATACCCGGGAGGACGAGGAAGCCCTTGCTCTGCCTTCAGGAGAATTGCCGCCAGACATCCGGTATGAATCGATCGAATTCGAGCAGATTGTTCTCAAGGAGATCGAAAAACTTCCTCTGCCATACAGCGCCGTCTGTACCTTGTTCTTCGTGCACGACATGAGTTATGATCAGATTGTCGAGGTAACCGGGATGCCGCTCGGCACCGTGAAGGTTCGCCTCTTCAGGGGCAGGATCATGTTGCGCGAGGGGGTTGTGAAGCAGCTCGGTGAAACAAAAGTAGGTGTCGCGTGAGTCAAAGAAGGAGAATGGCAAACGTGAGGTTCCTATGAATCATCTTACCACCAACGAAGTCTTCCAGCTGGTCGATGAAACGCTGGCAAATGGGGCCAGGACGAAGATACTTGCTCACCTTGAGGTATGTTCGCAGTGCAGGCAGGAGGTCGAATTTCAGCGAAAACTTCTGAGGGCTGCGAAGAGTGCTCCCCTCGTGCGACCGTCGGCCGATCTTCGGGCCAGGGTTCTCAACGCCGTCACACCTCTAAGCAAGAAGAGTCTGCTGTCGCGAATCGTGAACAACCTCGGCAGCATTCTGGCAATGGGCATAGTCCTGACCATCGTATGGTACGCCGGTTCGACCACGAATCCATCCGCGGGTAGCCAGCAGCCATCGATTCTTTCCGAAGCTGTGAAGACGTATGTCGACTACTATGCTCGCGCCAGGGATTTCATCTCGAAGAAACAGGTCCAACTGGTCGGCGAAGCGCCGAAGAATACGTCGCCACAGAGTGATAACGTACTATATCTCACATTTGTCTCGATAATCATACTCGTAGCAGTTGATCGGTTTGTTGTCCGGAGGTTCATGAGGATTCGAGTGTAGCACGTTAACTCCCTTGAAGGTACAACAAGGCGCCCTCGGTAGACGGGCGCCTTTTTTTCTTCCACTCTACTCGCGTCCCCTTTTGTTTAAACCTAAATTCCTCTATATTGAACACCAATCCATCGCATTTCAAGTGCTCCGAATGCGTCATCGAGAACTCCGGTCACCGATCGGGGTTGCCTGGTTCGGGGCAAACAATCCCGGAAAGTCCTCGTGTCCCAACGATTGAACATATTCTTTGTCGGTGATATCAACGGCAGGCCTGGTCTTACGCTCGCCTCAACGCTTCTGAAACAGTATATCAAGAAGTACGAGATCGATTTTTGCGTGGCTAACGGCGAAAACGTAAACGAAGGGAAGAGCATCTCCGAACAGGAGACAAAAGAGCTCTTTGATATGGGTGTACACGTCATCACCAGCGGGAATCATATCTGGGATCGATGGCAGATCAAGTCGCTCCTGGCGACGGAGAAGAATCTCCTGAGGCCGCTAAACTACCCGAAGGAAAATCCGGGCGTCGGCTATGTTGTCTACGACCTCAAAGAGAAAGGTCACGTCGGTGTCATCAACCTGCAGGGAAGGACGTTCATGCAGCCTATCGATGACCCATTCAAAGCAGCCGACTGGGCTGTCAGCAAGATCGCGAACGAGACGAAGGTGATCCTGATTGATATGCACGCCGAGGCGACGGCGGAGAAAATGGCCCTGGCGTGGCATCTGGAGGGGCGCATCAGCGCGCTGGTAGGGACCCATACGCACATCCCGACAGCCGATGCGCGGATCCTGCCAAAGGGGACAGCCTATATTACCGATGTTGGTATGACCGGACCGTACGACTCCGTGATCGGCCTGCGGAAAGAGATAGCGATCAAGCGGTTTCAACACCAGGTTCCCTACAAGTTTGAGCTGGCACAGCACGATGTCCGGTTCTGCGGTGTGTACATTCAGGTGGAAACAGAAACAGGCAAGGCAACGAAGATCGAACAGGTTATCTTCCCCGGCTTCTAAGCTGCCGGGGTGGTTCGAGATTTCTTGCACGACCTTCCAACCGTTGTTGAACGCATTTCATTCCGACCATGTCCGCACAGATCATTGACGGCAAGAAAATCTCCGAAGACATCAAGCGCGAAGTGAAGGAACGAACGGCGCTGCTGAAGTCCGAAAAGGGAATCGTGCCTGGACTTGCGTTCATCCTTGTGGGTGACAACCCCGCGTCGCAGTCATATGTCCGGAGCAAGGGGAAAGCCTGCCAGGAAATCGGGTTCTATTCAGTGACCGAGAAAATGCCGGCGGACACGCCCGAGGAGGTGCTGCTCGGAAAGGTCAGGGAATTCAATCAGGATCCGAGAATTCATGGGCTCCTGGTTCAGCTCCCGCTGCCGCCACAGATCAGCGAGCAAAAGGTCATCGAGGCAATCGATCCGCGTAAGGACGTAGACGGATTTCACCCGATCAGCATCGGAAGAATGGTGGCCGGGGGAAAAGGGTTTCGATCGTGCACGCCGGCTGGTATTCAGGAGCTTCTGGCCCGAAGCGGTCACGACCCCGCCGGAAAACATGTCGTTGTGGCCGGACGCAGTAACATCGTTGGAAAGCCCATAGCGAACATCCTTTTGCAGAAGCAGAAGTGGGCGAACGCAGTGGTGACGGTTGTTCACACCGGGGCGAAGGATCTTTCCGTGTACACACGGATGGCCGACATCCTGATCGTAGCGATTGGAAAACCGGAGTGCATTACCGGTGCGATGCTGAAGGAGGGAACTGTTGTGATCGATGTCGGGATCAATCGTGTGGACGATCCTACAGCGAAGAACGGCTACCGACTGGTGGGGGACGTCGATTTCGAATCCGCTCGCAGAGTTGCGAGCGCGATTACACCGGTTCCCGGTGGCGTGGGTCCAATGACCATTGCCATGCTCCTCAGCAACACACTGCAGGCTGCCGAGGGGTTGATGTAGAGCCAGCGCAAGAAACTCCGAGGTGCAATTCTGAAAAATTACCCCACACACATTGAGCCGCGATCAACTCGATCCAAGAATCTCTGCCTTCGATAACATTCCCCGAATGGAGCTCGGGAACTTCAGCCGACATTCTACCATCCTCACGGGGCTCTACGCCTTCGTTGTGATCGCTGCGGTCCTGAACGTTGTTGGCAGGTCTCACTTCCTTCTCCCCCTTGTCATTCCTCTCTTCATTTTCGACACAGAATAATAGATGTCGTATCCTTCAGGCTTTTGCTACGGCTTTTTCCTTTTTCCGGATGAACGCCGCCGTTATTAATGAGATCACGAGCCCGGTAACGACTGTTCCAAGGAAACCGGTAAGTGCACTCATGGATGGAGTCTGCACTGGGGCTTGCAAGTCGAGCTGTGCCTTGACGGCAGCATCAGACATTCCTTTTGCCTTCAATACCTCTTCTCCGACTCGCCGTATGTCCTCAAAGTAGTGCGGGAAAAGCACAGTTGTAAAGAGCAACGAACCAAAGAATATAATCACGCCTCCGAAGACCGACATCAACACCCCGGCGCCCACTTGTCCTCCGTATGTCCTTCCTTCTGCCGCGGTCAGACGCAGTCCCCAGGCCATAACTCCGATTTGGATGAGAATGACGATCCAGAACAAATTGAGAAGCACCGGATGGAGCTACCATCCGGTCAGACCCATCACCGACTGCCAGGCCATGCACGTGAGCCCGAGAACGACAGCCGCCTTGAGTATGGATTTCATGCGATTCTCCTTCGCTGTGTGAAATGGGAATTAGATGAACTTCGATGAAATGTTCGAGGAATCCTTTGATGAGTGTCCTAGCAGGAGAGGGACTGAACGATGTTTCAATCCGGCAAGCAAGTTGGTGGCTTAGGCTGGAGCAGGGGACACTGGCACGATAGGGTTGAACAACCTGATCGTCTCCGGTTTCACAAGTACCCAGATGGAATAGCCTCCAATCGCCGTGCCGATCGGGAAATTGAGAAGATGCAATGCTGACGTAATCAGAACGAGAATCCGTGCCCATTCTTTGTGCCGGAACAGCCCGATACCACCTATGATCCCGGGGACGGAAAGGATGAACAGAAAGACACCAACGAAGAATCCGACAACGGTCAAAATCGACGCTGCCTCTTCATCCTGAGCCAAATACCCGATGCCGGCAAGAAGCACAAAAATGAATGCACCGATCAGAATACCGAACACGCTGAGACCGATGCTGAGAGCGCCTACTGCGGTGACATGATTTTCCATGTCGACTCCCTGAAAGTGTTCTTCACGTAAGATCTTGCTTCGATGTGTTTGGGATAATTGAACCCATCGATGGACAATGAAGCATACGTTGATCGGGAAGCAGGGTTGCGGGAAAAGACGTGATGGATGTGAAGTTTTCCCTCAGGGTGCAGAGGCACAAGGAGGCGACGAGAGGTCGATCTAATCGTCCTTCTCTTCTCCATGGTTGGCCAATGGTGACGCGAACGCCTTCTCGCAATTGTTCCATTCCTGAAAGCCGACGATGCCGACGGCAAGCACGAGAACCGGAATGGTAACCTCATAAATGGGAAAGAAGCCGATCCTGTCGCGGAGGGCATACATTAACACAGCTGCGATAATGCCGCCGCGGAGAAGCACGTAGCGGGTAATCACGAATACGAGCCTGCCTTGTTGTTGGATCCTTGGCCAGTTCTCGACACGCCGGCGATGATTGTACGATTCGAGCCAGCCAATGGCTGGGACCACGACCAGGAATGCAATCAGGAGTGAAAAGGTGGTTGCATTGACGAGCGAGGCCTGATCCAGAAGCACGCCGAGCCCGAAGCCATAGAGGAGGCCAACCGCAAAATTAGTGTATGCTGTTTTCATCGTCTGCACCCCTCTCAACGATCAGTCAGCGTACGGACAATCCGACCGGTTCAATCGCATCTCTTATTGGAATCTTATCAAATTCCGTGCACGAACGCAAGTGCAGGAAAGGCCGACCTTTGAAGAATGCCCACGTTCACGCAATGAAACTCGCTTTATCCGTGCGGATCAACTCTGTCGGGGAGCTCCATTGCTGACCGGCCTGCGTGAGAAGCCCGGGACTGTCTTCCTGCGGAAAGCAGTTCAGAACGGCTTGTCGCCCTAACCCGGTTCTAAGCCCCGTACGTGCCGTTCACTGAGACTTTGCAGCGAACTTGATGGAGTAGACCGGGTGGAGCTCCCACGGTGTATATGATTTCATACCTCTCCTGCCTCGCGGTTCACCTTTGAGGTGAGGGGCGTCGAAAAAGAGCTGTCCTTTAATTGTGACGTACACGGGATGGTCGAGCCTGTTGCCTTTCTTTCCTGGTTCTTTCCCGTTGAGAAGCTTCACCCTGATGAATTGCCGAACAGCGCCACATTGCTGAGCAAGTTTCTGATTGGGTACGAACTCAGAGTATGGCACTTCTATAATGAGGCAGGTGTCAGCCCATTCAGGCGACGTGCGTATCTGTATGTGGTAGTCACCATCCCGGTGTGTTTCGCTGTCATTTTCGAGGGCCACAAGATGTAGCCAGCCGGTCGTCGTAATGATCTCTCCTTCTTTCAGCGAATGTGAGCCAACGATGACGGGAATCCTCTTGGTTTCGAATTGAAGGTCTTCATTGTCAATCGGGTTTGGGAGAGCGAGAAGTTCTTTGAGCGGAATGATTCTTCGGTTTGGGTGAGAAGGGATGCTTGTCTTGATCGCCCACCGTTCGACACCGGGTTGGAGGTGTTCCTGGGCAACGAGTTGGTTGGCTGCAAAGAAGACAACGACAGCGACAGACAATTGTTTTATTGTTCGTGTCATGATTTGTGCCCTCTTTCGATGACGACTTTGCCCGCGTGTTCCAGAAATGTTATCTCGAGACTTCTACAATTGTATGTACATCAAGCTTTGGAACTGTGACGGTGAGAATGCCCTGACTGAAGCTGTGGTCGAGCGATATGCCTTCCGGTTGAAGCCTTACGCTCGACGGGTTCGCGTCCTGCCGAATCCGGACGGTGATTGGACCGAGAGGGGGGACTTCGCCGTACGTGAAGACCTTACGGTTGAAATGAGCTCCGCCTGTGTTGATCAGATGGACCATTGTCTTGGATCCTTTCCGACTCAGCACGACGTGTATGTACTCTGATCCCGTGACCCGGACCGTGGGAAGCTCCACGAGATGGTCGATGACCTGGTCCATCAGTTCTCTATACGTGGGCGACTGAGTGTTGTAATAGGCATTGCCGATGTCGACATAGAAACCGGCCAGTTGTCCTTTCCCCAGGCGCGTGATGGTAGCGACAGGATTCCCTGTTGGGTAGCGGGAATCGCAGATCGAATAACACGATCCGATTGTCTTTGTTCCGACTTGAGGGGTGACAGGTTGCCACGGAGCTTTGATTCCGCTCAGATCGTCATTGAACCCAATATAGAACGGAGTTGTTTTTGTTGCACCCACAAACGTGACGCCTAGATCCGGTTTGAATTCCCTCACGGCGTTACCCCCGACGACGAGAACGGAGCCACCGTTCCGGATGTACTGCAGAACGGCCTTCTTCAACGACTCATCCAGGTCTGTCCACTCGGGGATAACGAGCAGCTTGTACTGATCCAATCTCTTCAACAACTGGTGATCCATGAGAATATCCACCGCGTGTTGACCGTCAAGCAGCAAAGTGAGAACCGCTTCCATTGCTGCGGTGCCACCCGCATAAATGCCGTCGAAGCTCTTCTTCCAGCTTTGCACTGAATACCAGACGGCAATCTGTGGAATTGTTTCAGAACCCTGGCAGAACGATTGACGCGCCCTGCAGAACTTCGCCAGCTCTGCCATCTGCGGAAAATTCCACGTCTTCAATGATCCATCCCGATTCTGAGTCCAGTATGACTGGAATCCGCCTCCCATGGCCATCACCTCGGCAGCTTCCTGCTCCAGGTGCACCAGAGTCTTCGGGACAAAGAATCCGTCGGCCGATGCATAACCGAAGCTCCAGGCCATGAGATCCCATGGCTTTCCCTGCAGAGCGAGACAACGGGCCTGGAACGCAGCGTTGTTCACGCAGTTCTGGCCGGCGACATCTCCCGAGAGATAATCCACATTGATTTCGACCGGTTCTGGCATCAAGGAAGAGTACGCCCAATTGCTCGTGATCTCGAACGCGGGATTATGTGCGTGCACTGCGTCGACATATTTCCTGAGATGACGCTTGAAGATATCGCGGTTAAAGTCGAGGAACGCCTTGTAGTTCGGATCATCTTTCGATCGTGGCGGCGTGGCAATCCCAGTCTTTGATGTGAATTCGCGGATGAGCGAGGTAGAATAGTCGGGCTCTGCTGCCCAGGAATCTCCATCGATCCATGCCCCATTCACGTGATAGACGTCGCCCAGCTCGTTCATCTGAGGTATGAGAAGGCTGTCAAGATAGCCGCTGAAGAAGGACGTCTTCAATGAGTCTCTGCTTCCATCGGCGCGCACGATCCCCCACGTAGGATGTTTCTGAATCGCTCGTTGGTCCCAAACTCCCGAATAGTGGACATAGAGGGCAACGTTGTGCTTTGCTGTGACTTCCCGAAAAAGTTTGAGGATATCCTGCGTGTAGTTCTCCAGCGGGTTCCCGACCTTTGTCGGATAGCTCGAATAACCGGGATGCCCCTTACAGTCGACTTGAATGAAATCGGGTTTTGTCAGAGTAAGTAGTGAGTCGATCATTCCGCTCGTAAGTGTCTTGCCGACTTCTTTGTCGTTTGGATTGGCGTGAAAGTCAAAATGAAATCCGAAGAAGCTTTCTGATCTCCGGAGCTGTCTCTCATGAGGTTGTGCTAACGCTGTAAGAGGAAGGAGCATCAGCAGGCCGATTCTGAGGATCTTGCTCTTCATTCGATTATCCTTCGATGCAAAGTGTTGAGTGAGCAGTGATAAGGATTGTGAGATATCTGCGGATGTGCGGGTCAAAGAGCGTGTCACTGATCGACATCAGAACGTGCGAGCCAGCGTCAATGCTTGTGATCTGCTCCCTGTGGAAAGCTACCGAGTCCTCTAATCATTTGCAATGGTCCATCACTTCAGAAATTGGGGCTATTCGTAGCGTATCCAGCGAAATGTTGATTGTTCTGGCGCTGCGTACTGGATCGATCACAGCTTGACCTCGATGACTACTCAATTCAATGCTTAAAACGAGTCAAGGATTTAATTTTTCTTAACCGGTAAACTTCAGAATCACGAGAATGTCCAACAATAGAATGAGTCGAGACTGTGATCGCGTCTTGATGGGCGTCACAGGAGTAATTTCGCAGGAACGCCCGACCGGATGGCGCTGTTGAACCATGTAGTCGGAGGGAAAATCTCGGCGTTGGGGGAACTCTGATTGCACCGTGAAAGGGGGCTTATGGCGATGGTCACACAATATGGTAATTCGTTCAGAGCGTTGCGACGAGGTTTGTACGCGGCTTCAATCATGCCTATTCTGTTGGTCTCTTTGCTTTCGGCACAGGAAATCACATACATGTCACCGCTCGCGGGATCCTCGGATGTGTCGCAGCAGTCAACCATCATCTTAAGGACCAAAGGATTTCTTGATCCTTCCGCCTTGCCACGTCCTTCAGATTTCGCTGTGCAGGGTACGAAGAGCGGTGCTCACGCCGGAAAGGTTGTCTTGTCGGATGACGGACACACGCTGATCTTCGCGCCCTTTGCTGCGTTCAGCCCGGGTGAAGAAGTTTCAGTTAGCCTGCATTCCGAAGCCCGCTCGTTGAATGGCGCACCTGTTGGTCCGGTGGATTTCAGATTCTCTGTTTCGTCTCTATCCAGCCTGGATGCAGCCGCGCTTCTTAGCAGCTTCGATAACAGTGATATACCGGGTGGTTTGCATGAATCGAGCCGTGCGTCCAGACCGATTGCTCAGCTGAACAAAATCGCAAACGACACGTTGCCTCCCGGGTTCCCTACGCCTGTCGTCGTGTCTGACAACAATCCATCGCAGAGGGACATTTTTCTCACCACGTTTCGCGTTAGCGCCTCGAGTGGAAGCGTGCAACTTGCGCCGTCAAATGAACAGTACCTGACCATTCTCGATGACCAGGGGAGCCCGGTATTCTATCGAACAATGAAGGGTGTGAGCACGGACTTCAAACTGCAGCCGAATGGATACCTGACGTACTTTGACGCGGCCGTACAAGCGTTCTATGAGCTTGACAGCACATACGCCGTGATCGACAGCTTCAGGTGCGGCAACGGCTATCAAACGGATAATCACGAGCTCCTCATTCTGCCGGACGGACATGCCCTCTTGCTGGGGCTTGATCCGGAAATCGTCCGCATGGACCAGATCGTACAAGGAGGCAATCCAGGCGCAAAGGTCATTGGTGCCGTACTGCAGGAACTCGACAAGGACAGAAATGTGGTGTTCCAATGGAGGAGCTTTGACCACATCGCGATCACGGATGCGACGCATGAAGATCTCACGGCAGGAACAATCGATTACATACATTCAAACGCGATCGACGTCGACACTGACGGCAATCTTCTGCTTTCAAGCAGGCACACCGATGAGATCACAAAGATCAACAGAACGACAGGCGAGATTATCTGGCGATGGGGAGGCAAGAACAATCAGTTTACGTTTGAAAATGATCCAATAGGATTTTCTCATCAGCATTCGATTCGCCGAACTCCGACGGGCACGCTCATCATGTTTGACGATGGGAACTTCCATTCCCCCCAATTCTCCCGGGCCATCGAATACTCCATGGATGAACAGGCGAAGACTGTAACGCAGCTCTGGCAATTCAGGCATTCCCCGGATATCTACGCATTCGCCATGGGATCCGTCCAAAGAATGCCAAATGGGAATACGCTCATTGGATGGGGTATGGGCCTGGAGGCAGCCGTTACGGAGGTCGGTCCTGATGGTCGAGTTGCTTTTGAGTTACGGCTGCCTGACAGCGTTGTCAGCTACCGCGCACAGAGTTTTCCGTGGCAGCTACAGCGCGTGGTAACGGGAGTCTCCGAGGCCGGGAACTTGCCCACGGCATTTATGCTTCGCCAGAACTTTCCGAATCCCTTCAATCCGAGTACCATGATACAGTACAGCGTTCCGAGGCAATCGCCGGTCCATTTGAAGGTGTACGATCTTGTCGGACGGGAAATTGCCACGCTCGTTGAAGGCACGCAACCTGCAGGTACTTATTCTGTGAGGTTCGATGCGTCTCGATACGCAAGCGGTGTGTACATGTATAGATTGACGACTCCTGACCAATCGATAACAAAAACGATGGTCTTGGTTAAGTGAGAAAAGAAAAGATCTGAGAGCATATGGCCAGACCGGAGCCTGACTTCAAACTGAAGGAGCGGCGAAGAGGGTGGTGGGGGAGTCGGATGAAGATGGGGATGCTGTTTGATGGAAGGCTCCGACGGTCGGGCCCCGGGTAGTGGCCCGAATGTGTTTCAAAGATGATTGTTTAGGAAAACGCGAAAAGTCGGGAGCCTTGGGGGCGGACTTGTTTTCATGGCTACTCTGACAGTGCAGATCTATTCTGCGGCCATTGCAGGTATCACTCCACGATTTATTTCTCCTTTACCAGGTCCTCAACTCGTTTCACAGCAAGCAACGATCATCGTCGGCTTGTCGGATCATGTCTTTCGCGATGATGCGCATGATCCATTGCTCGTTTCTGTCATTTCCACTGCTGCAGAACTATCCAAGTCCATTCAACCCAACTACAACCATTGAGTACAGCCTTACCCGTCAATCGGATATAAGTTTGAAGGTGTATGACGTGCTTGGCGGGGAGATCGCGACATTGGCTGGAGGATCCGAGATGCGGGC
>JBEKOB010000105.1:0-12289 GCA_049522195.1 Bacteroidota bacterium
TGAACATCTGATCGCAGCTGTAGGGGGGACGTGTCGATTGGAAAATGAGCTGTTGACCATCAAAGGAAAAATATGCTTCCGCATTCGTTCCGCCAAACGTCAGCTGGCGAATGTTGCGAAGATGTTTCTCATTCATGCGGTTGAGCGAATCGGGGCCAGAGGCAGCCGCTGTCGACACGAGCAAAGCAACGATGATGATCGAGAATCCAAATCGTGACATGCTGATCACCTAACAATTAAGAGTTCTGCGGATTGGAGATGCAACAGGCCTGGTCCCAGTTTTCCCGCCTGTCCGAAGAGTTCAATCAGATCCGGCGCACTTTCCCGTAAAGGGTCACTTGAGAGATGCAAGAGCGGCTTTCAGTTTTTCAAAATCCTGGAGGTCAGCCACACTGTAAGCCACGTTCTCATATGCAATCTTGCCCTTCTTATCCACCACAAAAACGGTTCGTCGGTTGTACAGTGACTTGTCGTTGAAGCTGTCATAGAGCTTCGCGACAGCATGCGAGTGATCACTGAGCAGCTTGAACGGCAGGTTGTGAAACTTTGCCCATTCGTGATGAGACCAAACATAATCTCCGCTGATCGCCAGAACCTCTGCATCCAAACTCTGCAGGGCGGCAAAGTTGTCCCTCATCGTGCAGACTTCTTTTGTGCATCCTGTGCTCCAGTCGGCAGGGTAGAACGCCACAATGACCGCACGCTTACCTACGTAATCCGAAAGCTTCAAAAACACCTTGGCAATCGAGTCTTTTGTAGCATACGGGAGGGTGAAATCCGGAGCTATCGAGCCGACAGCAGGAGCACTTAGGCTCTGAGCCTGGATAGTAGTTCCAAATATGAGGAACATTAGAGCCGAAATAATGGTTTTCATAGTGACCACCTTTTCTAAAAGATAGCAGATGTTCGATAGAAATGCAATAAATGAGAATTCTTGCATCTCGCCCTGCGGGTGCATACATTGAATCGGAAGATGAAGAACGTCAAGAAGAAAATTGCTGTCTCTATCCTGATTGCCGTACATGTCTGGGCATCGCTCTTCATGGAGAACTCCCATCATCACATCTTCTATGGGAGTTCCGATGGCCATCAGACTGTTCAAAGCCACGACTGTGGCGCGGTTGAGATGCACCGGCCGCTCGATGACTGCCGCCATTGCCTGCTTTGCCTCCGCGATTCAACCTCCAACGCCATCCTCGAGTTTTCATCCGCTGTACCGGAAGCTTGCGTCCAGCCCATCGTAGATTCCGAGACCATTCGGATCCTCGCCCTGGGCATGCACTTCTCCGAACCTGACAGAGGTCCTCCGTCCTTCTCTGCATAAGAGAGATTCATTGCTTCAGCTTTCCACATTGAATTCACTGGACAATCCTCTTTCAGGTGAACCGCATGAATATTTCCAGGATCATCAGCGTCATCCTTGTGTTGCTCTGTCTGGCGCTCGCGAGCGCTGGTGCGCAGCAAAAGGACTCAAGTGCAGTCGCAGATTCGCTCCTTCTCCTGCAGCTTCAGCAATCAATGCAGCCACCAGCTGCAGCCCCAGCCGTTCAACAAGCTCCAGCGGCGCCTCGATCAACGCTGAGCACAAATCCGGATCTTAGTGCCATCGGAGATTTCCGGTCGTCGTACATCAGCGTCGGGAAGCGAAAAGTGGATTTGTACCTGAGCCAGCTTGAACTACAGGTTTCCTCAGTTGTAGATCCATATGCCCGCGCAGATTTCATGTTTTCCTACAGTAAGGACCTGAACACGGGAGAGCTTGGCACCGATCTCGAGATCGCCACGCTGACGTCTCTAACACTTCCGTATCAGCTCCAGCTCGCTCTCGGGAAATTTAAGCCGGCGTTCGGCAAGATCAATATCCTTCACCCTCACGCATTCAGCTTTGTCGATTTCCCCAAGCTCACAGCGAACTACTTCAGCCCCGAGGGCATGTATATGGAGGGAGCGTCGCTGAGCTGGCTGGTACCCAACCCGTATGATTTCTTCCAGGAGCTTACACTCGAAACCGGCCGCGTCGTAACGAACGCTTCACTTGCCCGGGGGGACAATAGCCAGCTTACGTATGTCGGTCATCTTAAAAATTTCTTCGACCTGACCCCGAATTCAACGCTTGAGCTGGGGTTCTCGGGAGCCAATGGCCCCAATCAGGTTGGATTCTCCAGCACATTGGGTGGAGTCGATTTGACCTACAAATGGAAGCCGGTTCAGTTCAACGTGCTGCAATCCTTCACATGGCAAAGTGAACTCCTTTTTTCCGGCATGCGTTTGGATGAGGCGACTGTTGCCAAGACACACGGCCTCTACTCTCTCGCGGAATATCAGTTTGAACAACGCTGGTTTGTCGGGGCGCGATACGACTATTCGCAATATCCGGACGATGGCGCCCGGCGAGACATTGTCGGGACACTCCTGTTCCGTTTTCAGCCGGATGAGTTTCAGATTCTCGCCCTGGAATATCAGTACACAGATCGGAACTACGATCGAAACAGCAACGGAGTCGTGTTTCGAATCATTTTCGGAATTGGAACTCATGCCGCACATCAGTACTAGGAATTCTGCAGTATCCATTACACATATCGGAGACGAATTATTATGATACGCAAACGAACTAATTTTTTTCTCCAGCTCACGGCCATCTGCCTTCTGGTGAGCTCTTCAGCAACGGCTCAGCTCAAGGTCGTCACGACACTGACGGACTTGCAGAGCATCACCACTCTGATCGGTGGAGACAAGGTCGACGTGTTTGCCATTGCATCGGGATTTCAAAATCCGCATTTCGTCGATCCAAAACCAAGCTACATCCTCAAGCTCTCCCGAGCGGACGTCTTTGTGACGGTCGGGTTAGATTTGGAAATTGGCTGGGTTCCTCCACTTCTCAACAGTGCGAGAAATGCAAAAATCCAGAAGGGGGGAGAGGGATATGTTGATGCATCTGTCAACATTCCTTTGCTTCAGATTCCGACGAGCGCGAGCAGAGGACAAGGCGACATTCACGTCTTCGGCAATCCGCACTACTGGCTTGATCCTCTGAACGGAAAGATCATCGCCAGGAACATTTGCGACGGACTGAGCAGGGTGGATCCTGACCATCGTTCGTTTTATGAAGCCAATCTGAAGAAGTTCAACGAGACAATCGATGCAAAGACAAAGGAATGGACAGATAAATTGCGTCCTTATTTTGGCACGAAGGTGATCGCGTATCACAATGAATGGCCATATTTCGAACAGCGCTTTGGGATTCAAATTGTCGACTTCCTGGAGCCGAAGCCGGGCATTCCTCCGACTCCTTCACAGCTGTTCAAAGTAATTAACGAAATGAAACGTGATCATATCAAGGTCCTCATCATTTCTCCATATTTTACAACCGAGTCCGCTGATCTCGTCGCCCGTAATTCCGGCGGCAAAGTTGTCACCCTTGCAACGTCCGTCGGTGCCAACGAGAAGGTTAAGACATACTACGATCTCTTTGATTACAACGTCGCGCAATTGCTCGACGCATTGCGCTAGACCCTCTAAATTGAACAAGGGAGAATATTATCATGTCAGACTTGCTGAGCCAGAGTTTTGTAGTAAACGCGCTGATCGTGAGCACTGTCCTCGGACTTTTGCTCTCCTACCTAGGAGTGCATGTGGTCGGTCGAGGCATCGTGTTCGTCGATCTGGCCCTTGGACAGATATCGATGCTTGGAGTGGCATTCGCTGGATACATTGGCGGGGGAGGAGAGACCATTATCTCGATTGCCTTCACCATGATTGGCGCTTTCCTGCTATCCTTTATCAAGGTCAAAGACAAGAGATTGAAGCATGAAGCGATCATTGGCATTGTGTACGCTGTCGCCTCTGCTGGGACCGTTCTCCTGATTTCAAAAACACCGCATGGAGAGTCGGACATCTCAGAAGTCCTGTTCGGAAGCCTCTTCACGGTAACGACTGATCAGATCATCACTCTCGCCGTCGTGTTTGGAATCATCGGCCTCGTTCAGTTCATTTTTCGGAAGAAGTTCTTTGAGCTCACCGAGCAATTCGAGAATCGGCAGGTCGAAAATATGCGAATCTTCGATCTGTGGAATTTTCTTTTCTATCTCTCTATCGGACTTTCGATCGTCTTCGCAGTCCGGCTTGCCGGCGTCATCCCGGTGTTCTCCTATCTGATTGTTCCTCCGGTTGCTGCCATCCTGTTCTCGCAGAGCAAGAAGGTCGTCGTCGGAATCTCATTGCTCATCAGTGTCCTGGGGGGTTTTCTTGGTATCTATTCCTCGGTCCATTTTGATTTCCCGGCCGGGTCTTCCGTCGTGGCCGCGCTCGGATTCCTCTTCCTCGTCGTTGCTCTCATTAAGTTCAGCAGGTTCATGAATTTGCGGTTCTTCAGTAATAATGGAGCATCGGAGAGCACACCTGATACTGAGTAAAAAAATAGCCCTCGTGACAGGGGGAACCGGCGCACTCGGCTCAGCAATTGCCGAACGGTTGAGTTCTCAAGGAGCCCGGGTCACAGCAACGTACCGCAGCGATGTCGGATTGGCGCAGGTCACCGGATCCTTCAAACAGAAGGTTGCGTTGGTAAAAGCCGACGTGACCGATGAGCGCGAGGTCAGAGAACTCTACGACGGCATCGTGTCAGCCTGGTCTCACATCGACATTGTCGTGAATGCGATCGGCGGTTTTCTTCCAAAAAAGCCTCTGACTGAGGTGACACTCGACGATTGGGAGCTGATGATGAACATCAATCTCAAATCAACGTTCCTGTCCACTCGCGAGGCGCTTCGCCGGATGAAAGGGCGGGGATACGGACGAATAGTGAACATATCCGCTAAGGTGGGACTTGATCCTACTCCAGGACGAACTGCCTATGCAATCTCAAAGGCAGGCGTCTCGCTGCTCACCGACCTTGTGGCGCAGGAAGTGAAAGGGACCGGGATCACCGTTAATGCTATCGCACCCAGCATCATCGCGACCCCGGCGAACGTCGAATCCATGCCTGACCAAGATAGGTCGACATGGGTAACTCCTGACCAGATCGCTGACATTGTTTGCTATCTCTGTTCCCCTGACGCCGGTGGTATAACAGGTACCACAATCAAGGCATATGGAGGCGTTTGATGGCCGTGGTTGATTTTCTTGAACTATTTGAATACTTTTCGGGAGAACATTAGAAAGAGCTTCTACAATCCACATGATGAATCACTTGGAATGATTACGACAAGGCAAGCCGGTCCACCGCTTGCCTTTTTCTTTTAGAGAAGTGCTTACGACCATGAGTCTGAATGATCAGATCAACAATGACTTGAAAGCTGCTATGAAGTCAGGCGACAAAGTCCGCCTTGACACCATTCGATTGCTGCGCGCGGCAATGATTGAGCTCGCCAAAAGGGGAGGGGGAGGGGTGATTACCCCCGAGGATGAGCTCTCCGTTTTGATGGCCGCGACGAAAAAGCGCAAGGAAGCGATTGAAGTGTACGAGAAGGCAGGGCGTTCAGACCTGGCACAGCAGGAACGGGCCGAGCTCGAGGTTATATCTTTGTATCTTCCAAAGCAGTTGAGCGTTGAAGAGGTTGCGGCAATCGTCCAGCGCATCATCACGGAGACTGGAGCCAGCTCAGCGAAAGACTTCGGCAAGGTCATGCCGCTTGCAATGAAGGAATTAAAAGGTAAATTTGACGGTAAAGTCGTGCAAGAGATGGTGAAAGCAAAACTGGGGGCCTAACCATGATCATCGATCTGCTTATCCTGTTCCCTTGGGTCGCGTTTGGGGCGCTCGGATTCCGGGACGCGTCTGCACGAAAGCTCGTTGCGATAGCCACGGTTATCGCAGCGATGTTTCTCGGACAGTGGCTCATGCATGATGTTGGAACGATTTTCCGGGACCAGCTCCATGTCCAGCCTGCCAATGCTCCTGTGGATGCATTCCTGTTCATTTTCTTCTTTCTATTCTTCGTCCAGTCCATCCTGTACCGGTTCCTGACCGGAAATTACAAGTTCGGTGGGATCGTTGACCGTATCATTGGTGTCCCTCTGGGGCTCGTCGAGGGGGCGATCGTCATCAGCGTTGTCATCTTCATCTTCACCATGCAGGGTCCTCCATCCAGAAAGACGATCTGGGATTCCAGGCTCTATCATCCGACTGCCTCGATTGCTCCTCGTATCATGGATATGTTTTCATCCGCCGTAACCTCTGCCGGCGAATCGTTGCGTGACGTCACCGGCGGTGGGTCCAAGGACCTCGACACGCTGAAACGGGAGGATGTGGAGAAGCTGACGTCCCCCGAAGGAGCCAAAGTTGATTCCACGCTTCGTGCTCCTCAGCAGTGAGGATTGAGATCCCCAGATGGTTGATTTCTCAACGGCGATACGCAAGCTTGAATTTGACAAGATACTCGACCGGCTCCAGCAACTGACGGCTTCCGAGCCTGCGCGGGATCTTGCTGCACATCTGAAACCGATGTCGGATGCTTCACTAGTGCGATTGGAGCTTGCGCGCGTTTCTGAAGCAAAAGAACTGCTCATTGTCGAGGGCGTTGCGCCCCTCGACGGCATCAAAGATGTACTTCCCGCCCTGAAGCGTTCCGGCATCGAAAATCATGTCCTCACCAGTCGTGAGCTGCTCGATATCGCTTCAACACTGAGGGCGTCGAGAACGCTGTCCCTCTTCATCGCGAAGCGGCGCAAGGATTGTCCTCGATTGAGTGAGCTCGCCTCCGGTCTCTTTAGTGACAAGATCGTTGAGTACAACATCGTCGAGTGCATCGACGAGGAGGGTCGCATACGTGACTCCGCGAGCAAGGACCTGCGGCGCATACGCCAGGACATGATCTCGACGGCCGACATTCTCCGCAAACGGCTGTCATCGATCCTGAAGCGTGTGTCCGAAAAGGATTTCTTGCAGGAAGAGATTATTACGACCCGTGACGGAAGGATGGTGGTTCCGGTAAAGACCGAGCACAAGAACCACGTCCCGGGATTCATCCATTCGAGTTCTGCCAGTGGCGCAACCGTGTTTATTGAACCCGCGGAAACGCTCGATCTCAACAACTCGTTGACGGAGCTCCAGCTCAGTGAGCAACGCGAGATCGCACGCATCCTTGGAGAGTTGACCGCGCAGGTACGGGAAATCCGTCCTCAACTCGAGCCGGCACTTTTCATTCTTGCAACACTCGACCTGCTTTTCGCGAAAGCGAAGTATTCAATTGAGGTCCTGGGCAATCCTCCTTCAATTTCAGAAGAGAGTCACCTGCGGCTCGTTCAGGCGCGACATCCGGTACTTCTCCAACGCCATCGGCGGGAGGAGGTGATACCGCTGGATCTCGAGCTTGGGGATGAAATTCGAACAGTCGTGATCACCGGACCGAACGCGGGAGGGAAGAGCGTTGCCATGAAAAATATCGGCCTGCTCGCTCTGTGCGCACAATCGGGATTGCACATCCCGGCTGCCCCCGAGTCTGAACTATGTATGTTTGACAGCGTGTATGTCGACATCGGTGACGAGCAGTCGATCGAAAACGACCTGAGCTCGTACAGCTCACATCTTCTGCGCATGCGGGATATCCTCCTCGGCGCGAATGAAAGAAGCCTCGTGCTTGTCGATGAAATTGGTGCAGGCACAGATCCGGCTGAAGGAGGCGCCCTGGCTGCATCGATCCTCACCGAGCTGACGAGAAGGGGATCGCTCACCATCGCCACGACACATCATGGGATGCTCAAGGCATTTGCACACGAGACAGCGGGAGTGTCGAACGCCTCGATGGAATTTGATCAAGAGACTCTCAAGCCGACATATCGGTTTCGATTTGGTGTCCCGGGGAGCAGCTATGCCCTTGAGCTCGCCAAGAGGCTTGAGCTGCCTCTTGAGGTCGTGAACAAGGCTCGTGAATTCGTAGGAGACGAAAAAGTCAAGCTGGAGAACCTGCTAACCGAATTGGAGCGTCAGTCGCAGGAATACAGGGCGCAGGTTCAGCAGGTGTCAGCTGAACGTGACCGACTCAATTCCCTTGTTCAAGCGTATGAACAGAAGACCAAGGATTTGCGTCACGAGCTCCAGGTCATGCGTAAACAGGCGGTCGAAGAGGCAAAAGAGATCGTCCGCGGAGCACAGTCGTTGATTGAACGGGCTGTAAAGGAGATCCGGGAATCTTCAGCGGAAAAAACCATCGTCCAGTCAGCACGCGAAAGCGTTCAGCAGATGAGAAAGAAGATCGAGGAATTGACCGTCGACGAGCCCGCTTTGATCCAGGAAGATCTCCAGATCGGAGATATCGTTCTTTCAAAAGATACGTCGCAGGAGGGAGAAATTGTGGAAATGAAACCTCCGTTTGCGACGGTTCTCATTGGGAGCACAAAGCTCAAGGCCCGTCTCGATACTCTCCAGAAGGTCAAACTCCCTCAAAGCAGCTCATCGTCTGGCTTGGGAAGCTCGCACTACACGCCGGAGGGGAAGACTGAGATAGATTTGCGGGGCCTTCTTGGCGATGAAGCCATTGCCCAGGTCGAACGATTTCTTGACGACGCGATGGTTGCCGGCCTACACCGGGTCGATATCATACACGGGAAGGGGACAGGTGCACTCAGAAAGCGAATCACAGAGTTCCTGAAAACGTATCCGCACATCAAGGCGTTCCGGCTTGGTGAGTGGAACGAAGGCGGATCCGGCGTGACGGTTGTGGAATTCGACTAACCAGGCGCCTCAGAATCTCATGAAAAAACGTCAGGTCAAGCGCCTCCTCATTGCAAACCGGGGTGAAATCGCCCTGCGTATCATTCGTGCCTGTAGAGAGTTGGACGTCACTTCGGTAGCAGTGTTTTCAGATGTTGACCGCCGGTCGCTCCACGTCATCCAGGCTGATGAAGCATATCCTCTCGGTGGCTCCACACCGCGGGACAGCTACCTGAATCAATCGAGAATCATCCAGCTCGCAAGCGAGTATGCGGTTGATGCCATACATCCAGGATATGGTTTCCTGGCTGAAAATCCGGACTTTGCCGATGCAGTGCGCTCGGCCGGGATTCTCTTCGTCGGCCCATCTGGTGCTGCTATTCGTTCGATGGGGGACAAGACCAGCGCACGGAAAATGGCGAAGCAACTCGGCGTCCCGACGATCACCGGCACAGTCGAGCCGATTCAGGATGTATCAGAGGCACTCAAGCGAGCGAATGAGATTGGATTTCCGATCCTTCTGAAGGCCGCAGCCGGCGGAGGCGGGAAAGGGATGCGAGCCGTCCGAACGGAGAAAGAGTTTGAGAAAGCGTTCCGGATGGCCCAATCGGAAGCCAGAGGCGCTTTTGGCGACGATCGGGTCTATATGGAGAAGTACCTCGATTCCCCCCGCCATATCGAAATGCAGATCCTGGCTGACGAGCATGGCAATGTCGTCTACCTGGGAGAGCGCGAGTGCTCTGTCCAAAGACGGCATCAAAAAGTAATCGAAGAGACTCCATCGACGGCAGTCAACGACGAACTTCGGCGTCAGTTGGGGAGTGCGGCTGTTGGACTGACAAAAGCAGCCGGCTATTCAAACGCGGGCACGATGGAGTTCTTGCTCGATACAGAGGGGAAGTTCTACTTTCTGGAAATGAACACGCGGCTTCAGGTCGAGCATCCGGTAACTGAGGAGGTTACCGGAATAGACCTTGTGAAGCAGCAGATTCGAGTTGCGGAGGGCGAACCTCTTCCATTCGGACAGGAAGAGATCAAGATTAGAGGACATGCGATCGAGTGTCGAATTTGTGCGGAGGACCCGGAGGAGAATTTTATGCCTTCCACAGGTGTTCTTACGCGATACACGCTTCCTGAAGGTCGAATACGGGTCGAAAACGGCTTTCGGGAAGGGGATGAGATATCCATCTTCTACGATTCATTGATGGCAAAGGTCATTTCCTGGGGAGAGACGCGCGCTGCCGCCGTCACCGCGATGAAGAGAGCCTTGTCCGACTTCTCGATTGAAGGCGTCAAGTCAACGATTCCATTCTGCAGATTCGTGCTTGAGACCAGGGATTTTCTTGAAGGGGACATAGATACTTGCTTTGTGGAAAAGCACTTTATTCCCGATCTTCTAAAGTCGAAAAGTAGTAATGATGGCGAACAACTCGCGGCTGCTATTGCGGTGGTTCGCATCGCTGTTCAGAGAACGGGAGCTTTGGAACCGCTCAGCGGAGCCGACCAGGAGTTAAGCCGGTGGAAGGATAGTAGGAGGGAGGGCTTCCGCTAGTGGCAGGCACCTACACTGTGACGATAAAAGAGAGAACCTATAAAATCGTCCCGGTATCCGATGATCAGGTTGAAGTGGATGGAATTTGTCACACTATCGATTTTGTGCCCCTTGATAGTCGGTCTTTTTCGCTCATTCTGGATGGCACGACATACAGCATTGATAGGATTCAACCTCATACGCGAGAAGGCGACAATTCCAACGGAGATGGGGAACTGGGCCATACAGTTTGCCTGAGCGTGAGGGGGAAGCATTTCGTTGCTCGAGTTGATGACGACCACTCTTTGCTTGTGCGTTCTCTTTTCTCGAAACCGCCAACTGCCAGTGGCATTCAGGTGATTCGAGCGCCTATGCCTGGGCTCATTTCCCGAATCGAAGTCCGGATCGGTGAAGAGGTTGCCTTGGGGAAGGGACTTCTTGTTCTCGAGGCGATGAAGATGGAGAATGAGATTCGATCAACAAACCATGGGCGTGTCCAGGCAATCCACGTCGAGAAAGGGAAGCCGGTTGAAAAAGGAGAGGCACTCGTTACCATAGAATGGCTCTAGCTCCACCGGCTTTAACTCTTTGCACCGCACACTTTATCGTTGCGAGATATGAATCATCCAATGAAGCAAACGGAACCTCGAGTCGACTTAGCCTTGGCCATCGAACATGGTCTGACCGAAGAAGAGTTCCAGAGAATTGTGAAGATCCTCGGCCGGACGCCTTCATACACGGAACTGGGAATATACAGCGTGATGTGGAGTGAGCACTGCAGCTACAAGAACTCAATTGCGGTTCTGAAGACGCTGCCGCGGACCGGCGCACGCCTTCTTGTGGGCGCTGGGGAGGAGAATGCTGGTCTTGTTGATATCGGAGACGGCTTGGCCGTAGCGTTCAAGATTGAAAGCCATAATCATCCTTCGGCCGTGGAACCGTACCAGGGCGCTGCCACCGGTGTAGGCGGGATTCTGCGCGATATCTTCACCATGGGAGCTCGTCCCATCGCTGCTCTTAATTCATTGCGGTTTGGTGAGCTAACAAATGATAGGGTCCGGTACCTCTTCAAGGGAGTTGTGAAGGGGATTGGTGATTACGGAAACAGCTTCGGCGTTCCGACTGTTGCCGGTGAAGTCTATTTTGATCCTTCATACATATCCAATCCGCTTGTGAATGCAATGGCTGTAGGGATTGTTAGGCACGGGGACGTTGCAAAGGCGATTGCGAAAGGAGCTGGAAATCTCGTAATGATCGTCGGCTCGTCCACTGGCAGGGATGGAATCCATGGAGCCACCTTTGCTTCAGAAGAGATTTCAGAGAAATCAGAGGCGAAGCGTCCGTCGGTTCAGGTTGGAGACCCATTTACAGAGAAGCTCTTGCTAGAGGCAACGCTGGAAGCCATCCAGGCCGGATTGATTGTGGGAATCCAGGATATGGGTGCCGCCGGGTTGACCTGCTCGAGCATGGAAATGAGCGCGAAAGGCAACAGCGGGATGGAAATCAAGCTTGACGCTGTCCCGCTGAGAGAAGAAAGCATGACGAGCTACGAGATTATGCTCTCTGAGTCTCAGGAGAGAATGCTTTTAGTGATTAAACCTGAACACGAGGAAGCAACAAAGAAGATATTTGAGCGATGGGACTTACACGCTGTTGTCATCGGAAAGGTAATCGACGAAGATCGGGTCCGCATCTCTCATCATGGAGTGCTAAAAGCTGACGTCCCTGCTGAGACACTTGTTCTCGGTGGAGGGGCTCCTGTCTATAAACGCGAGACGAGGGAGGCGTCATACCTTTCTGAGGCCCGTTCATTTGACCCTGGGACCCTGCCGCAGCCCAAAGACTATAAGAAGATTCTGCTCAGCTTGCTTGCATCGCCTACCATTGCTTCGAAGCAGTGGGTTTTTGATCAGTATGATTCGATGGTGAGAACAAATACAGTTCCTGCCACTTACGATGCGGCCGTCGTTCGAATCAAGGGAACAAGAAAGGCGCTCGTTCTCAAGACTGACTGCAACGCGCGATACGTATACTTGAACCCCAAGCGAGGCGGACAAATCGCTGTAGCTGAATGCGCCAGAAACGTTGTCTGCACGGGTGCTACGCCA
>JBEKOB010000106.1:0-12072 GCA_049522195.1 Bacteroidota bacterium
CCGCCACCACAGTAGAAGTGGACTTGCACGGACGTGACGTTGAAATCATTGTCCAGAACACCCGCACATATCACCGCTTGTGGGGTTATGAGAAGACGCAGCGTGTACCAATTCCATCGCTTCCAATTGAACGGCGTATTGGCGTTGCGCAGATCGAGCTTGGCTACAGAGAAGAGCAGGCCCGAACAGAAGCGTCACGGTGTCTGCACTGCTGGGAGAACACGATCTTCAACGAGGCGGGGGAAGATACGGGCAGCGAGTGTATTCTTTGCGGTGGTTGTGTAGATATCTGTCCTGAGAGTTGCATTGAGTTGACGGTGCTTGATCGCCTGGAGCCGGACGAGGCGCTCTTCGCAGAGTTGCGCAAGACGTATGACGTTGTTTTAACGGGCGAGAAGCAAGGAGTTCCGGGTTCGGTCATGATCAAAAATGAAGAGCGATGCATCCGCTGTGGCCTTTGCGCGATGCGTTGTCCCGTGGGTTGCATCACTATGCAAACCTATACGGTCTCTGAAACCATGCGACTCTGAGCTTGATCCGTACGGAGAAAGGAAACCTGTGAAAGAAAACGAGAAACCCAATGAGAGCCTCCTGACGCGACGTTATTTTCTCGAGACGGTCAGCTTTGGCGCTCTCGGCCTGGCGGCGATCGGAAGCCTCATTCTGAGTGGAGAGTATCTTTCACCGAATGTTGTCCGAGAACCTCCGATGAAATTCAATGCAGGTCCTCCTGAGGACTTTTCGCCCGGCAGCGTTACCCTCAACAAGGAGCAGAAGGTATACATCATCCGGGCGAAGGAGGGATACTTCTACGCGCTCTCGGCCGTCTGCACTCACCTCGGATGCATCACGAACTGGAAACCTGATGAGGGAATTGTCGCATGCCCCTGTCACGGCAGCAAATTCGACAAGGAAGGCCGAAAGATTGAAGGCCCGGCTCCCCGTCCGTTGCCGCGGTTCTCTATCGCTCTTGACGACCGGGGCTCTTTGGTAGTTGACCGTTCAGTCGTCGTCGGTGACGACACAGTGCTCAAGGTGTAAGGCTGTTGATGTCTGTGACAAGGAGATATCGATGAACAGGATGTTCGGCAGGCTCATACAAACTCAAGTCTGGCAGTCCATGTTCCGCCATGGACTTCCCACGTCCAACCGAACCCGCGCCGAGGCTGTATTCTATAACTTCTTCCTCCATATTCACCCGACGAAGGTTCGAAGTCGATCCATCAAATTCACGTACACCTGGGGACTTGGAGGGCTCTCTGCCGGCTTGTTCATCATCCTCACGATGACCGGTGCGCTCCTGATGCTTTATTACAGGCCGTCGGTTCATGAAGCATTCGGAGACATGAAAGATCTTCAATTCGCTGTTTCCTCCGGCCAATTCCTCAGAAACATGCATCGCTGGGCTGCACACGCCATGGTTGCTGTTGTCTTCCTGCATATGCTCCGTGTTTTCTACACCGGTTCCTACCGTCCTCCGAAGGAGTTCAACTGGGTTATCGGGGTCTTCCTTCTTATGTGCACAATTTTGCTCAGCTACACGGGATACTTGCTGCCGTGGGATCAACTCTCGTTCTGGGGCATTTCGGTGGGAACAAACATGATTCGGGCGGTGCCGTTCGGCATCGGCGATAGGCTCTCGTTCTTGCTCCTCGGCGGGAATATCGTCGGTGAGAATGCGCTCATCCGGTTCTATGTCCTGCACTGCTTCATTATTCCTGTAGCGACTGTCATGTTGATGGCGATTCACTTCTGGAGAGTACGGAAGGACGGCGGGGTTTGATCGACTCGAAGCGCTACCCGAGAGAGGAAACGGAAGGAAAACGATGGATACGGTGAAGGATCTCCACGTAGAAGAATCATCTGACGCGAAGAAAACGCCGAAGCGCATCGCCTTCATTAAGGAGCGAACCGCTGCACGTGTGAGACAGGAAGAAGAAGACATGGTGATGACGGTCCCACACCTTGTGGTGCGTGAACTCATCGCGTTTGAGATGTTGGTCATCGTGCTCGTCCTGATCTCGCTGTTCTTCAATGCTCCCCTGGAGTGGATGGCGGACCCGCAGCACACGCCCAACCCTGCAAAAGCTCCATGGTACTTTCTCGGATTGCAGGAGTTGCTCCATTACTTCCCACCAGTTGTCGCCGGGGTTATCCTTCCGACCATGGTCGTCATCGCATTGATCGTTATTCCGTATGTCAGGATCAACGTGAAACGGGAGGAGCTCTGGAAGGAGAACCGCGAACGAACGCTTGCGGCACTTCTGATCAGCGCGGGAATCCTGAGCGCCGTTTTGCTCCTGTACGGTGTGTATGCGATGTTGGTCCCGACCCTCCTTATTGTCGGTGCGATGCTCTTCCCCCACTATTTCCCCCGCAACCATGGATTCGTAGCATGGCTTGCAGATCGATCGCTGGCGTGGTGGGTAATGACATGGTTCGTGATCAACGTCGTCATCCTGACAGCCATCGGAACGCTTTTCCGGGGACCCGAGTGGAGTTGGACGTGGCCATGGAACGGGATCTACTAATTCAGTGATCGTTTTTTCCCTTGCCTGGAGCATGGATGGACAAATTCCGGAAATATCTCGCACTGGTGAGCGTCTCTTTTCTTGTCGTCCTCGCGGTATCTCCATTCAAAGACTACTTCAGTGAATGGAGACGCACCCAGCAATCCTACAACCAGCTTATTGGCGACTTACCGCAGCGCGTGAAGCCCGCCGAAGTTGGTATCAAACAACTTTGGATCCAGAAGCTGGATCGCGTCGACCGATGTGAGACATGCCATCTCGGGCTCAAAGAAGAGGCGCTGAAGAATGCACGCGAGCCATTCCGTGCACATCCGGCCATCTATCATAATATCGAAGAATTCGGCTGCACAATTTGCCACGAGGGCCAGGGAGCTGCAACAGAATACAAAGAGTCCGTAGGCAGGGTGAAGTACTGGGACAAGCCCATTTTACCGCGTGAATACATGGACGCATCGTGCGCAAAATGCCACAAGGAACGAGATGTCCCTCAAGCGCCCGTGTTGAACCTGGGCCGCAAGCTCGTCGAAGAGTCGAATTGCATTGCCTGTCACAAGATTGAAGGAAACCAGAAACAGTGGGTGCCCCATCTCGATGGTATCGGATCCAAGGTGAATCGCACCTGGCTCGTTCACTGGCTGAAGAATCCAAAGCAGTATTTCCCGAAGACAAGGATGCCGAATTTCCTTCTCTCCGATGAGGAAGCCAATGACCTTGCCGATTTTCTGATGTCGTTCACTGCTTTTTCTCACAACACGACTCTTGAGCCGTTGCCGGCCCCACTAAAGCAGGTGGCGGAGTCACAAAAAGCCAAGTTGATTGAACTCGGGTCAACGCGGGTTAGCGAGGCTCGTTGCATCAGTTGCCATCCCATTAACGGAAAGGGGGGGTATGTCGCCACAGATCTTGGCAAGGTTGCGAGCAAAGTCAGCCAGGAATGGCTCTATAACTATCTTAAGCAGCCGAAAGCTTTTTCACCGGACGTCCTGATGCCACGATTCGGCTTTAACGAACAGGAACTTCAGGGTGTCGTTGCCTACATCGAAAGCGAATTCGTCGATTACGATGCAGAGGAGGACTCAGCCCGCACTCCGGATCCTGCCTTTTACGAAAAGGGTTTTGCACTCTTCAAGAAATACAACTGCGGCGGTTGTCATGAACTCGGTGGGATTTCAAAGCCGGAGGAAATGGGTCCCGATCTGACGTTCATTGGCAGCAAGAAACCGTACGAAATTGAGTTTGGCAAGACGACTATTGAGAAAACTCTCCCGTCCTATCTCAAAGCGAAGCTGTTGGATCCCCGCTCATTCATCTCCACGTCCAAAATGCCTCGTTTCGGATTCAGCGAAGAAGAAGCTCAGGCAATTGCCGTAGCGCTGCTGGGCAATACAGATGAGAAGATTCCAGAAGAATATATCGTCCGTCCGAGACAGAAAGGACGGTTTGCACCGCAAGGGGAGTTTGGCAAGGTTGTCGACGAGATGGCCTGCCTGGGATGTCACGTGATGAACGGTACCGGCCGCCTTGTGGCTACCGACCTTTCCGTGGAGGCCAGTCAGGCAAATGCGAAGTGGATAGCCGGATACTTCAAGATCCCATATTCGTTGCGGCCGATCTTGACGGAGCGCATGCCCAATCTTTTCATGTCCGACGCGAAGATCAGGACCATTGTTGATTACATGGAAAAGGTGTTCATTGCGGATTCGATGGATCATGCCGTGAAGACGGATCCGGCGACAGTGGCAAAAGGGCGCGGGCTTTACTTCGAACGATACGGATGCCAAAGTTGTCACCAGATAGCCGGCAAGGGGGGGTATGTTGGACCGCCTCTGGACAAAGTGGGGAGTCGCCTGAAGGCGGGTTGGATTTATCACTGGCTCAAAAATCCTCAGGCGTACAAGCCGGAATCGATTGAACCGAACAACAGACTGAACGACGATGAGGCAGACGCGCTGACAGCGTATCTGCTGACACTTCACTAGAGAGACCTATGCCGATCACCCGAAAGCGCTTGCTTGCCAGTTTCATGGTAATCAGTTTGTTGCTTCTGCTATCACAGTGTTCGTCGCAAAAAGGCGGACCCCAAAACGCGTCTCATGCAAGGGACAGCGTGCGCACGGTCGATTCAGCCGCGGCGACAACCTCCAATGTAGTCTCTCTGGTTCAAACGTATGAGGAACGGCAGGGAAAAGCGTTGTTCTTGAGGTACTGCTCTGTTTGTCACGGTGTCGAGGGAAAAGGGGATGGATTCAATGCGTTCAATCTTGACCCGCGACCACGTGACCTAAGTGACAAAAAGTATATGGGTGCATTCAGCGAAGAGCGACTGTATCAGACGATCGACGTCGGAGGGAGAGGGATGAACAAATCGCCGTCGATGCCGTCCTGGGGAGGGAGGCTTAACCGGCAGGAGATAAAGTACGTCGTCACGTATGTGCAATCGATGTCCGCAAAGTGATTGAGTCTCGGAAGGTACTGTTTTCGAATATACCTCGAGCCCTCTATGCAAATGCAGAAATGTTATGGAAACTACCACACTATGGAAACCTCCCGCAAAGGGGCAGAATGATCTTCTGAGTCGATTTGGACTGCCACTACTAATAGGATCGCGACTGGCAGAAGTCAGTTGGGAATCGTTCTTAAATCTTATGTAGGCGCTTGATGCCGCCATGTGTGTGGGGGCCTACAATAGTCCTGCAAGTGAGTAGAGAAGCATGATGCGACGTAATGGCTTATGCCCGTTGAACATAAGGTCTACAACGTGTGTAGAAGAATTCTTGTCTGTGTTTGAGGAATAATTCAACATATTGTGTTTGCATTTCTGAGAAAATCCACAAACTTGTGTGTTGTGATTGCCCTTCACGGAACGTCGAGTGATCGACATGGCCAGTAGCGAGCCGTCACCTCTCCAGCACCGATATCATTTCTGATAATTGACACGCCTTTTCGATTTTTAGCTTCACACCTGAATACTCAAGTCTTGCACGGTCATTGACCGTGTCGCTCAGTGTTATCCTCTGAACTTATCCTGCCGCAGGTCGGGAGCGGGCTTTTCGCGAGACCTGACCTTGGGACATTTGGGGTCGTCACGCGAGCTAGCTGCAATTGCCCTTCACTTTCTCACGAAAGGAGAAACACATGAAAAACATTTACCGATTCCCTTTTGTGATGTTTTGCCTCTTCACCAGTACGAATCCATTGCATGCCCAATGGATCCAAACCCCCTACGGCGGCATCGTTCGTAGCTTGGCCGTCTCCGGCACGAATTTCTTTGCTGGGACCAATGACGGCGTGTTTCTGTCGACGAACACCGGCACAAGCTGGTCCGCGGTCAATTCCGGCTTGACGAACACGTATGTTCATTGTCTTGCCGTCTCCGGCACGAATCTCTTCGCCGGGACTGATGGCGGCGGCGTCTTTCTTTCCACCAACAACGGCACAAGCTGGACGAGTACCGGCTTGACGAACGCTCTTGTCTATGCTCTTGCCGTCTCCGGCACGAATCTCTTTGCCGGGACTAATGGCAGCGCCTTTCTTTCCACCAACAACGGCACAAGCTGGACTGCGGTCAATTCCGGCTTGATGATCGCTTCTGTCCGTGCTCTTGCCGTCTTCGGCACGAACCTCTTTGCCGGGACTGATAGCGGCCTCTTTGTTTCCAGTAACAACGGGACAAGCTGGACTCCTGTCAATTCCGGCTTGACGAACACTCGTGTCTTTGCTCTTGCCGTCTACGGCACGAATTTCTTTGGCGGGACTGATGCAGGTGGCGTCTTTCTTTCCAGCAACAACGGGACAAGCTGGTCTGCGGTCAATTCCGGCTTGACCAATACATCTGTTAGCTCTCTTGCTGTCAGCGGCGCAAATCTCTTTGCCGGAACTTATGGCGGCGGCGTCTTTCTTTCCACCAACAACGGGACAAGCTGGACTGCGGTCAATTCCGGCTTGACGAACTCTCTTGTTTCCTCTCTCGCTGTGAGCGGTACGAATCTTTTTGCGGGGACTTTTGGCGGCGTCTCGCGGCGGCCACTTGCGCAGATGATTACTTCTGTTGCTAAGATAGCCGGTAGTGAGGTGCCGGAGAGTTTTACGCTTGAGCAAAATTATCCTAACCCGTTCAACCCAAGTACGATAATTCAGTTCTCACTCCCACGAACGGCGCATGTGACTCTGAAACTCTTCAACACGGTGGGAGAAGAAATAGCAACATTGGTGTCTGAGGAACTCGGTGCTGGCACCTATACAACACAATGGAATGCTACGGCTATTGCAGGCGGTTTCTACTTCTATCGTTTCCACGCTGGATCATTTACTCAAACAAAGAAACTCATTTTGCTTAGATGAACGGCCAACTGCAACCAACAATCGGCAAACCGGCGCTTATATCATTTGTATAGGCGTTGGAAGTTCGGAGTTTGGCAGGACACAAAGAATTCGCTCAAGTGCTCGCCTCCGCAAGGAACGAGCCATTCAGATGCGGCGGGTTGCAACGGCGGTCTGCCTGAACGTTAGTTGCAATTGCCCACGCATTAACCGTGTAAGGAAAGTTCAACATGAAACATCGAGGATTTAGACAGCATTTGGTTTGGCTGCTCATCACAGTCCATCTCGTCACGATCTATGGATGCACGGTCACGAATCACGTCACCCTTTCCGGTAATGAAATGCCTGTCGGATCTAATTTGAAAATCGCTACAGTCATACTCAAGGATGGGGACATCATCGAATTTGACAGCGGCGGAGGACTGTGCGTTGAAAAAACAAAAGATGGAAAACCGTATCGTGTTATCGTCGGAATGACGCATAGCAAGAACATCGAGATCGATCCCGAGAAAGTTCTTGAGGTGAAAGTTGACCAAAAGGAGTCAAGCGGGCTGGGCAGCTTTGTTGCAGGTTTTCTTATCGGTTTGCCGGTTGGTGCTGGCATCCTTGTTCTCGTTGTTATTGCTTTGAATAGTGGCCGTTGAAAGGAACAGGCGATGGCTAAGAATATCATCATTGCGGGAGCCTTACTTTGCTTATTCCTGAGTGAGGTAACGTTCGGGCAAGTGCAGGTAAAGAGCACAGACATGAAACAGGCGCTTGTCTTCCGCCCGAACCAGGACGCGATACGAGGCAAGCTTGCTGAAATACGAGAAGATTACATTGTTGTGTTGTCGTCGGAACGCGAGGTAAGAGTTCCTTTTGCCGAAATAGGCAGAATAATTTTGACGGTCGAGCAAGGGCTGGGGCGGGGGCCATTCTATGGGGCAGTTCTTGCGGGATATGGTAGTGCGTACGTACTTGCAGCATCACGTGATCACGGCGGATTTGTTGAATCACGGGATTTGCCTTGGTATGCCATTGTTGTGGTTCCGAGTATTGCGCTTGGGGCTGGCATCGGATATCTCGTCGACCCAGGCTCCGTGCAAAAGGACGAAGTTTTTGATTTTACTGGAACTGACGAAGCAAAAGCCCGGGAAAAGTCCCGCCTTGCAAGGGCCGCAAATCAAGGGTTACGCGAAAGCAAACTGCATTTCACATTCCAGGCAAGTCATGTTAATTCGAATGTGCTGAGCATGCTGCCAAGCTCACTTGGCTACCATCAGGACAATGGCGCAGGCCAGTTCAATCTACTCAGGAAGGTGCAACTGACTTACTCCGTGGCGCCGAAGGTAGAGTTAGGGGTAGCATGGGTGGAGTTCAGCGAACCATCAACATCCGCCTATGCATTCGAAATTCCTAGCAATGGCGACTTCAAGTCTTACTCTGTGTCTGAAACGTTTCAGGCAAGCGGAGAATTCATCGTCGCGTCATACAAACCGTTGTATTCTCTGGTTGATTCATGGCTGGACTTAAAAGTCGGAGGCGGATTTGGGATCGCCTCAATTGACTACAACAGAAGAACAACTGTCTCGGCGAATACGTGGCAGCAATCCTTTTTCAATGTTGCCGACAATTCTGTGGTTGCGTACCTCTGTGGTGAACTTGAGTTCGAACTTGTAGATGGGTTTTCAATAGGGCTGGTTGCTGACAAAGTGTTCGGTCCGTCAAGAGACGCACCGGCAGTGCCCGAGGCAAAAATCCCGGCCCAGACATTGAGTTTCGACAACTCTAGCGTGGGCTTCACCATTGGCCTCCATTTTTGATGCCCGTTCGCCTTTGGCGAGTGCGGTCTTTACTCAGGTCGGACAATCCGACCCATAGGCACGTTGAGTAAACAAGCATTTACTATAGGGGAGATGAGACAATGATACAACGATTCTTCTTTGTTCTTTTGCTGTGCAGCATTCCGGGTATCATGGCACACGCACAGACGGAGTACTTCCTCAATGTCGGGACAGACACAATGTACGTTGGCAACCCGTATTACGAAATTGCGCTGCTCAAGGCAAACGGCTCGATAGTCTCCATACGGAATAAAACAACGGGAAACATCGTCTCAACCGGTACAGGGGAACAAACGATGTGGAGCTGCGAGTTTTTCAACACTGCTAGTCTTGGCTCAGACTCGTATCGCGCAGGCCAGGCGAATTCGTTCACATATTCATGGAACGCAGCCCAGTCGCAACTAACGCTCGCCTATACTCCGGATTCCACGGCATCGCAACAAATCAGCGCAACAGTAACACTGACCGCTTCGGTTCAACAGTACTTCGACCTTGCTATCAAACTGCAAAATAAGTACGGGGACACGCTCAGCTTTATTGGCTTTCCCAAAGGGCTTACATTCCCGTTAACGGACATACAAGAAGTGATCCTCCCTGTTCTTCCCGGTGTCAAGTTCACCCGCAATTTCTTCACTCAGAAGCGTTCGTGGATCTGGTATAGTTATCCGAGTCCTCTGATGTTTGCTGACTACACCTATGTTACAACAGGATCCGGATCGCTGTGTATGTATCTGGTTCTCCATGAGGATATGACCCCGAGAGTCATCAAGGAACTGAACTTTCAAAATACAACTGACCGGGGGGAAGTGTACCGCTTCCAACATAGATTCGAACTTGCAATACCAGATGGAGGCCAGTGGACAAGTCCTACCATGAGGATTAGCATTGGTGAAACGGTGCAACAAACCGTCGATGATTTCCGGAAGGACAGTGAGCTCGAATATAGTCCTTCCATTCAACAAAAACTCGGTCTCTTGTATCCATCGGTCGCAATCGCGTTGAATACCAAGATCGATGCTAATGGCATGTTCCTTGATTTCAACATGAAGCTTTCCGATCGCGATCGATACCGACAATTTCTGAACAATCAGCCAAATCCGTCCCTGTTCTGGGTTATGGGATGGAGCTTGCGAGGGTTCGACGAGAACAACCCTGATTACTTCCCTCCCGATCCGAAGCTTGGCAGCGAGGACGATTTGCGCGCGTTGTTCCAGAGCATGCGCGACGCCGGACATCTGACGATGCCTTACATCAATCTCACCTGGTGGGATGATGAATCGCCAACGATGCGATCGCTTAATCCGAACGAAGTGGCCGTCCTCGACCGCAACAAAAAGCCGGTATACGAAAATTTTGGTGCAGGCGGCTATGTGATGTCACCCTATCCGACCGCCGTCCTCAATAGGATTCAACAGGTAATGCAAGAATTGCAGGAGAAGCTCAAGCCGGATATTGTTTACGAAGATCAGATCAACCGAGCGGGATTAGACTTCAATCCTTCAGCCCCGACCCCCTGGGCGTTGGCACAAGGATGGTTTGAGCATACGCGCCGCTACGAGTCGATGCATCTGATGTCTGAGGGAGGATATGATCGCCTCGTTCCGACGCACGTCGGCCTGATGACCAACATGCTAATAGCAGACCTGGGATCGTGGGGAGGTTTCGGATGGAAGGAGTGGGGATCGGGGACGTACGAGTATTACCCGATCGTCTCGATGATGGCCCGCGACAAGATCTTGTTCTACAACTTGGCTGACAACTTCACTTCATCGAAATACATTCTCAGCTGGAGCCTGGCGACGGGGCAGATGCTAAGCTGGGAGTTTCAAATCGCGCTTGTGGGGAGTCTTTGGCAACAAGTCTCAGCGGATTTTCAAAAGTTCGTGATTGGTCCCTATGTGCATGAGCGGATTCGGAATTACACACATGTTGCCGATAGTGTAACTTCTACGCGGTACGAAACGCACACAGTTTTCGTCAATTGGTCCAAATCGAATACTTATCAAGCGGGACAGTATATACTTTCAAAAGAAGGCTGTCTGGCGACGAGTGATGATGGAAAGCTCACAGCCGGTATTTTCACGTGGTTCAACGGAAAGGAGCTGACGGCTGGAGATCATTTTCTCATCGTGCGTCAGTTTGCCGACAGCATTGTTGTGCACCATCCAATGGGTCCGAGCACGAAACTCTCTGTGACAATGCCGGCGAACTGGGGCACAAATCCCGATCTGCACGTTTACGCGTTCACGAATGATGTAACGTCCGAGGCTACGAAGACTGTCGCAGGCGGGAGAGTGGAGTTCGATCTAAAAGATTCTGTCAACAATGGGCGTGTCGTGCGTTATACCGTTGCCATAGGACCGGTGTATCTTACAAGTCCGCAGCTTCTCTTGCCAGCCGGTGGTGCAGAAGAACTGAGTCGTGCGCCTGTCCTGAGTTGGGATACCGTGGCGGGGGCGACGAGCTATTCGGTGGAGGTGGCGATGGAATCTTCATTCTCGACTGTTGTCTACAGCCGCACAGTTGCTCAATTAAACCAACTCCAGATCGATACCCTAGCGCAGGGGACGACCTACTTCTGGCGGGTCTGCGCTGTGAAAGGTTCTTCTGTGGGTACCTGGTCTGAGACGCGCCGGTTTCGGACGGCAGGAAACAATCTGAGCGATGGACTTGTTGCATATTTTCCGCTGAATGGAAACGCAAATGATTTTGCAGGCAACGACAATAACGGATCGATCCGTAGCGGAGTACAACCTGCTGCAGACCGCTTCGGAGCTGCCGGACGTGCGTACGACTTTAACGGAAGCAACGGCTACATCGAATTTTCCGAGTCGCCGTCGGTTCGTGCAATAGAGAAAGAAGTCTCTGTGGCGGTATGGGTGAAGCCTCGTTCGTATAAGCAGGAAGCCGGAGTGATGCTGCGCGATCTCTATTGGAATCTTCTCCTGGTGAACGGTCAAACGACGGGTCTCATCTTCGACGAAAATGGAAATCAGAATCGGATTGTGGGCTCACAGCAGGCTCCACTGAACACCTGGTCTCACATCGCGTATACGTACGACGGCTCAACCATTCGAGTCTATATGAACGGTCAGCAGACAGGAGAACTGGCTTTCGCGGCCAGGAGAATCGGGAGGACGGACGTGGTGATGAACCCAACCCTCGGCAAAGGCATCGGTCTGAACCAGCATTATTTCGACGGCGTGATCGATGAGGTGTTCGTCTATAACCGAAGGCTCGCAAACGCGGAGCTTGCTCTTCTTGCACAGTACCAGGGCCTGGTGGCACCGGCCCTTCAATCTCCCTCGGATGGAGAGACTGTTGCGACGAGAACACCTTTGCTGAGCTGGCTGAGAGTCCCGGGTGCAGCGACGTATCGCTTACAGTTGTCGCTT
>JBEKOB010000107.1:0-11968 GCA_049522195.1 Bacteroidota bacterium
TCAAGCATCTCAAGGAAAGACGCATCAGGAGACACGTTCTTGACTTCATATTCAACGAATCCGCCCCTGTCGTCCCGATTCTTCTGGCGCCAAATCTTCAGTTTGAAATCCATTACCTGTAGCTCCTATAGTTTTACTTGTAACTCCTCTGCGATGGCTTCACGTGTTCAAAAGTCAGCGGCTCTTTGTTTAGAATGGGCTTCTTGTTTACACCCGTGTATTCCCATGCAGCTACATAGGAGAATTTCTTATCATTTCGTTTGGCCTCCCCCTCTTCCGTCTGATGTTCCACACGGAAATGACCTCCACACGATTCTTCACGGTGCAGCGCATCGTAGGCAAGCAGCTCGCCGAGCTCGAGGAAATCTGCAACTCTTCCGGCCCGCTCCAGTTCCGCATTCAGGTCGTCCGAAGCACCGACGACTTTTACATTCTTCCAGAACTCCGCACGCACCGCAGGGATCTCTTTGAGAGCCTTCTGCAGGCTGGCTTTGGTTCTTCCCATCCCCACGTTCTCCCACATGATTTTTCCCAATTCACGATGGAACTCTTCCACCGTCTTCTTGCCGTTGATCGACATCAGTTTTCTGATCAATTCATTGACATCCGCTTGCGTCTTCTTGAACGCATCATCATCGGTTTTTACCGGCTTGAACTTCGTGGAGGCGAGATAGTCCCCCATCGTGTAGGGAATGATGAAATACCCGTCTGCGAGTCCCTGCATCAAGGCGCTAGCACCGAGACGGTTTGCGCCGTGATCGGAGAAGTTCGCCTCACCCAGCACGAAGAGGCCGCGGATGGTACTCATCAGGTTGTAATCGACCCAGAGTCCGCCCATCGTGTAGTGCATCGCCGGGTAAATCCGCATGGGACCCTGATACGGATCTTCTGCCGTGATCTCATGATACATATCGCACAGATTTCCGTACCGCTCTTCAATGACATGCTTCCCGAGACGCTTGATAGCGTCTGCAAAATCGAGATAGACTGCAAGCTTGGTCGGCCCGACACCAAATCCTTTGTCGCACATTTCTTTCGCACGCCGGGACGCCACATCGCGGGGAACAAGATTTCCGAATGACGGGTACATTCGTTCAAGATAGTAATCGCGCTCTTCTTCCGGAATATCCTGCGGCTTTCGTGCATCCCCCTTCGCCTTCGGCACCCAGATGCGTCCATCGTTCCGCAGGCTTTCGCTCATCAGCGTCAGCTTTGACTGGTAATCGCCGCTCTGCGGTATGCACGTCGGATGGATTTGCGTAAAGCACGGATTCGCGAATGCCGCGCCCTTCTTGTGTGCGCGCCAGATCGCGGATGCATTGCTGGCTTTTGCCATCGTCGAAAGGTAGTAAGTATTTGCGTACCCGCCGGTGGCGAGCACGACTGCGTTGGCAGCATACGTCTCAAGTTTTCCGGTCACGAGATCGCGCACCACAATACCGCGCGCCTGTCCATCGACCAGGACGAGATCGAGCATCTCGCGGCGCGGGAAGAACTTCACTGTTCCGGCGTTGATCTGGCGGCTCAGAGCCGAGTATGCACCGAGCAAAAGCTGCTGACCCGTCTGTCCTCTTGCATAAAACGTACGGGACACCTGCGCTCCGCCGAATGACCTGTTATCCAGGTAGCCGGCATAGTCGCGGGCAAACGGCACACCCTGCGCCACGCACTGGTCGATGATGTTGCCGCTTACCTGTGCAAGTCGATACACGTTTGCTTCACGCGCACGGTAGTCTCCCCCTTTGACAGTATCATAGAACAAACGCCAGATGCTGTCACCGTCGTTCGCATAATTCTTCGGAGCATTGATGCCCCCCTGGGCAGCGATGCTGTGAGCGCGGCGGGGCGATTCGTGATACGAGAAGGTAAGGACGTTGTATCCAAGTTCACCCAGGCTTGCAGCAGCCGATGCTCCGGCCAGGCCCGTTCCCACGACGATAACGGAGTATTTCCGCCTGTTGGAAGGATTGACCAGCTTCATTGCGAAGCGGTGGTTGTCCCATTTCTTCTCTATTGGACCAGATGGTGTCTTTGATTCAAGCTTCATTGTTGATAAGCTCCCATTGCGATGGTCAACATTCGGACGTCGCTGGATCGGCAGATGGTCTACTTGATCCAGAGGAAATATGCCGGCATTGCGGCAAATGCGAGCGGAATAAGCAGCCAGAAAATCACCGCCACGCTGTCAATCAGCCACTTGTACTGTTTGTCGCTCAGGCCCAGCGTCTGGAACCCCGACTGGAACCCGTGCCTGAGGTGGAATGCAAGGAAAACCAGGGCGACGATATAGAAGAGGCTGTAGACCGGATCGGAGAAAGCGGCGGCAACGAGATCGTAGTTCGACGACGGGGCAGCCGCCCAGAACCGGTTCGGCACCCAGAATGTCTTCAGGTGCACCACAAGGAAAAAGGCAACCAGGCTCGCGCTTGCTGTCAGCGTCGGCGTCCTCGAGGTAAACTTCGTGTTATCCCTCAGTCGGTACATTTCGTAGCCAACCGGGCGGGACGCACGATTCTTCAGCCACACCACAACACCGCTGATGACGTGGGCAATCAGTCCGGCAAACAGTACTATCTCGATGACACGAATGAATGGATTGGTGGACATGAACTCCGAGTAACGGTTGTAGGTCTCGCCGCCGTCGTGCTTGAAGAGAAACATATTGATCACGACGTGGACGACAAGGAAGGTGCAGAGAAAAAGGCCGCTCAGGCTCATGATGATCTTCTTGCCAACAGAAGACCGGTACAAGGCAGTGAATTTATTCATAGATCTTCGGTAATGTGATCAATCGAATATAGATCTTGCTAATGTGATCAATCGGATATAGATCTTCGCTAATGTGATCAATCGGATGAAGTCAGTCACTGGTTTGAGCAATGCGTGTGCCGAGCGCACACTTGTATGGCCAAACCTGACAGGTAGCGTCAATGAGTGGGTTCTGCTGGACCTTGATTTGCTCGATCAGCGTGTGGAGAGTGTAGAAAAGAATTCTTGAAAAAGCAATTCTCAATTCTTTTCGTAGACAACGCTTTCGCTGATGAACCGACGAATCGAGATGGAGCTTCCAACAAATCCAAGAATGCAGCCGACAAGGACGACAATTGCGTAGTAGAGAGGCTTCACGTGCACAAAATCCGCCAGTTCGACAGAAATCCATCGTGCGAGATATTCAAAAACGAGAAAGAGGATTGCTGCCGCAAGTGCACCCCCGATAAAGCCCTGCACCAGTCCCTCGAGAATGAACGGCCCGCGAACAAACGATTTCGTTGCACCGATCAATTTCATCGTCTGTATGATCTTGCGCTTGGCATAGATGGCAAGCCGGATCGTATTGGCGACAAGGAACACTGATGAAATCGTGATAAAGAGTCCGATCCCGAACACAAGCCAAAGAAACGTGGTTGCCCGGCGGTCGAGCATTTCCATGAGCGTCTTTCGATAGATCACTTCATCCACACCCTTTATACTCCTGGCGGCGTTATAGACTTCCTCAGCCCCTCTCGCGGTCCGGTATCCCGGTTTCAGAAAGATTTTGACCGAAGCGGGGAGCGGATTGAAATCGAGAACTCTGTGGATGTCCTCACCAAACTCCTCTTTGAAGATTCTGGCAGCATCCTCTTTAGAAACATACCGCACTTCCCGGACACCCGGTATCGTTGCGATGCTGTCACGAACGATGGATGTTTCCACCGGGGAAAGATAGTCGGCCAGAAATGCCTCCATCTCAACCTTTTCCCGCAGTGACTCAACTACGCTGTTGGCGTTCAGAACGAGGATGGCAAAAGATCCGAGCAGGAGAAGTGAAGCACAGATGGTCATGATGGCAGCGAACATCGAGAGCTTTGCCCGTCGGAATCCGGAAAAACCTTCACGAAATATGTAGCCAAGCTGCATGGTCAATTCTTGATGGTTGAGCCGAATGGATACGCACCAAGCACACGGACAAACGTCGTCAGTTCGTCGAGATGCTTGAGTGCCTGGCGAACGCGCGTTTCGGAGGGCGATCCTTCGATATCGAGATAGAAAAGGTACTCCCACGGTTTCCCCACGTGCGGCCGGGATTCGATTTTGAGCATATTGATCTCTCTCAGGGCGAACACAGCCAGCGCTTTGAATAACGCGCCGGGAACGTTCTTGGCCGCGAACACAATGGAGGTCTTCTCCTTGCTCTTCGCAAGATCTTTCCTGGCCGAAAGGACGATAAACCTGGTATAGTTGTGATGGTTGCTCTCGACATTTCGTTTGAGGATCGAGAGGCCGTACGTCCGCGCGGCGCGTGCACTTGCGATGGCCGCGGCGTCTTTTCTCCCCTCTTCACGAATCATCTTCGCAGATCCGGCAGTGTCATAGTAAGCAGCAACGCTTACCCTCTTCAGAGACCGGAGATACTCTTCGCATTGCCCGAGCGCCTGGGAGTGCGAGTACACCGAACGGATCCCCTTCGCCGAAACGCCGGGGAGAACCATCATATGAAGCTGAATTCGAAGCTTGAGCTCTCCGATAATGTGCAGCTTGTGGCGCAAAAGGAGGTCGTAGATCTGGTGCACGCTCCCAAATGTAGAGTTTTCGATGGGTACGACACCGAATCCCGACGGGTGTCTCGTGGCAAACTCGAAGACATCTTTAAAACTCTGTTTGGGGAGCAGTCGGGCACGAGGACCGAAGAAACTTCTCGCGGCTTCTTCGCTGAATGCGCCGGGTTCACCCTGGTATGCTACCGTCACCATAGATATGCTCGTTAGAAATTTGATTCATCCCGCCACCGGACAATCTTCCATGGCTTTTGTGGATCCGACCGGGCCAGAGCGAGTGTGGCGTATCCATCGATGCGGGGATTGTCGCTCGGGTTGAATGTGACAGTGAGATTGAAATTCCGGCTCACGCTCGCGTTCAGGCTGAGAGAATCGGTGGAGAGAGCAATGATATTGTTCCAGACGAGATCAAGTCGTTGGACGTTCATGAACAGTCCGCGCGTCGTCTGCATCTCTTCATCTCTTCCCCACGTCACTTCAACACCGCGGTCATAGTCCGTGAAGACGAACGAAAAATCAGAGCTCAACAGCTGCCCGTAAATTGTGGTATCACGAAACGTGTACGCATATTTCATGTTCTGGAACACTCCGTCGATCGTCGCCTGATCACCGAGGATCGAGTCTCCCGTCACAAGGCTGTCATCCAATGCCGGAGCAAATGGATTGCAGGAGGAGAACAGGAACAACAGGAGTATCGTGGCTATGAATCTCATGAAGCGCTGCACATTCGCTGATCGAAGTTAGGAATACAGAAGTCAGGAGTCAGAATTCGAATTCTATATTCTGTATTCTGGATTCTTCATTCTATTGACCAAACTCTCCTTTTAAATCACTCCACGTGAAGCTGCTCGTTCCTGTGGGCTCATCGATCCATCGCCAGATGACCCAGTTCCTCGATCGGTCTGCGAGCAGAAGAAACTGCGCTTTGCCGGTCGCTTGCGTCGGAACGCTCGCCACGGAGTGCGGAGCCGTCAGTGTGTATGTCGCTTCGTACTGGGCAGAATCCGACTGAAGGCTTTGCACCGTCAGCGTCTGGAACACAAGCGTGGCAGTCGATCCGCTGGGAATCTTCGAGCGGAGGTTTTCAAAGTACTGCTGCTCGGATTGCCTGTTCCAGAGCAGGAAAACCCCGCCGTACTTGACTTTGGCCTGCGGTGTGGGCTCAAAACTAAAGCTGCGCCCCGCAGTGACCGAATCCGCAAACGACTTGATATAATTGAGAGAATTCAGATCACGAAACGCACTCGACATATTCGAGAACACGAGAGACGGCTCCGTGGCAGGAGTGAAGCTCGAACTCGATTGTGTCGGCGGTTCAGGCGTCCGTGTCTCAAATATGTTGCAGGCGATACACGTCGCTCCGATGCAGAAGCCGATAACGATCAACCGCGGATCCACCCTCACGTTCGTATCCTGATGTGAAAGAGGTTGAGCCTCAAACAGCGATCCGTCCTTCCAGGGCCCGGCTCAGCGTTGCTTCGTCCGCGAATTCAAGATCCGTACCGACAGGCAGGCCGCGCGCAATGCGGGTTATCTTCATTCCCAGGGGCTTGAGCAGCTTCGAGAGATACAGCGTTGTCGCTTCCCCCTCAACATTCGGATTCATGGCCAGTATGATCTCATCAACACCCGCATCACTCACACGATGAAGGAGCTCCTTGATCCTGAGGTCTTCCGGGCCGATTCCGTCAAGCGGAGAGAGGGCTCCGCCAAGCACATGGTAGAGGCCCCTGAACTCATTCGTCCGTTCGAGCGCAAGAACATCGGTCGGTTCTTCGACAACGCAGACCATCGTCCGATCGCGCTTTGTGTTCGAGCAGATCGGGCAGGGGTCGGCTTCAGTGATGTTCGAGCAGATGGTACAGTACTTCACCCTGTCTTTCACATTGACAAGGGCACGCGCAAGTGTGACGACTTCCTCCCTTTGCATCTTGACGATGTAGAGGGCCAGCCGGTGCGCGGTTTTCCGGCCTATGCCGGGAAGCTGTGCAAATTGTTCAGCGAGTTGCTCTATCGATTCGGCAGTGAAAATCAAGCGCTTGCAGTCCTTTCGCTCGGGTTAGAAACCGGGGAGATTTAATCCGGGGATGTTCGGCATCATGCCGTTCGTCACTTTTTGCATCTCCTGCTGCGCCATTGCTGCAGCGCTCTCAAGCGCCTTATTGGTGGCGGCGACCACGAGATCTTCGAGCATTTCCTTTTCTTCCGGGTTGACGACTTCTTTCTCGATTTCGATCTTGATGATCTGCTGTTTGCCGTTGGCAGTGACCTTTACCATTCCCCCACCAGCTTCTGCAACAACCGTTTTTTGTTCAAGCTCCGCCTGGACCAGAGCCATTTTGTCCTGCATTTTTTGCAGTTGCTTCATCATTCCCTGCATGTTCGGTATGCCACCCTTCATCATACGAGCTCCCGTTCTCGATAGAGATATTATCTGATTTTGAAGCAATATAGTCCGAATTGAAAGGAATGTCAACGAGGTGGTTCGACGAGGTTTCTGAATAGAATGGTGCACACACGTGAAAGTGAATCTTGACTTTCCACTGAAAGTACGATATATTTCGAGCGGCCCGGAAGATTCTTTCCGGGTTCTTCTTTCAGATACCATTCCGCGATAGTTGATCCCGTCTCGACAGCGTCGTGACGGGAGAAATCCCGCCGTATTGTGGCGGGACTCAATGGTCGCAGAAAAGATTCCGCGATAGCTCAATGGTAGAGCATGCGGCTGTTAGCAAGATAGCAGCTTTCCCGAGTAATCGGGATTGAAAAATCGGGTGAATTCAGGGAAGCCTTCCTCTCGGCAATCGAGAGATGGTAATCCTGAGCGAAGCCCCGCAAAGAGAAAAGCAGTCAGTAGCGGGGAACGTGCAGAGACTAGAGGATGAGGAATCTCGCCAATAAGCCTCGACAGCGCCCGACGTCCCACCTCAGAATTCGTGAGAGGACGATGAGATAGTCCGGGCCAGATCGAAAGATCTGGAGTGTACCGTAACCGCAGGGTTGTAGGTTCGAGTCCTACTCGCGGAGCCCTTCGACTCGCCCCACCAGCAATGGTGGGGTTCTTTTTTGGTGGAGTTCGCTCACCGCTCCTCCAGAGCAATCGCGAAAGGAACAGGATGCACGTCGCTTAGGTGCTGGCAAGGTCGTGCTTTCCACTGACGCCGGACAGATGGCCGCTGTGAACCGTCAATTTGATCTGATCATCGATACTGTACTTTGTTTTTGCGTAATGCCCGCCGGTTAAGAAACAATGGTGTTTCCAAATGCCGTATCGTTGAAGGCAACGTTCTGGATTTTACTCAACTCAAAGAGGCGATAACAGGACAGGACATTGTGTATGCGAATCTTTCAGGCGACCTGGAGGCGATGGCAAAAAACATCGTGAAAGCGATGGACGAAAAAGGGATAAAGAAACTCATCTTTATCAGTTCAATAAGTATCTATGATGTTCCTTTGAAACCCGTATTAAAGCCTTACCGAAAAGCTGCTGAGTGATAGAAGCATCAGACCTTGAATACACTATTCTGCGACCAACCTGGTTTACCAATGCAGATGAAGTAGATTATGAAACAACCAGAAAAGGCAAACCGGAAAAAGGGTCGGTAATTTCTCAAAAAAGCCTGGCAACGTTGATTGCGAAAATTATCGAGGGTCCCGAAAACTATATTCGTGAAAGCCTGGGAGTGAACAAGCCAAATTCTTGATAACCTTCTTTGCTCTCTCAGAGCAACACTAGCAATGGTGGGGTTCTTTTTTTCCGGGGTTTCAAGCTCTTAGTCTTCTCGTTCGGGTGGTTTCCATCGAGAATCGAATTGATGGTCAGACGATTTGCATGTAGTGTTTAGACCAGAGATGTCTCGATAGCAGGTCACGCCAACGCTACAGTACTATCTATCGTGGAGGCACTCGTTCCAAGGGCAACCCTGGATGTTATACTTTATCTGATCGCGTTGATCAGTGAACATTGTTCATTTCTCTCAACTTGGACAAACCGCCCTCATTTCCAATGAACAGCCATCGTCAGATGGCGGGCGCTGATCCTTCGATTCCTATAGCGCTTGCGTCCGTTCATCAAATTCCATACCTTGCAAGTAGAGTGTAGGCTTGGATTTGAGGTTTGATCCAGGCCCGGTTGTGTGGACTCCAGGCAAGAGATGCCTGGTTTCTTTTTGCTCTCTGGTTTCTTCACCACTACCCACCTCACCAGAGTCCATCATCGTCCTCGTCATCGCGCTCTGCTCCACGCTCGATCTCGGCCTGACCTTCAGTCTTTTGAGTTTCACGGGTTGCTCGTTTATTGTCAACTCGCGCTGTGATGGTTATTCTCCAGTGCGTGTCGTATGATTGTTCACTGTTGGCGAAGGTGCTCTATGTACGAAACCAGGGTACATACATTTCACATCCCGGTGATGGGACTGGCGTTCTCTATCGACACACCAGTCAAAGTCGCGCGGTTTGGCATCTCCTCGGTGGTATCCATCGTCGACGACATCCTCATCGAGCATATGCGAAAACAACATGCTATCGAGCGAGGCGAGGACTATACTCCCATCACGACGAAAGACTACGATTATCGCGCCCGGAGAATCACCGAATATCTCAATCTTCTCCAACGAATCGTGCACGATCAAATCGCCGCCCTCAGGGCCTCGGCGTTTGAGACAGGGAGTGAAATCGTAAAGTACTTCGAAATGCTTGCAGATCAATCACCGCTCAAAGCTCTGTACCAGCGGATGAAGAATGCTGCCGACTCTGCAACGCGTGCTCACCTCGAACAAGAGCTCCGCACGAAGATTGTCGCGGGAGAGATTGACGTCAATATCATGACGAAGCTGGATCGCCTGGCGCCGCCGAAAAACGGGCAGCCGCTCCCGCCCGAATTTTCCGATGCACTCTCTTCACTGCGGGGATTTGCGAAAAGCGACCTCAACTCCTCCGTTGTTCTCTCCGCCGGATTGAATTCGCGCCTATTCAGTTATATGGCGCAGTTTCCAGATTTTTTCCCCGATGAACATGGAAACCTTCGAAAGAAGGTCACATTGAAGGTGAGCGATTACCGATCTGGCTACATCCAAGGCAAGATCCTGGCGAAGAAGGGAATCTGGGTTTCGGAGTACAGGATCGAGTCGGGGCTGAATTGCGGCGGCCACGCATTTGCATCCGACGGCGATCTTCTTGGACCGATTCTCGAAGTCTTCAAGACGAGCAAAACGACCCTGATCAACGAACTTCACGATCTCTATTCTGCAGCTCTCACATCAAAAGGCATGCTTGTGCCGGATCAACCATTGCCGGTGCGGGTCACCGTGCAGGGAGGGATCGGCACGACGAAAGAAGACGAGTTCCTCCGTGATTTCTATCAGGTCGATGGCACGGGCTGGGGATCCCCCTTCCTTCTCGTTCCGGAAGCAACGAACGTGGACGACAGGACGAGGCAACAACTCGCCGACGCAAAGAAAGAAGACTTCTATATCAGTGATTCCTCTCCGCTGGGCATTCCGTTCAACAATGTGCGCAATACGACTGGCGAACAGCAGCTCTATCAAAGAATAGAGAAAGGAAAGCCTGGCAGTGCATGCGAGAAGAAGTTTCTCTGCAGCAACACGGAGTTTACCAAAGACGCAATTTGCACAGCGTCGTCACAATATCAGCGGTTGAAGATCAAACAGCTCCAGAGTATGAATCTGCCTCCGGATGAGTTGAAGTACAAACTCGGAAAACTCTACGAGAAAACCTGTCTCTGCGAAGACCTCGCCGCGACAGCACTGAATAACAACGGCGCGTGCGGAGCCACTCCCCTTCCCGTTGCAGTCTGTCCCGGTCCGAATCTGGCCTATTTCTCGAAGATTGCGACGCTCGAAGAAATGGTGGGGCACATCTACGGCCGTATTCAACTCATGACAGTGAGCGATCGGCCAAATATGTTCATCAATGAGATCAGGCTGAACATCGATCACCTGAAAAGCGAGATCCAAAAAGCAGTGAACGCAATTTCCGAGAGAGAGCACGCCCGCTTCGCGGAATACAAGAAGAACCTGCTTGAAGGGATCGAGTACTATAAGAGGCTCATTCCTCAGCTGGTGAAAGAGAGTGAACGGTACCATGAAATCATGCGTGCACAGCTCCTGGAGTTGGAAGATGAGTTGATGCAAATCGTGATCCCATGCCCCCTGGTGCCGCAGATGGAATACGTCTAAACTGTACGCGTTGCGTCGGTCGGCTGAGCACATTCTACAAGTAGAACGGAGAGTATTTGTGTCAACAGAACCGAAGCAGTGTCTTAATTGTGCGGAGACAGAAGAATCTGTGCCGCTTGTTACGCTCCAGTTCAAGGGAGCTACCCACTGGATTTGCCCTCAATGCCTGCCGCAGCTCATCCATACTCCACAGAAGCTCGCCGGGAAGCTGCCGGGGGCTGAAACGATGAGCGGTTCGGAGCACCACCACTAGAAACGTTGAAGGACGCCTTCAGCCATGCTTTGCCACGGCAGAAGGCGTCCTTCTTCATGTGACCTTCATTATGTACAACCACCTCTTACAGAATAACCCTCTTCCTACTTGTTCGCTGCGTAAAACTCTTCCATAAACTTCGCGAGCAACTCCACCGATTCCACCGGGCATGCGTTGTACTGAGATGAGCGAATCCCGCCGACCGAGCGATGTCCTTTCAATCCTACCATCTGTTTCTTCTTTCCCTCTGCCACAAACTTATCCTCCAGCTCGGGAGTCGGGAGGTTCCATGTCAGGTTCATGATCGATCTGTCTGACTTGTCAGTCACCGTCCCTTTATAGAAGTCAGGATGTGCATCGATCACATCATAGATCATCTTTGCCTTCTTCTGGTTGCGCGCTTCGATCGCATCGAGCCCCCCCTCCTTCTGGATCCACTTCAGCGTCTTGCCGAGGACGAAAACGGCAAACACCGGGGGAGTGTTGTAGAGCGATTTGCCGTCGACATGCGTTTTGTATTTCAGCATCGTCGGTACCTGGTCCTTTGCCTTTGCCTCGAGGTACGCCCGCTTGATCACGATCATCGTGACACCCGCGGGGCCGAGGTTCTTCTGAGCTCCGGCATAGATGAGGCTGTACCGGCTCCAGTCCCTCCTGATACCAAACATGTCTGAAGACATGTCAGAGATCAATGGCACGCTGCCGACATCGGGAATCGATTTCCATTCCGTCCCGTAAATCGTGTTGTTCGTCGTGATATGCACATAGTCAGCATCAGGCGAGAACTTGTAGCTCTTCGGCAAGTAATTGAAATTCTTGTCCTTCGAACTTGCTGCTTCATTTACGATTCCGAACGCTCTTGCTTCCTTCGCGGCTTTTGTGGCCCACTCACCGGTGACGAGATAATCGGCGTTTGCTTTGAGAAAATTCATCGGGAGCATCGCAAACTGGAGGCTTGCTCCGCCGCCGACAAAGATGACAGC
>JBEKOB010000108.1:0-11826 GCA_049522195.1 Bacteroidota bacterium
CGACCATTCGGGAGACTCTCGACGAAATCCTGCCCGAGGCTTTCGCCGTCGTAAAGGAAACCTGCCGTCGTCTGGTAGGACAGTCATGGGACGTTGCTGGCAACAAGACCATATGGGACATGGTCCCGTTTGATGTACAGTTGCTTGGAGCCATTGCGTTGCACCAGGGCAAAATAGCCGAAATGGCGACTGGTGAAGGAAAGACCCTCGTAGCGACTCTTCCCACCTATCTGAACGCACTTCCCGGAAGGGGCGTTCACATCGTAACGGTGAATGACTACCTGGCATTGCGCGACAGCCAGTGGATGGGAAAAATCTTCGAATTTCACGGCCTGAAGATTGGTGTTATTCTCCAGCCGATGGATCCGGCTCAGCGGCGGATCCACTACAATGCCGATATTACGTACGGCACGAACAACGAGTTCGGATTCGACTATCTGCGTGACAACATGGTTGTCAGTGCAGAGGAAATGGTACAGCGGGCACACAACTACGCTATCGTGGACGAAGTTGACTCCGTATTGATCGACGAAGCGAGAACCCCTCTTATCATCAGCGGCCCCGTCGCCGTCGACGACCATAAATTCAACGAGATGAAGCCGTATGTCGAACGGCTCGTGAACGCTCAGAAGAGCCTTGTGGCAAAGATGCTTGGCGAAGCTGAACAAATGCTCGCCGCCAAGAACGAGGAGGACGCAGGCGTTTTGATCTTGCGGGCGAGTCGTGGATTGCCGAAGAGCAACAAACTGTTGAAACTCTTCTCCGAGCCCTCAAACAAGACCCTTTCCCAGAAGACGGAAAGGATCTATCTTCAGGATCAGTCATCCCGCATGCACGAGATCGACGACGAGTTGTATTTCGCCATCGATGAGAAGTCCCATACCATCGACTTGACCGACAAGGGCCGCGAGTTTCTGGCACAGGTTTTCCCGGGGCAAAACAAAGACCTTTTCATCATTCCTGATATCGCTGCAGAATTCAGCCTGCTCGAAGGGAATGACTCTCTCAGTGTTGATCAGAAGCAGCTGAAGAAGGATGAGGCCAACGCGTTGTTTGCCGATCGAAGCGATCGGATTCACACGATTCAACAACTTCTCCGGGCATATTGCCTATATGAGAAGGATGATGAATACGTCGTGTCTGACGACGGCAAAGTGATGATCGTTGATGAGTTTACCGGCCGGCTTCTCGCGGGTCGACGGTACTCAGAGGGATTGCATCAGGCGATCGAGGCGAAGGAAGGTGTGAAGGTCGAGCGGGACACGCAAACGCTGGCCACCGTGACACTTCAGAACTACTTCCGCCTGTACAAGAAGCTCTCCGGAATGACGGGAACAGCGGAAACGGAAGCTGCGGAGTTCTTTGATATTTATAAGCTCGATGTGGTGGTGATCCCAACCAACCAGCCTATGATCCGAAAGGACGAGGAAGATCAGGTCTTCAAGACCAAGAGGGAGAAGTTCAACGCCGTCATTGAGGAAATCGAGCATTGCAGATCCATCAACCAGCCTGTGCTGGTTGGAACGACGAGCGTGGAAGTATCCGAGACGCTCAGCCGAATGTTGAAGAGAAAAGGGATTCCGCACAACGTGTTGAATGCCAAGCAGCATCAGCGTGAGGCCGAGATCGTCGCACATGCCGGACTTCCCGGTGCGATCACGATTGCGACGAACATGGCCGGCCGTGGGACGGACATCAAGCTGGGTCCCGGCGTGCGAGAGGTCGGCGGCCTTCACATCGTTGGAACTGAGCGGCACGAAGCGCGTCGCATCGACAGGCAGCTAAGAGGCCGATCGGGACGGCAGGGCGATCCGGGGTCATCGAGATTCTATCTATCGCTCGAGGACGACCTGATGCGGTTGTTCGGCAGCGAGCGGATTGCGAAGGTCATGGAGAGAATGGGATTGAAGGAAGGGGAGGTGATCCAGCACCCGATGATCACCCGCTCCGTCGAACGGGCTCAGAAGAAGGTTGAAGAGAACAACTACGGCATTCGAAAGCGTTTGCTCGAGTATGACAACGTCATGAATCAGCAGCGCGAGGTCATTTACTCCCGCCGGCGGCACGCACTTCTGGGTGAGCACCTGAGAGATGATATTTTCGACATGGTGCGGGATATTGCAGCCAAGATCACCCAGGATCACTACAGGGAAGGCGATATCGAGGCGCTCAAGAATGACGTACGAGGAAAGTTCCTGACCGATCTGCAGATCACTCCCGAAGAGTTTCAGCAGAGTGGCGAAGATGGGGTTGCCGAGCGTGTCGTCACGGCAGCCGAGGAATTCTATCGCCGGAAGGAAGAGAAGATCGGTCGCGACATGATGGGAATGCTGGAGCGGATGGCAATGCTCCAGGTCATCGACAACAAGTGGCGCGATCACCTGCGTGAAATGGACGATTTGAAAGAAGGCATCCACCTCCGCGGCTACGGGCAGAAGGATCCTCTGGTCGAATACAAGACCGAGGCGTTTGGGATGTTCATGGAATTGATGGAGCTGATTGCAGACGAAGTGGTCAACATCGCCTTCAAGTTCTTCCCTGAGAGCCCGGAGCAGCTGCCGGCGCAAAGGGGACGACGCCCCGTCCGCACACAGGACATCACCATGACGCACGAGTCGGCGCAAGGGGCTGGATTCCAGGGGAATCGCGAGGCGATTCCGGCGGGTGCATCAGAACACGCCCCGGCTGGCCGGCCGCCGCAAAAGCCGGCTCCCGTGCACGTAGAGCAAAAAGTCGGACGGAACGATCCGTGCCCATGCGGGAGCGGGAAGAAATATAAGAACTGTCACGGTGCCTGAGGAGTCCCTCTCGCAGTCCGAGTCCGTCACATCATACAGTTGACAAGCCCACAACCAGCGCAGGCGAGAACCGGTATGAAGAAAATCGAAGCTATCATTCGCCCATTCAAGCTCGACGATGTGCGAGAGGCCCTGTCTGAAATCGGTGTCCGGGGAATGACTTTGACGGAAGTGAAGGGATACGGCCGGCAAAAGGGGCATACGGAATTGTACCGCGGGTCGGAATACAAGATCGATTTTCTTCCGAAAATAAAGATCGAGATCATTGCCGCAGATTCGATGGTGGATAATATAGTCTCGACCATCGTCAAAGGTGCGCGGACAGGGCAGGTAGGGGATGGCAAGATTTTCGTCTCGCCGGTGGAAGATGTCATCAGGGTCCGGACCGAAGAGTCGGGCGAGGATGCCGTCTGAACAGATTCGTTTGCCTCTTCACGCTCATTTCGTGTTCAGGGTAGTAGAGCGCATGGTATGCGTTCCGTTACGTCCATAACGGAACGTTTTTGTTTTTGAACAGTATGACACAACAAAACCCACACAAAGCCGGATATGTCGCCATCGTCGGTGAGCCGAATGTCGGAAAGTCGACGCTGCTCAACGCTTTGCTCAATCAGAAGCTCTCGATTGTCTCGGCGCGTCCGCAAACAACGCGTCAGCGCGTGCTCGGGATCCTGAGCACAGACGATGCGCAGGTCGTATTCCTTGATACACCGGGATTGCTTCAGCCGAAGTACCTCCTTCACGAAAAGATGGTCCATTCGGCCCACATGGCACTCCAGGATGCAGACATTGTCCTGCTCCTGACCGAAGCATCGAGAGGAACCGAATTGCCCCCTGTTGTGGAGCAGACGGTTGCCGGCATAGGCGGGGACAAGAAGCTCGTCCTGGTCATCAACAAGGTTGATACCGTGCAGCGCCAGGCAGTGTTGCCGGTCATTGAACACTTTGCCCGGTCGGGCAAGTTCGCGGACATCATCCCGATCTCAGCTCTCAAAGGCGAGAACCTCCCCGATCTTCTCAAAACAATTGTGCAGTACCTTCCCGAGCATCCTGCATTCTATCCTCCTGATTCAGTGAGTGAACAGCCCGAACGGTTCTTCGCCGCGGAACTCATCCGGGAGAAAATATTCGAGTTATTCCGTGAAGAAGTCCCTTACTCCACCGCAGTGCAGATCATCGACTTCAAAGAACGGGAAGTGGGGAAGACCTATATCAATGCTGACATTATCGTGGAGCGTGACTCTCAGAAGGGTATTCTCATCGGAAAGGGAGGAGCAGCGCTGAAGAAAATTGGACAGCGAGCACGTGTCGATATTGAACGGATGGTCGGACGGCCGGTGTTCCTCGAACTCCATGTCAAAGTGCGCGAAAAGTGGAGAGAGAATGAGGCGTTCCTGAAACGTCTTGGATACTCCGCTGAAGAATGACAGCATGCGCACATATTTCTGTGTGGACTGCGAAAATAAGTGCCAAGGCAGAAGCTGAAACAGCACACACCCCTCTGCTCCCCTCTCGCGTCCCGCTGGCCGCCGCGAGAGAGGGGACGTGCCGTTCTCTCATACAAGTTTAAGCTGTCCCCTCTGTGCGTTGGCTTCAGGCGAGGGGAGAGGGGATGTAAGGGGTGTGTGCCTTCTTTCTAGATCAAGCGAGTTCCTTCGAGACGCAATATCCAAATATGTTGTCGACCTTATTGAATTTTGAACTGGATGGAACGCTCGACAAAATCATCTTACTTCCGTTAGACGTGTGTCGCAATGTTTGAGAAAATCTCCCATATCGGCATAGCCGTCAAAGATATCAAAGCATCCAGCGCCTTGTTTCATGCCCTTCTTGGTAAAGGGTCTGACCACGCCGAAGATCTTCCAGACCATAAAGTCAAAACAGCAACGTTCACTGTTGGCGATTCAGCAATCGAGCTCACAGAAGCTCTCGACGCTGATTCACCAATTGCCAAGTTCATCGAGAAGCGGGGAGAAGGAGTCCACCACGTGTCGTTCATTGTGGATGACATCGAGGCGGAACTGGCCCGGTTGAAAGCTGCCGGCTTCCAGCTCATCGATGAACGCCCCCGCCTCGGTGCTGATGGCCATCGCGTTGCGTTCCTGCATCCAAAATCCACAAACGGTGTGTTGATAGAAATCAGCCAGAAACAAACTGGCTGAGCGCTGCTTCCAAGAGGGACGTGATGGAAATCAGCATCCAGAAAGACGACCTCTCACTCGGTGAGAAACTCGATTCGCTCCCGGCAAAACCGGGGGTGTATCAGTTTAAGAATCCGGATGCGAAGGTCATCTATGTCGGGAAAGCGCAGAACCTCCGTAATAGAGTGCGACAGTACTTTCAGAAGTCGCGCGCTCTTGATCCAAAGCTCGATGCCCTCGTCTCGAAAATCGCTGACGTTGAGCTCATCGTTACCGACTCCGAAGTCGAAGCCCTCATTCTCGAAGCCAACCTGATCAAGAAACTCAAGCCGCGGTACAATGTTCTTTTGAAGGACGATAAGAGCTTTCCGTACATCGTCATCACGCATGAGCCATTTCCCCGTGTTTTCGTAACACGCAAAATCATCAGGGATGGATCGCGCTACTTCGGGCCTTATACGGATGTCAAGACGATGCGGTTTGCCCTGAAGACCGTCCGCGATATTTTCATGATCCGGAGCTGCAATTACGACCTGACGGCCGAATCAATCGCGCGGGGGAGATTCAAGATTTGCCTGGATTATCACATCAGGAAGTGTGAAGGGCCATGCGAGGCAAAGGTTTCAGCAGAACATTACAACTCCATGATTGACAAGGTAGCAAAGGTTCTTCGTGGGAAAACGGATGATGCCGTGGCATCGCTTCAATCTGAGATGAACCAGCTGTCGGAAGATCTCAGGTTCGAAGAAGCTGCCAAGACGCGTGACCGGCTCAGGGCGCTCTCCGTGTACAATGAGAAGCAGAAGGTCGTGGAGATGAAGGAAGTCGACCGGGATATCATTGCACTGGCCCTCAAAGAGGACGACGCTTGCGGTGTGGTCTTTAAAGTTCGCGATGGTAAGGTCCTGGGAAGCCACCACTACTATCTGAGCAACGTCGAGGGGAAGACAGAGGGGGTGGCATTGGAAAGCCTCCTTGAGCGTTATTACCTCGATAATGAGGATATTCCAGGCGAAATTTCGCTCTCAAGCGACGTGAACTCCGTCGATGTCATACAGACCTGGCTTGCCGGTCGGAGAAAGGCGCCTGTCAACGTCGATGTTCCCAAGGCAGGCGACAAGCTGAGACTTGTCGGGATGGTGAAGAAGAATGCCGAATTCCTCCTCGAGGAGCTTCAGCTTCAAAAAATGAAGCGCGGCGATTTCATTCCCCATTCAGTTCAATCGCTGCAGCGTGACCTTCGCCTGTCGGCCCCGCCGCGCAGAATAGAATGTTTCGATATCTCAAATATCCAGGGGAGCGATACGGTTGCATCGATGGTCGTCTACGTCGATGCGAAGCCGAAGAAAAGCGAGTACCGGAAATTCAAGATCCGGTCCGTCGAGGGGCCTGATGATTTTGCGAGCATGCGAGAGGTCGTTGAGCGACGCTACTCGCGATTGATCGAGGAAGGGGGAACAAGCCCGGATCTCATTGTCGTCGACGGCGGAAAAGGGCAGCTGTCAAGCGCCGTCGCAGTGCTCCAGGGTTTGAACTACTCCGGCATACCCATCATCGGCCTGGCGAAACGACTTGAAGAGGTGTTCCTTCCGGGCCAAAGCGATCCACTGCTGATCCCGCGAACGTCTTCGAGCCTCAAGCTCCTGCAGCAGATTCGCGATGAGGCACATCGGTTTGCGATCACCTATCACCGGACACTTCGCTCAAAGAGAATTCTCAAGACCGAACTTGACTTGATCAAAGGCGTCGGCAAGAAACGGGCGACGGAACTCCTGGAGTCGTTTGGTTCTGTTCAAGGCGTAAAGTTCGCGACGGAGGAACAGATCGCCGAGATTGTCGGCCCGAAGCTCGCATCTGAGATCAAAGAATATTTCACAGATGTGGACGCCGATCTGAAAGCGTGATCTACAGTTAGCTGTTCGCATCACACTTCCAACGCTTCTCTCAATGCCGCTGAGTTGTTCTCATCATTCCTCTTTGTCATTCTGATCGTTCCACGTACCACTTGTTCACGCGCACATTAACGTTTTTTCACGCGAGCTTTGTAACTGTTCCGGCAATGCCCAATAATCTCGCTGAAGCGCGTCCGGAGCATGATGCTTCTCTGACGGAATGTCGAGGTTCAACATGAGAGCACAACGTTCGCTCAGTTAAAAATCATTAATAGCGAGGTTGGGCATCTCGTTTGTCTTGATACTTGCAATCGACCTTCCTATTTTTGAAACCAGTAAGAGGTTAGTGGGAGGTGTGGGTTTTCATCCATCAAACATTTTATGAGGGGAGTGCTCTATGGGCCAACAACAATTGTTGCTCATCATCTTGGGGGTCATCATCGTTGGTATCGCGATTGCGGTAGGTCTGAGTTTGTTCAGTGCTCAGAGCGTGCAGTCAAATCGGGATGCGATCATCAACGACCTCAATAACCTTGCCGCGCAGGCATATCAGTTCCGCATTCGGCCGTCGTCCATGGGGGGCGGTCAGGGCGACTACACAACGTTCGCTATCCCGACGAAAATGCAGACGAACGAAAATGGAACATACACTGCTGCGCCGACGACCAACACGATCGTCTTCACCGCAACTTCAGCGCAGAATGCCTCGAATACCATCAAGGTCACAATCGATAGTGATGGAAAGCTCGGGACCTGGGTTTATTCTGGTGACTTCCAGTAGAATGGTTCTTGTTTGTCTGTTGCATGGATTCTCAACGTCCCGCTTCGGCGGGACGTTCTGTTTCTGGTCGTATCAATGCGAGACAATCTGTGTCTCTCTGTAGGTTGATTTGGCCGCACTCCAGAACGAGCCGGTCGATATCCTGGCGCGCCGGCTCCGGTTGGCCCGGAGAGATCAAAAATCCCTCCCCAAACCCGTGAGGCAAAGTCTGCGCGGGTACCTTGCTTATAAGGCGTTTTTTACGGTAATTTCACGAGGTATTGATTCACGAACCCTCCAGTTGTGCCTCAGCAACTCACGTTGAAAGGAGTTATGGCAAGTTCAGGAATGCTTCGTGTACTTATTGTGGACGATGAAGATTCGTTTCGGCTCAGCACCGAAATGGCGCTGAAGATGACCGACAAGTTCTCTGTCCGGTCGTGCGGGTCCGGTGAGGCAGCAATTGAACTGCTAAAAAGTCAGCAGTTCGACGCGATTCTTCTCGACAACAAAATGGAGGACATGACCGGACTTGAAGTATTGCAGTGGATGCACAACCAGGAGATTCAGACTCCCACAATCATGATCACGGCGGCGGGATCCGAGGCGGTGGCGGTTGAGGCGATGAAGCTTGGCGCGTATGACTACCTTCGGAAAGACCAGTTGGAGATCGACCGGCTTCGCATGGCTATCAAGAGCGTCTGCGAGCGGTACCAGTTCAAGCAACAGGTGATTGAGCGAGAGGCGGAAAAACGGCTGCTCAAAGAGAAACAAAAGGAACTCGATTCGCTGCGCCTCTTTCACGACACAGTGAATTCAGTCGGCCAGCTGCTGGAGAAAAGTCTTTCTGATATGCAGAAGAACCTGGGAAGCATTGAGCGGGAACTGGACGGATCTGTGTCTGAAGGGGCACACGAAAGGTTCAAACAGGTTTTCAACGAATTACACCAGGGGCTCGAGATCATCTCATCCGGGGTTGCAGCAATGAGAACCCTCTCGTCGGTGGTGACGCATAGGCTAGATGAAATTCACATCGTCCCTAAAACGGAAGACCCTCAGAAACAATGAGTTTCACGTAAAGTGATTCGGAGCGTCTTTTCCACCGAGCGTGCTCGCTTTTCCCCCGCGGCAACTTGTTGACCATCCTCCCACCCGCGTCTCACTATTCCATCCTTCGTACCGGGCTACCGAAAGAGCTGCTTGAGAGCATCCCACATGGAGTGCGGTCGATCTTTCCAGGCTAAGTAGCGGTCTCTTTGGACCAGGCCGATGGGCCCGTCGTAGATACCGCCGTGCATCCACACATCAAGTACTCGGACAGCAAGAGTATTCTCTCCATCCCGTTTCAACAGCGATGTTGGGATTGAATAGGCACGCTGCTGCTGGTATTCCCCTCGAATGTCCCTGGAAGTGAGGCCGCGTCGCAAGCGCCCCGTTCTTCCGATGAGCTCTCCATTCAAATACGCTTCGTCCATATCGTCGATGCGCCCCAGGAGGAGAACCAGTCGTCGGTTTGCCAGGTTGGAGGGTACTCTGAATTTCACCCTGTACCATGCAAAGCCATCATACTCCTTGTATCCCTGTGCGTCCCAAAGCAGGGGGACCTTCAACTCCTGCCAATCCGAGTCATCGAAAGTGGTCTCCGACCACGAATCGTCGTCACCAGTCTTGAATTTCCACATGCCTGAGAGATCGAAATCGGGCTCGAGGTAATTCCTGCGCTCATAAATCCCTACATCCCCGTGCGTGATGCCTCCGGCCTGCTGGTCGTCGTAGACTCTTACAGCGATGACATTGTCGGAGTCTAATCGCAGGTACTCCTTCGGAATTGGGCACTCAACACCAGTAGCGTAGGCAGTCATGAAGTTGGGAGGAAATCTTCCTTCGTACCTGATCATATGACCATTGAGGAATACTTCACCCACATCATCGATATATCCAAGGCGCAGATACAACGCCATCTCGCGAAAATCATCATCGACTTTGAAATGCTTTCTGTACCAGGCATAGCCATCGTACCCCGGATATCCTTCGTCCTCCCACGGTGAGGGGACATAGATTCGATCCCACTTCGAATCGTCAAAAGCCGGATTTGACCATTGTGCATTGTCGCCGAGCTCGAACTTCCATTTTCCGCTAAGATCGAGCAGGAGTTTCAAATCCGGCGCCTGAGACCGGCCCGACGAAATGACGGCCAGAAGTGCGATGACGATCCCCAGAATACGGTCCTTGCTCATTACTCTTCTCCGGTGTTTGTTTGGCCGTAACGTACTCGAACATGTGCAGGAATCAAATCTCCGCCGCGTAAAGAATTGTCAAAGGATGTCACGGCTCCTGGACTCTCACATAACCGGTCAAACGGACCACTATCGCTGTGCAATGAGGGACTCAAGCAAACCGTCGCCATTGGCCTGCCCGTCCGTGATCGCATTCCTGAAGCCAAAAGGATTCGCGAATACCTTCATTGCCATAGATGCCTTTTGGCGAATTGACGCCGTTGGTCCCAGCAGAGCAAGATCAGACACTTTTTCCTGGATTTTCCTCAGATCTTGCTTCGGATACGCGATCCGCATGACGGTGACGTGGCCAAGTGCTGATTCAACCACCGCTGGGAAATCCGAATTCAGGCAGAACAGATAGTTTGTTTCAACCTTCTTGAAATCCAGAGCCTTGCGCGAGTATTCCCGGGAATAGGAACTCTCGGTCTTCGAAAGCTTTGCTATGTCTTGAGCGTGTGCACTTATGGCTGCGGTGAGTGCAAGCCCGATGATCAGAGCCTTGTGGGTTTTCATGACATCCTCCTGTTGTACGCCGTGGAATGAATCGTTGACTAGGGTTCCACATGCATACTACGGCCACCCTGGCTGGAGGATGTTTTCGTTCTGTAACGGTAGTGTAAAATAATGTCACGACGGAAGACGCTTCCGCGAACAGATCCAAATGAGAGTGGAAAGGAAGGATATCAGGCTACGAGTTTGTAACCGACGCCATGGATGGTGAGAAGGAACCGTGGGTTTGCAGGATCGTCTTCGATCTTCTGGCGCAGTTTCAGGATAAAATTGTCTACCGTTCGTGAGCTGATGGATTGATCGTATCCCCAGACATTTGTCAACAATTCGTCGCGGCTGACCGTTTTGTTCCGATGGTGCCAGAAGTATTTCATGATCTCGATCTCTTTCGGTGTCAGGTTCAACGGCTTTCCGGCCCGAACCGCCGCATAGGCTGCGAAGTCAATCTCCAGCGACCCGAGAACCATCTTGTCCTGGCCACTGCCCGCAACTCCCTCGGCTCTTCGCAGCAGGGCTTTGACCCGCGCAAGAAGTTCACGAACTCCGAACGGCTTCGTCACGTAATCATCAGCTCCAAGCTCAAGCCCCAGCACTTTGTCTATCTCTTCGCCCCTCGCGGTGAGCATAATGATGGGGGTTGTTATGCCCTGCTGGCGAACGTTTCTGCAAACATCCAGTCCGGACATCGCGGGAAGCATGATGTCAAGTATGATGAGATCGTACGCTCCTTCGGTGATCTTCTTGAGAGCTGTCTCCCCGTCTGCCGCCACGTCGACTTCATACTGCTCGAATTCGAGATTGTCTCTCAGCCCGCGCTGCATATCGGGCTCATCCTCTACCACGAGAATTGATGGCATGATGATTCCTGCCTGTACTGAAAGTCCAGACTACACAATATGTGGGAATGACAACCGGAACGTGCTTCCGGCTCCCAGTTGACTTTTCACAGAGACCTTGCCGTTGTGCGCGTCCATGATGTGCCGCACGAGGGTCAATCCGAGTCCGCTCCCTCTTGCTTGGTGCGCCAGTCCGGAGGACGTGCGATAAAATTTCTCGAAGATCTTCGACTGCTCTGACAGAGCAATGCCGATGCCGTGGTCTTCGACTTCGACGAATACGTTTTCGTTCGTAGTGCTTGTGGCAACCCTGATCGACTTCTCTGTCGCGCTGTATTTCATGGCGTTCTCAAGGATGTTCAGAAGGGACTCAGAGACGGCTTCTTCGTCCGCCATAATCAGAGGCAGGGCGTCCGCCAGTTCGATGTGCACGGCGAAGCCGAGATGCTCCATATGAGCTTCATACTGGCCGATAACTTTGAGAACAATCGGATTCAAGTCGAGTTCTGCGAGGTGAAATTCCTTTCTGCCCGATTCCATCCTCGAGAAATTGAGAACGTTGTTGACAAGCCCGGTCAAACGCTCGCTCTCTCTCACGATCGTTGAGTAA
>JBEKOB010000109.1:0-11448 GCA_049522195.1 Bacteroidota bacterium
TAAAGTCGTACTGGACCCATTCGGTCGTTCCCTTCCGCGGCCACCAATGCAGGAACGGCAGCGTATGATCGATAGAGTTCTTCGGTTCCAGCTGATCGTTGATCGCATCTGCCCGTCGCTTGTCAGACGCTGTTACCTTGCTTGTAAAGGCGATTGTTGGTGCAGGCAGCGGCCGCGCCGCCGAAACCTCGCGCGCCGGCCACACCTCCATTTGTCCCAGCCCACGATGAGCCCAGGCGTAGTAAGGAATGGCAGTGAACTCCTGGGGAGGATCGGAGACGACGGTTTTCTCCAGAGTTCTTCTGACTGGGATCGCCGTAGACTTGATCAGCTGAACACCATTCAAAAGGTCCTTGCGGAATTCCGTCCTCAGAGGCGCAGCGTCGCTCAACACCAGGTTTGTGACATTTCCATCCTTATTATCGGGCCATTCTGCGCAGAACAATATCGGACCACGTTCCAGTGCTACGCGCCCTTTGTCGTCGAGGAGCTTCTCATTTGCGACGACTCTGCGGACAGGCATCGGGAAGCCGATGTCGACGGTATCCCCTTTTTTCCACTCGCGCCGTACCGTCGCGTACCCTTTGTCGACTGAAAACGAAATCGGATGGCCATTAACTTTCAGGCTCACCTTCGCGTCGGCCTGGTCAAGATACCGATAGAGATCGCTTGGCACAGGGCGATTTTGTGCCCAGCCGGGGATCCTGATCTTAATCGCGAATTCACCCGATGAGCTCGGATCAACCTGCACCCGGATCGATCCATCCCAGGGATAGAGTGTGGATTGAGTCATCGTCACCGTGCGCTCCCCCAACTTGATCGTCGACTCACCGCTGATGAAAAGATTGACGAAGATATCACTGCCATCCTCTGCATAGATGTAACCCGCGATCGAAGGAACAAACCGCGAAACGTTGGGAGGGCAGCAGGCGCATTCGAACCATTCTGCTCTGGTCGCGCCCCGGAACGATTCCAGCGGATTTGGATAGAAGAAACGATTTCCTTCCATCGACACGCCTGAAAGAAATCCATTATAGATGATGCGCTCGAGCACATCGATATACTTAGCGTCGCCGTGGAGCAAGAACATCCGGTAGTTCCAAAATGCATTCGCGATGGCAGCGCAGGTTTCGCAGTAGGCGCTCAAGTTGGGCAAGACATACGGATGGCTGAAGCCTTCGTTCCCGCCTGTCGCACCGATCCCCCCTGTCAGGTACATCTTCGAGCCAACGACATCCTGCCAGATCTTGTCGAGGGCCTTGACATAGGAGGGATCTCCGGTGAGCGCGGCCACATCGGCCATTCCGGAATACATATATGCTGCACGAACGGAGTGCCCGACAGCGCTGTCCTGATCGACAACGGGCATGTGGTCTTGCGCGTATTCGCCGATCAATTCGTGTCCAGCCTTGTCTCCTCGTTCATCGAGGAAAAATTTCGCAGTCCTCAGATACTTGTCCTCACCGGTGATGCGATAGAGCTTGCAGAGTCCGATCTCAATGACCTGGTGTCCGGGCACCTCGTGTCTTCCATTCGGACCGAACGTGCTGCAGACGAGATTCGCGTTCTTCAGTGCAACGTCAAGAAGGTTCCGCTTGCCTGTCGCAAGATAATGCGCGGCGGCCGCTTCATACAAGTGGCCCGCACAATAGAGTTCGTGACTTCCATCCTTCTCTCCTACCCAGCGTTCCTTGCCTCCTGGAGGAGAGTATGTTGAATCCATCAGTTTCCGCGGCGTGTAGAGATAGCCATCTTTTTCCTGGGCTGCTGCAATCAGCGCGATCAGGCTGTCGAGGTACTCGGAGAGCTGCTGATCCGGATGAGTCGCGAGTGAGTACGACGCTCCTTCGATCGCTTTGAAGACATCTGAATCGTTAAACTGATATCCACGATAGCTTCCGCTCTTCAGGCCGGCGGCTTTGGCGAAATTGTCAACTCTGCCCGTCACTTCGCACTCTTTGAAGTTGTGCGGGATGGTCACTGTCCTATTGATCTCGAGGCGCTGTGACCAGAAGCTGTCCTTGATATGGACGTTTGTGAACGGCACGGGCTTGATTGGATAATCTTGCGCTCCCTGTCCAGCGTTTACGACAGATGACACGATAAGAAGCACCGCGAGAGCGAATGTCAACTGAGAAGATTTCATCTGAGATGGACCTCCAAAGTTCTGATATCAGTCTTTTGGTCTCGATACCACGCAGTCGTACAACTCAGCAGTTGGTTTATTATTCCTGGCACGAAATGTAATTGCCACTCTTTGTTTTCCACCGACGAGCTCGCGTGGAATATCGTACTTCCTCTCAACAATTTCGGTTTCCTTCGAGGTGCCTATCGATTCAGTGACTATCTTCACACCGTCAACAAGAACATCGAAAGCGGATTCTTTTTCCCCTCCCCCGAATACGCACGCGAGCTTGTTGGCCTGATCCGGCTCAACAGTGACATCGTACCGGAACGAGAGAGGAGATTTCACCCATTTTCGTCCATTCCTCTCACCTTTCTCAAACCGCCATGCCTGGAAATTATGGTCGCGATCTGACCGTTGATCGCCAACGAGCACGCGGTCGAGAACTCCGGGCGCGAGCCGGGGACGCGAATCCTGAAGCGCCTGCCATTCCTGCGGCGTGTAGACATTCCAGTAGACAGCATATCGCTGCCCGAAGATCTTGTAGAACGGAATAAGTGTTACGTCCTTTGGCTTTCCACTTCCGACAGTCTGAAAGGTGAGGGGTTTGCCCTTCACAGGTTTGATCCAGGTGTTTGGATCCGGATTCGACACAACAAGCGATGGAACTGGAATCGCTGCCCCCTGTGAAACCATGCGATGCACGTCCGGCAGCCCCAGACCCCTCTGCATTTCCTTTGTCATCGCTTCATTCCCCAAGGCACCGGCGAGTACGACAGGACCGTAGAGAATTGCGCTGACCGTAGGATCATCCGGGAATCGTGACAGCTTTAGATCCATCGGCAAATGGAGTTGCACTCGGTCTCCATTGCTCCACTTCCGATGCAACTCAACATAACCCCTGGCATTGGCCGTCACATGCTGTGCTTTCCCGTTCAGCTTCACTTCAAACTTGTCCGTGGTCCAGGAGGGAATGCGGATGAACAAAGTAAAATCCTGAGATGACCGCAGCTTGACGGTGATCGTTGTCCCCTGCTCTTCAGGGAATCTGGTTTCCTGTCGAATCGTCGCTCCCTTTTCAGTCCATTGTACTTCAGATGAGACAAAGAGGTTGACGTACACTCCTTGTTCACTCTTGAAGCAGATGCTGCTTCCGAGTTTAGCGAACGACTCAATGCCGGAGCCGTTACAGCAGAAGTACGACGAATCAGGAATGCCAAACATCTTGAAGAGCCCCGATTTCAAAGGGACGTAATACATGATCGCCCCGCCAACATCGGGGTGATGAGTAGGGAGTATCGCGCTGAACAATGCGCGCTCATAGTAATCGGCGAACCGGGCATCGGCTGACCATGAGAAAAGATGGTCAGTCAGTTTGAGCATGTTATACGTGCAGCAATTCTCATGCGATTCCTGGCTCAACTGGTCTGAAAGGTGATGCGGATCTTCGCGCCAGTATTCGTAGTTGCTCGTGCCGCCGGTCGCATAAGATCGCACATCGACGACCTCGTTCCAGAAATAGGACGCCGCTTCGAAGTACTGCTTGTCACCGGTAAGCTCGTACTCTCGCGCCGCTCCGATGACCTGAGGTATGTGCGTGTTGACGTGCAGCCCTTTGAGTTGGTCTTTGTGATCGATCAACGGATCGATGAACGAGCGCTTCTCGAATCTGCGAGCCAGGGCAAGATGGGCCGGATCACCCGTGATCCCGTACAGGTTCGCCAGGATCTCGGCCATGCCACCAAACTCGACTTTCAACATCGCCTGCATCTGCTTCTCATCGAGACGGTCGGTGCGCATCTTTACCCATGAAGCCATTTTCGTCAAGACATCGAGAGCCTGCTGGTTGTCACACATCGTGTACAGGTCGAACAAGCCTGCCATGATCTTGTGCAGCGTGTAGTACGGCGCCCACACGCGCTTCCCGCCTTCCACTCGATCGATCATCTCCTCAGGATAAGCGCTGAGATACCCGGCAAATCCAAGTGCCTGCTGGCACTTCGCCAATGCATCCACCACATGCTTCCCCTTTTCCTTCAGGCGTTCATCTCCAGTTGCAGCATACATCAAAGCGCAGGCGGACATGAAATGGCCGGTGAAGTGACCGCGCAGCTCGCAGTTTGGCGCCTCCCAACCACTGAGCGGCTCGGCTTTCGATGGCAATCCAGCATTGACGCGGAAGTTGTGGACTAAACGATCGACGCTGAGACTCAACAGGTATTCTCTGTTTCGATCAACGAGATCTTTCATAGGTCCTGAAAGCAAACGAATTTGTTTCAGGTCGAACGGTCGTGCCTTAAAATGGACTTTCTCCGCGGCAGCGGATTTAGTTTGGACCGATCCGTCCTTTGCTTCTGCAAGATGAGAGGACGAGATCAATGAGAGAAGTATGCCCGCAACAAGAATAGGTTTCATTGGTTTCTCACAAAGGAAACTCTCGAAACTCCGATGAAAAGGACGAAGATGAACCGCCAAGAGCGCCAAAGATCTGAGATATGAGAACATGAGAATCTCTGGAACCATTCTTCGCGTTTCTTTGCGTGCTTGTCGGTTTGTCTTTCATTAACCGGCTAGTACGTGATCATCACTTTCACAGCGTGATCACGGTAGTCCGCGTTTAATGCAAACGCCTGTGGCAGCTGTGCAAGCGGGAAACGGTGGCTGACAAGACCCTTGACATCAATGAGACCTTTTTCAACAAGATCGATGGCCCGGGGGTAGGTGTGCTTCATTCGCCTCGAAAGCAGGATCGTGAGTCCCTTGCGGCGGGCTGTTGAATGATTCATCGTGAGTTGGTCCTCGCGTGGAATTCCCACCAATACAACGCGACCACCGGGCCGCGTCATTTCCGCAGCAAGCTGAATGGTGGCATCTGCCCATGCGGCTTCAAAGGAAACATCAACACCGCGGCCGAGCGTTTGTATCAGCAATTTTTCTCTTGCATCCGTTCGGGCCGAATCGATTGGTATGCCGCCATATTTCTCAACAAGAGCGAGGCGCCATGGGAGCTGTTCGACGACATAGATTGGCTTCATCCCGGCCAGCGAAGCCGCCTGGAGAATCAGCAACCCGATTGGCCCAGCCCCGATGATGACTGCTGATTCATCTGCCGTAGGTTTTGCGAGGTCAACCGCGTGGAGAGCAACTCCGAGAGGTTCCAGGAGCGCACCGGATTCGTGATCTAAGAAATCGGGAAGCGGAAAGCAGCAGCGGGCCGGCATCACGATCCATTCACAGAAACAGCCGCCATCTGGATACAATCCACAAAAGTGGAGACTCGTGCAGAGGTTTGGATGTCCGCGCTGGCACAATTCGCACATACCGCATGGCTGAGCCGGATCCACTGCTACGCGCATTCCACGTTCCAGCCGGACCAGGTCCTCGGTGAAGGCCTCCTCACCGACCGACTCCACCGTGCCTGCAAACTCGTGCCCCAGAACGAGCGGGGCCCGCAGCTTGGTGTCGCCGATTTGCGCGTCGAGATAGGTGTGGAGGTCACTCCCACAAATCCCAGCTGCCCCGATTCGTATCAAGACCTCGCCTTTCGAGGGAGGCCTTGGATCGGAGAGCTGTTCAACTCTCAGGTCACGCGGAGCATGGAGACGTACACCCGTCATTGCCATGGATCTACCTCCCTTCCTTCCGCCGAAGTCTCGATTCGAAGGGGCTGAAGCCCCTCTGTGTAATTGGGGATTGTTCCTTCCCCCGACCTGAAGGTCGGGTCAATTGCGGCTGCCCTATTCTCTTTTGGACCTGCTTACCCCTAGGGACCTGCGTGGCGAGAAGGAGGGCCAATTCGCGTTTGTTGGTTGCCTTTCTTCTTCAAGCCGCTCAATGCGACTCTGCTCGAATTGGTGCAGACAGCTTAGAACATGCTTTCGCCGTCATACAGCGTGCCTGCCGGCCGATTGAATGAGAGATCCTTGATCCCCATCAATCGCATCGCATCCCAGAGCGAGCGCCCGGAATGATCAAACGCCACAGCTGTATGATGCGGGAATCTCTTTTCAAGAAGCACGTGGCGATAGAATCTTCCCATCTCGCGCACCGCGAAGACCGCTATGCAGCCAAAAGATTTCGGATTGATGTTGAGTATTTCTCCTTCTGCGACGTAGGCCTTGAGCTCCGCGTCTGCCGTCGACTGGAGTCTGAATAATGTCATCTTGCCCGGACGTATCTGACCTTCCAGCGTGCCCCGTGTAATGTGCGGATCCTTTCCCGGCTCCATCAGACGGTGCATGATCAACTGATATTTCATCTCGAACGTCGCCATGCATGCTGAAGATGTGTTGCCACAGTGGAATCCCATAAAGAGGTCGTTGTTCGTGTATTGCCCGACGGTGGCGCGAGACTCATCATACATGTCCTGCGGGACCGTATTATTGATGTCAAGGATTGCCGCAGGCATTTCCGTTGCGCAGGTGGCCACGTACTCGCTCAGTGCCCCGTAGATGTCCGATTCGCAGGATATGGGAATGCCGTGCGTTGCCAACCTGGAGTTGATGAAGCATGGAACAAATCCGAAAAACTTCTCGAACGACGGCCAGCACTTGTTGGCGAACACAGCGTACTTCGAGGCGCCAAGGTTCTTTTCCATAAAATCAAGAAGTGCGATTTCGAACTGCGCAAGCGGCTCCAGAAGGTCAGGATACATATTACCTTTTCCCAATTCCTTCGCCATTTCGGCCGCGACCGGTTTGATGCGAGAGTCCCCCTTCTTCGAGAGAAAGAGATCGTACATATCAAGCTCACTGTTTTCCATGATCTCTACGCCTATATCGAACAACGGCTTAATCGGCGCGTGACATGTCAGGAAATCATAAGGACGAGGTCCAAACGAAAAGATCTTCAGCTGCTTAAGCCCGAGGAATACTCTGGCAACCGGAACAAATTCACTTATCATCTCCGCCACATCCGCCCCAGACCCTACAGGATTTCGTGGTATATGGACATTGAGATTCCGCAATCCGACGTTGTAAGATGCACTCAGGAGTCCGCAATAGGCATCGCCTCTGCCATCATACAGATCTTTTCCTGTCTCCTCCGCAGCCGCGGCGAGCATAACCGGCCCCTGGAATTTCTGTGCAAGGAGCGTCGTCGGTCCTTCCGGACCAAAGTTTCCTAGATAGAGAACGAGAGCATTGATTTTCTTGTCGTGCAGCTCGTCCAGCGCCTTCACGACATCGTTCTCGTTTTCGACGATCGTCTGAAGTTCAACGACAGGGATGTTCCTGGCCTTGCACTCCTCAACAACCTTGATCCGCCGCTTCTTCGACAGCTCAGCGGGGAAACAGTCACGGCTCACAGCTACGATACCCATTGTCACAGACGGAATATTCTTCATGTACGGTCTCCTTTCACATTCGTATTATTTCTGCCCGTAGTATGCGTTGGGGCCATGCTTTCTGAGATAATGTTTGTCAATCAGTGTTTGCTTCAAGTGTGCGACATCAGGATTGATTTGAAGTGTGAGGAATGCCATTTTCGCCAGTTCTTCGAGTATCTGGCTGTGATGGAGAGCTTTTTCGGGCGTTTCTCCCCACGTGAACGGTCCGTGGCCACCGACGAGGACCATCGGAATGTCGCGGAAGGATCGATTGCGAAATGCATCGACGATCTGTTTCCCGGTTTCTTCCTCGTAATCGCCCTGAATCATTTCATCGCTCATCAGCTCGGTGCATGGAACTTCAGTCGGCAGGAAATCTGCATGCGTCGTTCCGAGCACGGGTATCGGCTTGAGCGCCTGTGCCCACGCGACGGCATAGGTCGAATGCGTGTGTACGATCCCTCCTATTTCCGGGAAACTCCGATACAAATAGGTGTGCGTTTTCGTGTCGGATGACGGCCGGAGTCGTCCCTCAACCACCCTGTTGTCAAGATCGACCACAACGATATCATCAACCTTGAGGTCGTGATATGGAACGCCACTTGGTTTGATTGCCACAAGTCCCTCCTCACGGTCGATGCCGCTGACATTCCCAAACGCCTGCACCACAAGCCCCATCTGCGGCAACTCCCTGTTCGACTTCCACACCCTCTGCTTGAGTCCTCTGATCGAGCTCATCACTGCCTCCTCATACTCAGGATTTCGTTTTCGACATATGCTCCCAATTTGCCGTAGCGGTCGTAGAGCATGTCATATTTTTTCGCTCGCTCTGGATCTGGACGGTACTCTTTCTCGATGCCGCTCCCCATCCCTCGTTTTGCCTCCTCGACCGACGAATACAGGCCTGCGACGACAGCGGCGAACATCGAGGCACCAAGGGCGCACGTTTGTTCAGACCGCGGTACTTTGATGGGCATATCCAGCACATCGGCCACGACCTGCATAATGAACGGCGATTTCTTCGCCACTCCTCCGATCGCGATGACTCCCTCGATCCGCACACCTTCAGAGCGGAAGCGCTCGACGATTTTCCTCGCGCCAAATGCCGTCGATTCCACAAGAGCGCGAAAGATTCGCGGCGCGTCACTTCCAAGCGTCAGTCCGGTGAGCGCTCCTCTCAACAACTGGTTGGCATCCGGTGTCCGCCTTCCATTCATCCAGTCCAAAGCCAGTATCCCTGACTCATCGACCGACACTCCGGCTGCCTCCCGCGAGAGCTCGGCGATCATGGTCTCGGAGGTTGCTTCTATGATCTTCGTTTTCGTCTTCTCATCCAGCAAGGGGCTCTGGGCAACGATATGTTCCACCGGCCACATCAGCACATCCCGAAACCATGCGTACACATCGCCGAAGGCGGATTGTCCGGCCTCGAGCCCTATCATACCCGGAATGATCGATCCGTCAACCTGGCCGCAGATGCCTTTCACGAGACGATCGCTGAGATCCTTTGGCGGAGCAACAAGCATGTCGCACGTTGAAGTGCCCATGATCTTGAGGAGGACATACGGCGTGATTTCGCCTCCTACAGCTCCCATATGAGCGTCAAACGCGCCGACGCCAACTTTGACACCGGTAGGAAGTCCAAGCTTTTGAGCCCAATCAGCGGTAAGGGTTCCTACGCTGGTGTCGCTTGTATACGTTTTCTCAAATAACCTGCCGCGCAATCCGGCCAGGAGAGGATCGAGTCTTTGAAGGAACTCATCTGACGGTAGGCCATTGAACGACTGATGCCACATTGCTTTATGTCCTGCCGCGCACCGGCTGCGCTTCATGGTCAACGGATCAGTCTGACCAGTAAGGACTGCAGGAATCCAATCACAGTGCTCTACCCATGAGAACGCTGCTTTCCGAACAGCGGCATCCTCCCGAAGAATGTGGAGCAGCTTCGCCCAGAACCACTCTGAAGAGTAGATTCCTCCTTCATAACGCGTGTAGTCAGTCCCTCCCCACGAACGTGCAAGTGTATTGATATCGCCGGCCTCACCGACCGCTGTATGATCTTTCCAGAGAACGAACATCGCGTTCGGATTCTCGGCGAATTCCGCGAGGAGCGACAACGGCGTCCCCTGCTTGTCGACGGCGACAGGCGTGGATCCCGTGGTGTCGACAGAAAGGCCGACGATTTTCTCGGCGGTCCCTGCGGGCGCTTCACGCAATGCTTGCCGGATCGTGAATTCAAGACCCTCAAGATAGTCGAGAGGATGCTGACGGAACTGGTTGCGGGCGGGATCACAGTATTTCCCCTCTTTCCAACGCGGATACTGGAACACCGCAGTTGAGATCTCCGCTCCATCCGCCGCATTGACAATCACAGTACGGACCGAATCCGTCCCATAATCCACTCCAACGACGAAGCTTTTACTGTCCATAGTTCCTCGTAAAGCTAGTCCTGATAATATTGAACGTTATCCTTCGTGAGAATATCGATGGGGACCATGATCTTCCGCTTGACGGTTTCACGAAGAACCACATGCTCGTACAAACAATAGATTCCTTCGTATCCCTGCATTTCGGGGCGCTGGCTGATGAGAAAGTCGATCGAATCTTGCCTGAGCAACCTGAGATTTTTCCCGACGAGATCGTAGCCGATCAGGGAGACTCTTTCATGACCGGGATGTGCGTTGACAAGGTGAGCGATCGCATGAGTCCACGCGTTCGAAACAAACATGCCGCTGAGATGGCTGTTCTCACGAAGGATGAGGTCGACAATATCCGAAAATGCTTGTCCCCCCCCATGGCTGTCAACTTCATAGACGCGCGCACTTTTCTGGGGGCTGTCCTGCAAACCCGAGAGGAATCCACGAATCCTCTCCGCGATGTGAAAATCCTCGGGTGTCACCTTCACAATTGCGAAATCTCCTCCGTTCCGCACAGATTTCAGCATCAATCGAGCAGCGAGGAAACCACTCTGAAACGGGTCCTGACCAATGAACGAGAGGCATTCGGTACCAGGGATCATCGAATCGATAAAGACGTACGGGATTTCTTTTGGAATTGTGGGGATGAGCTTCTGAGCTATGCGCGGGAGGACCGGCGCGATGAGCAGTCCATCCGGCTTTGCTTGTAACGCCTCACGCAACGCGCGCCCAAATGACTGCTCAGAGTACCGATCAAAGTAATGCGAGCGCAATCCGACCTTGTACACCTGCAGTTCACGGCCCGCTTTCTCAATCCCCTTCATGGGGATTTTCCAGTACTCACTGTCCTGAGAAAGCCGCGGAATCACAATCCCAAAGCTGTACGCCCTGTCCAGCGACAGATTGCGTGCATGGATATTGGGCCGATAGCCGAGCTTGAGCACGATTTTCTCAACACGGGCCTTCGTCTCGTCAGATACGCGTCCCCGGTTGTGCAACACCCGATCAACCGTCCCGATGGAAACCTTTGCCCGGGCAGCGATGTCTTTGATGGAAGCCAAATGGGTTTTGAGTTTACAGTTTTGAGTTTGGAGTTTCAGGTTCAAAGGTCCAAGTTTGGTTAATCCTTGTGTCACCTGGAGCTTTCTACTATTCACTGTTCACCATTTACTATTTACTGCTTTTGTTCACGTATTCCCTGGACTTCTCCTGAACGCGCGCACGTTTGTTTTGTCAATCACGATGGTTCCTGTGTCGACATTTCGCGGAAGAGGGATAATCTTCGCTTCCTTCCAGTTGTTGACAAGCTGAATGTTGTTGTGGTTGAGATCATACAACAGCTCGAGACACAGGTACGCCCTCGTGTACGTTCGTTGTGCGATGGAGGCCTCGATGTTGCCTTGCTCAATGAACTCGAGCGTCGTTTCATTCCGATCCATCGCAATGATCTTCACCTTCCCGATTTTCGTCGCTTCCTTCACTGCTACGTCGCAACACAACCAGTAGGCGTCTGTACCCATACCCTATACGGACCCCCGCTAACTCTTTTAGCCTCATCCTGAGTGCGTCCTGAGGATCAG
>JBEKOB010000110.1:0-11393 GCA_049522195.1 Bacteroidota bacterium
GATAGTAACCAAGGATATGGTCCGATGGATTGCCTGAACACATCCGGAGCGACCAGCACACGAATAGTTAGGGCGGGCGGCCCCGATGAAAAGAGTCGTGGTAGATTTGCCTGAACGTTATGCGTCAAACAGTGACCACTAGTCTACCATGGACCCGCCGGCCCATCGCAAACGGCAGACCACGCTCGCAGGAGTGATAACGGGTTGTTGTACTGTTAGACTATGTCCCCTCGATTATCTATCTTGCTATCGTCGACAAATGGCTTCGCACCAATAACTTCGGGAGGCGACTGCTATGAAATCCGTAACTGCGATATTTCTGCTTTCCGTTTCGGCTCATCTTGCATTGGCCCAGTGGGTTGCTCAACCAAGGGTGACAACGGCTGACCTCTATCAGGTGAGGTTTATCGACCGAAACAACGGATGGGCCATAGGGCAGTACTTCACCCGGAACGGAACCGTTTTACTCCCTGCAAACAAGTCCTCAGTCCTGAGAACAACCGATGGGGGGAATTCCTGGTCGGAACGCGTATTGAATAACTTCCTTCTCCGCGGCCTTACATTTGTGAACCGTGTAGGATGGGCGGCCGGCACAACTCCTTCAGGAAAAGGGCTTATCTGCAAGACTGACGACGGCGATTTGTGGCATCTCGTCGACTCGGGGGCGACTCGGACTCATTACACCGCCATTCAGTTTCTGGACGAATTGCACGGCTGGGTTGGTGGCTGGAACGATACCGCTTATTTCGTCATGCGCACAGCAAACGGAGGTGTAACCTGGCAAACTGCCTACGACAAGTCGCTTGATGTCAATGCGCTCTTCTTCCTGGACACTTTGAAGGGTTGGGATGTAGGAGAGAACGGAAAGATCTACAAGACGACAGACGGAGGTGCAACCTGGCAGTCAGTGTTCCAGGCTCCTGATCCATATTCCCCTCTCTCGGGTTCGCCGCTGCGGCGGATCCGGTTCATCGATCCGTTGCACGGGCATGCTGTGGGGGGCCTGGGGGGTGGTGAGACCAAGGTGTGGACGTCGGATGGTGGCGCTACCTGGAACCTTGTCAACAAAACACAAGGTTCGAGTCTGCGCGGCGTCTGCTTTACGGACACGACCAACGGTTGGTGTGTGGGAGGGGCTAATGCGGGGCTGACAATCCAAAAGACCACCGACGGAGGCAAGACTTGGGTGAAGCAACAGTTCCCGGCGCTCGCCGCAAGCGTTACATATTTTGAAGATATAGCATTTGTGAGCCCGACCGAAGGCTGGATCGTTGCCGATAGCGGTTACATTCTCAAAACAACGAATGGTGGACAACCGGTGACGTTCGTCGCGAATCAGCTCAACGGTACACCTGCAGCGTTTCAACTCAGCCAGAATTATCCGAACCCCTTCAACCCAGCGACCACGATTTCGTTCAGTCTCCCATCTGAATCGTTCATGACTCTGAAGGTCTTTGATGCGTTGGGCAGGGAAGTCTCGAGTTTGCTCGCTGAGGAGTTGCCCGCCGGAACGCACTCCCGGCAATGGAATGCCTCCGAATTCCCGAGCGGAGTATACTATTATCGATTACAGGCCCGATCGTTCAATGAGACCAGGAAGCTTGTTCTACTCAGGTAACCGGTGGTGGCAAGGCTAACGGCGCTTAACAGACACACGCTGCGCGAAGCGAGGGAAGTTCAAGTTCGATTAATCGACCAGGCTCATAACGTTCCGTTTGCCGCAAGAATAATTCATCTGGTAGCGGCTAACGGAACGGCGGTTTGCCTAAGCGTTATGCGGCATGCCCGCCTGCTGTAATTTGGAGAAAACTGACGATGGGAGGTAGTTATCTCATTCTGGTCGTCATCTTTCTCGTTTGTCTTTTTCTTCGAACGGGATACGAGCTACTCAAAGAGGCTGGGAAGATCGATCCGGAGAACAAGCTCATCTTCGGTCTAATCTTCAGCACGATGTGTCTTCTCTGGGTAAGTTGGTTCAGCCTCTGCCCCTTGGACCCATCTCTGGTCAATTTACCGGAGGCTTTACGATGGATTGGTCTTGGACTGTTCATCGGTGGGATGATCTTCGCAGTCGGAGCTTTGGTTCAACTCAGAGGTGTTGAGAACATCAAGCATCTCGTCACGTCTGGATTGTTCGCGAAGATCAGGCATCCGATGTACACCGGCTTCGTACTGTGGATTCTCGGCTGGAGCATATATCACAACGCCATTCTCAGCCTATTTGTTGGTCTGATCGGGATCGCAAACATCCTCTATTGGAGACGATTGGAAGAAGCGAGACTGCTGGCACAGCATGGGGATACTTATCAGGCCTATCAGCTGATAACCTGGTTCTAAAAGGTTGATGGGCAATGTGCTTGACCATGTTGACACGACAAAGTGCGAGCTTTGCTTAGCGGCGTACATCGTCTTGCCTGCCCCGATCTGTCCCGCATTTGTTCAGGGATCAGAACTTCTGGATGAACAATATGAATACCATGATAGGATATTGCGGTCTGGACTGTCAGGGTTGCCCGATTCATCTTGCCGCTCTGGAGCCGGACGACTCAAAACAGCGAGCGATGCGAATCGAAATTGCTCGCATCTGCGCCCAGCAGTACGGCATGGATCTGCGTCTTCAGGACGTTACAGACTGTGACGGATGCCGTTCGAAAACTGAGAGGTTGTTCTCAGGTTGTGCACGATGCGAAATTAGAAAGTGTGCAATCGACAAGAAGCTATCGAGTTGCGCCTTTTGTGCTGAGTATGCTTGCCAGAAGCTTCTAAAGCATTTCGAGACTGATCCCGATGCGCGGAGACGTCTCGAAGCCATGAGAAGTTCCAGTTGAACTTTGGCATCATTACCTCGGCCTGATGTCGGTCGCAGGGGCGAACAAAATTTGATCCCCCAATTCAGGCGTAACGTTTGACAGGGATGCTGACAGTGTCTGAAACCGACAATAAGTTGCTTATCCGGAAGTATATCGAGGAAGTGATCAACACCGGCGTCGTTGACGAAATAGAGAAATACGTCTCAAATGACTACACCGAAATTTTCGAGGGTAAACGATACCGCCTCGGGATCGATGGAGCCAGGGAACACATCCGTGGAGTACGTCGTACATATCTGGATCTCACGCTCACTATAGAGCAACAAGTTGCTGAAGGTGAGTACGTAGCCACTTGTATCACAGCTCGGGGCACGCATCAGGGTGAATGGCTTGGCATCAAACCGACGGGCAAACTCGTCACGTATACTGGCGTCAATATCGACCGAGTAGTGAACGGTCGAATCGCCGAACATGGAGGTGCCGCAAATCTGCTTGGCCCGTTGCTCGAGATCGGAGGAGTTCGAGTGGTCGGTCCTGATTCATCCGCCTGAAGGAGCCGGTCGCAGTGGCCCGACAAAAGGACGGCGGGTGGACGGCTTGCCCAGCACGTTCGCCGCGATTGCATTGAACAATGACCAGGAGATTCAACATGAAAACGTCATGTATTGTTCTTCTTTTCTGGTTCATTTATTCCAGCCGTGCCACTTCACAAGAGTTGCCGAAGGTTGACTCTAAGCTGACCACTGAACTCACCGAATACATCAAGACGCATTACCAATCGCCCGAAGATTACATCCTTTCCAAGTTCAAAGACCACGATGTCGTTTTCCTCGGCGAGAACCATTATATCAAACATGACCCTGAGTTAGTCCAAGCGCTTATCCCAATTGTCTACAAGGCTGGGGTGTTCTATTTGGGATTCGAGTTCGCTCGTCGTGTTGATCAACCCATCATCGACAGTCTGCTCAATGGACAAACATATGATGAACAACTCGCCCGCTCGATAACGTTTCGGCAATTCGTTCACTCGGCTTTTCAGGAATACATTGACATTTATAAAAGCGCTTGGCAACTCAATCACAGCTTGCCGGCAGGTAGTCGCAAATTCCAGATTCTCGCCTTGAACAACTCGCCTGATTGGAGTTTGGTGAAATCGCAAGTCGATCGAGAGAAAGGAGACGTGATGCTCAAAGTTTGGCACGGAGAGGACGAGGGAGACTGGGCTAAGGTTATCCTTGACAGCGTCATTGCGAAGGGGGAAAAGGCCCTTGTGTACAGCGGCGCACACCATGCTTTTACGGAGTATCGTCAGCCCATTGCTTTCGACCATAAGTTTATTCGGTTCGGGGATGTCCGATTGGGTAACTTTGTCTTCAACAAAATCGAGAAACGGGCAATCACAGTCTTTCTGCATGCGCCGTGGGTCAGTGCCGATGGCTACGACAAACCCTATGTGTATTCTGCTGACGGATATATCGATGCAGTTATTGAACAACTTGATCCCAAGTATCAGCGAGTTGGATTTGATACGAAGGGCACACCTTTTGGCAAGCTCTCAGGCGAGACTAGTCTGTACAAATATGGCTATAAAGAATTCACCCTTGAGACAATCTATGACGGGTACATCTGTCAAGGACCGTTGTCCACCTACGAAGGCGTTACAACGATTAGAGACTTTGTGAATGAGGCTAACGTCGAACAAGCACGGGCGCAGTCGCCTGATCCAGAATTTCGCCACGCAAGCGTGGAAGATTTCTATAAAGCTGCATTGGACGACGCGAACGTGCCGCAGCGACTCCCGAAGCACAAATAATCAAAGCAACTGAGGCATTGTGAACGTTCGCTCTCTCATATTCTTCATGTGCTTCCTTCTTGTTTCCGGGTCCATCGGACTGGGGCAGGAACCTAAACTGTTGTCGGGCACCGGTGTTTCACCGGCAGTTTGGGGTGTTCTGAAGACCCCGTCGACGCCAGGACCTCATCCGGGAGTGGTCATTCTTCATGGTTCTGTTGGCTGGCGACCTGCCTACGCAGAATACGCCAAGAGACTTGCAGACTCGGGTTTTGTGGCACTCGCGATCAACTACTTTGCCGAAACCGGTCGAGATACTGCGTGGGGTCAGAGCATGCATATGTGGTTGGACTGGCAGGCTGCAATCGGCAGCGCGGCTGAGTATCTCCGCTCTCTGCCTTCAGTCTCGCCGGACCGTCTTGGACTGATCGGGTTTTCCAGGGGAGCGTTTCTCGCCATTTCAGTGGCTTCTACAATTCCTGGAGTGAAAGCCGTTGTAGATTTTTATGGTGGGATCAACACGTCTACGAATTCACTCGAAAACCAGGTTCGAAACTTCCCACCGTTGCTCATCTTCCATGGCGATGCTGATACGATCGTGCCGATACAGTTCGCGTACGTTCTGCTTGATGCAGTCATCAAAGCTGGGGGAGACGTCGAGATGCATATCTATCCGGGAGCGCAGCACGCCTTCAATGCAACGTCTAGTCCTGGTTACGATGGCGCAGCGACATCAGACTCGAACCGGCGCACAATTGAGTTTCTCAGAAGGTGCCTGTCAAACTGACGAATTCTCCAGCTGAGATGTCTCGATGGATATCGAAGGGAAGTACCTATGAACGCGGGTGACATAGTTACCTGGCGTCGAACATTCACCGAAGAAGAAATCAAACTGTTCGGGAGTCTATCGGGTGATGAGGGGGTCCATCATGTCCAGACAGACGATCAGGGACGATTGATGGCGCAGGGACTGTTCACAGCGACGTTGCCAACGAAAATCGGTGGGGATCTCAACTTTATCGCACGGGATATGACATTCCAGTTCATCCGCCCGGTGTATGCGGGCGATACGGTCGATTGTATGGTGACGATCACGGAAGTTCAGGAGGAAAAGGGTGTGATGAATGTTTCCTCGAAATGGGTGTGTCGCAACCAGAACGGAAAAGAAGTGATGAAAGGATCTGCGAAGGGGATTGTTCGACAACCCAAAAGCAGCCCATCGATAGTGTGATTCCTCAAACGCTCGAACGATACAACGGAATATGAGAAGAATAGATCTAACGGTCGAGATCGATGAATCACGATGGAGCGATGCCCTCGCAAAGAGGAAGATGTCGGCCTTCGGCCATCTTGGGACTCATCTCGACGTCATGAACAAGCAATTCCCTTTGGAGAATTGTGTGCTCAAGGGGAGAATCATCGATGTGAGTTCTGTGAGAGGGAAAGATATTGAAATCGTTGATGCCGATTTCGCCGATGTTTCAACGGGAGAGTTCGTGCTACTCTACACGGGTTTCTTAAGGCAGGCTGGCTACGGAACCGAAGAGTATGCGAAGAATCACCCGCAGCTTTCGCACAACCTGATCGGGTTTCTCGTCGGGAGGAAGGTGAGCATGATCGGAATCGACGCAGCCGGTGTCAGGAGGGGGCCGGAACACGCACCGACCGACCAGGATTGTGTCGACAACGGGGTCTTCATCGTTGAAAATCTGGCGAATCTGGATCTCCTTTCTTCGTCAGCCGGAAAAAAGACCTTCGGAGTCTATTCATTCCCACTCCGCCTCAAGGGAGCAACAGGTTTGCCCTGCAGGGTAGTAGCCGAAGTTGATTCGTAAAAGAGAGTGGCACACTGCTGTGTGCTGTCTCAAACCTCATGCAGAGTTCGTGCGATCTCAGCTGCGATGTGAATCTTACCGCGACCTTTCACGTACAAAAGATTATTCAGATCTCGTGTCTCCATTTGGTCTGCAAAAGTGTACAGAATGGAAGGTCCAACCGTATGATGAAGAAGCCTTTGTCTGTATCTATTCTCTGCTTGGTTCTTATCGTTCTCGCGTATCCTGTCCAGGTTGTGTCTCAAGGTCATCGTATCACAGCCAGAGAATGGCACGAGGACTTGCGCTATCTGGCCTCTCAAATGCCGCTGAAACACAAGTCGTTGTTTCACACGATGACGCAGTCGGAATTTGAACAAGCGGTCAGTGTGCTGGAGGCCGATATTCGAAGGCTTGACAGCGCGGAAATCGTCGTCCATCTTGCACAAATCGGCGCAATGGTTCAGGACGGCCACACAGGGCTATCATTGCGCAACTCCGGTGACGATGTGAAGACGCGCATCCCCATCCGCTTCATGCAATGCGCGGATGGGATCTTTGTTCGGGCTGCTGCGCCTCAATACGCGGACGCTGTCGGCGGAAAGCTCATCACGATCGGCGGAATTAGTGTCGAGAAGGCGATGGAGCGTATCAACTCGATCATCTCCCACGACCCGGGGAACAACGAAGAGCAAGTGGCCTGGGGGGCCAGGCTCTTCCTGAATGAGACCGTACTTCTCCACGGGTTAGGATTGAGCACATCGGAAAGCAGCGCGGAATATGTCATCGAAAAGGGGGGGACGCGACGCACGTTCGTGATGAAATGCTCTGAGCCAATAGGCACATGGTGGCTCTCTGCCATACCTCCGACTTGGGTGGATGCTCGTCCGGCATTACAGCCGACTCCGCTTGCCTATCAGCATACAAATGAGCACTACTGGTTTACCTATCTGCCTGAACGCCGGGCGGTCTACCTCCAATTCAACATTGTGCTGAATGGAGGAGGCGAGTCACTTTCCGATTTCGCAACACGGCTTGGGAGTTTTATCGAACATAACGCCGTGAAACGCCTCGTGATCGATGTACGCAACAACACCGGCGGTGACAATACCTTGCTTCGACCATTGCTGGTGACCATCATCCGTTCAAAGGTGAATGAGCGTGGTAGGGTGTATGTTATCACCGGACCGACGACCTTTTCGGCGGCTCAAAACTTTGTCAATCGCCTGGAGAACTACGCTAAGGTCATTTTCGTCGGAGAACCAACGGCTCAGAATGTCAATTTCTATGGAGATCCAACTTCGATTACGCTCCCACATTCCGGCCTGACAGTGGCTACTGCAAGCCTCTGGTGGCAGGACATGGACCCGCGCGATCAGCGCAAAAGCACGAGTCCGGAGGTGGCAGCAGCAATGACCTTTCAGGATTACGTCGCTGGACGCGACGCAGCCGTTGACTTGGCCATGACGATGTCCGTGCCGATGACGATCGATGAGTGGATGGAGAGCCGCCTTGCAGGGGGGATCGATTCCGTGCTGGCAGGGTATCGCGCCTATATTGCCGATCCCATGCATAGATATCTGCCGGATCAGGAGCAACGCCTGAACAGTTATGGCTATCGATTGCTGTCCAAGAAACGCATTCCTGATGCGATTGTCGTCTTCCAGGTAGTCGCGAAAACGCATCCGGATTCGTGGAATGCTTTCGACAGTCTAGGCGAGGCTTTTGCAGCAGCAGGGGATAAAATGCATGCCCTCGAAGCCTACCGACGCTCGCTTGAGCTCAATCCGGACAATGGTAACGGCAAGAGTATGATTGAAAAAATTATGCGGAGCCACGACTAGGGCATGGTTTGGCGATTGAAGCAAGGAGCTGGCTCGAAAGGCGCGGTCTAAGGAAGTCAATGTAGCACAAACTGCGATGTTCACTCCTCTGACGACGCGATATTGAAGTTGAGTTTGAAGGATTGTCACTGAATTTGATCCGCAGGATCGGAAGTGACGCTTTTCGATCGGCGAGATTGCGACTACGGTGTGGGAGCGGGACGGATGGACCAAGGGTGAAGCGATCACACGTCAACGAGGGAAGCGGCGTTTTCGTAGAAGATCTTCTTTCCGTCACCGAGAGGAAGGCGCATTTCCTGCACAAGTTTTGTCTGGTTATCGACGATGTCGTAGCGGTAGCCGCGCGGGAACATGCCCGACGCCGAACCGAACAATAGCCTGCCCGCCCCATAGGCCGCCAGCGCCTTCTGGAAGACTGTTCTCAGATCCGGTTTGGATGGATGATCTGCTATCCAGGAATTGGACCCTGAACTGTCGAGATAGACATTTGCACATTCTTTCCCCACTTCCAGCGCCTCATCGAGCCGTCCTCCCCCAAAATGCGGAATGACAAACTTGATTGAAGGATACTTCTTTGCTACAGGAATCAGGTCCTTTGGATTCGAAAAATCATCATTGACAAATGTCTGAATCCCGGCATACTCGCGCGGCTTAATCGTGACCTTTCCAAACTGTGTAAATACGATCGCTTTGGTCTCCTGACAAAGGTGATACAGCGGATCCAACCAAGCGTCGTTCACGCTGATGTGAAAGAGCGACGGTGTAAGGAGAATGCCGCGCAGCTTGTCCTGCTTCAACCGTTTTTCGGCATTTTGTATCAGGAGATTTGAATTCGGGTCGATTGTAAAAATGCCGGTGAAGCGAGATGGAAAGGCCTGTACTGCTTTGACGACAGCGTCTTCGTCGCCCGGGATACTGCTGAAGAGCATGACCCGCTCGATCTTCCACTTGTCAATGATCTCGATCCATCGCTTTGCGAGAATGACAGGATCCTCGCCGGGTATCTCAATGCGCCCCTTCGTGGCGAGATTTTTCAGCTCAGCGTTGAAGTCGAGCCTGTTCGTCTTCTGCCTCACGAGGAAACGGAAATAGGAGTGAGAGTAGAAATGGACGTGGGCGTCGAATATTTTGAAAAGACCGATCATGAATTCGTTGTGAACCTCAAAACAGGTCGAGTGTCGGTATTGCGGGAATGACTCCGCGCTCTTCGCCAAGACGATAGAGCAGCTCAAGTGCTTTCTGTCCATTCTCGCCCATATCGACGGTCAATTCGCTGACGTACATCTTCACGAATTGTTCTCCGAGCTTGACGTCGATGCCGCGTCCGTACTGGAGCGCATATGGGATCGCATCACTTTGGTGCGTATAGCCGTAGTGAATGCTTTGGCGCAATCCCTGGGAGAGCCTGCGTGCGGTCTCTTCTCCAAGATCTTTCCTCACAACATCGAGCCCGAGCGGAAGGGGAAGGCCGTAGAGACGCTCCCACAGTTCTCCAAAGTCGAGGATCTTGTTAAATCCCTTCTCCTGAAAAGTAATCTGCCCTTCGTGGATCAGTAATCCCGCATCAAATTCTCCGCTGCTGACACGATCCATGATCTGATCGAATGGGATATCCACTTGTTTGATCCCCTCGGTGAAGATCTTGAAGAGCAGCGTTGCAGTGGTCAGGGCTCCGGGTGTGGCCACAGTCTTCCCCGCCAGTTCGTCCAGGGATCTGTAGTTCTTCGATACGATCACGGGGCCGTAACCTTCTCCCATGCTCGCGCCCGTTTTCATGATCCAGTATTTGTCAGCAACAAATGCGTAGGCATGGGCGGAAATCGCTGTGACCTCCAGTTCTCCACGAAACGCCCTCTCATTCAAGGTCTGGATGTCCTCGAGATGATGCTGGATCGTAATACCCTCGAGCTTCACCTTGCCGCTCGAAAGGCCGTAAAACATGAATGCGTCATCTGGATCCGGACTATGTCCGACGCGAATAATTCGTTCCATCATGTTATCGATTATAGTTGAACAGGTTTTTCTGCAATGTAAATCGTGGCAATGCCAAATGTCAGCCGGTGTTGAAATGCGCCGACGAAGCCGATTGCCGCCAGAATCTTTGTCATAGCATCACCATCAGGGAATGCCATAACGGTGCTTGGAAGATACTGGTATGCCTCAGGGCTCTTCGAAATGACGCCTCCGAGCCTGGGGAGGACTCGTGTAAAATAGAACGAATAGATCTGCTTGAACGGCGTACGTTTGGGTCTCGAGAACTCGAGAATCATCAATGCTCCCCCGGAACGCAGTACCCGGAACATCTCGTGGAGGCCCTTTTGCAGGTCTGAAAAATTCCGGATCCCAAAAGCAACCATCACAGCATCAAACGAGTCATCCGGAAAACGTAGTTGTTCTGCAGATCCCTCCTCGACGGCGATCTTGTGATCAAGTTTCCGTCGTCGGATCTTCTCCCGTGCATACTCCAACATGGCCGGCGACAAGTCAATTCCGTAGACCTTCTGGACAGGGGGCTTGCATGCCTCCAGCGCCAGGTCGGCTGTTCCTGTGGCGATATCGAGGATTGTCCGAGGCTCATATTCACGCAATAACCTCACCGCTTTCTTTCGCCACCGGATGTCAAAACCAAGGCTGAGGAAATGGTTGAGGAAGTCGTAGTGCGGCGCGATCCGGTTGAATAACGACCTGACGTACGTCTGTTCGTACGTCTGCCGATCAGTCGGGATTGAATCGTGTACGGTCATTTCCAATTCAGCATCCTTGTCGGATTCGCTCACGAGGAAGCCTCTAAACGAAAAATATACGCAACAGTGCCAAGATTTCCAACCTGAAAACTCCGGAGGAACTACACAGTATCACCTGACAAACTCCTTTGCACTTCGTAGCGTGCGGTTGCATTTGAGCAGTGGGATCGCTACTTTTCCGTCGAAGATGAAGAAACTCCTCCTTGCTGCGATTGTGATGTCGTTGCTCTCCTGCGATCACGGCCTGGAACCACCCCCGAGTGTTCAACCAGGCTTTGGCGGCACGATCTATTTTGAGAAGGGGACCTGGCCGGCATCGGACAGTCTTGTGAACCTCTGGCTGTTCGCGTCTCAGCTGTATCCTCTGGACTCGGCGAAGATTTTCACCG
>JBEKOB010000111.1:0-11315 GCA_049522195.1 Bacteroidota bacterium
AGCCTGAGCATTATTCATCAGCCCGTTTCCTACCCTGATGCCCGACCATCAGCGCATTATCTTCTCGCAGCGAAGGATCAAGGGATTGTGCTCAGGCACGGCAGCGGACCCGGGGGATGCGACACGCTGGGGGCTCGCGACATCTGGGTCTGGCAGCAGAAAGGGACGTACTACATGCATTACGATGGGGCGGGAGCAAAGGGATGGCTTGCTTGTCTTGCCACGAGTCAGGACGGTGTCAGCTGGGTGGCACGGGGCCCCGCGCTGACCTTCGGCGCCGCAGGCCAGAACGATGCTGCTTCAGCGTCTTATGGCGTCACCTTCTTTGACGGGCGGAAGTGGCATATGTTCTACCTTGGCACTCCTCACACCTCTCTCCCTCCGAACCTTGTGCCAGCATTCCCTTATCTCACGATGAAAGCTGAGAGTTCTGCTCCAACTGGTCCTTGGAAAAAGCGTTATGACATTACTCCATTTAGTCCGAAACCTGGCACTTACTACTCCGCAACGGCGAGCCCGGGGCACGTGATCGCAGGCAAGAAAGAATTCCTCATGTTCTTCAGCGCATCGACTGACAACCCGATCCTGCGCACACTCGGCATCGCCCGAACTCGCGATCTTGACAAACCGTGGACAATCGATACTCAACCAATTGTCCCGCAAGCCGAGCAAGTTGAGAACACATCGCTGTACTACCAGGAACAAACCCAAACATGGTTTCTCTTCACCAATCACGTCGGACTAAAAAACGGATTGGAATACACAGACGCTATCTGGGTTTACTGGACAAAGGATCTGGAGAAGTGGAATCCTGACAACAAGGCTGTGGTTCTGGATGGATCAAACTGCACGTGGTCGAAGGAGATCATTGGCCTTCCCTCGGTTGTGAAAGTCGGCAAGCGGCTTGCCCTGTTCTACGACGGTTATGGGGGGAAAGGGATACCGAATGGTGCGGCGAGCCACATGCATCGGGATATCGGACTCGCCTGGATCGATTTGCCTCTTCAACCAGACGGTAGGTGAGCTCCCGGAATCATCCAATCGATGTACTTGGCGTGAGTTCTTACCATGTCGCCTTGGCGCCACGCGCCGGCACGATGGAAAAAATGGAGAACGTACCGATGGATTCATGAAGCGCGCAGACCAACCACAAGCCTCCCTTCCATCCGATCATCTTGTCAACGCAACTGCGAGTACCACGAGCGCAAGCACCCACCGGTAGTACACAAAGACATTCGTAGGGTTTTTCTGTAGAAACCGGAGCAGATACTTGATGCACAGGTATCCGCTGATCGCGGCGGTCATGAACCCGATCACGAAGAGCGTGAAATCAGATCCCGTGATTAAACCACTGTGGATCCCCTTGTAGATCTTGAAGAGACTCTTCAGTCCTGCACCGGCGACAATGGGGGCAGACATCAGGAACGAAAACCGGGCTGCTGTCTCTCGTTCAAGGCCGAGAGCCAACCCGGCGGTCATCGTGCTTCCTGAACGTGAAACACCCGGGAAGATCGCCAGCGCCTGTGCTGCTCCAATCAGAATCGAATCTTTGAGCGTAATCTGGTTTATGCGGCGGAGGTGCGCTGCCATTCGTTCGGCAAGCAATAGAAGTCCTCCCAGGAGCGCTATGATAAAAGCCATCGTGATCATGGAAGAGCTCTCGATGGGTCCCACCGAAGGATGAAACCAGGCCTCGATCTTGTGTTCGAACAGTAACCCGATCACACCACCGGGTATGGACGCGATCACGAGGAACCACGCGAGTTTCCGGTCGACGTCCTCGCCGATTCTTCGCTCCACGATGCTCGATACTCCTGAGCGTATGATGCGCACCCAGTCCTTCGCAAAAAAGGCGAGCAAGGCAACGAGAGTTCCCAGATGAAGCGCCACATCGAACGTGAGGCTTTCCAGTGCCGGATCATTCCATTGAAACATCCAAGGAATAATGACGAGATGGGCCGAACTGGAGATCGGAATGAACTCCGTCAGCCCCTGCACCAGACCAAGAAGAATCGCTTTGAGGATGAGCATGCTGCTCCTTTGATTTGTGCCGCCAAATTACGCTTCCTGTTATCGTCCCGGGATCGATCACTTCAGCATTCCATCATTCCTTGAATCGCCTGGGAGGGACACAGGTCCATGACAAACATGCAACTGAGCCTATTGCGATGCCTTTGCCGAAGGTGAAGGCTTCCAGACAACCAGCGTATCATTGCGTGGACGATAGAACACCTCAAAGCGAGGAGACAACCATTTGAATGGAACGACCCATGCATCTCCCCGTCTCCTGAGTTCACCATAGATCCTCTCCTCTGCCGGGATGGTGTCTACTCGTCGATCTCGTCGTTGAAAGTCGAGCCATGTACCGATCGGGACACCATCAACCAGCGCACCCGACCAGCCGCGCGCCAGATCCTGCGGCAACACTCTGAGGAATTCGCGTTTGGACGCGATGTTTCCATCAAGTCCATACTCAATCCACGTTCCCACAGATCGACCGTGATCATATTCCCGCTCGTTCATGATGCGTCCGTTTCGGTACCACGCCTGCCATGGCCCTTGGCGCAATCCACCCGTGTATTCCCCTTGCAGCCGCATCTCGCCCGTCTCAGGCCAATAGAGAACCTGCCTGCCGTCCAGTTCACTACGGTCATTGTAGGAACGCAATTCAACAGTGTCTCCGTTTGGCATCCAGGTGACTGATCGTCCCTGCAGTCTTCCGTTTGCGCCAAAAGTTTTCTCGAATCGTTTTCCTCCGTAGAGATACCATTCCTCCCACAGACCGACGCTGTCTCCATTCTTGAATTCTCCGGACGTCAACCTTGCACCGGTGGGATAGAATGCCTCGAAAGTCCCGTCCTTGACCGTCCGATACGGTCCGATCATCCGTTCATGCCATCTGACCTTTACCTGGCCATTCGGATACAACGTGGTTTTTTCCTCTCTCCAGCTGCATCCGGCGAGAAAAAGAACGATCAGAAAGAATATGCGTGATGCCTTCGCGTGTCGCGTGCTGGGATACATTGAGAACAACTCCATCTGCCAAGCGGTTACAACGAGCATGAAGTCGCGGAGAGGATCCGCGGTGCGGGGATTTCGGGATTCGTCCAGAAACTACATCCGTTTCTCGAGCTGAAAACCAGGCTGTTCCAGGTGTTGATCTCTTAGTGGTGGCGTCCAGAACCCCGGGTTTCTGGCTTCTGAAGCGCTCCTCCTTACGAATCGGACAGAATCGAATGAACCTTGCTGACAAGTGTCTCGGGTGTAAAAGGCTTCTGCAAGAAAAACGTTTCCTTCTCCAGGATTCCCCGCTCGGCAACGACATCTGCCGTATAGCCGGAGATAAAGAGAGTTTTTATGCCGGGAATCAGCTCTTCGATCCGTTGCTGAAGTTGTTTCCCGTTCATTTCCGGCATGATGACATCCGTGATCAACAGGTCAATCCTTCCTTCTCGCTCAGAACAGAGTTCGAGAGCCCGCCGGGGCGACGTTGTACACAGAGTCGCATATCCGTGCGATTCCAGTGTTGAACCGATGATGACGAGCAATTCCTCTTCGTCTTCCACGACGAGCACGGTCCCTTCGCCTGGCGAACTGATGACATCGACAGCTTCCGCACGCCGTTCGACCTCACCGACAAACCGAGGCAGGTATATTCTGAACGTAGCCCCTTTGCCGGCTTCGCTTTGCACTTCGATATGCCCCGAATTTTGTTGGACAATTCCAAAGACCGTTGCCAATCCCAGTCCGGTTCCTTTGCCCCGCGGTTTGGTGCTGAAAAACGGCTCGAAAATGTGCTCCAACGTCGCTGAGTCGATGCCATGCCCCGTATCAATGCAGGTCAATACAACATACTCTCCTGGCGTGAGAGTGCCATGCTCTTTCAGAAGAACACGGTCAACGGACAGGTTCGATGTCTCGAGAGTAATAACCCCGACATTCTGAATGGCATCCCGGGCATTCGTGCAGAGATTGGTGACGAGCTGATCTATCTGCCCGGGATCCATCTTGATATTCCAGAGGTTCTCACCAGGAAGGAGATTGATCGTGATATTCTCGCCAATGAGTCGGCCCAGTATTTTCAGGACGGTAAAGAGCTCATCGTTGAGATTGAGCACGACGGGCGCGATGACCTGCTTGCGGGCAAACGCAAGCAACTGCTTCGATAGATTCGCAGATCGTTCTGCTGCCATGATGATCGACTTCATCCTCCGGTATGTTTCACCGGACGGGTCCAGGTCTTTTTCTATGAGTGCTGCATAGCCAAGAATGACCCCGATCATATTGTTGAAGTCGTGTGCGACTCCACCAGCAAGATGACCAATGGCCTCCATTTTCTGCGACTGGAGCAACTGAGCCTGCAATTTTTTCTGTTCGGTGATATCCTCCGCCGTAATATCATAGTAGGCAACAGATCCATTATCATTGTAGAATACACGCACATTTTCCCGCACGAAGATCTCGGTGCCATCGCTCTTCTGCCACTTTGACTCAAGCCCTCGAACTTCCTCCTTACTACTGAGAATGCCCGCGGACGCCTGCCGGTTGAACCCGAGTGAAGATCCGCGTTCCTCCGAGTTCCAGGTTGCGAGGCGTTCCCACGTATCGAAGCCGAGCATGCGCACAAGGTGGGGATTCGCAAAGAGAATCCTCCCCTCCGGTGTCATGCGGCAGATGCCGATCGCAGCATTCTCGTACAGATTGCGATATCGTTCTTCGCTCTCCTTGAGCTTCTCTTCAGCCTTCTTCCGGGCTTCGGACTCCTGGACAACGACCCAGGCCTTGATGCCGAAATAAGAAATGAATACACCACCAAAAAACACACACCCGACAATCACAGCGAGTTTCTTGCTAAACTCCGTGAGGGAATTGGTGATCTCATCCTCGGAGTAGACGACAGCCAGCGACCACCTTGCGTCATTGACACGAACCGGAAGAAAGTAGACGATTCTGTTCCCTTTCTGAATCCTTCCGACGGCGGCGTCGTACGTGTAGGTCGCCGCTCCCTCTTTACCGGCGAGCATGTCGTCGGCCACACGTAATAGATCGGGAAAGCCTTTCGCAGTTTCCCGGATTGACTTCCCGATATGGCCCGGCACCGGACAATACAGTTCTACCCCCTCGCTGCTCAGCAGCCAGGCGTACCCGGAACTGTCAGTTTCAATTTCTTTGAGGATCCGTCTCCCAACCTGTCCGAAGTCAACGACGAGCGCTATCGTGCCTTCAAATGCTCCGCCTCTGAACACCGGATAATGAATGGCGATTGCCTGAAACCCCTGCACAGCGTCGAACACATCGCTGACCACCGGCTTATGATCGGAAAGGATTTTTGCCATGTGTTTCTGGCTGGAAATATTGACGCCGATGGAGTTCCGATAGTACGGGGCTGTGAAGATTATTGTCCCGTCTTTGTTGACCCGTGTAATGCTCTTGATTTCATCGCGCAACGCCTCTCGCAACTTCGTAAGCTCATCCTTCCCCTTCTCGTTCATCAGGATGATGTTCCTGTCATCGGAAAGATATGAGAGCACACTGTTCCACTTGTCAACCATCTCGTTGACGCTGTTCGCTGCCTGCCGGGCGTAAATCCTCTGATGGCTTACAACTCCTTCGATTGCGCGAGTTCGTTCTACTCCATAGAAATAGTAGAACAGATAGATGCAGAATGCCAGCAAAATCAAAATGGTGACGATCCAGGATCTCGTTTGCATGAAGTATCAGGGCAGGTTGATGGTGTACAACGCAACTTCATCAAAGACAACGCAAATGTCAAATCTCTCGTCAATAATACTATGCAGATTCTTCTGCTTCAATACAATACTTCCGTTGCAGCCCGCGGAATGCCTGGGAAACACGAACGCCCCCTTTCGGGGGCGTTCTCGTTGTCCAACGACAAATTCGTATTACCGGATAATCACGAGCTTCTGATAGGCAGTATCTCCTGCCTTGTACTTCAATTGATTTGTCACGGGATCGGTGTAGTCCGCCGTCACGGTGAAGTGGACGATGTATACGCCACTGACAACCACCTGGCGGGATGACGTGATCGAGTTCCACGTTTCGTCTCCACTTCCGTTCTCGTGGTTGATGGTATTAATCAGATCACCGTTCTCCGTGTAGATTCTGATCGTGCAGTGGCCCGGGATATTGAGGAACATGATCTTGTCGGGTTCGCCAGGGAATTGCAGGCCAGGAGCAGCAATGTTGTAAGGATTCGGTACAATCCGGATGGCGGAGAGACTTTGGCCCGCCATCCTGCGAAGATAGGCAGGCTGGTTTGTCTTGGTGTAGAAACGGCTGCTAACCAATTGTCCTGTCGGGTTCGGCCCGCCAGACGTATTGTTGCTTCCATCAGAGTATGCGGAAATGTAATAATAGTAGGAGAAGCCGCGTTGTGCGGACACGTCGTCGTAGGACGTGGAGTTGGGTCCAAGGTTCGCGATGAGCTGATACGTTGTGTCAGGTTTTCCTGTCGCACGGTAGATCACGTACCCGCCAAAGCCGGCGCTACTCTTGGATGGACTGGGATCCCACGTCAAGCTGATTCGGTCGCCTCCCGAGGTTATGTTAAAGATGGGAGGCGGAAGAGGGGGTTGCGGGATTTGATACCCGAGGTCATAGTTGCGCTTTGCCCGGCTGAAAGTCCTCATGATTGAATCCCTGCCGGTGTAAATCCATGTATCTTTGAACACGTCCTTGTCAGTTGTCGTTGTGCCATTCGGCAGCACGAATGGTCCCATGTAACTTGCATCGCTATATGCTTTCTTCCACTGCCAGCCAAGGGAATCGCACTTTTCGTGGCTCAGTCCGGCCACACCTTCTGCAACCACGACGACAACACTGTCGCCGGGGGCGAGATCCCACGGTCCGAAGTTCGTCCAGACGTTGGTGCCGCCGCCATCACCGTGGACAATCCAGGGATCAGGTTTCGTCGCCATATAGACTTCATCCATACGCTCTGATGGACTGCCAAGTCCGAGGTATGGAATGCCACTCAGCATCTTGTACAAGGACGTATGGAACGATGCTGTTCCGATGGTCATGTCGCCGAGACTCGGGTAGGTGTCCCCGGCATGCCAGCCGAGTGTGTTGGGCTGTGCCGGGTCATCGGACTTGTTGGAAGGGCTCTTGTCGACATGAAGGACGACAAGGCCGGCGAACTGTGGAGCACGAAACCTTCCGTTCCCTGTCACATATGGTCCGCCGATGTTGTCGAACGAGTTCACGGCTGACTGGCCCGCCCACTCGTACCCTGCGCGGAGCCATTGGGGGATCGGACTTGCCTCGGTCAGCTTTTCGCCGGCATGCGAAGCATAATCTTCGCCACGTCTCGTCACCCAGCTGTGCTTGCCCCAGTCCTGTCCGTCGGCGATACTGAAGGACCCCTCGCGGCTGACGGAATAGCGAATGCCGAATCCGAACCGAAATCCTTTGACCGTTGCGTTGAGCGTCTTATTCGTGGTGCCGTCGACGTACCCTGTGTTCTTGAACGTGAATTCTATGATGAAGTAGTTGTCGTGGTACTGCTGGCTGAAGGCCAGGACCCGGCGTGTCATGGTCACACCCATCGAAGTATTCACGATGTTTGTGACAATGCGGTCAGGAATCTGGTTGGGGTCGATCACGTCGATATCACCCCTGTAGGGCTGATTGATGTCCGTTCCATCCACGTAGACGGTGGGGAGGTCGATTTTTGCCGATTGCATGTCAGCGATTGGGAAGAGTGAGATTCTGGCGTATGCCGCTGTGAAGGAGACACAATAGTTGTCCCAGTGCTGGCTCTTCGAATCTGTGAAATCCAGTGCACCGATCCATTGCCGCTCGATGACGGAATTGTCAGTGTACTGGTAGTCAGCCGGCCAGACCATTCCTTCGTAGTACACGTTGTTCCATGCGCGTTCCGAACCATAGGCAGTGAATCTGCTCTGGAGTGTGCCGATGCGCACGTACCGCTGTTGCGTTTCCGGCACCTGGGCTGACGCAAACGAAAGAGCCAGTAGCATACCGGCTGTAAGTGCAAGGATGTATGTTGCTGTACGAGTACGAAACATCGTGGTTCTCCCTATTAACAATTCAGAGTAAGCGAGCTCAGAAGTTGAGTCTGATGCCGAACGAGAAATCTCGCGGGTTCAGGAATGTAGCGGAGACATCATTCGGCATATCGATATAAGATCTGTTTGCTTTCCGCACGTTGTTCCGGGCAGTGATCGCGGGATCATTGTTCGGATTTGGTTCCAGCGGATCATACGCAACACCGTTCGGACGATAGTCTCCGAGTCTGTCATTTCCTTTCTTATCACCGTCTTCCCAGGAGAAGCAGAGGGATGCAAGGTAATCATTCCAATCGTAGTTGTCGACAAAGCCTGCGTAGTTCAACGTTTTGAAATTGAACACGTTCTTCACATCCATATAGATCTGGACGTCGTAGCTGGCAAAATGGAAGCTCTTCATAAACCGGATATCGATGTTCGCATTATCTTTCCACTGTACATTGTCGACGATACCGGGGATGGAGTTGGGATTGTACGTGCCATAGCTTCCCGCTTGCCACGTGGCCAGAATATTGAGGTTCCAACCTTCCAGCAGTCTCGCTCCCATGAACGTTGGTCCGATTCCTTCCGGCGTGCTCAGGGTGACGTTTGCGCGCGCGTATGGCTGCGGATGTGGCTTTGACTGATACGGATTCTGCTGAAGATAAGCACGTTGTTTGTTGACGTCCTGATAGTACGTCGTCAGGTCGAAGTAACCGGAAGAGCCGACGTCATACGTGTAGTTGATGAAGCCAGTGATCCACGATCCGCCGACCTTCGTCAGGGTTGCCTCGAATCCTCTGATGTCAGCGTAATTGTTGCTTGCTGCCGAATAGTACTGCACCGACGAGTTGATGTTCTGATAGTAGACCCAGCCCGGTTGATGCGCGATGTCCTTGTAGTACGCAGCGAGATTTACCAGGAACATGTTGAATGCGTTTTGCTCGAACCCCAACTCGTACGAAACTGTCTTCTCGAACTGCATGTTCGGATTGCCGAGGTACGTCACAAGCCCGTTGGATTCCCGCTGGAGACGGAACCTGTCTGTCGATGCCGGTTCGGAGACGAAGTGGCCGTAGTTGAAATAGAGCTTTGAGTCTTCAGTGATCGGGTGCGAGATGCCGAGTCGTGGACTCACATACGTCTCTGACTTTGCCTTCTGCTGCGGGGCTTGCGGTAGAAGTGTATTGCCCTGACCTGCGCTCAACAGAATGTCATACGGAGTGAGATCATAGAAGTCTGAGTTGGGATTGGAGTAGTCGAACCTCACACCCACGTTCGCGATGAAGCCGTTGAATTCAAGCTTGTCCTGTGCATACACTCCCAACCTGTACGGGAATACATGGTAGATCTGGCTCCGTGTCCACGTTGACATCGACGGGCTGTAGGTCCCGGAATTGATATTGAGATCATCGTATGTAAACTGGAAACCAACCTTGACCTGGTTGTCGCGATCAAGCTGGCTCGTGAGTGCGGCGCGGACCGACGTCGTGGAGTTGACGGTCTGGTCGCGACCGAGGTTCATCCACCCTCCCATGCTCATCACGCCGTCAATGGACCCGGTGCTATAGCCCCAGTAGCCATTGGGAGATTCATCGACGTAGTAGCCGGGCAAGGGCTGGAAAACTTTTGATGTGTCCCTTGTTGGCTCCTGGAACGTGCTGTAGCGGCTTTGGTTCCTCTGAAGGGAGACTTCATAGAATGTCAGTGAGCTGAGCATATGCGTCAGCGTCGCACCAAGTGTGTAACGGTACACCGAGCTGGGGCTGTATCGATCGGGCATATACAGCGCGTTCATTCCGTCGGTACTGCTCAGCAGGTCCGCGACTTCGGCCTGGCTTTTCATAAGATAGCCTGTTGGTGCAGTCGTCCATTCATAGGGCGAAGCCGAGTTCTCCTCTCCATACAAGCCAATGATAATCAGCTTCATCGTTGACGTGATTTCCGATGTCAGCTTGATTTGCGTGTGATTGTCTGTGTACGCGTCGCGGGAAAGTGGGTAGATGAACATATTCTGATCGTTCACATACGACGCATAGAAACGGAGATTGCCGAGCATTTCCCCGACAACAGGAACTGGTCCGCCAAACCCAAGGTCGATGTTGTAGTCAGGCTTCGTGATGTCTCCGTGTCTGCGCCGCTGCCATTCCCAGAGCGCCTGTGCACCAGCCGGTGTCAGGTCATTGGTGGGATCTTTGTCCTGAAGGGTTGCAAGTGCGACGGCATTCCATCCCTGGAAGTAGGGGTATTGTTTCTGTGTGTACGCATCCCACGCGCCATTCTTGGTGCCTGTCCAACAGACCGCAGGGTCCGTATAGGGGCGGTTGAAGTAAGAATTCTGATCGTAGAAGGACATGCCCATGTGTTTTGGTGCGGGTGGGCGGTACCGCACATTGAAGGTCCCGTTGTAGTGCCCTCTGTCCCCTTCTTTCGTGACGACGTTCACCACACCCGAGCGCATGTTGCCGTATTCGGCGGTGAATCCGCCGGTTTGCACCTGCACTTCCTTTGTGGAGGACAAGCCGACACCCGCGTAGGGAGTATTCGAGCGTTCGTCGTTCACCACGAACCCGTCGACAATAAACGAGACCTGATTCGACGATCGTGTCCCAAGCGCATTGTCCAAGCCTCCGTTCCGAATGACGATGCCGTCGGTTCCCAGCTGGATGCCGGCCTGCAGGACGAGGGCCTCCGTCACCGTCTGGATAGGCATGACCTCGACAGTCTTCGTCTCTATGTTGAACTGGCTCGCCGAAATGTCCTTGGTGACAATCGGACGCTGCGCTGTGACAACTACTTCGCCCGTCACGAGCGCTGTGGCCTTGATCTCTGCGTCAATCGTTGTGGTAAGGTCGATCTCAACACGGACATTGTTGACCACCGTCTTCGCGTAGCCGATCATGCCGAACCTGAGAGTATACGCACCCGGCGGAACATTCAGGATGGTGTAGTACCCGTCCACGTCCGTCGCTGCACCGACCGTCGTGCCCTCGATCGTCACGTCGACGCCCGGAAGCGGCTGACGGTTCTCAGCATCGACAACCCGGCCCGTTATTTTCCCGTGCGGGCCGGCGATGAGTGATGCAGACCAGCAAACGAGAATCGAAAGTAGTAGAATTGTTGCTTTCCTCATGATTGAACTCCTCTGTGACAAGACTCTCTTGGGAATTGCATTCTGATCAACGGAGCGGTCTTACAGGGAAAACTTCACTGACAGTCGCTGGATATTGTTGAATATCTTGTGTGGCATGAACGAGTAGTCCATGCCGATGCCGAATTTCCGCA
>JBEKOB010000112.1:0-11180 GCA_049522195.1 Bacteroidota bacterium
ATCGCGCCCTGTTAGGTCTCTCAGCAATCGGGTTGGTGCTTCTTGGTCTTTATCAACTCTGGCAGGGGACCGCAGCACACTGGATCTGATGTTGTTGGATCATTGTTAGATCATTTCACCATAGGATGGAAAAGTAAGAGGAGAGTCCGTTGCATAAACGCCTTGAACCAAAACTGTTTTCAGTTCTCCGTAAAGGATACTCGAAGAAGGATTTTCTCTCGGATCTTGTAGCCGGTGTTATCGTCGGCATTGTCGCTCTGCCGCTTGCGATTGCGTTTGCGATTGCATCCGGCGTCAAGCCCGAACAGGGACTCTACACAGCTGTCATCGCAGGATTGGTAGTCTCTGTGCTTGGCGGAAGCCGCGTCCAGATTGCAGGACCTACAGGGGCATTCATCGTTATCGTCTACGGCATCGTACAGAAGTTCGGGTATGACGGTCTGGCGGTAGCGACGCTGATGGCTGGAGTCTTTCTGATTATCATGGGTCTTGCAAGACTCGGAACGCTTTTGAAGTTCATCCCCTATCCGTTGACGGTCGGGTTCACGAGCGGCGTCGCACTCATAATTTTCACATCCGAGATCAGTGATTTTCTCGGTCTCCGCATTCAAAACCTCCCCTCGAATTTCTTCGAGAAATGGTATGTGTACGCGCAAAGTCTTCACGCCGTTGATGTCAATTCGCTGCTCGTCGGACTTGGATCACTCCTCATCATTATGTTCTGGCCAAGGATATCGCACCGGATCCCCGGTCCGCTCGTGGCTCTTCTTCTTGCAACGGCCGTTGTCCAAATCTTCAAAATTCCTGTTGAAACCATCAGCTCACGGTTTGGAAGCGTGCCCCACGGCCTCCCGGCGCCACACATCCCAAAGGTAACGTGGCAAATGATCACCGGACTGGTTTCCCCCGCGATCACCATTGCGCTCCTTGGTTCGATTGAATCATTGCTTTCTGCTGTTGTCGCTGACGGCATGATTCGCAGCCGTCACCGGTCCAACATGGAGTTGATCGCCCAGGGGGCCGCTAATATTCTGTCGCCGATATTTGGCGGCATTCCCGCCACCGGCGCCATCGCACGCACAGCAACAAATGTCAAGAACGGCGGGCGGACACCTGTCGCAGGCATCGTACACGCAACCACCCTGTTTCTCATCATGATTTTCTTTGGTCAATGGGCAGCTCTGATTCCATTTCCCACGCTGGCCGCAATCCTCGTCGTCGTGTCATACAACATGAGCGAATGGCATTCATTCATGAAGGTGTTGCGAAGCCCGATGAGCGATGTTGCTGTCCTTCTGGTAACATTCGCGTTGACGGTCATTGTTGATCTGACGGCAGCCATCGAGGTTGGCATTGTCCTGGCTGCACTGCTCTTTATGAAGAGGATGTCGGAAGTGAGCCAGGTCAACGCAATAACACGCGATTTGCAGGAAGAGCGGGAAGAAGAGGAGTCGATGCTTCCAAAGCGTGTGATCCCTGAAGGGGTCGAAGTCTTTGAGGTATATGGAACGTTGTTCTTCGGAGCGGTCGATCAGTTTACGGAATCGATGCGGTTTATCGAAAATAAACCGTCGGTTCTCATCCTCGAAACGCGAAACCTGCTCGCCGTCGATGCGACAGGCCTCCGCGCACTCGACGAGCTCCTCTTTCAACTCCAGCATCAACAAATACACTTTATCATTTCCGGGATTCACAAGCAGCCGTTGTTTGCAATGCAGGGCTCCGGACTTCTCGATCGTCTTGGCGAGAACAACATTTGTGGGAACCTTGACGAAGCGTTGCGTCGAGCAGAGACCCTTACACAGCAGCACAAAACAGAGCGCACTTGAGGGAACGATACAGGACTGGTCACTTCATGGTCCGATGAAATCACTACCGGGCATTTTGTCCGTGGAAACAATTGGAGTCGGCCGTGGATCTTTCGCTCTTCATTCCTATAATCTCCTTTTTCTGGCTTGGTTCTGAGATCATCCTTTCACGAATCAGACACTCTGGCCAGACAAGGAGCGGGCATGACAAGTCTTCGTTGAGAGTTCTTTGGACTATCATCACAATTTCCGTTTTCATTGGAGTCTTTCTTGGGAGAAGCGGTATTGGCTCCGTCCGGGTAGAAACCAGAATCATGCTGATTCTTGGCATTGTTCTCATCGTCGCTGGATTAGCTGTGCGATGGCTGGCAATACTAACTCTGCGGAAGTATTTTACCGTCGATGTCGCTATTAGAGAGGACCACAAGGTGGTGATGACGGGTTTGTACAGGTACGTGCGCCACCCCGCCTATCTTGGAAGCCTGCTCTCGTTCTTGGGTCTCGCCATTTCATTTTCAAACTGGTTGGCTGCGCTTGTGACCTTTCTACCTATTACAGGTGCGTTTATTTATCGGATCAAGGTCGAAGAAAAGGCCCTTGATGATTTTTTTGGAGAAGCATACCGGCGGTATTGTTCTTCGACAAAACGTTTGATCCCCGGAGTCTTTTGATTCAATCGAAAAACAGAGATGAAACAGCAATTGTCTGCCAGAAATTGGATGTTATCGATCGGCGCGATAGTTTTGTCCGGTGCATTCTATTTCTTTTCCACAGGTCTTACCGGATTCAGACCCCTCATCTGGCTTGCGCCGATTCCGGTTCTCTCCATGTCGATGCGCTCTACACGGCGATCGACTGCGACAATGGCCTTCTGCGCATATATTCTAGGCGGACTCAATCTTGTCGAGTACTTGTCAAGATTAGCGCCGATGGAGGTCGTGATCGGTTCGCTCCTGCTTCCAGCCGTTGCCTTTGCCGTGATTGTTGTCGCCTACAGAGATGCCATCGTGCGTCTCAGGCACCCGCTCTCTTTTCTTGCTTTTCCCATGGGCTGGACGGCGTACGAATTTCTTCTATCCAGTGTTTCTCCTCATGGCACCGCGGGCAGCATCGCATATACCCAGTCCGATTTTCTGGCGCTCATTCAGATTGCTTCACTCACCGGGCTTTCCGGGATCACGTTCATCGTGACGCTTGTTCCAGCCGGGATTGCAGCTGCATTGCAATCCCGCGAGATGAAGAGTTCTATTTCCATTCTGCTTATTGTAGCAGGTGTCGGGCTTGGGACTCTGATATACGGTTGCCTTCGGCTCAGCGGATCTATGTCCGGAAAACCCGTGCACGTTGGACTTGTCGCAATCGACTCTACGGTGGAATCGTTCAACACAACAGAACGCGAGAAAGCTCTAGGAGTGCTCGCGGCGTACGGTCGCAATGTTGCCAACCTTGCCGATCGGGGCGCGCAGATTGTCGTTCTCCCCGAGAAATTGGTCGGAGTAACAGAACTCTATGAACGCGAAGTGTTCGAGTATCTTGCCGGGCTTGCGCGACAGAAGAACGTGTCGATTATCGCCGGCTTGAATCGTATCGGTGCCGAGCCACACAGAAATCTTGCGGTCGTAGTTTCCCCGGATGGCGCCATCCTCGGGGAATATGACAAGGTCTATCCGGTACCGGGAATAGAGTCGGGATATCGCACTGGTCAAAAGACACTTCAGTTTACTCTCTTCGGTGCGTCTGCTGGTATTGCTATCTGCAAAGACATGGATTTTCAGCGCTGGATTCGGCATTATGGTGAAGCGGGTGTCGGTATACTTTTCATTCCTGCATGGGATTTTTCAACCGATGCCTGGTTACACTCCCGTATGGCTGTTATGCGATCTGTCGAAAACGGCTTTGCTCTCGTCCGCTCAGCCAACAATGGATTTTTGACTGTGACTGATGAGAGAGGGCGGGTGATTGGAGAAGCGTCAAGTTCCACTCATTCTTCAATCTCACTCCTGAGTACTGTGAGTCCGGGAAGAGGTCATACGCTCTATGCTGTAGCGGGGGATTGGTTTGCCTGGGTGAATTTGTTATCTGCGTTGATCCTGCTGATCACCGTATCCAGGCGTCTCGTACGACGGCGATTCCATGTTAATCCATGAGCATCAAATCAAAGGAGACCTGCCTACAATGAAGCACAGAAGGCACAGCACATTCGTAGCCCCAATTGTTCTCGCGATTCTGTTTTCCATTCAGCCGGTTTTTGCACAGGCATCGAGCCAGGGACTTTCCGCACATCAGCAACTCGCCCGCGACATTTTCCGTCAAGTGATTGAAATCAACACGACGATGAACATCGGAAGCACGAAAGCGGCGGAGGCAATGGCGGCGCGGCTGAGAGCCGCCGGGTTCCAGGAGGGTGACATGCAGCTCGTTGGACCCCGACCGCAGAACAAAAACCTCGTTGTTCGATACCGCGGCAAGGGAAACCTTCGGCCGATTCTCCTCATCGCTCACCTTGACGTTGTTGAAGCGTTACCCCAGGACTGGTCGTTCGATCCATTTACATTTCTTGAGAAGGATGGATTTTTCTACGGCCGCGGAACATCGGACATGAAAAATGAGGTTGCGGATATCGTTGCAACCTTCATCCGCTTGAAGAAAGAGAATTTTGTGCCAAAGTGCGACATCGTCCTGGCGCTGACAGAACATGAAGAAAACGGTGACGCCAATGGTGTACAGTGGCTCCTGGCAAACCGCCGGGATCTCATCGATGCTGAGTTTGCCATCAATCTGGAAGGCGGCGGAGGAGATATCGAGAAGGGAAAACCGATTTTGATGGAGGTCCAGACGAGCGAGAAGGTGTACGTGAGTTTCCAGCTGGAGGTGAAGAATAAAGGGGGACATAGTTCGATTCCCGTCAAGGAGAACGCCATCTACCGGCTCGCTGGCGGACTCACCCGTCTGTCGCAATTCGATTTCCCTGTCGGATTAAATGAAACGACGCGCACGTTTTTCGAGCGGACGGCTCGGCGGGAAGAAGGTCAGACAAAGTCCGATATGCTGGCGATTCTGAAAACGCCTCTTGATGAAGCTGCCGCGAACCGTCTCGCTGCATCGAAGCCATACTACAACGCATTGATGCGCACAACGTGGGTGCCGACAATGCTGAGCGGTGGCCATGCAGAGAACGCGTTGCCGCAGAGCGCGCGGGCAGTGGTAAACTGCCGGATGCTGCCCGATGAAACCGCCGAGAACGTCCTGGCGACGCTTCATCGCGTCCTTGCCGACAGCCAGATTGTTGTTACTCAAATTGCTCCGGCGCGTCCCGGACCGCTGTCGCCGCTGCGGAAAGATGTTATGGACGTGGTCGAGCAGTTGACCGCATCGATGTGGCCGGGTGTCATTGTGACTCCTGTGATGTCCACGGGCGCCTCCGATGGGAAATCCCTGCGCCAAGCCGGCATTCCGGTATATGGTGTGTCGGGAATGTTTGCGGACATTGACGATGTCAGAGCTCACGGACGCGATGAGCGTTTCGGCGTGAAAGAGTTCTACGACGGCGTGGATTTCATGTACAGATTCCTCCGTCTCTTGAATCAGTAGATGTTTAATGATGAAAGTTTTGAGTTTTCAGTTTTGAGTTTCAAGTTCCAGGTTCAAAGTTATAGGTTATTCGGTTCGCTGTTGACTGCTCGCTGTCGCCGTTTACAGTTTATTTTGCTCCCACTTCACGCACCGTTGAAAGAATGGCGATGAAAACCACGAGAATCATCCTACAGGTGTTTGTACTCTTTACGATTCTGTCGAACACCATCTTTGCTCAGCCTTCAAATGTCATGAAAGACAGCGTCAAGCTCTCTTATGAGGACGAAATCAGCACATGGCACGCCAAGCGGATTGAGGCGTTGAAGCGTCCGCAGGGGTGGTTATCACTTGTTGCCCTCAATTGGCTGAATGAGGGACAGAACAGGCTCGAGTCGCTGGGCACGCTGACGCTCAGCAAGGGAATTGTCACCTTCCAGGTCCTTCCCGGTGTTCAGGCCAACATCGGCAGCGAGGCCTTCACGTCCAGCGTTTTAAAAGCCGAAGGGGGAAAGGAACGAGCTGACAGAGTCGAGATCGGCTCAAGAGTGTTTACCATCATCAAGCGCGGCGACTGGTTCGCAGTACGCATGTGGGATAGCAACGCCGAGACGCTGAAGCAATTCAAAGGCATTGAGCGTTTCCCGGTTTCGAAGCGCTGGAGGATAGAAGCACGATGGGAACCGTACTCTTCACCCAAGGCGATCAAAGTCGCATCTGTCATTCCGGGGTACCTCGAAGACTATACCGTGCCCGGTGTTGCTGTGTTTTTCATTGGCGGCCGAGAGTACAAGTTGGAGCCGGTCGGTTCCGGAAGCGAAACGCTCTTCTTCATCTTCGCGGATGAGACCAATGGAAAAGAATCGTATGGAGCTGGACGATTTCTCTATTCCGATCCGGCAAAAGATGGGAAAGTGATCATTGATTTCAACAAGGCTATCAATCCACCATGCGCCTTCACGCCGTATGCGACATGCCCGCTCCCACCGGCATCAAATTCACTACCGGTGCGTATTGAGGCTGGAGAGAAGAGCTTTGGAGATCACTGATTTTCGCGTACATTGAGCCAAAGGAGTTATGGTATGGCAGACCCACGACGAACGTTGAATATCGAACAACACGACAGCTCGGGCGAAGGCCGCGTTCCACCGCAGGCAGTGGATGTGGAGATGGCCGTCCTTGGCGCCATGATGCTCGACAAAGGGGCTATTGCCAAGGCAATTGAGATTCTTGACGAGACGTCGTTCTACAAGCCGGCCCACCAGCGCATCTTTGCCGCTATGATTGCCCTCTTCGAGAAGAGCGAGCCGGTCGACCTTATTACGCTTGTTGAAGAACTGCGCAGGCGCGCCGAACTGGACAAGGTTGGCGGCGAGTATTATCTCACCGAGCTGACGACGAAGGTGACGACCGCGGCCAACGTCGAGTACCATGGTCACATCGTTCTCGAAAAAGCTCTGATGCGCCAGTTGATTTCTTCCTCCTCCGAGGTCGTTGGTCGGGCGTTCAGCGAAACCGAAGACGCTCTTGATCTTCTGGATGAGGCAGAACAAAAAATTTTCCAGATCTCCGAGCAGCGGATGAAGAAAAGTTTCGTTTCGATGAGCACGGCTGTTCATCAAACGATGGAAATGCTTGAGAGTATTCACGGCAAGCACAGCGGTGTCACCGGAGTTCCATCTGCTTTCACAGAGCTTGATAATATCACGGGGGGATTTCAGCGGTCGGATCTCATTATTGTCGCTGGGCGCCCCAGCCAGGGGAAAACGGCACTCGTTCTCTCGATCGCGCGCAATGCGGCGATTCTCCATGATGTCCCCGTCGGCTTCTTCAGCCTTGAAATGTCCGCCCAGCAGCTGGTGTTGCGTCTGATCTGCGCTGAAGCCCGCGTCGATGCGCACATGGTCCGCACGGGGCGCCTGCCCGAGGACGAATGGCGCAAGCTCAGCACAAGCGTCGGCAAGCTCCACAAAGCAAAGATTTTCATCGACGACACTCCCGCCCTCACCGTTCTGGAAATCCGGGCGAAGGCCCGGCGGCTCAAGGCCGAACACAATATCGGTCTCATTATCGTTGACTATCTCCAGCTGATGCAGGGTCCGAAAAACGCCCAGAGCCGCGAGCAGGAAATTTCAACGATCTCCCGGTCGCTGAAAGCTCTCGCGAAGGAATTGAACATCCCCGTGTTGGCCCTTTCACAGCTCAACCGTGCTGTTGAATTGCGCGGCGACAAGCGGCCCGTTCTTGCCGATCTGCGCGAATCCGGCGCCATCGAGCAGGATGCTGACGTCGTACTCTTCGTCCATCGCCCAGAAATGTTCGGCATCACGACCGATGAAAACAACGATCCGACCGAGGGCATGGCAGAGATCATCGTCGGCAAACAACGTAACGGTCCGACAGGGAGCGCGCGCCTGGCATTTGTCAAGATGTATGCCCGATTCGAAAACCTAACGCGGTTCCGTGAGGCTGCGTTCCTGCCCCCAGAGCCAACAGATGAGACACCATTCTGATCCACATTCCCGGGTGACGCGGGGCGGTCTCATTTGGACCACACTCTTCCTTGGAGTCCTTTCCTTTCCTCACACGCTCCACGGTCAGTACCGGAAATGGTCGGTCGAAGCCGCACTCGGCTACAACCAGCTGAACCTCGACGCCGTCGACGAAAAGAACCAATCCGACGTTGAGGGGTGGGCCAAGCAGGGACTTCTTCTGGGGCAACTTGGTTCCGTGAAACGTTCTCCTTTCTATTCTGTCGGTGTGAGCTATCGATACGACCGTGATTTTGGTGTTTCGTTGACCGGCTCGTATTGGACGAAGACGGTCTCATCATCGTATAACGGCCCGGATGCATCGCTTCAGCTTGAGCGCGGGGTGGGATCCACCGATGTCGCGCTGGGGATTTCGTACTTTCCATCAGCCCGGCCGTTTTTCCTTGAGTGGTACGTACAAACAAATCTTGGCGTCTCTTTTGCCCGTGCGACAGCCAAAGCCGTCGGTTCTCTAATGGTGAAAAGCGGCTCTGTGCTGGTACCGGTGACGTTCATTGACACGGACGGATCCTATACGAAATCTAAAGTTTCCGTTGGCGTTCTCATCGGAGCTGACATGCCGTTAATCGGAGGGCTTTCTCTGAAGACCGAGGCGGGGTATCGCTTCGCACAATTTGGTACTATGGACGGGGACGTAACACAGATGGGTCAAAAGAGCGTTCAGACATCTACAATTGAATTTGACTTCTCCGGCTTTCAGGTGAGCGCCGGACTTCGTTTTCAAATCTAAGTATTGAAGAATGAATCGCCCCCGAACAAAAAGCGTTCGGGGCAAGCAAGGTCGCTCCCGAAGGGATCCCTTGGGGACAAGTGCGCCAAGCGGTTTGAAAGGACAATGCATATGGTTCGGCGGGATTTTCTGAAGACCATTCCTCTCGCGGCCGGCGTTCCTGCGTTTGCAGGTATCCCGTTTCTCAAATCATTCGTTCTCGATGACGACGATGCAGCGCTTTGCTCAAGGAAATTCAAGATCGCAGCATCGCTTCATCTTCAGAGAAAACCCATCGGCCAGGTCATCGTGGAGATAGGCAAGACATTTCTGGGCACAGAATATGTCGCGAACACACTCGAGCAACCAGGCGAAGAACGTCTGGTGATCAACCTGCGTGGCCTGGACTGTGTGTCATTTTATGAAAATGCTCTCGTCTTCGCCCGGTGCATCAAGAAAAACAAAACAACATTTGATGATTATAAAGATGAGCTCCAGTTTATCCGCTATCGTGGGGGCGTCATCGATGGATATCCAAGCCGGCTCCATTACTCCAGTGATTATTTCTTTGACAACGAGAAGAAACACGTTCTCAAAGTCGTCACGAAGGATATCGGGGGCGTTCGTTATGAGAAGGCGATCAATTTCATGTCCACCCACACAGAGTCGTACCGCCAGCTCAAGGAACAACCGGAATTTGCGGCAGTGATTCAGAAGCAGGAAGCGGCAATCAACCGACGGACGTTGTACCACATTCCAACAAAGGTTGTCCCAAAGGTTGCTCCGAAGATTCACGATGGCGACATCATTGCAATAACCACAGATATCCCCGGCATGGACGTTTCACACACCGGTATCGCGATCTGGCAGGATCGACAGCTCCATTTTCTGCACGCACCGATCACGGGCTCAAAAGTTCAGATCACCGAGAAGACGCTTGCAGAGTACCTCGCAGCCAGTCCCAAGCGATTAGGCATCATGGTCGCGCGGCCACTTGAACCGTCGTGAGTGACCATGCGGTGCAGGGAGCAATCTTGCACCCGGTATTAAAATTCTGTAAGATTCGTTGTCATTCTACCATAAGGATTTCCGTTTCGACACTATGATCAGACACGCATCCTTTTTCCGGACAATTCTTCTATTGTGCGCCGCGCTTTGCTGTGACGCGCTTGCGCAGCAGCCCATCCAAGTACCGCGCGATTCGACGGTTACCACCATCGCGGGGAAAAGAATCTCCATAAGCTACGGCCGACCTTCCCTCCATGGCCGCAAGATTATGGGAGACTATGTGCAGTACAACAAGGTATGGAGAACCGGAGCGGGACAGGCGACGCAACTCAACACCGAAGCCGATCTTGAACTTGGAGGGATGGAAATACCGAAGGGTTCGTACTCCCTCTATACATATCCGACGGAATCACAATGGAAGCTCATCATCAACAAGCAGTTTGGACAGTGGGGAACGGTGTATAGTCCTCAACAGGATCTGGCGCGCATTGTGCTCGACAAGCGAACACTGGCAAACACGTTCGAGAAACTAACATTCGTGATTGAACGAGGAAATAACGGTTCGGGGATTCTGAAGATCGAGTGGGAACGTACGTCGCTTTCTGTCCCGTTCAGAGTCAGTCCCATACCGATCATCGCCAGTCCAAGGGATTCTGTACAGCTGGCCCTCAGCGGCAAAGTTCTTTCGATCAATTATGGCCGACCGTCAGCCCGCGGCAGAAAAATCATCGGCAGCCTCGTCCCCTACAATCAGGTTTGGCGAACGGGGGCTAACGAAGTAACAACCTTCAAGACAGAGTCAGATATAATACTTGACGGTGTGACTGTTCCGAAAGGAACGTACTCGCTGTTTACACTCCCGTCGAAAAAGAGCTGGCTCCTCATCATCAACAAGGAAACAGGACAGAACGGGCTTGTGTATCATCCCCGTCTTGACCTTGCCCGAGTCAAGCTCCAGAAACGCGAACTCCCTGGCTACCTCGAGCAGTTCACTATCTCACTTGACAAGAGAGGCAGCCGATCAGGCGTACTGAGACTGGAGTGGGAAAAGACCTCCCTTTCTATCCCGTTTACACTTGCAGGCAACTGAAAACGACCAACCGCTTCCCTACACAACAAGGAATACGCTATGCCCACAAAGGTCACCGTTAAGAGCAATGGAAGCATTCACATCGAAGGGGATTTTGAGCTGTTTGATCAAAACGGCGGGAAGTTTGATTTGAATGGACGTACACTGATCAAGCTTTGCCGCTGCGGACAAAGCAAGAACCAGCCGCTGTGCGACAGTTCTCACAAGATATGCGGTTTTCAATCCGAAGTGATTGCGCGCGTCCTACCGCCCCTTGCCCCCAAGTCGTAGCTCAGTTCTCTGTCTCTGCACTTCGTACAGAAACACGGCGCTCGCGCTGGCCACATTCAGCGAGTCGACCCCTTTGTGCATCGGTATCGCCACGAGGTCGTCACAGGCAGCAAGCACCGCAGAGTTTATCCCCTCTCCTTCGCTTCCAAATACGATACAACAATCTCCGGTCA
>JBEKOB010000113.1:0-11103 GCA_049522195.1 Bacteroidota bacterium
CTCGAAGAGCTCATGAAACTCCTGCGTCCGGGCGAAGACGCCAAGGACATCCGCGAATGGCATGAGAGCAGCCGGTTCCTCTATGACATCTGCACGAACCCCATGATCCTGGATTACGTCGAGGATATTCTCGGTGCCGACTTTTATCTCTGGGGATCAAACTTCTTCATCAAGCCCCCGCGCAGCAACTCGACGGTGGGCTGGCACCAGGACACGTATTACTGGCCGGTCGAGCCGAAGATTTCCGCGACCGTGTGGCTGGCACTGGAAGATGTCGACGAACAGAATGCAGCGATGCAGGTGATACCGGGATCGCATACGGTTGGACTTCTCAAGCACTCGCGCTCGTCAGACACGGATTCTGTCTTGACACTCGAGTGCGAGGGAGGACAATTCCGTGAGGATCTTGCAGCGTCTCTTAACGTGAAGGCCGGAGCGTTTTCCATTCACGACGATAAGCTCGTCCACGGCTCTCCCGCGAACAAGTCCGACCGCCGCCGCGCCGGATTAACGATCCGCTACTCAAGCACCATTGTCAAGTGTGATCTCTCCGTTAATCCTTACTTCACAACCTATCTCTGCCGGGGTGTCGACACATATAAACACAATCCCGTTGGCATTGTGCCTACGCAGAGGTTTGGCCGGCTCGACAGAAAGCACATCAGTGTGGAAGAAGCGGGGGTTGAGGCGGAGAAGAAACTTGGCTTAGTGAAGTAACAAAAGACACTTCATTATTCGAAATTCGATTGATCGATGTTCGAATTTCACCGAGCCGGAGGGAAAAGTGAATTTGAAGAGGAGCAAGTATTCCCAGAGGGTTTGTTCCCGCAAATATCCAATATCGAACATCGAATTATGAATGGTGAAGTTGGTCGGCTATAAACACGAATGCCTCCCTGGCTAAGGAGGCACACGGTAGAGCGATCAGCAATCAGTAATCGGCTTTCAACGGAGAGCTGATTGCCGAAAGCCGCTTTGTTGATCACCTTATTGTACGGATATTATAAGACACTCTTATTTAAATACTCCACCGCATTCTGCGGGTTTGGCGAGTAGAAATCGGCGCCAATACGAGTGCAAAAATCTTGCGTGATAGGAGCGCCACCAATCAGTACTTTCGTGTCGGGATACGTCGTCTTAATGGCTTTAACGCTATTTTCCATATTGGGCTTTGTTGTCGTTAGTAAAGCGGAAAGCCCGACGAAGCAACCCGGATGCTGAGCAATTGCATCCAGAAATTTGTTGGTTGGTACATCCACGCCAAGATCGATCACTTCAAATCCGCCGCCCTTGATAATCATCGATACAAGATTTTTGCCGATGTCATGCATGTCGCCGGTAACGGTTCCAATGACAAATGTGCCTTTGCGTTTCACCTCACCGGATTCCAGAAATGGTTTTATATGTTTCATGACAGCATTCATTGCTTCGGCAGAGACAATCAGATTGGTTACGAACGCTGTACCCTCACCAAATTCTTTCCCGACCCGTTGCATTCCCAACATACACCCGTCTAACAGAACGCCCGGTTGAACGCCGTTCTTTAGCGCATTTGCAGCAATTTCATCAGCCCCGTCTTGATCTTTCATCTCGGGTGGATACCAAAATGATTTGGAAATCTTGCCTCGAGCAACGCACGTGGCGATTTGTTCAACAATATCCTGCATGATCCTTCTCCCTAGTTTATCACATCTAGTCTTGCTTCTTTGATGATAGTCGGAGTGATGCTTTCCCACATCGTAGGCATCAAATGGATGCCCCGGACCCCTTTTATATTTCTTAGCGCCTGGATGATTTCAACGGCCATCGTAACGCCCTCGTGTTCTGGCTCGCGGGCATCTTTCATTCTCTGAATCCACATATCGTTGATCTTCACGCCGGGTACTTCTTCTTTCATCCAAAGCAGCGTTTTTGCCGATTTTACCGGCAAAACGCCAGCGAGAATCGCCGTCTTTTCATGAAGACCCATTTCAACAACTCTTTTCATCCATCGGGTGAAAATCTCCAGGTCAAACACAGGCTGTGTTTGAATGAAATGTGCCCCGGCTTCGACTTTTTTATAGAGACGAATCAATCGCATCTCAAACGGCTCCGCGAATGGATTCGCTGCTGCGCCGATGAGAAACGCAGGGGCTTTCTTCATTTCATAACCAGAAAGTAAAAATCCCCTGTTCATGTTTGAGACAGTGGCAATGAGCTGGATGGAATCAAGATCAAACACCCCTTTGGCTTCGGGATGATCGCCAAATTTCTGATGGTCGCCGGTCAGGCAGAGCACATTCCGGACGCCCAACGCCGCGGCACCCAGGAGATCACTTTGAATCGCCAACCTGTTGCGGTCCCGGCATGTCATCTGTATGATTGGTTCAATGCCTTCTTCTAGTAAGATCTTCGCAGAAGCAATACTCGACAGCCGCGCGACAGCTTTCTGGTTATCGGTGATGTTCACCGCATCCACATAGCCCTTGAAATGTTTCGATTTCTTGCGGATAACATCACCATCGCAACTTTGGGGTGGTCCGATTTCTCCGCAAACAATAAACTGCTTCGATTCAATCTTCTCTTTCAGCGTCATCAGAGATCAGATCCTTCACTTTTTGCTTGTCATCACGAACAAACCAGATTGGCGGATCTATTCGCTTTCGGAATACATTGAGCCACGATGATGTGCCTTCGAGATTCCAATTATGAATCCTGTTTATCTTGTAGAGCAAGCTCAGTCGATTCAACATTTGTGACCGGAAATATATCTTGTACCAGACGCACTTTCGTTCGGGATACACCTCACACGAGCCATCGTCGCCGGTTCCTCCACACGGACCATTGCGCATCCGTTTTGGACACTTTTGGGAGCAGATAAACGCCGTCGACGACAACACACATTCACCACAGTGTTGACAACCGAATAATGGCACTTTTACTACGTCTTCAAAGAAGAGCAGAAGACGTGAGAACCTTCGTTCGCTTGCCGTAATGGGAGGTTGGTTTAGAGTAGCCAAATCTTTTGACAAGGGCTTTTCCTTGTATCTAAATTTCTTGAGTTTACCGTTTTTGGATGGGGGTTGAAACCCCTTTAGTGACGGTGCTTGTTAATCCACGCTCTAAAGAGCGCGGCAATTACCCCGACCATCCCGCCAGACCGACAGCGTCTGTCGGGCTGGTAGATCGGGAAAACATTGAAAACAAAAAACATCGGGCTTTAGCCCCTTTGTATTGGCCCATCAGTGAAAAGCCCTTCTCAATCCCTACAATTTCATCGCATACACTTAAAACGTCTTGGATTCTCAAACGTTTCAAGAAAAAAACTTCATCACTCTCATTATAGCTTCAACGCCCTCCAGCTTCAACACATCTCTCAAACATTGCATAGCGGGATCATCATCCTTCAGAAGCGAGTATTTTCGATGTACAGAACCAATGATGGTATTCAATCCCATCGGCATTGCCATAGTCAGAAAGGCACTTTCCAATGGGCTTTTTACCGGCGAACCGTCTGCCTTCTTTGAAGGCAACATTGCTGTAAAATTGCTCAACCCAACTGACATATGTACGCCAGCGAGATCTTTGTCCTGATGAATCAACGCCATCGCGCCCATGAGCCGCTTAAAGTCCCCTTTTGAGTCACTCCCGATTGGCATTATACCGGGATCAAGAATGATACGGTCGTTGGTCAGATGGTCTATACGTTTTCGGGCGATGCTCACCATTGATCTCGCCGTGGCATGGATTTGTTCGGCTGTCTTATTCATGATCATTTCGCCGGAGTCATCCATTCCTTGTGTGACGAGCAGTATGGGAATGAACGGCTGCTTCGTGTACACGTCAAACATTTTCAGGCGTTCTTCAGAGATTGAATTCAGAATCGGTTTTTGATTTCCAGCACGGTCAGCATTGTATGCTTCCAGCCCTGCGGCCGCAATCGCGGGATCAGGAGTATCGATTGAAAGTGGGAGCGCAATACGCTCTTGAATCTTTTTAACGACTTCCACCATAAAGTCCGGAGAGCGGGACCCAACGTTTACATCAATATAAGCTGCACCCTTTTCAGCCTGCAGTTTGGCCAAATCGACGATGCCATCAATGTTATGTTCTTCAAATAACGCGTACGTGGATGGAACAGAATCATTAATCGATTCGCCAATGATAGTAAGACCAGGGATGCTCATTCACCTTCCTCCTTGGCACATCATTGAGAAGAAAATCACCGAATCTGTCGTGCGCAGGGTCGACAGCCCTTTTGCGGGTGGAGTAGTTTTCATAGAGAGTTTATCCTGCTTGAGGGGATCAGACATCTCTCGCTTACAGTCACGGTGTAACTGTAACCTTACTGCATTGTCGTAAAAGAATCAACAAGGAACGAAGCGCGTTCGCGAAACGGCTAGCTGTTAGCCAGTAATCACAAGCGAGAATGAACATGATCTTCGAGTATTCTCGTGAGGGGCGAATTGCTATTCGCCCCGACGGGGTTCGCAGTTTCGTTCTTCTGTGTCACTTTCGCCAAAAACACGCCCAACGAATACCTTTCTTCATGTGTCATAAAACAAAAAGCCCCATGGGTTCGGGGCTTGGAATTAAACTCGCATATGTTCGTTCCTATTTTGGCGTGTAGCCGGCCGGGATCTTGAACTTGTCCGCGGAAACTGCCGTTTTCTCGTCAACGGTGACAGCCTTCTTAACCATGGTCATATCTTTCGACTTCATGTCGATCATCATCAGAATACGATTCCAACTGGCATATGTTGTGGTCGATCCTTCTAAACCAACTACGAACGCTACGCATGTCTTGCCGGCGATCGTCATGTTCGGAAGTTGTTTTGCCTTTCCCGACTTCTTGTCGTCGGAAGAAACATCATTCCAATCGATCCTTACTTCAGTCCCCTTAACCGACTCACCACGCCTGCTTGCGGTTTTCTTGTCCGGGTTGAGGCTGTAAAGATTCTTGCCATCGCTGAAATAGATTTCTTGGAGCTTGTCCCCTTGATAAGTTTCGCGGCATTCCTTCGTCCCGTAATCGTCAAACGAAAGTACAACCCTGTGTTTCAAGTCAAGCCCAGCCATCTTCTGTGTCATTTCAAATGTAATGGTGCATGATTTGATGTCGTACTTCTTCGTTTGGCTGCTCGAGGAAGAAGTCGTGAAAACCAGCATCGCGGCAATCGCCAGGTAGAGTATAGATCGTTTCATGATTGCTCCTGTTCTTGAGGTGGGAAAACGTGTAACGGCAAGGACAAAGGTAGAGGAATTACGCGCGGTTGTCAACCAGCCAGCGATGAAGACCCCTTTCTTGTCCATGCCGCGCATGCTCTTGGAAAGCAGCATCGTGCGTATTTGCACTCATTGACTATATCGAAGGGTTTTAGTTCCTTAGTATCAAAGGCTCGACCTGATTCTCTGGTGTGACAAGCAGCGTTCTGGGTCGGCCCCCCGGATCAAGAAAACTTCTTGATTTGTGGGCAATACCGAGATTGAAATGAGCATTTCCCTCCGCACCGTGTTTCTTGTATGCTCGATCATTGGTGGTGCAGTAATCAACGGCTGCTCCAACAAAGATCATGCTCCGACCGAGCCAAGCCAACAAACCTGGACGATCTCGGGCAAGACCTATTTGGTAGGTTCCAAGGATCCGATTGGCGGAGTGGTTGTGAAGTGCGCCGGCATCAGCACCGTATCAGGCGCTGATGGTTCATATCAGTTGCGCGGCGTTCCGGGCGGCACCCAGATCATCACCGCAGAGTTCCCGAAGACCGAGACGTATTCGAAATCGATCGAGGTCACGTCGGATATCACCTACTTTGTTTTCATCATGGTGACGTATACCAACCTGTCGGGATACGTCTCCAACGCGGTTGATGGCCCAGTGAATGGGGCGCTGGTTGTGATAGAGAATAACTTGACCCATACCGACATTTCCGGCCATTATCAATTCACGAAGCTCCCACGTGCAACAGACACCCTGACGATCACTCATCCCGATTATCTGCAATTTCAAACCACATTCGTGATGACTACTCAGGATACTGCCTACGATGTAGCCCTCCTGCGCGAACGATCACTCTCTGCAGTGGTATCCGCTAATACGTATGTTGATCAAGGCAGGCCTTCAGAAATACTACCTGTTGCTTCAGACAATGGGCGGCTCTTTCTTCGCACAAATGGATATGATAGTCTCGGTGTCTATCACCTTGGAATTCAGCAATATATTCTCATGACCGCAGTCTTCCCACGGCTGATGGTAGATGATCACGTTGTGGTCGTTGAAGGGAGCCTGCAACTCTATGCGGATTCACTTCCCGCATCGTTCCCTCTGAACACCTACTCGATAGGCTCTTCCTGGACAGCGAGTGCTACATACTTTACTCAACCCGCTCTCGGTGCCATCCTGTCGTACGGAGTTATTCCGAAGAACTCTGCTCCTGGCTACATTACAGTGCTTGGGGTTGATGGATTGAACCAGCTGCTGAAGTCGTACAGAGCCAGCGGGGTGAATTATGGAATCGAACTGCGGGGAGGCACGATCACTTCAACGGCATTCTATTCGTCCTACGCCTCGACAAATCAACCAAAGCTCACAATGAAGGTGCGATACTAAGGATCTGCTTCCATGAAGAAAATCGCATATATCGGACTTGTATTGGGAATCTCGCTGACGATTGTCCCGTGTCAGGGCCAGAACAACTGGTATTGGCAAAACCCGCGTCCTTGTGGCAACCATCTAAGATCTGTTCAAACGATCACTCAAAGCTTGATTGTGGCCGTTGGAGACCAGGGGACGATTTTGCGAAGCTCGGATGGCGGGGTCACGTGGGATGTTCAATCGAGTGGAGTGTCCGTATCGCTTGGCAGCGTGTGTTTCACCGATGCAAACAGTGGATATGCTGTCGGAGATTCTGGAACGGTCCTTCACACAACCAATGGGGGTACGTTCTGGCTGCCCCAGCCGATAGGCACGACTGCGCATCTTTATGGAGTTTCGTTTGCGACCGCGAATGTTGGAATGATCGTAGGTGATGCGGGAGCAAACTACCGGACGACGGATGGCGGACATCATTGGGTCCTTCAATATGGATCGCCGGATCAGACACTGTATTCGGTGAAGTTTCACGACGTAAACACAGGAACCATGACGGGCTCGTATGGCGCAATCTTTCGGACCACGAACGGAGGAGCAAAGTGGAATCGTCAGTATAGCGGCACGGACTATGAGCTCTATGGCGCTTCATTTCCAAATGCCAGCACGGGAACCGTGGTGGGTGAATTGGGTACGATTCTTCATACGACTGATGGTGGTGACTCCTGGGTTTCGCAGCCGAGCGGCATAAGCGACCATCTCAGCGCAGTATCATTTTCCGATCCTCTGACGGGGACAATCGTTGGGGACAATGGTCTTGTCATTCGCTCGACGGACGGGGGGGCAACGTGGGCCATTCAGTCCAGCGGAACGGAGACATGGTTGACGGGCGTGTCATTTGCAGACTCAAAAACCGGCACCATCGCAGGATCGTATGGCGTGGTCTATCGCACCACGAATGGAGGGGCTTCATGGTCCCTGGCGACCCCCGGCACGAGATTCCCGCTCTATGCAATAGACATGGCCGATTTTCAGCACGGTGCGATTGCGGGTGCTTATGGAACTCTCCTCATCACCTCGGATGGAGGTGCGTCCTGGATACCTCGAATCATCAGCACACGGTCGCATCTGCGTTGTATCAGATGCTTTGATCGTGACACAGCAATGGCAGGTGGCGATAACAATACAATCCTTCGGACGACAAATGCCGGGATGTCGTGGGCGACAATTCCAGTTCCAGGGATTCCAGCTGATCCATTGAGGCCCATTACATTTACCACCATCGCATTCCGGCCCTCCGGTATCGGACTGATGGCTGGTTGGAAGGATTCCCTGGTGAAAGTGACGGATACTGTGAACGACGTGGTGCGTGAAAGTTGGGTGAAGGCCCAATTCGCAGTTGCCTGGAGGACAACCAATGGAGGGGGGAGTTGGAATTCCGTTTTAGCTGATAGTCTGATAGGGAAGGTTCGTGCCATCTCTTTCACCTCAGATTCGAACGCAATCGCGATCGCGATCTCCAGTTCGGACACGTGGGGACTCATGTTCTGGACTAGCGACACTGGGAGCATATGGAGTGGGCCTTCTAATTGGCCGCGACGGTTTCTTTCGATGTCCTTCGGCTCCCCATTGAGAGGAGTTATAGTCGGAGACTTGGGAGACACCTTTTGGACCCCCTTCGGAGGCAAAGGCTGGGGGTTTGGGAGGGGTCAGCCGAAGCGGAATCTTTGGGGCGTTTCGATGGGGGACAGCCTTAACGCTGTCGCGGTGGGTGACAGTATGACGATCATCAGAACGATAGATGGAGGCAGGAACTGGACCAGCGAGTGGACCCCGTGGGACCTCAGTCTCAACGCGGTATGTGCCATCGATAAACAGCATCAGATCGCTGTTGGTGATGGGGGGACGATTCTTGCTTCTTATTCTGCAGGGTCGGCCACCGATGTGCAACGCAGCCTGCAATCGGGGACAGTGCCACGATTTTCTCTTGCACAGAATTATCCAAATCCTTTTAACCCGTCAACAAGTATTAGCTTTTCGCTTTCGGCCCGTAGCTTCGTCTCAATCCGGATATACGATGTCCTGGGCAGAGAGATTGCTGTTTTGGTCAACGAGGTGATGGATGGTGGAGCACATCTTGTGAGATGGGATGCTTCGAGGTTCCCAAGCGGGATCTACTATTATCGCCTGAAGAGCGACAACGGGAAATTCACCAGGTCAATGATTCTTCTCCGATAAAACATGGAACGCTCCTGTAACATTTCAAGCACTCTCCGGCTGGTTGTAATTGGCGCGGTCGCGGTGACTGCGGTCTTTCTCGGGTGTGACAAGTCATTCGATCCCCGAGGATCTCTTGATGACCAGATGGTGGTGTTCTCCGTGCTCTCAACAGACCGGACGGCTCAGCTTGTTCGTGTGCAGACAAGCTACATGCCACAGGGGTTTGATCCTTTGACCTATACCACGGAGAACTTCCTTCGAGACGCCATCGTCTCGATCAACACGTCGAGTGGCAGCTATCTTATGCGCGATACACTTCTCTACCTGCCGGACACGACCAGGTACAAACCCCCAACGCGGGCTTATGTACTTGACCCATTCAGTCCGGTCTACGGTGAGACTTGTGAGATTGTTGTTCAATCGACACGTCATGGTGTGGCATACTCCTCCGTGGTGATCCCCAGCCAATCGAAGATCTCGATCGACCCCTTGCAGATACAGGTGCTTGATCGCCCGGAGAATTATTCAAAGGATACTCGAATTACGTTCGTTGCTCAGCTTTCGAACAATGCACAAGGATACGTTTGCCGACTCTATCTGTACTATGACGTCCTTAAAGGAACCAAGTACGTTGAAGAAAGGGTGGAAGTCCCGATTACCTCCACTGACCCATCGGTTTTCTCTCTTGATACTCCGATCTATCCGCGGCTGGCAAGCGTGCCGCAGACATTCAAGATCGGTTCGACTTATAAGAACGGATATTATAAGGCAACCGTCAGTGCAATAACTTCCCGATACAGAAGCAAACTCATTTTCAAATGGGCGACATTTGTAGTGCTGCAGGCTGACAATAATCTGTTCCGGTATTACCTCACCACTCATCCGGATCAGGATCCATTTTCTATCCGGCTTGACCAGCCGCTTTTTTCAGGGCTGAATGGAGGCCTTGGAATGGTGGGGGCTTATAGTCTGGATTCGCTAGTCGATCTTCTCCCCGGTAATTTCTGGGGCAATCGATGAAACAAGCAAGATAGAATGTGCCAAAGTCTCTTCCTGGACAATCGTTGCAACACTAAAAAAAGCAGCCGGTACGTGGCTGCTCTTGCATTTCAAGCGCGGTGAGTCCGCCGTACAAACAGCGTCGTCGACCCGTTCAATCTGCACTCTCAGACTCGAATAAGCCCGACGGTCTCAACAATGTGATTCACTGGAGTTTCGATGACGAACAAGAGAATTGAAGAACTGCTGGAACTCTATCGGCACACACTATTCGACGATGTCATTCCTTTCTGGTTGAACAACTCTGTTGATCGGGAATACGGCGGCTTTCTCAATTGCCTGGATCGCGATGGCTCTGTCTATAATACTGACAAGGCCATGTGGATTCAATGCCGGGCCATATGGATGTTTGCGAAACTCTACAATGAAGTCGAGAGGAAACCGGAGTGGCTTGAGGCAGCCCGCAACGGTTATGACTTCATCCGCAAGCACGGTTTTGATGCCGATGGCAGGATGTTCTTCGTTGTAACGCGGGACGGCAAGCCGCTGCGCCGGAGTCGATATCTTTTCACCGAAACATTTGGCGTCATTGCCTGTGCAGAATACTCAAGAGCGGCCTGCGACGAGAATGCTCTCGAGAAAGCAAGAGATTTGTACCGGTTGATCGTCGACATGCACAGGAATCCTGGTCGGCTCACGCCAAAGATTATTCCCGAAACTCGAACTACCCGGGCCCATGGAATGTCCATGATTCTCCTTGCGACAACGCAGGAGCTTCGGAGGGTTCTTGAAGATCCACTGCACAAAGAGGTCATCGACCAATCGTTGCATGACGTGCTCAACTTCTTTGTGAAGCCGGAGGAAAAGGCGTTGTTTGAAGTTGTGGGTCCGAATGGAGAAAGGCTGCATTCGCCGGAAGGCCGGTGCATCAATCCAGGCCACGCCATCGAAACGAGTTGGTTCATGATGCATGAATCTCGTTACAGAAACGACCCCTCCTTGCTCAACAGCGCCCTTGACGTGCTCAGATGGTCGCTTGAGCTCGGGTGGGACAAGGAATTCGGGGGGCTTCTCTATTTCGTCGACATAGAAGGGAAACCGGCAGAGCAGCTTGAGTGGGATATGAAACTCTGGTGGCCCCACACCGAAGCGTTGTATGCACTTCTCCTGGCATACTACCTGACAGGGGATTCATTCTACGAGGAATGGTATGGGCGGGTACATCAATGGTCGTTCGGCCATTTCCCGGATTCTCAGTACGGAGAGTGGTTTGGCTATCTGCACCGCGATGGATCGCTCGCTTCACAACTTAAAGG
>JBEKOB010000114.1:0-10872 GCA_049522195.1 Bacteroidota bacterium
CTCCTGCTGCCGCGCCGGCTCTCCCCGTTGAGCCATTGAAAATAGGTGAGCGCGCAAGCCTGACGTTGTATCGCCAACTGCTGAAGGAGATGTGGTTCGATGGAAAGATCACGGACACTGAGGGGCAGGAGCTGAAGAAGGTGCGCGGTATGTTCAAGATCTCTGATGAGGAGCACTTGGAAATTGAGAAACAGATTCAGATCGACGCCTACGTCGAGGCGCTGCGCATTGCATGGAGAGATGGGGTGATCACGCAGAATGAGAGCGATGTGCTGCAGATGATGCGTCAGAAGTTCAATATCAGCATGGAGCAGCACATGAGCGCCGAGGCGAAGATTCTCTGGGCGAAAAACACTCCAGGCGCCAAGCCGTCCATCCTTCTCGCGGATGATGAGGAAACCCTGCTTCTTTCACTGGCAGTGAAACTGCGAAAGCATGGGTATGAAGTGATCACCGCGGAGAGCGTGGAACAAGCTCTTGAAAAGCTGCAACAGACCATCCCGTCGATTATTGTGTCCGATTTGCTGTTTGGTGAAGGGATTATGAGCGGCATAGAATTCTATCAGCGGGTGCGCGACGATGCAAGGCTAAAAAACGTACCGTTCCTGTTGATGAGCGGCATTAGCGATGAGTTTGTGGTGCGGGCAGGGATGAGGATGGGGGTCGATACCTTCATCCAGAAGCCGTTCGATCTCGAATTGCTCCTCGCAACGATCGAAGGGAAATTGAAATCATAGTGTAATGCGAAATTCCATTTTGCATTAACGTTGTCGGAGAACCTCTCTCATTGCAGCCAGCGCCCTGGCGCGGTGGCTGATCCGGTTTTTCTCTTCTGATGTGAGCTCTGCATAGGTGCGTGAAAATCCATCCGGCATGAAAATGGGATCGTAACCGAACCCGTTCGTCCCGCGGGGCAATTCTGCCAGCGTTCCCGGACATATTCCTTCCGTTACTTCAACGCCTCTGTCGTCCACCAGTGTCAGTACTGCACGAAACTGCGCTTTCCTTCGCCGCGGTGCGACGCCTCGCATCTGTCCGAGAAGCTTCTCATTGTTCATCTCATCCGATGCTCCGTTGCCGGCATAGCGCGCAGAGATGACGCCCGGCCTTCCGTTCAGGTAGAACACTTCGAGACCTGAATCGTCAGCAAGTGCAAAATACTTGGTGTGCTGAAACACTTCTTGAGCTTTCTGTAGAGAATTCTCCTGAAATGTCTCGCCATCTTCTCTCAGCACCGGGACGTCCGGAAAATCATTGAGTGTGAGAATCTCCAGCGGGAGATCGTGTAGGATAGTCTTGATCTCCTCAATCTTGTGTTTGTTCCGCGTGGCGAGGACGATCTTCTTCATGCAGTTCCTTGGTGGGGCTTTCGTGGGAACATCTTATAATAAATGTTGACGGCTGTGCCGAGCGTGGTAAGGCAGTTCAGGATCGTGAAGACCGGGTTGCCGAGACTCAGAGCGTAGAATGCCAGACTGAGGCTTCCAAGTGCCGTGAGAAAAAGAAAAGTCAAATTCACCGGGCATTCCCCCTGTTTGATCGTGTCGATTGATTGGGGAATCCAGCACACCACAAGGGCCGTCAACCCTACGTATCCAATCCACTGCATTGCGTAACCTGTCAGTATGAGATCTTGTCGGATTTGTCTGTCCACTCACGAAAAGCAACATACGCCTCGTCCCGCAGAATCTGCCTCATGGGAATTTTTCGCTGTTCGTGGGGAAGGGGGAATTCATCGTAGATAAAGCGGTCATCGAACCCAATCCCTGCTGCATCATGCTTGGTGTTTGCATAGTACACCGCTCGAGGGCGCGCCCAGTAGATGGCGCCGAGACACATAGGACACGGTTCGCATGTCGTATAGATATCGCATCCGGTGAGTTGAAATGCGCCGAGCACCTGGCATGCTGCGCGGATGGCAACAATCTCCGCATGCGCCGTCGGGTCATTCGTCGACGTGACGAGATTTGTGCCACGGGCAATGATTGTATCACCGCGGACAACGAGTGCAGCAAACGGGCCACCTTTGCACTCCCTGACATTTGATCTCGAGAGCTCAATCGCTTCCCTCATGAACTGCTGCTGCACGTTGCTTATCATGATCTCAGCTGATCAGTTGTTGTATCGCTTCATTGACAGTGTGGACACCGACGATCTCAATTCCGTCCTGTCCCTTGATCCCCTTGAGATTGTTGTGGGGGATGATAATCCTTTTGAATCCGAGCTTAGATGCTTCCTGCACCCGTTTCTCGACATATCCGATAGTCCGAATCTCTCCACCGAGGCCGATTTCTCCGACGGCAACGGAGGATGAATCAACAGGAATATCACGCAGGCTCGAGGTGATAGAAGTCGCGATGCCGAGATCGACTGCCGGTTCATCGATTTTCACCCCTCCGGCGATGTTGACAAAGACATCCTGGCTTCCGAGGTGGAGGCCGACGCGTTTTTCCAAAACCGCCAGAAGGAGGGAAAGCCGGCGATAGTCGAAGCCGGTCGTGTTTCGTTGAGGCATCCCGTAACTCGTTGGAGTGACCAGTGCCTGCACCTCAATGAGGATCGGTCTCGAACCCTCAATGCTGGAGACAACCGTTGATCCGGACGTTCCGTAGCGTCGTTCGGAGAGGAATGCTTCCGAAGGATTCTTCACTTCCCGCAGCCCATTGTCGTGCATCTCAAAAATTCCGATCTCGTTCGTCGAGCCATAGCGGTTCTTCAAGGCACGGAGAATCCTGTACGCGTAGTGAGCTTCCCCTTCAAATTGCAGAACCGTGTCAACCATGTGCTCGATAACCCTGGGGCCAGCGATCACCCCCTCTTTCGTCACGTGTCCGATGACGAAGACCGGAATTCCCCGGGTTTTTGCCAGTCGAAGGAGCAAAGCTGTCGATTCGCGAACCTGGCTCACGCTCCCCGGTGCGCTCTCTAATCCGGGACGGTACATCGTTTGAATCGAATCAACGATGATGAGATCCGGAGTGCCCCGCTCGATGACATCGAGAATGAGATCGAGGTTTGTTTCCGCCAGGAGGAGGATGCCGCTTTTGTCGGCGGCCTCGAGTCGTTCAGCCCGTAACTTGATCTGCCGGACAGATTCTTCACCACTAATATAGAGAACAACCTGGGACTTGAGCTTCAGGGCCACCTGCATCATCAGCGTGGATTTTCCAATGCCAGGATCACCGCCGAGCAGGATGAGCGAGCCGGGGACAAGTCCGCCGCCGAGAACACGGTCGAATTCCTCAATGTTTGTCTTCACCCGTGGAACATCTTCGGTCTCGAGCTGATCCATCGGAATGGGGTCGATATTCGACGCAGCCCCCGCCGGTTTTCTGGAGAGCTTCAGCGGTGACGGTGCTTCTTCGACAAAAGTGTTCCACTCATTGCAGTTGGGACACTTTCCAATCCAACGGGGCGAAACGTACCCGCACGATTGGCAAACATATTTGGTTTGGATCCTGGCCACTGGGAGTTGTAAGAGCTTTATGGTGTCTTTTTCAAAGCGCTGGAGATCAAATCGTCCGAAAACAAACTTCGTTATTCGTCATTCTTTGTTCGGTGTTCGGTATTCACTGGAATAAACCATCATCGCGCAGTGAATATCCAATACTGAATGTCGAATATTGAATCTCGAAGTTTGGAGTGGTAGCACAATCAATATACAGACGCGCACGCTGAGATTCAACACGCACTGGAAGGGATGGATTGTGCTCGCTGCATTGTGTAGGGACTGTTTCTACTTTCAAATCGCCAATCGATTTTTCCCAGACAGCATATGTCAGCAACGGAGAGGATGGGCAACAAAAAACCCCCGGGACCTTCCGGGGGTTTTTTCATTTTGACGCATACTCAACGGACTACAACCGACCCCAATGCTCTTTTGCTTTTTTCACATTGTTGTTCGTCGGGTAGTCCTTCACAACCTTTTCGTACGATTCCTTGGCCTTTGCTTTGTCGCCAAGCATTTCATATGAACGGCCGAGCATGAAGTAGGCATCACCCTTCTTCTCAGACGTCTTGTACTGGAAAACCATCTCAAAATGCTTCACCGCTTCCCTGAAATCTTTCTTGCCAAAGTATGACTCGCCAAGCCAATAATGGCAGTTGTCAGCGAGATCCTCGGGAATTCCGCCATCCAGCAATGCTTGGAACATCTGGATCGCGTCATCGTACTTCTTCTCGGCAAAGGCCTTTTGTGCGCCGTCGTATGTTGCAGTGGGAGCCGGCGGTGGCGGAGGCGGCTTTGCAGCAGCAGCTGCTCTGTCGAGCTCTGCCTTGAGCTTGGCCTCGACGTCGTTGAGTCGTGCATTCAGGGTATTGTTGTCCTGCTCATACTTCACAAGCTTTTGGTTGAGCGTGACATTGATCGTCTCGAGCGAGTCAATTTTCCTTTGCTCGGAGGATGGGCCTTGCGTAAACGCGGTTTGTTCCGATCGCACAGCATGCTCGCCTGAACAGCCAACCCAAGATAGAATGGCAACCAACAAGGCTAAGAGGGATAAACTAACAAACATCCTCTTGTATCGTGCAAGACTCATAAGGCCTCCGGTCTATGGCAGTATCGACTGTTTGTTAAAATCAGACCAAATGTATCAAAGACGCAAGTCAAAATCAAGTGTCCACCGGGCAATTCATTCATCGATTCATTTAAAGGGATAAGTGAGAAGGGGTCGCTTTACTGTCGAAATTAGGTTTGGGTGGTCGTCCACGCCGTCACGAGTGAGAATGTGCCTCCGGATCAGTGAGAAAATCCGCCAAAGACAGAGCGATCCGCTGCACAATCGGGTCAGGAACCCCGTCGACATGAAGGGCTTTCAGCCGCATATCGCACATCTCATTGACATAGTCAACGACGATGAAGGATTGTCCGGGCGTCAGGGCGATTTCGGTGGAGAAGAACTCGAGACCACAGATTTCCCTGATCGTTGCCGTGATTGTCCGGAGAGGCCGCAGGCCGAACCCTTCTTCGTCTGCAGGTGTTAATTCTTCATAGATGTGTGTCAGGTCGTCCCACCAGCACGGGATTATCTGGCCGAACGCGTAGAAAACGCGGAACCAGGCACGGCGTTCTGCCAAATGTGCCGGGTTGACCTTCTCCTGCAGGAGATATTTGTCGTTCTTGTGATGTTGGCGGGTTTCGATAATGTCTTTGAGCGACTCCGCACCAAGCACGACTCCAACACCGCCTCCGGTTGTGTTTGCTGGCTTGATAATGAAGGGTCGACCGAGCTGCGAAAGCTCGGTTAGCGAAAGTTCGACTTCGTGCTTATGGTTGTACGGGGAGATGATAATGGTGAACGGGACGTGAAGGCCGCGCGTCAGGAATTCAAGGTGCATCGTTGCTTTGTCAGATGCACGTCTCAGGAGCTCATACGGATTGATGATGCAGAGTGGTGGCCGAGGGGTTGAGCTGGATTGTCGACGTGTGAAAGCCTGAGCAAGCGGCAAGAACCGCTCGTCTTCATCCGAAGCCCGATCCAGGATGAAGTGAAACTGGATTTTGTCGCTCTTTACCTTCTCGATGGTCTCGGCCAGGTTCGTATGGTCGACAAGGAAGGCACTCAACCCCTTCGCCCGGACGGCGGAGACAATCAAATGAAGGAACTCCTGATCATAAACCCAGTTCCAAACGAGGCCGATATCGTATTCCTGGTTCTCTGATTCCATGCACTTGAAAGATACCCCCTTTCTCTCCCCTGCGCAAGCGGCGCGGTTCCTCTGGAGCAGATTCTGCGTGACTGAGCCCAATCCTTGTTATTCAGAGCCATAATCGATATATTTTCATACTCATATGAAAAATTCTCTCTTTATAGTTTTGACAAGTTTTGCACTGCTTGCAGCCGGATGCAGCTTTTCCAGGGACACCATCAGGGAAAAACGCGCAACACAGGCGACACAGCAGGTCAATGAGCAACTGCAAGAAGCCAGGCACGAACAAGCGCTCAGCCGTGTCATCAAAGCGTCAGTGTATGAAATCACAGGCGATTTTGCGAATGCAGTGCTGGAATATCAGGAAGCGCTTCAGCAGGAGCCGACAGCTGCAATTCACTATGCGATTTCGAAAGACTACTCTCTTCTCGGAAAACATGCCCTGGCCGCGCAACACGCGAAAGAAGCTGTAAGACTCGACTCGCTCCGGGTTCTGTACCGCCAAAATCTTGCAGCCATCTATATGAATGCGTACCAACCGGAGCTGGCGATTCCGGAATACGAACGCATTGTGAAAATCGATTCGAACGACGCCGAGTCGTGGTTCAATCTTGCCCGCCTCTACCAGACCTCCCGACCCCTGAAGGCAATCGAAATCTATGAACGAATTCTGGACCGTGAAGGGGATGATTGGGAAATTCTGCTTCAAGTCGCGGAAGTCTACAATTCCCTCGGCCGCTACGACCAGGCTGCAGAGAAGTACAAAAGAATGGTTGAGCTCGATCCCAGCAACAAGGTCCTGCAGCGCCAGCTGGCAGAAACGTATGCACGGGGAGGCAAGATTCAGGAAGCCACAAAGATGCTCGAGGGCATTCTTGAGGACGACAAGAACAATGCCGAAGCCATTGCGGCGCTCGCAGATATTTCTCTCGATCAGCACAACTTTGATAAGGCTCTTGAGCTCTATCAACGACTGCTGGCGATCGAACACACGAATCCGGAGGTGCGGCTCCGGGTGGCAGTGGCGTATATGGGGCAGGCACAACGGGATTCGACGTTCATCGAAAAAGCAAAACCGCTTTTCGAACAGCTCAATAAGGAGCTTCCAAACGACTGGCGACCCTTCTATTATCTGGGCATGATCGCCGACAGGGAGAAGCACGACTCTCTGGCCGGCCAGTATTTCGAGCGTGTGACGCAACTTGCCGAATGGAATGGCGATGCGTGGTGGTACATTGGAACTTCGTACTTTGAAAAGGGAGAATACCAGAAACTTGTTGATGAGATGCAGCGCGCCAAGCGAGCGCTCCCAAGAGATTCACGCATTTTCTTCCTGGAAGGGCTGGGCTACAGTCGTTTGGATAAAAACGACGAGGCGATCAAGGCCCTCAAGCACTCACTCGAATTGAAACCGGACGATATCAATGCAATCAGCACGCTCGCGCTGACGCTTGACGGGCTCCATCGGTACCAGGAATCTGATTCGTTGTACGAACGAGCCCTGCGCCTGGATCCACAGTCACACCTGATTCTCAATAACTATGGATACAGTCTTGCTGAGCGGGGATTGCAGCTTGACCGTGCTCTGCAGATGTCCCTGAAGGCGATTGCTGCCGATCCCGGGAACGCATCGTACCTCGACACTGTGGGATGGGTGTATTTCATGCTCGTGAAGTACGACGATGCCCGAAACTATATCGAGAGGGCAATTGCAGCCGGCGGTGCAAGCGCCACCGTGTATGAGCATATGGGGGATATCCAGTTCAAGCTCGGTCAGAAGGAAAAGGCGGAGGAGTTCTGGAAGCAGGCTCTGAAGTTGAACGCAAACAACCAGTCGCTCAAAGACAAAATTGCCCGGGGTTCGTTTTGATGAGGTATAGTTCCGCAATTCTGGTTGTAGGGATGAGCATCCTGCTGATCGGATGCGCGTCGGTGCCAAGTGCAAATCTTGCCGGCCGGGCGATTACGCCGGAGATGGTGCAACGCACAGTCCAAGTCAATCGCGAGCGGGTGCAATCTCTCAACGGGGCGGGAACCATCACCGTGGAGACTCCGGAGATTGCGCAGTCCGGCTCGTTCGAACTGGTCCTGCACAAACCCGATTCACTCCTGATGAAGATTGAAGGCCCTTTCGGTATTCATGTCGGGTCGGCCCTGCTCACGCGAACCGGTTTCGTGTTCTATAATAGTCTGCAGAACCAACTGATCACCGGCTCGGTGAACGCGGCCAACCTGAATCGAATCTTTCGGGTTAATCTGACGTTCGATGAGCTCCTGAACCTCTTCACCGGTGGAAGTTTTGTTGCGGGGGATAACAACAATCCGGACAGCCTGGTGGTAGAAGACAATCAGTTTGTCATGTCGTACGAAAGCTCTGCCGGCATTCGCCGGTACTGGATCGATCCGGCGACGCTGCTTATCTCGAAAATTCAGCATACCGATGCCAGTGGAAAACTCGTGCTCGAAGAGCGGTTTGAGAGATTCCGAGACCTTGGTGATGCCTCGCTCCCCCGGCAGATCCGTCTGACACAACAACAGGCACGACGTGTTGTTGCAGTGGCGTTCTCTTCCCTGGCTATAAATGCCGACGTCGTTCCACTGGTGCTCGACATTCCCACAAACGCAGAACGAGTTCGCTTGCAATGATGCCCTGCGCCCGCTCACTTGCTACGATTCTCCTCCTCTTCACACTGGGTGCTGCCCTGTGTGGACCGGCAATGAGCCAATCTGGCTCGAAACAGTCCTCCCGGAAAGCGAAATCCTCGCAGAAAGCCAAGACCGACAAGGAGAAGCATCCGGCTACTGTCAGTGACATGCAAAAGGAGCAGGCACGATTGAGGGCGGAAGCTGACGCGGCAGAGAAGGAGTTCAACAAAAAAGTCAGTCAGGAAAAGTCGACGCTGGCAAACATCAACAAGCTGGAGTTGCAGATCAACAGCAAGCGCAAATCCATTAAGAAGTTGCAGGAGCAGGAAGAGCTGCTGACAAGGGATATCAAGAATGCAAGTTCATCCATTGGAGACCTGGAGCAGCAGCTTGAATCTCTCAAAGGACAGTACGCGCGGTATGTTCAATCGGTCTACAAAAATGGAAGAGTGTACGATCTGGAGCTGCTTTTCTCATCGAAGTCGGTGAACCAACTTTCTATCCGGATCGAGTACCTGAGGCGATTTTCTGATCAGCGTGCGAAAGACCTGAAGGATGTCGTTTCAAAGAAGAGCGATCTCGAACACGAGAATAAGCGACTGGAAGCCAACCTGCAGGATCAGCAGCGATTGCTTGCAAGGAGAACCAACGAGGAATCCTCGCTGAAAGGAGACGTGACGCGGCACCAGAAAATGCTCGCGTCTATCCGCAAGGACAAGAATTTTTACAGGGAACAGGCGGATGAAAAGCTGGCTGCCCTAAATAAGCTGACCAACATTATATCAGACCTGATCATCAAGGAGCATGAGCGGAAAGAACGCGAAGCCGCCGCCGCACGTGAACGAACAAGAGCAGGAAATGCACCGCGGCCCGCACCTCTGCCGGAGGCCGCAGCGCCCGGGACCTTTGCGGCCCAGCATGGAAGACTCCGCTGGCCGGTTTCTGCGGGAACCATCGCCGCGAGTTATGGCGAGCAGGTGCATCCGATCCTCAAGACGAAGCGATTCAACACCGGCATCGATATCGGCGTGAAACCTGGATCCGATGTCAAGGCGGTCTCAGACGGCAGAGTTTCAATCGTTACGTTTATCGCCGGCCTTGGGAACATTGTTATCCTCACTCACAGTGATGGTTACCGGACCATCTACGCGGACCTCTCGGAGGTGAGCGTTACGGAAAACCAGAAGGTTGCGGCGGGCGATACGATCGCAAAGAGCGGTTCTTCCGTTGACGGAGACATACTGCATTTCGAAATCTGGAAGGATCGCGAAAAACAAGATCCCGAACTCTGGTTGGCAAAACAACGATAACCGCCCTCCTTCCGAAGGACCTGCGGTGCCATCATCGCCTTCGGAAGGATCCCTTCGCCTACAACGGCTGGCCCAACTCCCTGTAACCAACAGCCGTGGACTTCTCCGGCCCCTTCCGCGCATCAACGACCAACATCGTCTGATCTCAGCAAGCATCGTCTTCTGTATCTATCAGTTTTTGTTGCTACATTCTGGCGATATGGAACCGCTGTTTGAAAAAACCTTATCAAGTGTGTTCGAAAACCAAACGCTCGCTCACCTTCGTGACAGCTTGTTGCCGAAGCTGATGAGCGGGAAGATACAAGCACAGCACAACTAGGACGAGTCCGGCATGGGGCAAGTCAACTACAAGTTCGAATCCGAGAGTGGGATTCACTTCCCTGAGAAGATCACGTTTGGAGAGGTCTCTGTAGATCTTGCGGTGGCTGAGAAGGGCGCTCATCTTCTTGAAGGAGAAGTATACGGAATAGAGCCAGACCCCAACGGAAATCTCCGGGTGTTCGTTTCTTTGTCTGGCGAGCCGGGGGAAAGCTGGAGGTTGTCTGGCGCTTACAACGGCAAAAGACTCACAAGATTCCTCCTTAAGGGGAAAATAAACGAGAGCGGCTTTTGCACCAAGGAAGAAACCATTTCTGTTGGCACAGACAGCGGGGGGCCTAATAACCGATAATGAAACTTGCTGATGCGCGTCAGATCTACTACGGAGCTACGGACAGTCTCAGCCAGGTGAATCGTCAGCTTGACTTTGCGGGGATTGGCGTCATCTGGATCCTCAAGACAGGAGAGAGCAAGGTTGCTGCAATTCCTTTCGATCAATCCCTCCTCCTACCTCTCACCGCCTTTGTCCTGGCAATCGCGCTTGATTTGCTCCAATACATATACAAATCCGCCGCCTGGGGGATTTTTCATCGCATTAAGGAGAAAACGAAAGAGCAACCGGAGCAGATCGATAAACGGCATCGACATCTCTTTAATCGCACCGGGGAAACGAGACAATTCAATTCAGATTTCGATTTCAAAGCTCCCGCGGCCATCAATTGGCCGACGCTGGTCGCCTTCTGGGGCAAAGTGATTTTCACCGTTTTCTCCTACACAATGTTGTTGAGGTACTTGGCCGGAAAACTCTTCTGAGAAAAATAACTTCATCATCGAAGTTGGTGAGCAAGAAAACCACAACAATGATTCCACAGGAGGAAATCGTTATGGGAAAGGTGAACTACAAATTCGAATACAACAACGAAATCGATTTCCCCGAAGCGATCAAGTT
>JBEKOB010000115.1:0-10863 GCA_049522195.1 Bacteroidota bacterium
ATCGATGTACGTATGCGGATATTTACGTCCAGGGCTCGAAAATATTCCCCAATGGAGGCAAAATGTGGCAGCCGTTCACGGTTCAGAGCGGTGTCCGATATTTCCTTGACGGATCAAGCGTTGGCTTCAAAACGCAGATCATCTCCGCGGATCAACTTAGCGCATTTTCGAGCGGCCAGTCTTACTTTTCATACTCAGACTACGACCAGACCGACGGCGGCGCTCCTGGTCTCTATGAGATCAAACTCCCCCCCGGCGACTACGTCCTCGCCTGCACTGGAATTGGACCCTCGGCAATCACATACACGATGGAGAGATGGAGAGTAAACTGAGGATGCAGCATGTGCATGCGCGGCAGGAAGTCGCTGACCGGTGACCAAGCCGGGACAAATTCGAACCAATCCGTTTTCCTTTTTTCACATTAGCCGGAGATCATAATGAAACGCATTCTCTTCCTGGTAGCGGCTCTTCTTCTTGCGGTGTTCCTGCAACAATCGTTTGCTCAAGGCTGGCAGCAGCAATCAAACGGACTACCTGTTCTCTGGTCAATCTCGGCTGTGGACACGAACACGTGCTGGGTGGCGGGGGATCGCATGCTGGTGATGAGAACAACAAATGGAGGCACCAATTGGATAGCGAATTCCGATAATGGACTGGTTGCCGCCAATTACGGCGCGCTCTATGCCAGGAGCGCGAACCTCGCCTGGGTTGCCAACACGAATCAGATTTATAAAACGACGAACGGCGGAACAAACTGGTCAAAGATCTATGAATATACAGGCCCTGGGGCGCAATATTGCTTTTTTGATGACATATTTTTTTGGGATGATCTCACAGGAATAATCGTCAGTGATCAGGTCCTCGCGAACCCAAATACCATGATGGTCTTAAGGACAACCGATGGCGGATCAACCTGGAATACTATCACGAGCGGTTTGCCGTCTGGCAACGCATTGTACGGTCTCGCAGGTTCGTCTCTTGACGTGGTCGGGAATCACTGTTGGTATACCGTACTCTCCGGTACTGCAACGGACACGACAGCGCAACGCTTCCTTCTCCACTCTCGCGACAAAGGTTTGACCTGGGAGTCGCTGCCGATTCCAGCAAATTCCGGCCTTTACGCCGCTTCCTTCTCAGATACGCTGAGAGGTGTGATCGCTGGTGGAGGTAAGCACATTGCTCAAACGACTGATGGCGGCAAGACTTGGAAGACTCGATATGATGGAATTGCTGGTTGGCCGATGAGGTTTGCCAAAGGAACGGCTGTCGTGTTGGCCAATGGTCCGTTCGACAATACGTCTGGGTCACTGATTGCGAAATCATCAGACTATGGCGCAACGTGGACCACACAGCCCAAGCAGTCAAGGCCGGGAATCACGAGCCTCAGCGTACTCGATCAAAATTACGCGTGGGCATGTGGTGGGGACAATACAATTTTGCGCACACGCTCTGGAGGTATCCAGACCAATATCGCGAACGAAAATCCCACACTTCCGTCAACGTTTCAGCTCTTGCAGAATTACCCTAATCCGTTCAATCCTTCCACTGTGATCAAGTTCAGGCTGGAGGAAGCAGGTTCGATGCAATTGTGCGTCTACGACGAGCTTGGTAGAGAAGTGCGGGTACTGATGGATGGATATCAGTCCGCAGGGTGGAAGCAAATTGTGTGGGACGGCCGGGACAATGCGAATCGTCCCGTGGCATCGGGCGTGTACTTCTACGCCTTGCGCGGAGAGAATAGAATGGATGCCAAGAAGATGATTTTGCTGAAGTGACTTCGCCGTCGATCGAGCCAAATTTGCGACAAAATCCAAGTGTCTCAGCCAGGAGGCCGATCCTTTGAAACGTCGCTATCCGATCCTGTTCTGGGTCGTTGTGTGGTCGATGCATCATGGTGCAATGGCGCAAAAATCAATCTTTCGACTTGCTGAGAACCATTAGATAATAAACCCCGCTTCAAAATAGATCTAACTTACAAGGAGGTAACAAATGAAAACTTCTTTCACCGTGTTGTTGATCGGTGCCGCATCTCTGTTCAGCGTGGCGGCGGCACAACAGGGGGCCGGAGCCGCTCGGCCCTCGGGCGTCCAACAAGTGCGACCGGAACCATTCAACACAAGTTCTGACGGACGCGTGGTCTCCACAGATGCGTTTCGGGTGAATGGCATTATGATCGATGAGCGTTACTCAGTACAGAGCAGCTCGGATGATCGCGCTATCCGGGTCCAGAACGTGTCGCCCAATCGTACTATCTTTCCGCTCTCCGGGTCGTACCCCCAATCCTCGGATTACACAGGACTCAGCACGCCCGATCCCAGAGCTCGGGGGCCGATTATGGCGAGTCTCGATCCGTACTATTCCGGATTGTTTGTAAGTAATATGACGTCAGGTTACTACTGGGCTATGAATTGGGATTGGACCGGGTTCAAACATTACATTGACAGTCTTTCCGGCGCAGGTTTCCGTCTTGAAAGCGTCACCTCCTATGGCATTACTACTGGCTCCTATGCGGGGACATGGATCAAAGACAACAAAGGATGGGCGTACGCTCTGAATAACACAAGCGCAGGATTGGTTCAGTCGTTGAACAGCTACGCATCCAGTTACCGTATAACGAATATCGATGTAAACTCGACCGGAGGGATTCTTTTGTATCACGGTGTTTGGGTCGGCGATTCGTATGGGTGGTCATATTACTTAAATTACGCATGGAGCGATTTCAGTGCGAAGATCCAATCGGAGACAAATTCCGGGAAGCGGCCTATAGATTTCAAAGTGTACCCCGGATCGACAGGTCCGCTCTATGCAGGCGTATTTCAGCAGAACACCGAGAATTATGCGTGGTCGTGGGCTATGAATTACGATTGGAATGGATTCCTGCAGCTCCATAATCAGCATGTTGCTGAAGGGAAACGTTTGATTGACTATGAAATCTATACGGTAAACCGACAATATTACTACTCCGGAATTTGGGTCAATGATGGGCGTGCAAACTCTTACGCTCTCAACTATCACTCAGGGAGTACTGACTTCTATAACCAGATCAGCACAAACACGAGGAGTAATCTCACGCCTTTCAAGTTCAACGTATTCGACGCCACGGCAATTACGTCGGTTCAGACGGGAAACAGCAGCCTCGTGAAGGAGTTTGCTCTGCGTGACAACTATCCTAATCCTTTCAATCCGAGCACTACAATCAGCTTTCAGTTGCCAAAATCCTCTATGACTTCGCTCAAGATCTTCAATACATTCGGTCAGGAGATTGCAACACTTATTGAAGGAGAAAAGGAAGCAGGTTCTCACCAGGTCCAATGGAACGCCACGACTGTTGCCAGCGGGGTCTACTTCTATCGTCTGCAGGCAGGGGAATTTATGGAGACGAAGAAGATGATTTTGCTCAAATAGGCGTCAATTCAAGAGACCTTCGGATTCGTATGGGCGCTGAAGGAGGTCCTTTCCCTTCTATGCCAATCACTGTGGCATCCATTGGCCGCTCTTCTGTGTTGATGTGCCTAAGCCTTCAAATGTACCGTCCACCTTCTGTAGGGGGTAGAACCATGTTAGGAACTTTCTTCCGCTTCATGACTCTGATCACACTCACTTCCTGGACAGTGATGGCGCAAACTGTCTATTTCACCGATATCGGGTCAGACACGATGAAGGTTGGGAACACCTCTTACTATGAAGTTGGTTTCCGAAAGAGCAACGGTGGTATTGCATACATTATTGATAAATCCACTGGACGCAGCGTGACACTAGGTTCGAGGTACCAGGAGCTTTGGGGTGCGCAGTTTCGCAACCCAAGTGCGGTCTACAAAGGAGCAGGGTCGTACAGTCCAAGTGGTCAAGATCGCTTTTCATACAATTGGAATGCGGCGACGGGAATTCTTACGATGCAGTATACTCCATCTGCGAGTGCTCAGCGAAAATTCACCGTCATGGTAGAGGTGATTGGCTCCGCATCTAATTACTTCGACATACGCGCAAGGTTTCAGAATGCGTGGGGGGACACTATCACGACATTTCAATTTCCACTGGATCTAGTATTGAAGGAATCAGATATCAAAGAAGTTCTAATACCACCAATCCCCGGTGTAATTCTAAACTCGAATTTTTTCGCTAAACAGCAAAGTTATTCCTGGCGTTATCCTGGAGGGGGTGGCATGATTTCAGATTTTATGTCTTTCAATCTCCAAGCAGGGCGTTTCGCCATGTATGCGGTTTACGACACATCTGCCACTCCATATGTCAACCTCTCGCTATGGCACGATAATCAGTACATCGCCGGAAGCACTGTCGTCAGTCACTCCTTTGATATGTATCTTCCATCTGGCACCGGTTGGGTGACACCGCGCACTCGCATCCGAGTCGGGGTAGATCATCCCGCAGCAATCAATGCGCTCAGAATCGATAGTGGCATCGACCAACTTGCGTCCATCCAGAATAAATATGGGTCGTATTTCGATCGTGTAAGCAAGGCACCGTTGATAAAGTGTGGTTTCTTGGAACTTCAAACGAGCAAACGCAGGAAATTTGCAGACTTTGATACTCTCATCGCTACGCTCCCCGTGCCTTCTATACTCCATCCAGTTGGTTTTGAAATGGGCGGATTTGAAATGTCCTATCCAGATGTTTTGCCACCGGATACTTCCCTGGGGACGACGGCGGATTATCAAGCCTTCTATCGAAGGACCCAAGGTCGTGGAGTGATGATCATGCCATATACTAATCCAACTTGGTGGACTGATAAGTCGCCAACAATATTGAATCTCTCGAGTTCTGGCCTTAGCCTTAGCAACATCTGTGTCCTCTCAGTTAACCATCGGCCTTCACACCAGATTTTCGATGCATTCTATGGTGGGTATGTCGTTTCTCCTCGTCAGCCATTCGTGCGCGATCGACTTGCCCAATTGGTAAGTCAATTGACGTCGGACCTTCCGAGCGATATGCTGTTTCAGGATCAAATCGGAGCTCGCACTGGACCTCTTGACTTCAATCCCGCTTCCCCAACTCCCTTTTCATACATCGATGGTTGGGTCGAACACAGCCAGCTTTACAAACAGAAAAGACTAGCAACGGAGCGAGGGTTCGATCGATTGATTGAAAGTCACGTTTCCTTTCATGGTAGTATTCGTCTGGACGAGTTATCCGGAAATGCAGATTCTCAGTGGGGAAAAGGTAACTGGGACTATTATCCTCTGGTGCCGATGCTCGCTGGAGACAAAGTACTGCTCTATCAACATGACCTCGACTACCCAGAGGCGATAACAACCAGAGATAATTTGCGATGGGATCTTACGTTTGGTTTCATGCACACCTACGATCTGGCTGACGGGCGTTTTCACAATCCCGAATGGCTCAATGTCGCAGGGGATTTTCAGTTTCATGTTGCCAGCCGCTACGCGGGCAAACGTTTGAAGCAATACACCACGATACAGCCCCGCGTCACTCGAAGTGTGTTCGATGGTATCAGCGTAGTCTCCAACTGGGATACCACGGGTTCCGTGAGTCTCGGCACGCATACTTTGTCTCCTGGTGGTGTGCTGGTGCAAGCTGATGATGGCAGCCTGACCGCGGGAATTTTTTCAGCTTACAATGGTCAAATGCTCACTCCAACCCCTCCCAACGACCACTATATCATTGTCGACCGCTCTGTTCAGGGAGATAGCCTGAACGTGATGCACTGGCTGGGAGGGGATACTCCATTTCACCTGGAGCGGCCAACATTCTGGCCGGCCTCTGCGGTGATTCGAGTCTTTGCAGTCGCGAAGAATGCTACCATCGAAGTCTCAAAGACAGTCACCACGAGCGCCATCGATTTTACTCTTGCCAAATCCGTTCAGGGACAAGCGGTGCTTCGATATGTCGTAACCTCTACCGCAGTAGCCGCAAGTGTGCCAACCCTGACCTCTCCGCCTGACAGTTCGACGAATATGCCATCGAACACTACCTTGACTTGGGGATCAGCGATAGGAGCCGTTTCGTATCACCTGCAGTTGTCGGCAACATCTGCCTTCACTTCCACCGTCGTGAACGACTCCTCCCTTGGTACGACATCGAGAGCCGTGAGTTCGCTCTCACTCTCGACGACATACTATTGGCGAGTCAGGTCAAAGAACAGCAATGGGACAAGTGCCTGGTCAGTCACTCGGAGTTTCACAACTGTTGCCTCAGCGCCACAGCCCCCAACGCTTGCCGCCCCGGCTGATAGTGCAGGGAATGTATCAGTCAGCCCGACGCTAAGCTGGAATGCATCCTCTGGCGCCTCGTCGTATCGGCTGCAAGTTGGCACCAATCCGAGCTTCCCCAGTCCGCTTGTCGATGATTCAACCATCACCGCGACCTCGCGTCAGATTGGACCATTGACCAACAACACGAAGTTCTATTGGAGGATGAACGTAAAGAACGCCGGCGGAACCAGTCCCTGGTCTGTTGCTCGAAGTTTCACCACGGTCAGCTCAGCGCCACAGCCCCCAGCGCTTGCCGCTCCGGCCGATAGTGCCCAAAGAGTGTCGATTAGTCCCATCGTAAGTTGGAATGCTTCCACTGGAGCCACATCATATCGGCTGCAAGTCGGCACCAATCCAAGCTTCCCCACTCCGCTTTTCGATGATTCAACCATCACCGCGACCTCGCGCCAGATTGGACCGTTGACAAACAACACGAAGTTCTACTGGCGGATGAACGCAAAGAGCTCCGGCGGAACAAGTTCCTGGTCTATGGTGAGAAGTTTCACCACAGTTGTCTCAGCGCCACTCCCACCATCCCTTGCCGCACCCGTCGATAGCGCCAGGAACGTACAATTGAACACCACCCTTATCTGGAATGCAGCAACAACGGCCACCATCTATCATCTTCAGCTTTCGACAGCATCAGACTATAGCGCAACGATTCTGTATGATTCATCGCTCACGACAACATCACGTGTCATCGGACCGCTGTCTCTGGCTACAACCTACTACTGGCGAGTCAGAGCAAAGAACGATGGCGGTTACAGCGCCTTCTCTTCAACCAGACAGTTCAGCACGATGAGGACAACATCCGTCGAGCAATCAGGAAGCGGCATCCCGACGGAGTTTGCATTGGACCAGAATTATCCCAATCCCTTTAATCCCGCGACGACAATACATTTTGCAGTGCCAAAAGGAGGCCCGGTATCTTTGAAGGTGTACGATCTGTTGGGGAGGGAGGTAGCAACTCTGGTCTCACAGGAACTTGGGGCCGGGTACTTCACGGTGCGATGGCAAGCAGAAGTTGCGAGTGGAACATATGTCTATCGCCTCCAAGCTGGAGAATTCGTGGAGTCGAAGAAGATGATCCTTTTGCATTGAGGCCCCCATCCGATTTGTGATCGGGAAAGCCGAACCCCCGTTGCAGTCCGAATCTAGACAATCAATAGACAGTCGCGAGGTCTCGTTGGTTGCAACAAAAGCGAACTGGTACTCTCTCAACATGCAAGAGGAGATATTATGAAGAGTAGTATAAGAGTGTTTTTCATATCGCTGTTGTTCGTCCTGTTTGTGCCCTCGATCCTATCTGCCCAATGGATACAAACCAATGGTACCTTCAATGATGATGTCAGCGCCTTCGCTGTGAGAGGAACTAACTTGTATGCGGGAACCTGGGCCACAGTATTTCTTTCGACCGATGGCGGCAACAGTTGGAGTGGCAGCAGTTCCGGCTTGGGAAGGAATTTCATTAGTGCGATTGTCTCTGCACCGAACGGAACAGGAGGCTTCTATTTGCTGGCCTCTGCAAACGGCAGAATCTACACTTCCAGCAACAGCGGCAGCACTTGGGATGCTCTCAATTCCAACATACCCAGCACAGACGTTGGACCCGTTATCTTCATCGGCACAAATCTCTATGCAGGCACTATATTTGATGGGGTTTTTCGTTTGAGCAACAACGGCACGAACTGGACCTCTGTCAATTTGGGCATGCTCAACAGCCTGATTACTAAGTTCGCGGTCATCAACAACAACATCTTTGCAGGAACTGCAGTCGATGGGATCTATCGTACGACAAACAACGGCACGAATTGGACACCTGTCAATTCCGGTTTCACGAAGGCAAAAGTTACCGCTCTTGTCGTGAGCGCTACCACACTCTTTGTTGGATCAGACTACGACGGGGTTTTTCGTTCGACAGACAACGGCAACAGCTGGACTGCCGTGAATTCCGGCTTGACAGACCTTCGCATCAATGATCTTGCTGTCAGTGGCACAAACATCTTCGCGGCGCCGGTAAGCGGTGGCATCTTCCTCTCCACCAACAGTGGCGCAAATTGGACGCCGGTCAATACCGGATTCGCGGGGGGAGCTTTGAGACTTGCCGTCAACGAAACCTATTTGTTCGCAGGAAAGTCGGCTGGGGGAGGTATATGGCGTCGTCCGCTGTCTGAGATGACGACGGGCACAACGCCGCCGACGAGTCCTGTGTTGTTAACGGCAAATGTTGATACAGTTTGGTGCAACGGGACTATCGGCCAAATGATTGCCACATCGTCGGTAACGTTTTCAGTCGCCGCGGCTAACGAATTGACGGCATCCGCGCCGTCATCTGCCATCCTCGCTTCGGTTGTAGGATCTGGACGCGCTGTCGGATATAGCCATGACGGATTCGTCACTGACGCAAACATCCAGCGCTACGACAATCTGGCAATGGCGGTGAACGCAATCAAATGGCTTGATGTGAACAACAAGAAATCATTGCTCATTGCTTCGGGTCATGGCGAGTTTACTAACCTCTCAAACACGTCAGTCCTGAAGACTCAGCTTCAGCAGCTGGGGTACTCGGTCAATACCGCTGCTGGTTCCCTGACTTCGACCACCATCTCCAACTACGGGGTCGTGATGATTGGCAACGCCTGGGGCGCGATAACGCAGGCAGAGCTTGATTCGCTTTCGCACTATGTACAGCGGGGTGGGGGACTCTTGATGCTTGGGCTTGGATGGTCATACCTCAGCTACAACGCGGGAAAGACATTGGACGACTATCCGATGAACAAAGTGGGCGATCTCTGCGGCATGCGATGGACCGGCGGTACGATTTCCGATCCCTCTCATTCTGTAAGCGGAGCACCGTTATTCTTGACTTTCTACCCAAACATTCGAACGCAGGGATTCACAGCAGCGACGGCTTTCATCGATTCTGTCACGCGAGCGAAGAATTCAGCTCTTCCCTCAACACTCCAAAGTGATGCCATTACGCGCACTCTTTATGTCAATGCGCACCTGTACATCCGTTCATTGACATCGGGGCTGGCAGACACGAGTTAGATGCGCAAACAGATCTATTCGTACCTGACATCCCTCATCGGTGCTTATCCATCGCTCTTTAAGAGGAGTTTCTCGTATGATACTACAACGCAAAGCACGATGGCGTGGTTGCGCGAGCTGGTGCATCGCACGTTGCGGGATGCAGTCCCGTTGAACGCAACTGTCAAATCCGAGATCGCTGCAACGCTCGGCTTGAGTGGATCTTATCAAGAGATTTGGAATACATTCAGCATCCTCTTGCTTGACAACTTCCGACTTTCTACATCACAAAAGGGCTCAATTCAACGACTGCTCACGCTTACTCCTTTTCCTCTGTACGCTTCACTCTCTTGCATCTCTGTCCGGGATTTTCTTGGAACTTCGTTGGTGGACATTCCTTTGCTCATCAATAGCGGCGACCTTAGCAATGTGTCAGCGACTGAGGTTGGCTCGGTGCTGCAAAATCAGTTCCCGGTCGATATTTCGTCACGTACGATAGACATTTTCTCTGCTGTGGCGACCCATGAGGTCAATCATATCGTTGATTTCCATACCGTCAGGCCAAGTGCCAAGCTCAGTGCGAGGGAGAATGCGCTCATTGCTGCGGCGGGCGTAGACAGTATGAACTATTGCCGCAGCATGTTTTCACCTGGAGTTTTCATTAGCAGTCCACAGGAATTCTTCGCGTCACTGTCTAACGAATGGTTTGCCGATAGTCGGAACACGCTGAATCTTGCTGTGAAGCGCTTCAAAGGTGGGCGTCCTCAACCGCTTAATCAATTCGTCTTTTTTGCAGATGTCTATTCACAGGGGAGTGACACGACCCTGTTTTATACCCTCGATGCGCAGGGGATTCTGGCCCGCACCTCCGTGAAGCTTCATCGAAACGCAAGCAGTTTCATCGATGCACTGGTGCTGCCCGATTCGACGTTCACTCTTGCAGTAGATGGTAGCGGTAACGTCTCGAATCTCAGCATGTCGAAAACAACAGCGATTGAGATTTCGGCAGGTGGTGGCATCCCGACAGCTCTTCAGCTCTTCCAGAACTATCCAAATCCATTCAATCCGAGCACGACGATTCGTTTTCAACTTCCCAAGGGTGCAAGAGTCTCTCTTGAGATATTCAATGTTCTGGGACAGCAAATCGCCTTGCTTGTCGATAGAAAGATGGATCCTGGATACCACCAAGTGCAATGGGACGCTGCCGTTTCAAGTGGAATATACTTCTACCGGCTTCAGGCAGGGGAATTCCTGGAGACGAAGAAAATGATTCTCCTGCGCTGATGTTGCAGGATCAACAACGAGCCAAGATCTTCGAGCGTAGATCGGGCCGGCATTCACATTTCCTTCTTCCTCAGCTCTTCAAGAAAATATCGCGGCTGCATCATCTCCTCTGTGGATCATAACTTCTGTCAGTCCAAGGAACCGTTCCTAAGAGGTTGGTCCACTGGAATCGATGTACTCACTTGTCGGTACTTCCTCAAATCCGCGATAGACAGGCTCGAGGTCGCGAACTCGTTTTCGATGTCAGGCTCGTGTGTTTTGGAGTCTGCCTTGGGTGAAACGCTGTTGTGGGGATTGGATTCATAGAGTTGGATGAGAG
>JBEKOB010000116.1:0-10274 GCA_049522195.1 Bacteroidota bacterium
CCTCCCCGTTCACGTCCTCTATTACACGGTATGGAGAGAGAACGACGGTTCTGTCCAATTCCGTGAAGATTTCTATGGCCTCGACCGACGACTTGGGTGGGTCCTCCAGGCAGCGCAGCCGAAGCCCGCTGGACTGTCCATTGCCGTCGAATCCCAAAACGCCTCGCATTGACCCCGCGCTCCTCAGACACCGACACTTCCAGGAAGCTTTCTGAAACCAAGCGTCGATTTAGAACCCATCCGATTTGTGTTCGAATCTGAACAGTCATAAGATCAAGTAATCCAATAGCTAATAAGGATATCGCCAGCCGTTCCTATGGAATTGGTTTGACATTGGCTGGGTGTTCCAGTAGCTTTGTTCCCGTGCGTCAGCGATTGTCCCACTTGCACGAGGACAAACTGATGGAAAACAGGCCCTTCATACTGAACGACAGATTTTTCACGGGCACAGAGTACACGCCTCTGTCGTCAGCACCTGACTGCAACCTGCTACAACCATTCCCCATCGTTTTCGTATCCAAGACTGGCGATTAAGATACGAGCGACTCTTCGGAGTCCCTAGCCCGGATAGTCGCGCCGAATGTCTCAAGTAGGGGACATATGCGCATGCGTTCCAAAACCGTGCACTTTTTCAATTGAACGATACGCAATTCTAGCTGAGTACGGAGGCAACAATGACAACTTTACTTTGGATTTTGGCGATGATCGTCGCCGCGTTCATCTTCTTGATACTCTTGCCATCTATACGACTCATCGGTCCGACCGAAATCGGCCTGCCTATGAAACGGTTCTCTTTGAAGAAGCTTACAGAAGACAACCCGATCGCTTTCAACGGGGAGCCCGGCTACCAGGCGACGCTGCTGATGCCGGGACTACGATTCAAGTTGAATATTCTCTACAAGGTGAAGACGTATCCATGGGTGCAGGTGCCTGCCGGGGAGATCGGTGTGGTTATCTCGCAGGTTGGAGCGCCGCTCCCGATTGGTGCGAAATCGGCTGTTTATAAGAAGGAATTCGGAAATTTCACAGACCTGGAAAAATTTGTGAAGAACGGTGGCCAGAAAGGTGTTCAACGTCCGGTGCTTTCGCCGGGAACGCTGGCACCGATACATCCGATTGCGTTTCTGGTGATCACGAAACGACAGCTGTACGGAATCCCGGTCGATCCTGAGATCAGAGAGAAAATGTCGCGTGACGGGGTGCTCCGGCCGGAGTCGTTCGGCCTGACGGCGTCGCAACTTGAACTTGTGCGCATCGGGCCTGAAGAAGTGGAAGGGGGGCACGTGGTGGACAAGATCGGGATCGTAACAACGTATGAGGGGGAGCCGTTGCCATCCGGTCACATCGCAAGTCGCATCGGGAGCTTCGACGACATCGCGGCGCTTGAAACGAACACCGAGGTGACTGATGCGGAGATGAGCGAAGCGCTCCTCGGAAGCAAGAACACGGTTCACAACAATTACCAGGACTTTCAGGCGTTTCTGGAGCATGGAGGAAAAATCGGATTGCAGCATGATCCCTTGCTGTACGGAGCGTACACGCTGAATCCGTTCCTCGTTCGCGTCGAGATGGTTCCCATGCTCGTTGTGAAACAGGGTGAAGTTGCTGTGATCAAATCGTATGTTGGCCTTGCGACGAAGGATATGTCAGGCGACGCGTTCAAGTTCGGATCGCTGGTGCGACCGGGGCACAGGGGCATTTGGCAGGAGCCGCTCCGAACAGGAAAGTACCCGATTAATCCGCGATGCTATGAGGCGGAAATCGTTCCCACCGCAATTCTGACACTAAACTGGGCGGAAGCGGTCTCGGCTGCCCACAACCTGGACAGGAATCTGCAACAAATAGTTGCCAAGAGCCGTGAGGGGTTCGTTTTCAAGATCGACTTGCAGGTCCAGATCCATGTTCCCGACAAGAAAGCTCCGCGCGTGATTTCCATGGTTGGCACAATGTTCAATCTCGTGAACGAAGTGCTCCAGGCTGCGGTCGGCAACCACTTCCGGGATAAGCTCCAAAGCATGAAGGCCGTGCAGTTCATCGAAGAGCGTCAGCGGGTTCAGAAAGAAGCATTCGAGCACATCGAGTCCCAACTGAGGCAGTATGAGGTCGAGACCAGGGGAGCATATATCCAGGATGTGATCCTCCCGCAGGACATCGTGACAGTATTGACGCAGAGAGAAATTGCTGCGCAGCAGATTGAGACATTCCAGAAGCAGAAGTCGGCACAGGACCAGAGGATTGAGATGGAGAAATCGAAGGGCGTTGCGGACAAGCAGGCGGATCTGGCCTCATCAGAAGTGAATGTGAAAATCCAGGAAAACAAGACCTCAGCCAGAAAGATAGAAGCCGATGGTGAAGCGACCTTCACGCAAATGACGGGTCAGGCAAAGGGAGCCGAAGTCAGAGCCATCGGAATGGCGAAGGCGGAAGCGTATGAGCGGCAGGTTTCAGCTCTTGGCAAGGATGCAACTGCGTTCGTGAACGCGATCACGGCTCTCGCAGATAAGGGGATCAAGATCGTGCCCGATATTCTTGTCGGGGGCGGCGGACAGCAGTCATCACTCGTCGATGCGTTGCTCGCAATGGTAATGCGGGGTGGCGTGAAGGGATTGACGCCAGGCGAAACAAAATCATAAGGTAGTGAGATTGAGAAGCGTTCTTCTCAGCCAGGACACAGAGGGAGTTGCTGACCGGACATTTAGAACGTCAATCGAAAAATCAGAAAGGATTCTGCATGAAACAGCGTAGTATGGTTCTCCCGTTCATTCTCATTCTTGTCTTCTTCGTGAACACATCCGATGTACGATCTCAGGTCACAGATTCCTGGACGTACAATGCTGTCAATGGATATCGAATTACACCGAACATCGTATATTCGACTGCCAACGGATATGACTGCAAGCTGGATGTGTATGCGCGCAACGTGACCGGTCCGATTCCAACCGTCATCTATATTCATGGCGGCGGGTGGGTTGCCGGTACGAAAGAGACTGCGGTCATGAACCTGATGCCGTACCTCGAAATGGGCTTGAACGTCGTCAATGTTGAATACCGGCTTGCCCGCGTGTCACTGGCTCCGGCGGCCGTTCAGGATTGCCGGCTCGCACTTCGCTGGGTGTTCAAGTACGCCAAGCAGTACGGCTTCGATACCACGAAGATCATCGTCACCGGCGGTTCCGCCGGCGGGCATTTGGCGCTGACGACGGGGATGCTTGATCCATCGTACGGTTTCGACACACCAACCGATTGGGATTACACTGGTGTTGAACCGAAGGTCGCTGCGATCGTCAATTGGTTTGGCATTACGGACGTGAAGGATCTTCTTGCCGGACCGAACAAACAAGACTACGCAGTCGATTGGCTTGGCAACCTTCCCAACAAAGAGGCAATTGCACTCAGCGTCTCGCCGATCACCTATGTCCGGAAAGGGCTGCCGCCGATTTTCACCGTCCATGGAGATAAAGATCAACTCGTGCCGTACAACCATGCCGTGAGGCTTCATGAGGCCCTTACAAAAGCTGGGGTGCCGAATCAGCTGATGACAATCCCTGGTGGAAAACATGGCGGGTTCTCGAAAGAGGAAATGGGAAGGGTGTTTACCGCCATAAAGGAGTTCCTGAAGAACAATAAGATCGTTGAGTGATGGTGATTCAGTAGCTCGAGAATTTACTCCGGAGTCGTTTTCGTACGATAGCCAGACCACCGAAGCACCGAGGACTCCACGCGGATCGAAGGCAACTGTTTAAGCTGGTCGTTTGCTGAGCGGATCCTTTGTGCCTCCGTGGTTCTCTCTAAGCGTTCCCACCCAGTCTGCATGCCAGGAGGCAACCGTGAACAACGACGTCTCCACTCTCAAACGGCGCATCGAGGAACTCGAAGAAATTCATCGGTTGGCTCAATCCCTGAGCTCGATAGTCAATGTCTATCAGACCCTCGAGGCAATCATCGATTGCTGCCTGAAACTTTGCCGCGCTGAGCGGGGCGCAATCCTCTTGTTCAGCACGTCAACCGGGGAATCTGCCCAAACGGTTGTGCGGAACGCGGAGCATGAGCATCGGGGCATCGATCACGTTGTGAATTCCCTTGTCGCGGGCTGGGTGAGTGTACACAAGCGCCCGTTTCTGACGGACGATGTGCTCCACGAACTGAATTTCAAGAATCCCAATGAGCAATTCCGCCAGCTAGGGGCATCGATGGCTATCCCGCTGATGGAGGAAGGGAAACCGTTCGGCATGATTCACCTCGTGAACTCCCGTGGTGGAGAGCGATTCTCCGAGGAGCAGCTGAGGATCGTGAGCGCCATAGCGCCGCTGGCTGGCCAATTCATCTTGAGAGCAAAGATCCAGGAAGCAGTTTTCGCAGACAATCAGCGGCTCAAGGCGTCGCTCCAGAACGCGCGGGGGATTGGTTCATTGCTCGGTGTGAGCCCATTGATGGAGGAAGTGAGAAACAAGATTGCCGTGGCAGGGCCCTCCAGCGCGAACGTTCTGCTGATTGGCGAAACCGGCACCGGGAAAGAAGTTGCTGCTAAAGCGATTCATATCCATAGTCCTCGTGCGGGTAAACCATTCGTTGCCGTCAATTGTGCCGCTATTCCGGCCACGTTGTTTGAATCGGAACTGTTCGGTCACGAGAAAGGCTCGTTCACCGGCGCAACCGCCACGATGAAGGGGAAGTTTGAGCAATCGGACGGCGGTACGCTGTTCCTCGACGAAATATCCGCAATGCCTATAGAACTTCAGCCAAAGCTCCTCAGAGTTCTTGAAGAGCGATGCTTCTGCCGTATCGGTTCATCGGACGAGCACAAGGTCAACGTTCGCGTTGTTGCTGCAACCAACAAGGATCTCCAGGAATCAGTAAGGAAGAACGAATTCCGCGAAGATTTGTACCATCGCCTGAATGTCATTCCGATTCATCTCCCCACACTTCGTGAGCACCGTGAGGACATCCCGGTACTCGCAAGAGCATTCCTTGCCGAGCTGACCGGCGGGACGAAGAAATTCGATGACGCAGCACTACAGTTCCTTTCAGGGCTTGACTGGAAGGGAAACGTCCGGGAACTTCGAAACGCGGTGGAACGCATATCGATATTTGCTACCTCGCCGGATATCACTCCTGCCGCCATACAGGACACCGGCATGGTGGCTTCAGTGGCTCCTTCTGCCGACGCCCGAAGTTTCTTTCTCAATCTCCTTCGTTCCAATAACGCGAAGGCAAACCTGCTGGAAGGAGTTGAGCGGGATCTGATTGATCTGGCGCTTCAGGAGTCTCATGGCAATGCTGCTGAAGCGGCGCGGATCCTGGGAATGCATCGTAACGCCTTGCTCCGCCGTATCGAAAAACACGACCTCCGGTAGGTCGGAACGAACGCAACACCACTCCTCCTACGCTTATCCCCGTCCTTTTCGTTCGAATTCGAACTTGACAATGTTCGGAAGCGAACGCGTATTTTCGTGACCCCTATAATTCTCCCCAAAACAACCACTTGAATTCTGGCCTGCCAATTGAGTGGTATAGCTCGAAGTTGTGAGAGAGCGCAATCAATCAGACAGATAATCCACTACCTAATTCCTTTTTTCTTTTCACTCTTTATCTCGGAGGATGTCATGAAAACCTTAGGATCGATCTTCGTCGCACTGCTTATCGCAGTGGTTGCACAAGCCAACGCACAGGACATGCAGAAGGCACTTGGTGAGGTTAAGTTTGCCAAGGCCGTGGACAACTATCTCGTTGCTCTTCAGAGCCCGAACGATGGTCTGCGTCGCAGTGCCATCTACCAGCTCGGCCAGATGGCAGCGCCAGACGCAGCGATTCCGCTCATGCGTATCTTGCGCAACGGCAAGGATGAGAAGAGCCGCATTGCTGCCGCTTGGGCACTCTGCAAAATCGGCAACCCCGCAGGGACCTACGCGGTAAAACAGGCCGTGCGGTTTGACGAAAGCAAGAAAGTGCAACTGCACTCTGCGTGGTACTACAACCTGTATGTCTCTAGCGGTACGTTTGCCTTTATCCCTGCCGCGAGTGGCTCTACTACAGTTGCCGAACTCCGGTAAGCTGCTCTCTTGCCAAGCGGTGCAGATCTGAAGAAGCGGGTAAGATGAAACGATCTTACCCGCTTTTGCTGTACGTTCCCGTCCCGTTGCTCCCCACACGCGAAACAAGCCCCACCCCGGTTTCACTCGAGCACTGTTCAAAAACGAACTGTCGAATGTTCGCCATCGAACACCGCGTCAGGTTAACTGCCTGATGTGATGTAATTGATGCGATCTCTTGCTGGCCCGCGAGTTGATGAATAATAGGGAGTGCCAGCGAGTTAGACTTTGAGCATGCACGTCAGTTACACCTAATACACTATTCTTGTTTCGATTCTTATCCAAAGGAGGTTGTCATGAAAACTCTTCTGATGCTTCTTGCCGCCGCGCTGTTGTTTGTGGTTGTTGGTTGCGAAGAGCAGACGGTGGAACCAATTGTCGCCGCCAGTCCGCAGAGGCCGGCGGCTCCCGCTCTCCAAAAGCTTGTCATCAGCGAGCGATTGGATGTCAGGACCCCGGAGGGACTCACGGGCTCTGTCGATGTCGCCGGAGAGATTACGTACCAAATGATCAAGGCTGAAGTCGCACTGGGGAAGGAACTCCCCGTGGCGAAGAAGACAGTCTACAATACCATCATCGCTGGCAATGGCGTCATGACATTTCAGCCTCCAGCGGGGTTTGCCAAGCCGAACACCTACAGATTCAGTGGTGAAGTCACCATGGTTCTCGAAGAAGGCACCGAGAATATCGAGGTGATGTTCCGGATCGAAGATGCAGCGTGGTCCGGTGCGCGCTACCATGTTGGTTTCGCTGTCGGTCAGGGTTCGTTGGCGAAGGTCACAAGCCGCGTTGAGCTCTTCCCTGATATGTCACAATAGAGCATCACAAATCGCTGATCGTCCAGGCGACATCCCTCACAGCTTCAGGGGTGTCGCCCTTTTTTGGCAGACGCCGTTTCGTCATTCGCTTGAGTGGCGTCACGGTGCAACAAACCGCATGGGGGCTCGTTAGCATATAAAAAGGAAAAAAGGTACCTTGCCGACGTCGATCAATCAAAGGTCATGTGCATGACAGTACGCGTCCTCTTCTGGATAGGTCTGCTCTTTGTTTGCCCCGTTTTCGCCCTCGCCCAGGGAACTGACATCCGAGGTGTAGTGACCGATAGTACGACAGGGGAGAGGATTCCCTTTGCCAATGTCATAATCCCCGGCATGAATCGCGGCGCCGGCACAAATCTGCAGGGATTCTACCTGATAACGAACGCCCCCCAGGGGCACTACCAGATCAAGGTCAGCTCCATCGGCTACGAAAGCCGGACGAAAACCGTCGATGTCTTCGGTCCTCAGGTGGTGGTCGTGAACTTTCAGCTTCCCTCAAAGCCGGTTGAGTTCTCTGAAGTGATGGTCACAGACGTCGCGAAGCGGGAGCTCACCGAAATACACACGAGCGTGCATGTGCTGGAGCAGCGGGACATACGCTCTGTGCCAGTCACGGCAATGGAGGATGTTTTCCGATCGATTCGCATCCTGCCGGGAATTGTCTCGACGAGCGACGTCAATTCGCAGTTCTACGTCCGAGGGGGAGCCGGCGACCAAAACCTCATTTTGCTGGACGGCATGAAGATTTACAACCCGTACCATGCCTTCGGCCTCTTCAGCATCTTCGATTCGGATATCATCAAGACTACGGAAGTGTACACGGGAGCATTCCCGCCGGAATTCGGCGGAAGGCTCTCGTCAGTCGTCAACATGACAACGAGGGATGGAGGATCAAAAGCTGTCGAAGGACGCGCAAACATCAACTTTCTTGCCACCAAGCTGCAGGTGGATGGCCCTGCAATGGAGGGGCTGACCTACCTCTTCAGCGGCAGGAAATCGCTCTTCTCAGACACCTTCAGAAAGTTCCTCAATAAAGACCTCCCCCTGTCGTTCTATGACGGATTCATGAAGGCGACAATTCAGACCGGCGAAGGGCAGGGGAAATACAGCTTTCAAGCGTTCATGAGCGGTGACAATCTGAAGTCCGCCGACCTGAACGAGCCCGACTACTCCTGGCGGACGAGCGCTGTCGGATTTGTTGCTGCCGGCCTTATCCAGGACAGGGTGTACGTCAATGCGGTGGGATACGAAAACACGTTCGTGGCCACGCGTGATTCGAAAGGATCGACTCAGATAACGCCCGCGACGACGAGTGTGCGCGAAGGAGGCGTTCGGGCAAACGCTACGCTGTATACCGACAGCCACGAGCTGTACTTCTTTGGATTCGAATTCAGCTTTCCCAATCTTGACTATACTGTCACGAACAACTTCGGTGTGACCAACACTGTCTCCAGCTCCTTTGCGGATGCGTCGATGTGGATCCGCTACCAGACTGCCCCAAGCCGCCTGCAGGCAGATGTCGGTCTCTTTTTCGACATTGGAAGCATGTTGGTTCGAACCGGCGGGCTCGAGGTGGTTCAACCGCGCGTCAACCTCAGCTATGGATTATGGGATACGTGGAAGGGCAAAGTATCCTACGGCCGGTTCAGCCAGAACGTCATTACGGTAAATAACGAGGATGATATTATATCAATTTTCGACGCGTGGATTCAAGTCCCGCAGGAACTCAAGTCCGAACAAGCCGACCACTATGTCATTGGCCTGGAGGGGAACGTCCTTCCATCGCTCTCTGTGAATATCCAGGGGTACTATAAATACTACAGCTCGCTCGTCACATACAACCGCGACAAGGTTGACGCACTTGATCCCGACTATGTCAACGGCACCGGAAATGCACACGGCCTGGAAGCCTTGATCAGGTATGGCAACAAGTTGACCGATTTGTATGCGGCCTACACGCTCGGGTGGACCACGATCACTACGAATGGTTTTACGTACTATCCACGCTATGACCGGAGGCACACTCTGAATCTCCTGGCGGTGTTCCATGCCGCTGATGCTTTCGACGTCACGCTGCGGTGGGAAGTCGGCTCGGGATTCCCGTTCACGCAGACGATCGGCTACTATGACCGGTTGTCGTTGCAGGATCTTTTCCGTGGTTCGTCTCTTGGCGAGACCGGGAAACCGTACGCGGTCCTGGGGCCGAAGGACGATGCCCGTCTTCCGACCTATCATCGGTTGGACGCGAGTGCAACATACCGCTTCACGCTGAAGCCGATCACCGGGACGATTGGCGTCCACGTTGTCAACGTGTACAACCACAAGAATGTGTTCTATTTCGATCGGAAGACCGGTCAAGAGATCGATATGTTGCCGTTCTTCCCGTCGGCAACACTGAACATTGAATTCTGATGTCACGATCGTCACTGGCATATGTTGCAGCACTCGGCTTCATAGCGTTCGCTGTGGGCTGCAATCATCCGTTCAGCGCACGGGGGCCGTATACGGACAACCTTGTTGTCTACGGCATCCTGACGAACCGGTCTGATACTCAGTATGTGCGGGTCTATTCAACCTATGATCCGCCAGGGGTCAATCCTCTGGTACATACAAGTGACAATGCAGTTCGGGGAGCGGGCGTCGTCGTAACCGGAGGAGCCGAGCCATTTCAGTTTCTGGAAGAGACCACACCCCGGCTGGACAAGAGCCGATACACCGACGACATCGCGGCGTATGCGTCGTACCCATTTCTGATTGAAGCGGGCAAAACGTACAGCCTGAGCGTCACGACAAAAGATTTTGGCGGGGTCACAGCCACGGTCGCAGTGCCAAAACGGGGGAGGATACAATTCCTCAATGCGTATGTCCTGAATGGCAGTGGCAGCGAAGACGAAAACATCGTTGTGTACGGCTGGATCCGCGAACTGACCTATGGCGTCATGATGCAGTTACATCTTTTCTACGACGTTCTCGAGGGGAATTCGTGGGTCACACATCGCATGGAAATGCCGTCCGTCAGAGTTGTGTACTCTGATGGGACAAGACTCTATTACTATCCTGTCATGCGCCGCAGGGTATCCTCCGGACTCGTCAAGGACAAGGAAGAGAGCGAAATGTTCGTCTTTGACAAGACAGCGTATTTTGACAAGATCGGGGAAATCCTGAGTAGCCATCCTGTTGGGACCGTTCACATCAAGCAGGCGCTCGTGGTGCTCACGCAGATTGACAGGGACCTCTACGCATATTCAAAGACTGTCAACGGTTTTGAAGACCCGTATTCGATCCGAACCGATTTGCCTGACTATACCAACATCTCGGGGGGGCATGGGATCTTCGGAGCGATGGTCGACGATTCTGTAACCGTCGA
>JBEKOB010000117.1:0-10174 GCA_049522195.1 Bacteroidota bacterium
TTCCGGCATCTTGATCATCGAGGCTCCGGCAGCGGCTCCAATAGCCCCTGCAAGAATCAGTTGCGTCCGCACGATGTTCCAGTTGAAGTTGAAGCAGAATAACGTCCAATCAAACCATCGATAGGCTCTTCCATGAAAACTGTAATGGTGTTCCTCGTCTGCACAATGGTCTCGGTGAGTTTGTGGGCTCAGACCCTGCCCTACCAGAACCCGGCTCTCAGTTCTACGGAGCGGGCAAAGGATCTGCTCTCCCGACTCACGTTGAGCGAAAAAGCTACACTGATGTGCGATGAATCGGATGCGATTCCTCGCCTGGGCATCAAGAAATTCAACTGGTGGAGCGAAGCCCTTCACGGTCTGGCCAATAATGACAACGTCACGGTGTTTCCTGAGCCGATAGGTATGGCTGCTTCGTTCGATGATGCGCTGGTATACCGTATCTTCAATGCGACATCGGACGAGGTTCGGGCCAAGTACAACGAAGCGAAGCAGAATGGGAAAGAGAATAGACGCTTTCTAAGCCTTTCTGTGTGGACTCCAAATGTCAATATTTTCCGTGACCCACGCTGGGGACGAGGCCAGGAGACGTACGGGGAAGATCCGTACCTCACCTCTTGCATGGGCGTGTCTGTCGTGAAGGGACTCCAGGGTCCCGCCGACGCGAAGTACCGGAAGCTCCTGGCCTGCGGCAAACACTATGCGGTTCACTCGGGTCCTGAGTGGAGCCGCCACTCGATCAATCTCACCAATGTGGATCCGCGCGACTTGTACGAAACGTATCTGCCGGCCTTCAAGTCGCTCGTGAAGGATGCAGATGTCCGTGAAATCATGTGCGCCTATCAACGCCTCGACGATGAGCCCTGCTGCGGAAACACGCGCCTGCTTCAATACATCCTTCGCGATGCGTGGGGGTTCAAGTACCTGGTTGTCTCCGATTGTGGAGCCATCGCCGATTTTAGCCAAAGCCATAAGGTGTCGTCGGACGCAACTCATGCAGCTGCCAAAGCTGCGTTGGCAGGAACCGATGTTGAATGCGGCTATGGTTACGCGTTCAAGACATTGCCACAGGCTGTCAGCAAAGGCCTGGTCACAGAAGAGGAAATTGACAAGCATGTGATGCGTTTGTTGGTCGGTCGTTTTGATCTGGGAGAAATGGACGATGATTCCGTGGTCCCCTGGTCGAAGATCCCGTTGTCCGTGGTGAATTGCGCTGAGCACAAAGAACTCGCTCTGGATATGGCCCGCGAGTCCATGACGCTGCTGCAAAACAAGAACTCAGCATTGCCACTCTCCAAATCGGCGAAGAAGATTGCGGTCATCGGTCCCAATGCAGACGATATACCCCTGATGTGGGGCAACTACAATGGCACTCCGTTCAAGACCATCACAATTTTGGAAGGCATTAAGTCAAAGGTCGACACAAGCAAGATCGTCTATGACAAAGGGTGCGATTTGGTCGAAACCATGGTGACGGTGAGTGCAATGAGCGAGTGCTCCATCGACGGGAAGCGTGGGATGAAAGCCACCTACTGGAACAACCGCACACTCAAAGGGGACGCTATTGCCGCTGATCAGATCGTACGTCCCATCAAGCTCACGACATTCGGCCAGCATGAATTCAGCCGCGGCGTTCACCTGGAGAATTTCTCCGCAAAGTATGAAACGGTCTACAAGCCTTCAGAGTCGGGAGAGATCGCATTCAAGATCGAAGCGTGTGGTGGCTGCCAGCTGGTGGTCAACGGTGACACGCTCTCGAAGATCTTCATGTGGAGGCCGCTGCCGAGGCACGTTGCGTACAAGGTGAAACAGGGGAAAGAATACAAGATTGAAGTCCTGTTCAGGCAGATTCAGAATTGGACAGCCAGTTTGAGCCTCGATTTCGGAAAGGAAGTGCCGGTGAAGTACGATGCACTGATCGAGAAATTGAAGGGCATCGATGTTGTGATCTTTGCCGGTGGAATCTCCGCACAGCTGGAAGGAGAGGAAATGCCAATTCGGCTGCCCGGATTCCAGAGTGGTGACCGTACCGACATCGAGCTGCCGGAAGTGCAGCGAAACTGCCTTAAAGCACTCAAACAAGCCGGAAAGAAAATTGTTTTGGTCAATTGCTCCGGCTCCGCTATTGGTTTGGTACCTGAGACCGAAAGCTGCGACGCCATCCTTCAGGCATGGTATGCCGGGGAGTCCGGCGGACAAGCCATCGCAGATGTACTCTTCGGGGACCACAATCCTTCGGGAAAACTCCCGGTCACATTCTACAAAAGTGTCAAGCAGCTGCCCGATTTCGAGGACTATTCCATGAAGGGGCGGACATATCGATTCATGTCTGATCCCCTGTTTCCGTTTGGATTCGGATTAAGCTACACGTCTTTTTCGATTGGCGATGCACGGATCAACAAGTCCCAGATCAAAAAAGATGAAGGCGTACAACTGACGATCCCCGTGTCCAACACAGGAAAAGTCGACGGTACAGAAATCGTTCAGATCTACGTGCACAAGGCAAACGACACCGATGGACCGTCGAAGACCCTGCGAGGCTTCCAGCGGGTCAGCCCTGCTGCCGGGAAAACCGTCCAGGCAACCATCGATCTGCCTTCTTCTGCGTTCGAATTCTATGACAGGGAGAAAGGCAAGATGGCCGTGACTCCCGGAGAATATGAGCTGTGGTATGGGAATAACTCCGATAAGAGAGATTTGAAGATGGTGACGATCACGGTTCAATAACCATGATGTATGCTTCATTTGATGAATTGGAGTAGTTGTTGGATACTGAAGGAATGAGGATGTTCGGAAAGCACGTGACGGCTTTGGTATGTCTGTTTGTATCGGTGGCTTTCGCTCAACTGGACATATAAATAGAATGTTTTTAGATGACGAATATTGACAACATCATTTAAGGAGGATATCAAATGAAACTCAAGTATTTAAGTATGTTATTAGCAATCCTTTTGACGTGTGGAATTAGTTTGGCTCAAACGCACAAGATTGATTCTGTTGCAGTGGAGGATTTCAAACCTGCGTCCACCAATCAGCCGGGAAAGCAATATCCTCAGGTCAATTCCGAAGGTCGGGTCCGTGCCAGCATCTCGGCGCCCGAGGCACACAAAGTCCAGCTGGATATCAGTGCTGTGAAATACGACCTGGTCAAGGACGAGAAAGGTGTCTGGACTGGTGACTCGAAACCCCAGGACGAAGGGTTCCACTACTACCAGCTCTGGATAGACGGGGCTGCAGTTCCTGATCCCAACAGCTTGTACTTCTATGGCGCTAGCCGTTGGGGAAGTGGTATTGAAATCCCCGCCAAGGATCAAGACTTCTACGCCCTCAAAAACGTACCCCATGGCGAGATACGCGAACATCCCTATTTTTCAAAGAGCAACAACAGCATGCGTCGATGTTTCGTGTACACACCACCCGAATATGATAAGGACGCCACGAAACACTATCCCGTGCTGTACCTGCAACACGGTGGCGGCGAAGATGAGACAGGCTGGCCCAATCAGGGCAAGACTAATCTCATCATGGATAACCTGATTGCCGAAGGTAAGGCTAAGCCCTTCATCATTGTGATGGACAACGGGACCTGGCGAATGCCGGAACAGGCTCGCCCACCTCGGCAAGGGGAACGTCCAAGTGGCCCTTGGCCTCCGGCGGGTTGGGCAGACGGCTTCAAGAAGACCCTCTTGGAGGACATCATCCCCATGATCGATGCCAACTATCGCACACTGGCAGATCAAAAGCATCGGGCCATGGCTGGACTTTCCATGGGCGGCATGCAGACCCGGGTCATTACCCTGGCCAATGCAGATGTGTTCTCATCCATTGGCATCTTCAGCGGCGGCAGCATCAGTATGGATGATGTCAACAAATCGCCCGGGTTCAAGGAGAAAGTTAATCTCGTGTTCGTCAGCTTTGGCAGCCGCGAACTAGAGAACCGCAGACCCGGCGGCCCGTTTGGCGGTGATCCCAAAGTCAACACCGATTCACTCAAAGTGGCTCGCATCAATACTCATTTCTACGTCTCTCCACAAACGGCTCACGAGTGGCAAACTTGGCGGCGCAGCCTGCATGAATTCGCACAACTTCTATTTAAAGACTAAAGGATAAAAACATGAAACGGTACATGATTGTTCTGGTTCTATTGCTGGCTTTATCAGGATCGTTCTGCTTAGCGCAGACCGACCAGCCAACGATTACGGAGGATTTCAAGCCCTCTATATTAAATCAGCCCGGTCAGCAGTACCCGCAAGTCAACTCACAGGGCTATGTACGATTACGCATCGTGGCACCGCTGGCTCAAAGTGTCAGCGTGAGTCTGGGCGGAAGAGGAGGCACACCCCTCACAAAAGCTGCGGATAGTACATGGATTGGGACCACGGCAAGACCGGAGGACAGAGGTTTTCACTACTACCATCTCACGATCGACGGCGGGGTATTTAACGATCCCGGCACTTTGAACTTCTACGGTTCTGTTCGTTGGGAAAGCGGCATCGAAATTCCTGCTCAAGATCAGGACTTCTATGCGCTCAAGGATGTTCCCCACGGTAGAGTCCAGCAGATTCTTTTCTCCTCCAAGAGTACCAATACCTCGCGCCGCGCATTTGTGTACACTCCACCAGAGTACGACAAAGATCAGACGAAGCGCTATCCCGTTCTGTACCTGCAGCACGGCTGGGGCGAGGATGAAACCGCCTGGAGCAATCAGGGCCACGCCAATCTGATCATGGACAACCTGATCGCCGAAGGCAAGATCAAGCCCTTCCTCATTGTGATGACCTACGGCATGACGAACGAAATCAAGTTCGGCGGCCTCAGAAATTTCGATATCAAACCATTCCAGACGGTTCTCGTCAATGAGTTGATTCCCTACGTCGATGCCAACTTCCGTACGCTCTCCGATCAACCCCATCGTGCCATGGCCGGCCTATCCATGGGGGGAATGGAAACAAAGATGATCACCATGTCAAACCTCGATAAGTTTGCATATATCGGTCTCTTCAGCGGTGGGACTTTCTCTATGGATGATGTCAACAAGACGCCCGGTTTCAAGGAGAAGGTTGCACTGGTATTTGTTAGCTTTGGCAGCCGTGAGCTTGAAAACCGCGGCGGCAGACCAGGCATGTTTGGCGGCGACCCAAAGGCAAATGCAGAGGCATTGAAACAAGCCGGTATCAACAGCGCCTTCTACGTTTCCCCGGAAACAGCTCACGAGTTCTTAAGCTGGCGCCGTAGCCTGAGGGAATTTGCGCCGTTGCTCTTCAACAAATAAATAGAATAGAGGGCGTCGAAATTTGGTGTGTGCAGTGTAAATCAAATATTCGGATACCTGTAAATGAAAACAATCAAGATTGTTGTCGTACTACTGTTACTACTTTCACTCCCTGCAGGGGCACAGGAAATTATTGACCTGTATCGGGGAGCAATTCCGAATTCAAAACAATCGGAGGTCAAAGAAGGAGAACGCTCGGGAATGTTCTCCGGGGTTACCAAACCGACGTTGGAATCATTCCTTCCTGAAAAGGGTCGATCGACCGGTGCAGCCGTTGTTATTTGCCCCGGTGGAGGGTATGCTGTGGTTGTCTATCAGGGCGAAGGCGTGAGGACGGCAAAGGAATTTGCGAAGAACGGAATTGCCGCCTTCGTCCTGAAATACAGGCTGCCCAGCGATTCAACGATGATCGATAAAACAATCGGCCCTCTGCAGGATGCACAACAGGCAATGACAATCGTGAGAGAACGGGCGGCAGAGTGGGGGATCGATGAACATAAAGTAGGGATAATGGGTTTCTCCGCGGGAGGCCATCTGGCATCAACAGAAGCGACTCATTATGATCACGCCGTGATTGAGAACAGCAAGCGTACAAACATACGCCCTGATTTTCAGATCCTGGTATATCCTGTTGTCAGTATGCAGGATAGTCTGACCCATCTCGGGTCGAGAGATAACCTGCTCGGGAAACATCCTTCGAAAAAAGAGATCGACGAATATTCCAATGAATTGTGTGTGACCGGCCAAACGCCGCCGGCATACATTATTCAAGCTGGTGACGACAAAGTGGTTGATGTCGACAACAGCATCGCATATTATGAACAGTTACGCCACCACAATGTCTTCGTAGAAATGCATCTCTATCCGAAAGGCAATCACGGTTTCGTCTTTTTCATGCCCGTCGATGAATGGATGATCCCGATCATCACGTGGGTTGACAAAGGACAATGGAAAGCAAAGTAATAACCACGGGGCTTTTCCGGCATTCATTGGAAATTTCCAAGTGCCAAAAATACTAAGGACAAATATGAAAGCATTACTGTACTCGGTTCTTGCGCTCATGGCGTTGCGTGCAGTTTCACACACCCAAGTACTTGAACGCCATGCACCGGTTGGGTACGATATTCTACGTTCCGGGATCGCGCACGGGACAATCGATTCCGTCATGTACGATTCCAAAACGGTTGGAACTCAGCGGAAGGCGCTCATCTATTTGCCGCCCGGATATTCGAAAAGTGAAAAGTATTCCGTGTTGTATCTCTTACACGGCATCGGAGGTGATGAACACGAATGGTTGTACGGAGGGCATCCGGAGGTTATTCTGGACAACCTCTATGCGGAAAAGAAAGTGGAACCGATGATCGTCGTGCTGCCGAACGGAAGGGCGATGAAAGACGACCGCGCGACGGGGAATATTATGGCACCCGATAAGGTCCAGGCATTTGCCACATTTGAGAGAGATTTGTTGGATGATTTGATTCCGTTCATAGAGAAGAATTTTCCCGTGTACAAAGACAGCGAACATCGTGCGATTGCCGGATTGTCAATGGGTGGGGGACAAACACTGAATTTCGGATTGGGGCATCCGGAGACATTCGCCTGGATCGGAAGTTTCTCCGCCGCTCCGAATACGAAGAGGCCGGAAGAGCTTCTCCCCAATCCCGGGGAGGCGAAACGGAAAATCAAATTGATTTGGATATCGTGCGGTGATGATGATGGCCTACTCATATTCAGTCAGCGGACGCATGAGTATCTGCTGGCAAACGACGTTCCGCATATCTATTACATCCAACCGGGTGTCCACGATTTCAATGTTTGGAAGAATTCGCTGTATATGTTCTCACAGCTCATATTTAAGCCGCTCGATGAATCCAAATTTGCCCGCTATACGATGCTTGGAACACCCGCACCGACAAATGTCCGTCGAGCGAAATTTCCGCAGATACTGCCTGATAACCGTGCCATCTTTCGTTTTAAAGCTCCTGACGCTCAAAAGGTACAACTCGATTTAGCACGAAAATATGATATGGTAAGAGATACGGCGGGAGTATGGAGTGTAACGACCGACATAGTAAGCGAGGGATTCCATTATTATTCCCTCATCATCGATGGAGTCCCGGCAGCCGATCCGGCAAGCGAAACGTATTATGGAATGGGACGAATGGCTAGCGGAATTGAAATTCCCATCAAGGGATACAATTATTATGCACTGAAAGATGTTCCCCACGGAGACATTCGAAGAGAGAAATATTTTTCGACGGTCTTCAACCAGTGGCGTCAATTCTATATCTATACACCTCCGGGATACGATGCGAACACATCTGAGAAATATCCCGTCCTGTATATATTGCACGGCGGAGGTGAGGATGAACGAGGATGGGCAATGCAAGGGAAAACAGATTTGATTCTCGACAATCTCATAGCCGAACAGAAAGCAAAACCGATGTTGATTGTTATGCCGGACGGCAATACGAATACCGATTTCGCCGGTTTCGGTGAAAGGACGTTGCGCATGTTCGAAGCGGAATTGAAACGATGCGTGATTCCGTTCGTCGAGAAACAATACCGTGCAGAAGCTGAAGCGAAGGACAGGGCGCTTGCAGGATTATCGATGGGTGGGATACAAACACTGTTTGTCGGGTTCAACAACACCGGCATGTTCTCGTCGTTGGGAATATTCAGTTCAGGCTGGATATTGCCAATGCAAAAAGAGCTTGCTGATGCACACTATGCATTCATTGAAAAAAATCTCACGACGATTACGAAAAACCTCAATCTTGTATGGGTTGGCATCGGCGGCAAAGAGGACATAGCCTACAACAACTGCCAGGTCATGCGTTCGAAATTTGACGAGATGAAAATCCCGTACGTGTATGACGACTATCCCGGAGGTCATGCATGGCCGGTGTGGAGACACGATCTCTATAAATTTGCACCACTGTTGTTTAAGTAAAGGATCTATTGGCATAGAAATGCAAGACCAATGAAACGCTTGTTGAATTGATGATCATCCGAAACAGAATACAATTTCGGGATTGAAATATCCGGCAAATCATTGAAGGAACTCTTCATATGAAGTACAGACTCGCAATTGTCTTCTTAGCCGCCATAGGAACAAGTGGAATGTGTGTAGGACAGTCGAACCAAACTGCAGCTGTGGAGGACTTCAAGCCATCATCAGTCAATCAACCGGGCAAGCAATTTCCCCAGGTCAATTCTGAGGGTCGTGTCCGTGTAAGCGTTTCGGCGCCACAGGCTCAGAAAGTCCAGCTCGATATTGGTGCCGTGAAATACGATCTGACCAAAGACGAAAAAGGAGTCTGGACCGGCGAATCTGCCCCTCAGGTTGAAGGTTTCCATTACTATCAGCTCAATATAGATGGTGCTTCGGTTCCGGATCCGGGAAGTCTGTACTTCTACGGCGCCAGTCGATGGGGCAGCGGTATTGAAATTCCGGCCAAGGACCAGGATTTTTACGCACTCAAAGAGGTCCCCCACGGTATGGTAGGCCAGAAACTCTATTTCTCCAAAATCACGAACGCATGGCGCAGATGCTTTGTCTATACTCCGCCGGATTATGATAAGAACGTTAGTTCCCACTATCCTGTCCTCTATCTCCAGCATGGTATGGGTGAAGATGAAACAGGTTGGAGTATTCAAGGCAAGACTAATCTTATTCTCGACAATCTGATCGCTGATAAGAAAGCAGTTCCCATGATTATCGTCATGGATAATGGTTATGCGTCAAAACCTCCCCAAGTGGCACAGACTGCTGTCACCCCGCCAAGAGGACCTAACTTTTCAGCTTTCGAAGAAGTATTGACTCAAGAAATCATCCCGATGATTGACACCGGATATCGCACTTTTGCGGATCGTGAGCATAGAGCAATGGCCGGCCTTTCGATGGGCGCAAACCAAACCATCCGGATCACTATGAACAATCTGGACAAGTTTTCCTACATAGGCGGATTCAGCGGCACATCAAACTTCCCAAGCGCTGATCCCGTTGATCCCGTTACGTTCATGGACGGAAAGTTCAAAGACGGTGCAGCACTCAATAAACAAGTTAAGCTCTTCTGGCTTGGCCTGGGTACGAAAGAGCCTAATCCATTTCCTGGCTCAGTCGGTGCATTTCGCGCAATGCTGGATAAAGTAGGGATGAAATATGTCTATTACGAATCCCCAGGTACTGCACATGAATGGTTAACGTGGAGAAGAGATCTCTTCCAGTTTGTACCGTTGTTATTTAGATAGAACCCATCCCAAAAACACGATGAAAAGAAAATTATCACGCCAAGACGCAAAGAACGCCAAGCAAACTCAAAAATCCGACTTTGCTGCCTTGGCGACTTTGCCCCGAAGGGGTCACTTCGTGACGTGAGGATTCTTGAGATAGGTTCTAGTAACATTGACACGAACTCCGCGTGTACATCAGGAATTGATATGAAGAGACTTGTCGCGAATCAAAAGCGTTCGAGTGAACTCAAAGGCATCAGCCGGCGACAGTTTGTGAAAATAGTTGGAATATCGGCCCTTGGAGCGTCCTCGCTGGGCCACTTCAAGTTTGAGACAAACAGAGTTTCCATAGTTGTAGACCCTGCTGACGTTCTAGCAGGATCGACACCGTCACAGTGGGCAGTGAGAGAACTGGAGGAATCCCTAAAGTCCCGGGGAATAAATGTCTATAGATGCGATCTGCTTGCCCAGGCCAGAAATAGTGACCTGATCATTGTCGCGGCAGGCTCAGATTCTTTCTTGTCCCGTAAGCTGCTCCAAGATACGGGGGTAATTATCCCGGCCGTACCTGAGGCCCTCGGTGTTGTACCATCTAGATCGGATGACAAACGAGTCTTGCTCGCTTGTGGACATGACGTGCGAGGGCTGGTTTACGCGCTGCTTGAGCTC
>JBEKOB010000118.1:0-10016 GCA_049522195.1 Bacteroidota bacterium
GTGACAGTAATAGAAATCCCTGCAACAAATTGCTATCGAAGGATCTGCTCTCGCGAGTGAAACGCTAGTTTTTCTTTCGTCGCATGACGACTACAGTGATGTCGTCAGATTGGGGATAGCCTGCAGCATGCTTCTTCACGGCTGCGACGAGATGGTCGATGATCTCGGAGGGAGATGCATGCTTGTGCTGATCGAGCACGGCAGCAATGCGATCATCGCCGAACATGTCTTCTTCGGCATTCATGGCTTCCGTTACACCGTCGGAGTACACAATAAGCATGCAGTCTTTTTCCAACGGAACGGATTCTTCCTCAAATCCGAATTCGGGCAACATACCGAGCGGAATTCCGCCGGTCTTCAATCGCTTGATCCCGGTTTGACTGGAACACAGATAGGGATTGTCCTGACCCGCATTGGAATAATGAATCTGATGATTCTGCGTGTCAAGAATGGCATAAAACAGCGTGGCAAATTTCTCGGGGCTGGTGCTTTGGTATAGCAATTGGTTTGAACGCTCCAGGCATGTTCTCGGAGATGATGTTGTCAGTGTTTGTCCGCGCAGTGTGGCCTGAAGGTTTGCCATCAGAAGGGAAGCGGGCAGGCCTTTTCCCGTAACGTCTCCGAGGCAGAAGGCCATGTGATGTTCGTCGATGGGAATGAAGTCGTAATAATCGCCTCCGACCTCCTGTGCAGGTATGGACCTGCCGGCAATTTCGTATCCGGGAATGATGGGAGCCGCTTTCGGCAGAAGTTCATTCTGAATGCGGGCCGCGAAGCGAAGCTCCTCTTGCATCTTGACGAGAGTCTTCTCTTTCTCGTACAGCCGTGCATTCTCCACGACCTGGCCGGATTGTCCCGCGATGATAGCAAGGAGTCGCTGATCGTCTTCTGTGAATGGCTTTCCGTCTTTCTTATTGTAGACAGTCAAGACACCGCGCAATTCCGATTTGACCATCATCGGAACGGCAATGAGTGACCGAACCGATTCATCCCATGGAATACCGCGAAACCTCTCGTCGGTTTTAGGATCGTTGATCACCAGGGGCTTCTTGTTGAGGTGCATCCAGCCAAGGAGGGCCTGACTAAAATGAAAATGCCCCTGTTCTCTCGAACTCACCATTGTCCGAACGAGCGTCTTCATCGATTGATTGGATTCTTCTTCCACGAGCGTGATGACTCCCTGCTCGGCATTGCTGGCGCGCAGTGATCGGCGTACGATCGTCTGGATGATCTCTTGCGTGTTGAGAGACGCTCCAATTGCCCGAGCCAGATCATTTAAAACTGAAAGCTCTTCTACAGCGCGTTTGAGGCGCTTGTTTTCTTCTTCAAGGGAGCGCAACTGCGGATCCTGGGCAGCCTGAACTGGCATAGGTTCCTTGGAGTGACATGTGTTGAAGAGAAGAAAACTTTTAATGACAACAACTTAGCCGGATCAATGATTCCCATGATATGGGGTGAGGATCCGAGAGTCAATAGCTGGGAAACCGGGCAGAATAGCGAATGAATACAGCCGTTATATATCCAGATGGAAATTCGTGAATTACTGCAAATCTGAGGCCGGCCCCATGAAATCTGGACAGCGGGAAAACCCGACGGGGTGTGATGGTAATATGAAAAGTCCTGCACAGTTCAGAAGTAGGCACCGATTTTCGGCGTGGCCTTCCGCATGGACTCAAACCTCATCGTCCGAGAATATAGGTTGCAGGAAGAACGGGAATTGAAGAACAAGTCTCTGGTAAAACGTGACGGATTCGCTGGCCGCGGGATATCACTCGTGCAGCAAATGCAGTGACCGAATAATGGTCAATGGCGAACAGTCAATGGATAATTGTCAATTGACCGTTGACCATTGACAATTCACAATTATTTCGACCACTTTCCGCTCGCAGGCTGAGGCTTCCAGGCTGATTCCGGCTCAAAGTACTCCCAGAGCACTCTCGAAATCTTCCGAAGCATGACGTTGCCTTCGTTATCATCTTCCCAGCGCTGGTCTTGCTGGTTCTTGGTAATCACACAGTACACATAATCACCCGAAGGGGCGTTGACCAATACCGCCTCGGATTTCGAGGCGTTGACGGCTCCGTTCTTCGTCGCCACATGGACGGTGGGCGGAATCTGAGAAAGCCCCTCTCCATCCCAGTATTGCCTTGAGAGAACGCGAAACATCTGTTCGCTCGCAGCCGGACTCACGGCGCGTCCTTGATAGATATAGGCAATCAGCTCTGCCATCTCACGCGGTGTCGTGTGTCCCCAGCCGTAGATTTCACGGATTGCCTGGCGCCCGGGGGTCCGTGAATTGACGCGTGTCTGATGGAATCCGTTGTTCTCAAGCCACGCGTTGATCGTCGTCCCGGTACCGGCAAGTTGTTGGAGCCAGAGCGACGCAGTGTTGTCGCTCAGTGTGATCATCAGCGTGACGAGCTCTGCAAGCTCAATCTTCGTGCTGTCCCGAAAGGAACCGGTCACTCCATCATCGTATTTCAGGGAGTCCCGATAGACGAGTTCCTGATTGTACTTCAATTCACCTTTCTCAATCTTGTCGAAGATACCGCAGAGAATCGACACCTTAATCATGCTGGCGGTAGGGAACAGGGTGTCGGGTTTCACTGCTGCCATCTGGCCAGTCCTGAGGTTCCTGATGTACACACCGATGTCGCCTTTGAACCCCTTTATGATGGTCTCCACTTTCTGTTGCAGGATGTCGTCGCTCTGTTCGCTGCGCGTGCTCCGCAATGAACGGCATGAACAAAGAATGAGAAACATTGAGCAAGCGAGAAGAAGAGAGATAGGGAACTTCGTTTCGGTCTTCATTGGAATGTGCTTTGTTATTCTTTCACGATGAGTTGTTCACCGATGTCGAGGATCCTGACACGGTCCTGCAAACCGCGTTCTTCTATGAGCTTTTGCAGAATCGTCTTGGCGTAGGAGGGAGCCGGCTCCAGTCCCTGGAAAAAGGTGTCGTGATGTATCGGAACCATGAGTGTTGCCCCAACGTCCTGGAAGATCTGAAGCGCCTCCTTCGGATCAGCGTGCACGCGGCTCATGAACTCGCGCGGCTCAACGGGAGCAATCGGAATGAGCGCGACGTCAACGTGGAAACGGCGGCCAATCTCTTTGAAGAGCTCCGGATTGTACCCCGTGTCCCCTGCAAAGAACACCGTGATCCCCTTATACTCAATCACGTAGCCGGTCCAGGTCGGCTCACTATACCAGCCTGCGTCAAATCCATACCTTCCGCCAAAATGTTGGACGGGGACTGCTGTAATGCGGAGACCGTCCTCTTCAAACACCTGCCACGGCTTTATGGCAAGCGTTTCGATGAATCCGAACTCTGGCGTATACTCAATTCCGCCCGAAGGGACAAAGAGTCTGGCGCTTCGCGGAAGAAGACCTAGGCTGGAATAACTGAAATGATCCATGTGAATATGGGAGATCAGAATCGCGTCGAGCGACGAAATGGAACCCGGATCGATACCAGGATCAACGGAGCGCTTGGCGAGGAGTCCGACGGTGTTGGTGAAGACCGGATCGGTAATCAGGACTTTGTCGTGGATTTGTATCAGGACAGTGGCATGACCTATCCACAGCACCGAGAGGCCTACATCGGCCCGAATGGGCGTTGCGATCTTGTGAGCAACCGGTTGCGTTGGTTCGCTGAGCTGATCGATCGCGCGCGAGGTAAAACGTGACACAAGAGGGTTGCAGCCGTGCAAGCCGAGTTGCATGATGACTGCTAGGAGCAGCAGAGAAAATCTCTTCCAGCCTGTTGTCCGACAGTTGAACTGTCGGACATGAACCTTCTTCGACAGTTGAACTGTCGAAGAACAATTGGTTAGAAGAGAGAACTTGCTGCGGGGGGAATCGTAGAGTGGAACTTCTGATGGAGCAATCACTGGCACACTCTCAGAAGAAACGAAATTCTATCGTGCCCATCCAGATCGTCGGATCTGAACTGTGCTTGAAGTTGAACTCGACGAAACCAAAAAGGGTGGAAACACCCATGACCTTGAACCAGGGGGACGAACCTGCAAATGCGTACTTTGCAACGCCCACATTGAGGCCCAGGTACTCGCCACGTTCAATGAGCGGGATATGTCCTATGAGTTGGACGGAGCTGCCGAAGTACGAACTGCCCGTCTTGCGTGTCGATACTTGTCCCGTCAGCTTCAGCTCGATAGATCCGGTGAACCGTGCCGGCGGCACGACCCTGAAGGAATGCCAGGGCGAAACCAGGTTCGTCATGCCGAATGAATACAATACCGGCGTTGCTTCCCACTCAAATGCAAACGGGATATTCGAAGGATGGGAAATAACCATCAAGTTGGGAATCGCCTGGAGCTCGAGCCAGGTATCAAGTCCGCTGGGACGATCTCCAAGCTGCTCCTGCGCCTGCAGCGGGAGGGCCAGTACAAGAAACAGTATCAGCGTCGCTCCCCAACGGCGGATCAGCGTTTGTGTGATTTCATTCATAGTAACGGTCATCCGGTGCACACAATGCCTCACCAATACTTACTAGAAGCTATCTCGAAAACAGAGGAGAAGACTCACCTTGTCTGATGCTTCTATAATTACACAGAGTTCCACGGAGAATCACACCTGTCCGCCATTCTGTTTGGCGGAGAGTGCCACAGAGAAGATTTCTCTGTGTATCTCCGTGTTCACTCTGTGTCTCTCTGTGAAACGCTTCTCATCTGACCCACTTGCCCGAACTCATTCTTCCGTGGGCTTTTTGAGATGGGCCCCACTCATATACTCCAATACTTGCTACTCACATCCTTCAACACTCCACCACTTCCTTCAACCCCCAACAACCCTCTCTAGGTTCCTTCGATGCCCCTGAAAACAGCAAGGGGCAGCTCGTCGGCTGCCCCTTGGTCTGTTGACAAAGTACTAATTCATAATCTTGCCGAAACGCATCTCTTTCGCAATTCTGTCTATTCTGTAAATCTTCTCCATTCCTTCGATCAGGCCGGAGGAGTGAACAGAGACCGTGCGGTTCTTCGTGTCATCGAAGATGAAATTGCCCGGCAGGCTCTCGATGTTGCCATCGAACACGAGTCCAACCACCTGGAGGTCCTTGTTGAGGACCGGGCTGCCGGAGTTGCCGCCGATGATGTCATTGGTCGACACAAAATCAATCGGTGTGCTCATCTTGAAATCGGCAGGCGGGTTCGCCCAGCGCTCCGGAAGCTTCCACGGATCTTTCATTCCGAAAGAATAGTAACGATCGTACATCCCGTAGAAGGTCGTGAATATTGGGGCGATCGTGCCGTTGTACTCGTACCCTTTCACTACGCCGTCTGCGATACGCAACGAGAAAGTTGCATCAGGCGGAATGCTGGTGCCGTACACGTCGTACATCGCTTTGCCGAGTGACTGCAGGAACGGTTGTTGCTTTGCACTCAGCGTGCGGACCTGGGCCTGGAGCTCTGCGAAACGGGCGTTCGCATATTTCGCGAACTCGATGGTCGGATCAGTCGACTTCAGGATCTCGTCCTGCTTGCCGCCGGCGATCGCTTCGAGCTTCTCTTTCGAACCGGTCACAGCGCTGCTCATCAATGCAGCCGCTGCCTGTTCGGGTGTGCGTCCAGCCATCAGCTTGTTGAAAGCTTCGTTCTTGTCACCGAGACACTTCTTCATATAGGTGAGCTGGTCGATCAGCGTAGACTTCTCGACTTCTGCCGCGTAGTTTCTCGGGAATGATGGCTTGCCAGCCGGGCGGCCCCGGAAATCCATTTGACCGTTTGCGTAGTCAACGAGGCCGGCGGCGAGCGCCAGCGTGGAAGACCAGTTCCGGATATTCAGGGGCAGAGCTTCTCCTTGAAGCGCCGCGATCTGTTTTTCATACACTGCAATGTCTCCCCACGGATCGCCATATTTTGCTTTGAGCTGCGGATTGTTGACGACGGAAGAGCGGAAGTTCTTTTCAAAATCCACCTTCTTCGCCATCAAAACAGGATCTTTCAAGCCGCTGAGAACTCCGGTTATCGACTTCAGCGTATTCGCGATGCCGAAAATCGTATTGATGTTCTCATATCGCTTGTCGGGATTTTTCTCCACATACTCGTTCAGAGCCTTTAGACGGCTACCAAACGCTGCAATGTTATACGGATAGGTGTAGTCGCGTCCCGTTTCGAGTTGAGAGACTGTACTGAGACGGCCTGTCCGGCCGGGGTTACCAACGACGAAGACCGGTTCGTTCTCAACCGCGCCGTTCTTGCTGAACGGGAAAAAGTTGGGAGTCTTTAGCGGCTTGCCGTTCTCGTACACACGGAAGAGCGACAGGTCATAATCGTACCGGGGATACGTAAAATTATCAGGGTCACCGCCGTAGAACGCAATCTCTTCTTCCGGCGCGAACACGAGTCGTACATCAGTATACCGTTTGAAGCTGTACAGAGAATACCGGCCGCCGTTATAAAAGCTGTAGACTTGGAAGATCATCGAATCTGCCGGGTTGGTCTGCTTGAACTTCGATGTGGAGCGACGCATGATTTCATTTTGTTTCGCCATGCGGTTGGCTACCTTCGCGCTGTCCGTTGTGCCGCTGTCAAACGCCGCCTGCACATCGGCTGTCACATCTTCAATCGTAATCAGCTGGTCGACGTACGTGACCGGCGATTTGCGTTCCTCTTCGAGCGTCTTGGCATAGAAACCTTCCGTCACGAGCTTTTCACCCTCTTTGGCAACAGCTTGAAGAGCGCCCCGTGCGCAATGGTGGTTTGACATAACCAAACCGTCTTCGGAGATGAAGGAAGCAGTGCAACCGGGAAGTCTCAAAGCCGACATGCGTGCCTTGTCAAACCATGCTTTGTCGGGGGTAAATCCATAGGTCTTCTTGAAGTAGTCAACCGGAGGAAAATCAAACGTCCACATCTTGCCGGTGTCGAACTGACCGGCCTTTACGTTTTCAAGTCCCTGCTGACTCGTGACCTCCGGTTTTGTACCCTGGACGCTCGTACAGCCGGTGAAGAGCACCAGCGAGAGCAGAAGAACAATTGCGGAGGATCTCAATATTGCTCGCAACATAGATACACCTCTTGAAATATTGTACAGTTGATTTGGATGGTGCAGAAAAGTGAGTCAAGGTAAGAAGAACTCTCTGCCCACGCAATCAAAACACGCGCTCCAAACGAAAACAGCGCTCACGAAGAGCGCTGTTCGCGGTTTTCCAAGATTTGACAATCTTCTACGATGCAGGAGATGAATCAATCCGCAGGCGAAACACTCCTGACAAAATTGCACCCGCGATGACACATTCGAGTGACCCATACAGAAACCACTGCAGCGCGAGTGAATACGGAATCTGCATCAAGGCGTAGCTCCCGTACGCTTTCGGGAGTGCGACCATCAGCGCAACATACAATCCGTAACGTACACCTTCGGCCCAGCCTTTTCCCTCATATCCTTTAGAGAAAATAAAGACGAAGAAAAATGAGAAGAACATGCCGGTCACGGGGAGCATCCAGAGTTTCATTTCAGTGATCGGTCGCCAGATGTGGGAATAGGAACTGTAGATCGGATCAAGGAGATAAAAATCCAGAAGGCCCTCGATGATCTGCGTGGTCACGAACACAGCTACAAACCCGATCCAAAGCTTTTTGTTCATGGACGTCCCTTTCTCTTCGCAGGCGCTTCGGCAATCGTACGAGCGTGAATGAGGATCTCAGTCAAGGTCTGATCCCCCGGGAGGATTTTGCCGGCTAGCTGGGCTCAATATATCAAAAAAGGGACGAGAATCAATTCAGCCAACCGGGGCGGCTTAGACGTCTCTGTGACGGCGGTCGTTGATTTTCAGGAACGAATTGGATAGTTTTTGACCGCACCATGCTGTACTTCCCAACGAGGATCTCATGCCCAGCAAAGAAAGTCCACAGTCCGAGTCGATCAAAGAGCGCGTTGCGCTCCATTTGCGAGCCGCAGATATCATGGTCAAGGAATCGCATTTCAGCGACGCCGTTGTCCAGATCGAGGCGGCGCTGCAGCTCGATCCGAAGAATTACTATGCCCGATCGTTCCTCGATCGCGCCCGGGTGCAGATGGGAAAGGTGCAGAACAAGTCGGCCGAGCAGACGGAAGGAAAGGATTTGAAAGCGGCCAAAGACGATCAGCGACTCGAGCAGATCAGCATGCTTTTGCGGGCGGCGGACCAGTTCATTGCGGCAAAAAAATACAAGCTTGCCCAGCAGCAGGTCGAGAAGGTGTTCGCCATCGACGGGCAGAACTACTATGCAAAAGCGTATGATGATCGCATCACAAAACTTGTCCAGGCTGATGTAAAGAAACCGGCGGATATCCCGTCTGCGCCGGTGCCCGCGCCTGAGGCGAAGCGACCGGCCCCGCCAGAACCGTCCCTGGATCAGTGGAAACCCGGCGAGCGCGCAAGCGTTGGCATGTACCGGGAGCTGTTGAGAGAAATGTGGTTCGACGGCAGGGTGACCACAGAAGAGTCGCAGGAACTCAAAAAGGTGCGAGATCTCTTCAAGATTACAGACGAGGAACATAAGGAGCTGGAAAAACAGATTCAGATCGATGCGTACGTTGAAGCGCTCCGCATCGCGTGGAAGGATGGAGTCATCTCACAAGGTGAGAACGATGTGCTCCTCCTCATGCGTGAGAAGTTCAATATCACCATGGAAGAACACATGAGCGCCGAGGCGAAGATCCTCTGGGCGAAAGGCACGCCGAACGCGAAATCTTCCATCCTTCTTGCGGATGATGAAGAAACGTTGCTGCTCTCCCTGGCGGCAAACCTGCGGAAGCATGGGTACGACGTCGTGACAGCGCTCAGCGTCGAAAAGGCGCTCGAGATACTTCAAAAAACTATTCCCTCTATTATTGTCTCCGACTTGCTGTTTGGAGAAGGTCAACTGACAGGCCTTGAGTTCTACAAGCAAGTGCGTGAGGATGCACGGTTGAACAATACGCCATTCCTCCTGATGAGCGGAATCAGTGATGAGTTTGTCGTGCGTGCAGGGATGCGTCTGGGGGTGGACAACTTTATCGAAAAGCCTTTCGACCTGGAGCTGCTTCTTGCAACAATCGAAGGGAAACTGAAATCATAGGATAGCCTGCATGGGGCTCTGCGTGGTGACGCAGCCAGTCTTCCGCCAGAGACCTCTTACGGTTGTCTGTGACCAACCCAGCACCGCTCGAAACCGATTTTTCCACCGACGCGGTACCTCACCGCGCATCTCACCCGCGAATTTTCTATTGTTTTGCCCCCGCAAAGCACGCTGGCGCGGAGACGAGAGCCCTTCTCGCGAGATCAGGTGATCGCGGTTAACGAATGAACAAAACGAGAGCTCAATCGAAGGACGACGAATCACAACGGCGCCGGGCACGAAATCGTTGATTGACTTTCGGGAGGGAAAGAGATAGTTTTACGCAGCACCGATTCCCACTTACAAGGAGTCTTCCATGTTCAGCAAAAAAGCACCGCCGGTGGATTCCGTTAAGGAGCAGGTTGCCCGATATCTCCGCGCTGCGGACCTTCTGTCCAAAGAAGGCAAATATGGGGATGCTCTCATGCAGATCGAGAGGGCGCTCAAGCTTGACCCGAAGAATTACTATGCGCGTTCGTTCTTTGAGCGGATTCGGACACACATACATAAGGAAGAAAAGGCAAGCACTGACAAAGCCGACGTCAAAGCGGTAAGCGATGATCAGAAGATCGAACAGATCAGTCTTCTGCTCCGCACAGCGGATCAATTCATTGGGTTGAAAAACTACAAACTTGCACTCCAACAGGTTGCGAAGGTGTATGCCATTGATCCGCAGAACTACTATGCCCAGACCTACTCCGATCGCATTGATCAGTTGATGACACAGGAACAAGGAGCCACAGGTCAACGCACATCGCCGGAGCCTGCAACCCCACCACCGCCTCCTCCTGCTGCCGCGCCGGCTCTCCCCGTTGAGCCATTGAAAATAGGTGAGCGCGCAAGCCTGACGTTGTATCGCCAACTGCTGAAGGAGATGTGGTTCGATGGAAAGATCACGGACACTGAGGGGCA
>JBEKOB010000119.1:0-9992 GCA_049522195.1 Bacteroidota bacterium
AAAAGAAAACAGCAGTAAAACTAAACGAGCTAAACACAATGACAGAACCTCTTCATTCGACGAAGACAATGCCTGTGCTGTTTCTGGGGCATGGCAGTCCAATGAACGCCATTGAAGAAAATGAATTTGTTACAGGATTTAGAAACATTGGTAAAGCGATTCCGAGACCAAATGCCATTCTCTGTGTATCGGCACATTGGGAAACACGGGGAACTTTCGTAACAGCAATGGCAAGTCCGAAAACCATTCATGACTTCGGTGGTTTTCCAGAAGAATTATTTGCTGTGCAATACCCCGCACCGGGGAGCCCCGAATTGGCGAAGGAAATAAAAGGTATTATTAAAAAAACCGAAGTCGGCTTGGATGAAGAATGGGGACTTGACCACGGTTGCTGGAGTGTGGTTAAACATCTTTACCCCAACGCTGATGTTCCGGTCGTACAACTGAGTTTGGATTATTATCAAACGCCTCGGTATCATTATCTATTGGCAAAAGAACTTTCATCACTTCGCAACAAAGGCGTGCTGATTATCGGAAGCGGAAACATGGTTCACAATCTCAGAATGGTTGCCTGGGATAAGTTCGATGCGACAGAATACGGCTATGATTGGGCACTTGAAGCGAGCGAGAAAATGAAAAAGTACATTCTGAATGGAGATCGTCAATCCCTGATAAATTATCAATCGCAGGGCAGGGCGTTTCAGTTAGCCATTCCTACACCTGAACACTTCTTGCCATTGCTCTATGCTTTAGCGTTGAAAAAGGAAGATGAAAAAGTGAGTTTGTTCAATGACAAAGTTGTAGCAGGCTCGTTAGCAATGACTTCGCTTAAGATAGACAAGGCATAATTCAAACTCTCTGATACACGTATGAAGCACCTGAACGCCTGGATTGACGCGGCGCGACCAAGGACATTGCCGCTGGCATTATCCAGCACAACTCTCGGAAGTTTACTTGCAGCCGCTGACCATACTTTCAACTGGAGTGTGTTCGTCCTTGCATCCCTTACTACCGTCCTGCTTCAGATCCTCTCAAATCTGGCAAATGACTACGGCGATTTCATGAATGGGAAAGATACGGCAGATCGTATCGGTCCGCAGCGGATGGTTCAGTCCGGTCAGATAACACCACAGCATATGGTGAAAGCTCTCGTGGTTCTTGTTGCCGTCACGCTCATCACGGGAACGGCTCTTATCCTTGTAGGAACAAACGGTGTCGGAACGAGCAGCACCATTTGTTATTTTCTGATGGGCATTGCTGCAATCATTGCGGCGTTGAAGTATACAGTCGGGAAGAACCCCTATGGCTATCGAGGATTAGGCGATGTCTCAGTGTTCATCTTCTTCGGACTCATGGGCACCATCGGCACGTATTACCTCCATACACATAATCTGAAATTCGATTTGATCCTGCCGGCCGCATCCATCGGCCTGTTAAGCACGGGAGTCCTCAACTTAAACAATCTTCGCGATGAACAAAGCGACAGGCAGGCGCAAAAACGCACGCTCGTCATCATCATCGGCAGCAGCAAAGCAAAGATTTATCACCTGATGCTGCTTCTTACGGCTGTGATCACGGGACTCGCTTACACGATTCTGAATTTCCGATCTGGCTTTCAGTTTCTATTCTTACTTCCCCTCCCGCTCCTACTTCAGAACATCAAAGCCGTTTTCCGGTACACCCGGCCAATAGAATTGAATGCGGAGCTCATGAAACTCTCCATATCAACACTTTTGTTCTCCATCACATTCGGAGCAGGATTGCTTATTCGATAGGAGCCGTTTCTCTATGATTCATCCATCGCCTGTCTTTCAATATTTTTGCTGGCTGTTCTAGTGCGAGAACGACAATGCCTAATGCGGATGGAAAAAGCATCTGGTGAGATTTCGTTTACATCAATTCGGCAAGTACAAGGAGAAAAATCATGCTTGATTCAACTTCGTCTGTCCGTCCGCGTGATGGAAAGGCGCGCCCGAGCGTGGATTTCAATGGAGAGTGGAGGAATGAGCTCGGTTCCAGCATTAGCTTGAAGGTCACGGCTGATGGGTCTGTCGAAGGCACGTACAAGAGGGCCGTCGGTTCCGCCTCGTCCAAGGAGGAGTTCCCGCTGGTAGGTTTTGCGACAGGAGCTCTCCTGTGCCTCTCGGTGAGCCTCGGGAAAAGTGGGTCAGTAATTAGTTGGGTGGGTCAACACGCTAAAGAGAATAAACGCCCCGTCATCAAGACAATGTGGTTGTTGGCGAGAGATGTTCCCGATCCAGATGATCCCTCGAATTTCGGGGGAGCGATCGTCACCGGGTACAATCACTTTGTGCGGTAGTCGCAATCGGGCAAGCACCGGGATCAGTGATCCGTTGCCAGGAAGCACTCTGTGAGCACAGATTGTGCGCAGCGTAGTCTTGGCTGTGAAGAGTAGCTGAGCGACTCACAAAAGCCGTCGTTATTACAGGAAAACCATGGTCATTGTGCAACTACTCACAGCATGTGTCGCTTGGATTTCGTAATCTAGAGTGCCTTCTATCGAAAGATGAAGGGTCCTCAGTTTCAACCACTCAGAGACGCCAACGAAAATTAATCCCGCAATCATTCATGTGATTGGACAAAGAAAGAGGGGATCACCCTGACAAAACGCATCGAATGGAAGTAACGTATTTCTCAGCACACTTGGACCGCGGCCAATGCAACCGCGACAACTTCTAATTCCCACAAATGCTGGAGGTAACATTATGAAAACAAGATTCTTGAGATGGGTCTCCGTACTTATGCTTGCCGTCATGATGGCAACTGCCGGGGGATGCTACGGGTCGTTTGAGCTTGTGAAGAAGGTCCACAAATTCAACGGGACACTGGGGAACAAATTCGTGAACGAACTTGGATTTCTTGTGATGAATATCATTCCCGTCTACGGCGTCGCGGCCTTCATTGACGCTGTCGTGCTCAATTCAATTGAGTTCTGGACCGGCAAGAATCCCTCAACTTCATCCAACGACGCGGTTATTCCCCTCGATGCAACTTCGTCATTGACGCTCAGAGCAGCTGATGGTTCCGTTCTGTTGACCTCAAAGACAGAAAACGGAGTCATACAATATGTATTTCAGAAGGGAACTGACGGGACGCTTGTAAAAGACGTCAATGGGAAGATCCTCGCACGCTGCGCGATGATGGGTGACGGCGGTATGCGCATCTACGACGGCAACGACAAGCTCATAGCGGAGTGTTCAGCCGCTCAAGTCCAATTCCTGGCTGACGCCAGCGCTGCGAAATAATCCTCGCGCTCGCTCGGGATCGCTCAGGGCTTGCTACAAATAAAGGAAGCGCCCTTCGTCGGGGCGCTTTTGTTTTAATTGTGGACGAAAAGTGAGATTATCGGTTTCCAGATTGAATTTCCAGACATCCTTCCTTAAGTTAGTCAAAGCTCTCGATGTTCTACAGGGGAAACGGCACGGCGCAGCCTGGGTTGCCGCATACGCAGTCGGGAGTGAACTCACAGCTTTGCTTGGATCTTCGAGACTTGGTTTCGCACGAAATGAAGGTGTATAGTGCTTGAATGGTTTTTTGGACCGGAGGTGAGGGAGAAGCAGAGTGTTCTTCGACAGAATGTTGTAGCAAATATCATCGATGGGGCGATGTATGCGTTTGGGATCGGTTTTGTGTCGATCCAGACGGTGGTCCCTGTCATGGTCAAACATATCAGCGGCAGTGATTTTGCGGTTGGTCTCGTGCTGGTGCTTTGGACGGCCGGCTTCAATTTCCCGCAGATATTCATCGCTAGTCACGCCCAGCGCTTTCCCTACAAGATGCGGCTGTTTCTGCAGATGGCATTTCTTCAGCGTGTGCCATGGCTGCTGCTTGCGCTCCTGTCCTTCTTTATGCTTGGCGGGTTGAGTCCGACAGCCGGTACATTCTTTTTCTTCTTCTTGTTCACACTCGCCGCTGTCACGGGCAGTCTCTGCTTCCCAATTTGGTTTGACCTGATCGCTAAACTTACACCGGTTGATCTTCGGGGGCGCCTGTTTGCCGCCAGGAATCTGCTGGGTGGGATTCTTGGTGTTCTTGCCGGATCGGTCGTCGCGGTGGTACTTGCGGAGATAGCGTATCCGCTGAGCTATGGAATTTTGTTCACGCTCGCGTTCCTCTTTATGCTCGTGTCATATTGGGCTTTGACAAAGTTGAAGGAGGAGACCGCGTCGGCTGTAGCCGAAGAAGTTCACATTCTTGATTACTATCGCAGTCTGCCCCGGATTCTGAAGGCGCACAAGAACTTTCGCAATTTCCTGATCTCGGACGCGTTGCTGCTGGCGGCAACTATGGCAGGTGCATTTTATGCGGTTCACGCTATCCGTAGGTTCTCGCTGAGTGATTCCTCAGCCGGTATATTCACGATTGTGGTCATGTGTAGTACGATCATCGGGAACATGTTCTTCGGTACCATCGCTGATCGATACGGCCACAAGGTGAATCTGGTGCTTGCTGCTGCATCGACGGCGCTGTCGTGTTTCATGGCGATCCTGGCGCCTGATGAGCGATTGTTTCTCATTGTCTTTGTTGGGATGGCGTTTCAGATAGGCCTGAGCGGAATCTCGCGTCTTTCGATTGTCGCCGAGTTGTGCTCCGAGGAGGAGCGTCCGACGTATGTTGCGCTCACAAACCTTGTGACGTCACCGTTCATTCTCTTTGGACTCGTCGCAGGCGGTATCGCGAGCCAGTACGGATACGATGCCGTGTTCCTCATCGCAGGTCTGCTGGCTGTCGCATCTGCGCTGTGGATGGTATTTAGAGTAGAGGAGCCACGGGAGAGTGTGCGAAGGCCGTTTGTTCAATCTGCGCAATACGAGTAAACGCTTAGCCCATTCTATTATCCTCATGCCCCGATTCGTTCTGTTCCTCCGACCTTGCTATAAGCTGCTCGTCTGTCGGTACTTCTTGCGACACTCATTTGTCGGTACTTTCCGGACGTTGATTTTGTGATAATGCCCTCGTATGTTTGCGACGTTGTTGCCATTCTACACCGTCGAAGCGCCCGACACGTCCTCACCCCTAAGGACATCTGGCTTCGAGTATACACCCGGTCAAGTTAACTAGAATCGTTGCGATGGTAGGCCAGACCATATCTCATTACCAGATCCTCGAGAAGCTCGGTGGAGGGGGGATGGGTGTTGTCTACAAAGCCCACGACCTCAAGCTCGATCGCGCCGTCGCGTTAAAGTTTCTCCCTCCCCAGATGACTCTCGATCCAAAGGCGAAAGAGCGTTTTGCTCTGGAGGCGAAGGCTGCATCTTCCATCGACCATCCGAACATTTGCACCGTCTATGATGTGGAAGAAGCGTCTGACGGACGAATGTTCATCGTGATGCCACACTATGAAGGGGAAACGCTCAAGAAGAAGATCGAACGAGGTCCCCTCCAGCTGGCAGAAGCAATTGATATCGCGATCCAGATCGCACGCGGCCTTTCTGAAGCTCACAGACACGGTATCGTCCATCGGGATATCAAGCCAGCCAATATTCTGGTTACAAATAGCAGGGTAGTAAAAATCCTCGATTTCGGTCTGGCAAAACTCGAAGGTTCGCTTGACATTACCAAAAGCGGAAGTCGGCTTGGCACAACCGCGTACATGGCACCGGAGCAGGTGCGAGCGGAACAAGTCGACCATCGCGCCGACATCTGGTCGCTCGGAGTTGTGCTGTACGAGATGTTGACGGGGAAGACACCTTTCACCGGTGACAACGAAGCAGCGATTATGTATTCGATCGTAAGCGACAAGCCGCCCTCAATGCAAGCTATGGTTCCGAAACTCTCCCGGGGGATTGAGTTGGTCGTTAATCATGCCATCTCAAAAGCGAAAGGTGATCGCTACCAGACGATGGACGAGTTTGCCAGCGATCTCGAAGCCATAAGAAGCGCTTCATCTGTCTCAGGTCCGACCGTTGCTGAAGCAGCTGCGAAGAGGCGGGCAACGAGTCGATTCCTGAAAACCGTGCTTGCAGTTGGCTCGTTGGCATTGATTCTGGCTGTCGGATACTATGTTCTTCAACCCATCCTAAGTGACGAGGCGCTTGTACCTCACCCCGAGAGCGTATTGACCGTCTCGTTCGAGAATCAGAGCGGCGACACAACTCTCGACTATTTGCAGAGGGCCATCCCGGCCCTATTGGTAACGCGGCTCGAGGAGTCACCATATCTTCAGGTCGTGACACAGGAACGTATGAGCGACATCATACGAAACATGGGGAAAGGGGCGCCAAGATTTGTGGACGAGGAGCTCGGAGCGGCAATCTGTCTGAAAGAGGGGATTAGAAAGCTCATTACCGGGAGCTTCAACCGCGAAGGCGACTTGTTCACCTCAAGAATGAAAGTTCTTGACCCATCCTCAAAGCAGGTGCTAAGAATCTCAGAGGCAAAAGGAAAGGGAATTGAAAGCCTTCTTGCGAGTCAGATTGATGAATTGAGCAAAGCGGCGCAGAGCGGGATAGGCTTGTCGCAGAGCAGGATTCAGGAAAGCGATCGTCCGGTTGCTCAATTGACCACAGAATCTCCTCAAGCACTTGATTGGTACCTGAAAGGAAAAGAGGCTCAAAGCGATTACCGTTGGCCTCTTGCAGCACAATGCTATCGGGCCGCTGTGGCTCTTGATTCGTCATTTGCCGCTGCGTATTGGAACATCTTCGCATGCGAGGACAACGCTGACAATCCCAGTGTCGCCTACGAAGCTCTGAGGAAAGCGAACGAATGGCAGTGGCGTGCGTCGGACAAAGTACGACTTCTCATCGAAGCTGACTACGCCGGCTTCAGCGAGAGAAATCGAGAGAAAAGGCTCTCCATACTTCGCCACATCATCAAGCGATTCCCGCTCGAAAAAGAGGCGTATGAATCGCTGTTCTATGTATATTCGGCAAACAGAGATCCCGTACAAGCCAAGTCTATGCTGGAGAAAATCGTTGAGCTTGATCCGACAAATGAGATGGCATTAAATGAGCTTGCAGGGAAGACTAACGATACAACAGTGGCGTTCTCATACCTTCGCAGAATCGTAGAAGCTCACCCCAAGAATACCAATGGCCTGGACACGTGGGCGATGATGTATTTGGAAAAAGGGTTGTACGACAACGCCATTGCGAAGCTCAATGAGCTTGAGAGTCGTGACACATCAGACCGCGGTGACTGGAGTATCGCCTATGTTACGGCGTGCAAGGAAGATATTGATGGAGCGGTGGCCGTACTCCAATCGGGCAATAGACTTACACGCGGACTTCTCGAATACCTCCGCGGGCGGGAAAAGGATGCCATCTACAATTTGCGATTGACGAGGATGGCAAACGAATCCAAAAGGGAAGAAGATGTAGCCCAGCTCGTAACCGGATGGATCCATCTCGAGAAAAATCGGTACCAGGAGGCGCGACGGTGTTTTGAGCTCTATGCCGACTCCACTGACAAGCACAACAGCGTCGGCCTGACAAAGTATGCCCGCGACAGAAACCCCTTCTACCATTTTTCACTTGGCTATCTTGAGCTGGTGAGCGGCAACCTCGCCCTTGCTCAGAAGCATCTTGCCGCATTGAAGATGGACTCGATTGATCGGCACAGACAGGCAGCTGTCCGGGCTGGGCAGAAGTACCTCAAAAGCGAGATACTGCTTGCCGAAGGTAATGTTGGGGAAGCGTTGGCAAGTACGAAGGATCTGGAGCCGGGGGCAGCAGCAAACGTCAGTTTTGAATGGGACATGATCTCGTACAATATTCCCCTCTCGTTCAGAGATCTCCGCGCCCGCATCTGGGCCAAAGCAGGCGGTCTCGACTCGGCGATTGCGACGTATGAACAATTCATGTCGCCATCATCAGGAGGGGGCAGGGTCCATCTCATTTCTCCGGTGTTCCATCTGCGGCTTGGTGCCTTGTATGAAAGAATTGGTCAGTTTGATAAAGCGAGAAATCAGTATCAGATCCTCCTGCGAATCTGGCAGCATGCCGAGGCTGGTCTTCCTGAGTTAGCAGAAACCCAATCCCGCTTGACGAAATTGAACAAATAGAATCATGTTTTTTCAGCAGAGGATCAGCAATTCCCTAAGATTCTTTGGAGTGATTATGGCAATGAACGGCGACCCAAGTGTTCTCATTGAACGCGTTCGGGAACTGGAACAGTTGAACCAGCTCGCGCAGGTCCTGAGCTCAACGCTTAGCGTTGAAGAGTCACTTGATGCCATTGTGCGATCATGCCTGACCCTCTGCGGCGCTGAACGAGCGGCGGTTGTGCTGTTTGACGACGACAAAAACACGCCTCAGACCCTGGTTCGTTGCGCAGACGCGACCGTGGACGGCATCGACCATGCGATCAACGCTTTGGTTGCGGGGTGGATTCAACGTCACAAAAAGACCTTTGCCACGAGTGATGTCGTGGCCGAGCTGAAATTTGATGATCCCTCAGACCGAATTCGTAAGCTTGGTCCGGCTTTGGCCGTTCCCCTCATGGACCAGGGAACGGTCTTCGGAATGATCAATCTCGTCAATTCGAGGGATGGAAACGTATTCGCCTCGAACCAACTGAGAGTGGCCGAAATCATTAGTGCCATGGCGGCACAGTATATTCATCGTGCAAAGATCCACGAGTCCCAGAGTGCACACATCGAGCAATTGAAGTCAACCCTCGCCCGCCAACGGGGCGTCCAAACTATTCTCGGTAAGAGCAGGGAAATCAAAGCGGTCATCGACACAATAGCCCTTGTTGCCCCCTCCACGGCAAACGTTCTTTTGATCGGAGAAACCGGTACCGGCAAAGAGCTGGTCGCGAAGGCGATTCATTACGAGGGTCCGCGCGCTGAAAAACCATTTGTCGCCATCAATTGTGCGGCTATACCGCATGATTTGTTCGAATCAGAGCTCTTTGGCCACGAGCGTGGCGCGTTCACGGGAGCGACGGCAGCATTTGCGGGGCGATTCGAGCTCGCAAACGGCGGGACACTGTTCCTGGATGAAGTATCCGAGATGCCGCCAGCGCTTCAGCCGAAATTGCTCCGGGTACTCGAAGAAAAGAAATTCCATCGCATTGGGTCGTCCGATCAGATCACTGTGGATGTTCGTGTTATCGCTGCCAGCAGCAAAGACCTCGCGAAGGCAAGTCAGGCCGGCGGATTCCGCGAAGCGCTGTTCCACAGACTCAATGTCGTTCCGATCACGCTGCCCCCGCTACGCGACCGGATTGAGGACGTTCCAGTTCTGGCAGAATCGTTTCTCGCTGAATTCAGCCAGGGCTCGAAGTATTTCTCCCCCGACGCACTCGACCTGCTGAAAACATTCGAGTGGAAAGGAAACGTCAGGGAGTTGCGCAATCTCGTCGAACGTATCTCGATTCTCGCTAAGGATCGTGAGATTGGCCCCTCGAGCGTCCGATCGTTCACTTTTGGTGCAAACGCTGCGATGACAACTCGTCTTACATCAGCCTTTCGCGAGTTACTGCACGATTCGGACCGTCAGGCGAATATTCCAGATCGCGTTGAAAAAGAGCTCATCGAACTTGCTCTTTTGGAGTGCTCCAACAACGTCAGCCAGGCCTCGCGACTGCTGGGTGTGGATCGCATGGCGCTCCAGCGTCGCATAGAAAAATTCGGCCTCGACACGTAGACGTCGACTTCTTTCAACGACTTTCTCCACTCCCTCTTCCCCCGTCAATCTGTCATCTTGAGCGATTCTGAGCACCCACTTTGCTCGGAACCGTTCAATACAATCATCCCAGCCTCTAAAACCACTCGAATTCCCCTGATGCAGAGTGGCACCAAGCTTGCAGCATGGTCCGAGCGATTTGGAGCACTATTCGGGATCATTTTCCGATTTCTTACGTGACACATCAGCCACTCGCACCGACTTCAGGAAGGTCCCATACCTCACATTCGTACAACAACCATTGGGGGCAACGTATGATCTCAAATCGAGTGAAGCAGCTATCGATGATCGCACTGGCTTGTACAATGTCGTCGATCATCGTCTCCTGCAAAGATAAAT
>JBEKOB010000120.1:0-9516 GCA_049522195.1 Bacteroidota bacterium
ACGTCAACTACCTCTACCGCCAGGAGAGCAATTTCCTCTACCTCACCGGGTGCAATGAACAAAGGAGCTATCTTCTGCTCTGCCCCGATGGAGTGCAGGTGGACAGCGTCACGACTGTGAAGGAGGTGTTCTTCATTCGGCCCAAAACCTCGAGCGCTGCAGGCGAGAGCCTCGGCCTGGACGGCGCAAAGTCGGCATTGGGGTTCACCATGGTCCTTCCGGCGACGGAACTTCTCCCTTTCACAAAGAAAGCTCTGGCGGGCAAGAAGATTCTCTATTATCCGCCCAGCATGCCCGACATCGTGTATGACCCACTGATGGAGAAACCTACTTCCATTTCACGCCAGGTGAGGACTGAGCTTCAAGCGGCGTTCCCAGCTCTGGAGATCAAGAACTTCAATTCCTCCGTCGCCGAACTCCGCGCGGTGAAGTCACAGACCGAGCTCGACCTTCTTCAGAAAGCGATCGATGCCACGATCACAGCGCATGTCGAGGCGATGAAAAGCTGTGAGCCCGATATGTACGAGTACGAACTCCAGGCTGTTATCGAATACTGCTTTGCCAAGAACGGTGCAGAATACACGGGGTTCCCATCCATCGTTGGGTCCGGTCCGAACTCCTGCATCCTCCACTACGAGGCGAACAGGCGTCAGATGAAGAACGGAGATGTCGTCGTCATGGATATCGGAGCAGAGGTTGAAGGGTATTCGGCAGACGTCACGCGGACCATTCCCGTGAACGGTACATTCTCCGCTCCCCAGAAAGAGATTTACGAGATTGTCCTGCAGGCTCAAACCGAAGCCATGAAGGAATTCAAGCCCGGCGCATTGCCGCAGGTGCCAAGCCAGAAAGCGTACGACGTGATCGCCGAGGGACTCATCAAGCTCGGGATCATCAAGGATAAACTGGATGCCAGAAAATATTACATGCATGGATTGAGTCACCCCATCGGGCTCGATGTGCACGACCCGGCGCCGTATGGGAAGCCGTATGTCCCCGGTATGGTTCTCACCGATGAGCCGGGTATCTACATCCCTGAAGGAAGTCCGTGCGATAAAAAATACTGGAACATCGGCGTCAGAATTGAGGATGATGTTCTGATCACAGCCGACGGCAACCGTCTTCTTTCAGCCGGAGCGCCGAGAAGCGTCAAAGAAATCGAGACCCTGATGAAGAAACAGGGGCTGGGCAACATGAAGATTGGGGCGAAATAATACCGCCCGCTTCCCACATTCAACCGAACCTGCTTTGGAGTGCTTCTATGGATACGCGGCAACTGCAGAAATGCAACACCATTATCAAGAAGAACAAGATTGAAATCATCGACCTGAAGTGCATCGATCTTACCGGCTATCTTCACCACATCTCACTCCCGGTGTTTCCCAATATTCTCACCAAGCTCGTCACTGAAGGGGTTGGCTTCGACGGATCGAGCTACGGCTTCAGGAAGGTCGAAAACAGCGACATGATCCTTGTCCCCGACCTGAGCACGGCTGTGATTGACCCTTTCCGCACCGAGCCAACACTGAGCTTCTATGCGAACATTCTGTTGACAGACCAGAACCGGACTCCTTTTTCGCAGGACGGGCGACAGCTGGCAAAGAAAGCGGAAGCATCGCTCAAGAAACTCGTCGGCGTTGATCTATCCTGGTGGGGACCAGAGTTCGAATTCTACATCTTCTCAAAGGTTCGCTTCGATACACGTACAGCCTCTTCTTTTTACGAAGTAGAGCACGCCGAGGAATTCTTCAAGAGCGCATATCACGCTGCAAACCCATTCGACGTGTACGACGACTTCCGTGACGAGGCATGCAAGATCCTGAAGCGGTTCGGCATCAGCGTCAAATACCACCACCACGAGACCGGTGAACGGGGACAGCAGGAGATCGAAACGTATTTCAACAATCTTCTGGCGACGGCGGACAACATCATCACGACGAAGTACACGCTCTTCAACTATGCCCGCCAGAAGGACCTGTTCGTGACATTCATGCCGAAGCCGATGTATCAACAATCCGGCAACGGCATGCATCTTCATATGTTCCTGACAAAGGATGGAAAGAACGCCTTTTATAAGAAAGGGGAATACGGTAACGTCAACCAGCTTGGTCGGTACTTTATCGGCGGGATGTTGAAGCACGGAGCAGCGCTCTCCGCATTTACGAACCCGAGCACGAACTCATACAAGCGGCTCGTGCCCGGTTATGAAGCTCCGGTCGCGCTGACGTACGGGACCGGCAACAGGTCGTCGGCGATTCGCATACCGAATTACGTGAACAACCCCGAGGAGACCCGCTTCGAATACCGTCCGCCCGATGCGACGGCGAACCCGTACCTTTGCCTGTCTGCCATGCTGCTCGCAGGCATCGACGGCGTTGTGAACAAGGTCGATCCGGTGAAGGAAGGGTTTGGTCCGATCGGCAGCAACGTGGACGAGATGGAGCGGGACCATATCCGGTTTCTTCCCCGAAACCTCGCGGAGGCACTCGATGCGTTAGCAGCTGACAACGAGTTCTTGCGGAGGGATGGCATCTTCTCCGATGAGTTAATCGACCAATGGGTGAAGATCAAACAGGTGGAGATCAAATCCATCGGTACCATGCCGCACCCGTTCGAGTATAAGCTCTACTTCAACTTGTAAAAAGCCAAGGTCCTTCCGAAGGATCCAAGTGCCTTTCGTACAGCCTTCGGAAGGATCCTATAGCCCCGGGGACCCCCCGTGTCCTCCCAATTCCAAATCTTCAGCCTCCCTCACCTCGTCATTATCGCTCTCGTTCCGCTTCTTGCGGCATTGCTGGTGTGGTGGTCCAGGAACAATGATCCAGCCGCGAACAGGATCCGGATTGGTCTCGCTGCCATAATTCTTGTCGATGAGTTGGTTTGGTACGGATACTATCTGAACCAGGGTTGGTTTACATTCCCGCACAGCCTCCCGCTCCAGTTGTGTGACATCACCCTTTGGCTGACAGTTTATACCCTCTTCACTGGAAGCTCCAAGGTATACCAGCTGATCTACTACTGGGGACTTGCAGGGACAACGATGGCGGTGCTGACGCCCGATGTCTCTACACCACCAATCTCCTGGCTAACGCTCCAGTTCTTCGTCTCCCATGGCGGACCTCTCGTTGGAATTCTTTTCCTTACCTGGCGAAAAATTTCGGTGCCGCACAAGGGATCGTACTGGAAAGCCTGGCTCTGGCTCCATGGTTACGCGGTGCTCATTGGAGTCTTCAATTATGTTTTTCAAGCGAACTACTTTTACCTCTGCGAAAAACCGTCCGAGGTTTCGTTGCTTGAGCTTATGGGACCCTGGCCAGTGTACATTCTTGCCGCTGACGCGATTGCATTCGTGATGTTCTGGCTTCTGTGGCTCCCGTTTCGAAAGAAGCCCTGAGCCCATAGCCGGCGAGAGACCTGTGAACCATGGCTGGATCATCCGGCATAAACCCGAAAAACAAAATCCGAAACTCGAAACAAATCCTAAGCACGAAACTCCAAGCACAAAATTGCCTTCGTCACATTAGTTCGAATTTTGGATTTTGAATTTGATTCGGATTTCGATATTAGGATTTCGAATTTTCTGGGGGCAGAAGTGGCGCCGTCCTACACCTTCCACAGAAGATCGTGGTGTTTGAGGAAGTAACGAATCTGTTGGACCGTCAATTCTGACTTGCGTTGCAGCGCTTCACGCGAGTTGAAGGCATTGTGAGGAGTGAGCAGGACGTTTGGATAGGAGAGAATGCGTTTTACTTGAGCAGCTTGAGGAGTAATCGTATTGCCGGGATTTCGCAGCGCGGCGCCGAGAGAACCCTCATCTTCAAAGACATCCAACCCAAGCCCCGAAATCCTTGAGTCACCCAACAGCCGCTCCATATCCCCGAGAGGCGACAATTCGCCGCGGGCGATATTGACGAAGGTGCTTCCTTTCTTTGCGCGGCTCAGAAGCTCGTAGTTGAAATAGCCCCTGTTTTCCCCATTCAGATTCATGGCACAGACGATTACATCTGCCCAGGGTATTCCCTCGTCCTTTGAAATGTATGCGACATCGGGCTTATCAGGTACAATGTCGACCCCTTTGACGACAAACCCCAATCCCTTCGCCACCTTCACAATCTCGCTGCCGATACGTCCTACTCCCACCACAAGAAGGTTCTTTCCTTTACATTCTGTTCCTGTGAGATCCTCGCGATTGAAAAAAGGAAATTGGCGCATTTGCTGAGGGAGTTTCCTGAAAAGGGCCATGGTCAACATGAGGGCATGTTCTGCGACAGCGCGAGATGCGTACTCCTCGAGGTAACCCAGCGGCAACGGCCGGAGCAGTTTCGAAGCGTACGCGATGAGATGGTCATACCCCGTGCTGCGGCTGATGACACCATCGATCTTGGCGGCCCATTCCACAGGGATCGAAGACTGTGTGCGAATGCTAATCAGCCTGGCAGGCGGATCCTGATGCCCGGTCTCCTGTATCGTTTCGGGAGCAAAACCGTGCGTACACTCATTGCCCAGCAAAGACTTCAGCGTTTTTGCTTCGTCTTGAAAAGCCTCGTAGAAGAAGATGTCCATATCTCGAAGTATGCCGTTCCTTTGAATATGATTGTAAGAAAAGATTCGAGGGGTTGCAAGATACACCATCGAAGCTACAGGTTGAAGCAGACGACCCGTGTCTCTGTCATCTCCTGAATCATGCTCCAGGTCCCCTGCCGTCCCACTCCACTCAGCTTGGTGCCGCCAAACGGCATGACGTCGAGCCGGTAGTCGGTCGAATCATTGACCATCACCGCACCACAGTGGAGACCATGGATGGCTTTGAACGCGTTGTCGATTCGTTCGGTGAAAATCGCCGCGTGCAAGCCGTATTCAGACTGGTTTGAGAGCCGGATTGCTTCGTCGAGAGAGGAAAAACGATACAAGGAAACAACAGGTCCGTACACTTCATCACAGCTGAGTTTCGCTTCTGCGGTAACCCCTTCAAGAATTGTGGGCCACACGACAGCCCCTTCACACTTCCCTCCAGCAAGAATCTTCGCCCCGCTCCGGACGGCATCATTGATCCACAACTCCACGCGTTGTGCTTCCTCCCTTGTGATCATAGCACATACATCAACACTCTCATCCATCGAAGAGCCGGCTTTGAGTCTCCTTACGTGTGCGACGAATCGCGTCTTGAACTCGTCGAAGATGGAATCGTGGACAAAAATCCGTTGCACACCGATGCAGTTTTCCCCGGCCTGAGCGAAGGCGCCATCTGAAATCGCCGGGATAGCTTTCTCAAGTTTCGCGTCATCCATCACGATCACCGGCGAGTTGGATCCAAGTTCCATAAGAACTTTCTTGATCCCGAGCCAGCGACTCACCTGCCGTCCGGTCTCAACACCGCCCGTGAATGTCACAAGCCGCACTCTCGGGTCGCTCACCATGGCTTCGCCAAGAGTCGCTCCATGTCCGGTAACGATACTCAAGCGCCCTTTCGGCAGCCCGGCATCGACAATATCTCTCGCCAGCATCAACACAGACAGAGGCGTGCGCACGCTCGGCTTGAGGACGATCGCATTCCCCGCGGCAATTGCCGGACCGATATTGTGTCCAGCCATCGCGAGAGGATCATTAAATGGTGTGATCGCCGCGATGACGCCCACGGGAAAACGGAAATAGTAGCCGGTTCGATTCTCGGAGCCGACGCGGCTCTCAAACGGAAGCGTCTGGCCGGTTACCCTTCTCCCTTCTTCCGCTGCAAGTCTGAGAAGATTGGCGGTCCGGACAGGTTCACGTCGAGCTTCGCGTATTGTCTTGCTCCCCTCCAACGCAATCGTGCGGGCATATTCTTCCTTTTTTTCTTCAACGAGTGATGCGGCCTTCATCAGGACATCGTACCGCGCGTGCAGAGGGAATTCACGTTGAAGGGAGAGAGAAGCGGACGCAATCGCAGCTTTCACATCGTCTACTGTCCCTGACGGGGCTTCGGCGATGAGCGCGTTGTCGTACGGGTTGCGGATGCTGATCGTTTCGGCTCCTGATATCCACTCACCGCCGATAAGCATTTGCCATTTCTGCGATTCTTTGAATGCGGTCGATGTCATTCTCGTCTCCCTGAAATGTTGCGTCGAAAGCGCTGTCAAAGTATTATAATCAAATCCGATTGTCAACTCATCGATACCGCGAAGAGGAAAAGACAAACCACCAGGTCACAAACAGTAATTTGTCTCGTTGGACATGCGCCTGTCGCTCCTCTTCGTTGTCTACAGGAGATGGTGGTTGGGCCGGGGCATTCCCACAATTGGAAACCTCACAAACCAAAGGTTGGGACACAATCCTCCTAAAACAAAAAAGGCGTCTCATCGACGCCCTTTGTTGAACCACTTTCAAATCACTTCCTTCCTCTCTTCTTTTTTCCCTTCCCCTTGGCAACCTTCTTCACCCTCTTCTTCGGAGCGGCCCTTTTCGCTTTCGGCTTTTCCTTCGGTGGAGTCTGCGGTCCCTTCACCAAGCCGACGCGACACCCGTCGGGATCACAAAACATAGCAAAGGTGACCATATCCGGGACCACAGTAACCGGAATGATGACCTTCGCCCCGAGGCTGACGGCCTTGTCGAGATACGTCTGAAGATCTTCAACTTGGACATAAAATGTGACGAACGGCATTTCACCGGGATCCAGTTGACCGATGCCGCCGTTGATTCCCATCTTCACGCCAGTATCGACCATCCCATAATTGATGGCGGGGACATCCTGTATCTGCCAGCCAAACAAGCTTCTATAGAAATCCTCTGATCGCCTGAAATCGATCCCGTTGATTTCAAAGTGGACGATTGGTGCTCCCATGGGTACCTCCCTTCTCAAAAGTCATCGAACAATTGGATTAGAGAGAATACTGGAACTCCCACGCGTATGCGCTGACCGCGGTGATGCTACTTCTTCGCAATCGATCCGATGAGAGCGTCGAACTCAGAGCCGGCACCTTCGACAGTCTTCGCCGGTCCCGTGAATTTGAAAAACAACTTTCCTTCCGGGGCCTCAACAATGGCGCCGAAGAGCCGGAAGTTCTCCTTCTTCCCCTGCGATTCCATCATGGGGCCGGCAGGAGCGAGGTAATTGCCCGCAAATACGACCTTGGTAATCTTCAGGCCATTCACTTCTTCATCCTTCTTCATCGGGGCCGGGGCATTCTCAAACTGCCCGCTCCACCGCTGGATGTTACTCTCAATGTCGCCGCCTGCTCCTGAAGGGAAAAATGATACTGCGCATTCCCCCGCTTCAGAGTCCCCCTGTGCAGCCGCGATCGTGTACGTCACCACTCTCATTGCACGTGGGCCGGCCTTCGTCCATTTGCTGGGATATGACCATACCACTCCACCCACGGTGCTCTCAGGTGCTTCCTTTGTCAATGCAACATCGCCGGTCTGAGAGGATGTTTTCTTCGAACATCCCGGCACACTTATGAACATTGCAACGAGCAGGACACACAGGGCAACAAACCATCTCTTCATCGGAATCGATCCTTTCTTTTTACTCTTTTGTTGTGGTAGAAACTTTATAAATATAACAGACATTGCTTCAATATCAATTCGACCGATACTGGCTGAAATTCGGCCATTCTATCGTTGCGTTCTCTTCGGAAGAATTCGGTTCAGTTTTTCGCTTGCCTCTCTCCTTAAGTCGCGCTAGATTCGCACTCACCTCATCTATCGCATCCGACACCTCTAAGGAGCACACTTCCCATGAAACGTCTCGCAATGCTCTTGCTGGTCCTTCTTGCGCCACTAGCAACCCTCATAGCACGACAAACGACGGAAAAGGTTCCGGCTCTTGACCCGGTCAACATGGACCTCTCCGTGCAACCGTGCATCGACTTCTATCAATACGCGAATGGGGCGTGGCTCAAACGAAATCCAATTCCTCCGGAGTTCAGCCGGTGGGGGAGTTTTCAAATTCTGGCTGAGAAGAATACCGTTGTGTTGAAAGGAATTCTTGAAGAAGCAGCGCGGAACAAGGGCGCGGCACAAGGAACGAACAGTCAGAAGATCGGCGATTTCTATTCTACAGGCATGGACACCGCGACGATCGAGGCCCTCGGCTGCAAACCGATTGAGGCTGATCTCAATCGAATTGCAACCATCAAGAACGTCGCAGGCATCCAGGAAGAACTTGCCAGATTTCACATGGCCGGCGTTGGAGGGGTCTTCGGCCTTTTTGCGAATCAGGATCAGAAGAACAGCACGCAGGTTGTCGCACATCTCGGCCAAGGAGGACTCGGATTGCCGGACCGTGACTACTACGTCTCCGATGATCCGAAGCTGAAGCAAAACCGGGAAGACTATGTGACTCACATGACCGCCATGTTCAAATTGCTTGGCGACGAAGAGGCGGATGCTGCAATGACAGCAAAAACGCTCCTTGCGTTCGAGACTCGTCTTGCCAAGGCCTCATTCACACGAGTTGAGCGCCGTGACCCCGAGAAGAACTACAACAAGATGACGCAGGGACAGCTTGAAGTCATGGCGCCTGAATTCGATTGGAAACAATTCTTCGTTGCAGTTGGACTGACGGACCCTGGTGACGTCGTTGTGGGGCAACCGCCGTTTTTCAAAGAGGTCAGTGCGATGCTGAAGGATGTACCTCTGAAGGATTGGAAGACGTACCTCCGTTGGCGCCTCGTCAATTCCGCAGCGAACGCCCTGAGCTCAGCGTTCGTAAACGAGAGTTTCCGGTTCAACGGCACGATCCTCACAGGGACTAAAGAACTGCAGCCCCGCTGGAAACGCATCAGTCAAGTCATCAATGGCGCGATGGGAGAAGCGCTTGGCGAGCTGTATGTGGCACGAGCATTCAGACCTCAGGCAAAGGCACGCGCCAAGGAGATGGTGAACAATTTGCTGGCATCGATGAAAGAGCATATCCAGACTCTCGACTGGATGGATGAAACGACCCGAGCTGCAGCACTCAAGAAGCTCTCCACATTTAATGTCAAGATCGGATATCCGGACAAGTGGCGGGATTATTCGGGACTCATTATTGATCGAACGTCCTACCTTGCGAATCTCCGCCGCGCGGCGGAGTTCAATTTCCGATACAATATATCGAAGATCGGCAAGCCGGTCGATCCGACGGAGTGGGGAATGACACCACCGACCGTCAATGCATACTATAGTGCAACGAGAAACGAAATTGTCTTCCCGGCGGGCATCCTTCAACCCCCGTTCTTCAATCCCGATGCTGACGACGCGGTAAACTATGGCGGGATGGGCGCAGTCATTGGACACGAGATCTCCCATGGCTTCGACGACCAGGGGAGCAAGTACGATGCCGATGGAAATCTCAAAATGTGGTGGACGCCTGAGACCAGGAAGAAGTTTGAAGAGCGGACCAACCTCGTGGTGAAACAGTTCGACAATTACGTGGCGATTGATTCGTTGCATGTGATTGGGAAACTGACCCTTGGCGAGAACATCGGCGACTTCGCGGGACTTTCGATCGCGTATACTGCACTCGAGAAGACACTCGCCGGCAAACCGAAACAA
>JBEKOB010000121.1:0-9052 GCA_049522195.1 Bacteroidota bacterium
GCGAACCGCACCCCCTTTAATGGTTTCTTTGCCATGATGTTGACTCCTTTCTGTAGGTTTGGCACTTCGATCTCCGCGCGACCCAGCCGTGGTCAGATGCGAAGAGTTGGATGGAGATGGTTGATTGGTTAGTTGGTGATTGGTTAATTGGTTGAGTGGTTGATTCGTTAATTGGTTAAATGGTTAGTTGGTTCGATGGCTCCATGAACCGATCACCAAATGGCTCGATCACGCGTTGATCCAATCGCCCGATGACCCGATCACCCGATGGTCCGATCTCCCGATCCAATCGGAAAGTACTTGCGCGCTACGGGGCAATCAAGCCGCGTATTTTGGGCCTTGTGATCCAAGCCCATCTCAGCAGAGCTGAACTTTTCGACGATTCTATAGTGAGAGACGGTCGCCCGTGTCATGACGACCCCTTCTCATAAGTGAAGGGAACTTCTACAGGCGGACAGCAAAAGTGCTCTGTCAAGAGCGGCAGGAAAACACAGCACTACAATACTAACGCAGTTCGATGTGAAAGGCAAATGGGGGGTTCGAAGCAGGGACGATCCGCACTCTTTCTGACGTAAGACAAACTACACTTTCCTATCATCAAGAATCTACGCAAAAATCGAGATTCGCTGAGGTTTTTGCTGGATTGTAGTCAGGCAAGCTCTGGCTCGATGACGATGAAGCGAGTTTCAGGGTGCTCAAGGATCTCTTTAGGGCTACAGAACAATTGTCAATTGACAATTAGACTGCGCGCGGTTGGAACATCGCTTATCGATCAAAATGACAGAGGCAATTCCTCGTGTCCGGGATTGCCTCTTCGCTTTCCTGAGTCACTGCAGTCCGATCAAACCTTCTATCAAGCTCATCGAGTGTCTCTTTCCGACGACCTGCCCTTGTACGACGCGTCGCGATTCTCTTTGAAGGTTGGCCTTACGCGGATCAGAAGTTTGTCCAATTGAGATCTGCTCGTATGCTTACTCATAGCCGCTGGCTAACGATGGCCCTCAGCGGTCGCCGGATTGCGAAGCGCACACACCCGTGAGTTGACGGGTTCGGGCGGATACCGTCCCCCACATCGCTGAGTCCCTTTACATTGGTTCGATCTTCAATCTCCCTAATACGCGATTGACGCTCACCGAAAAGGTCTGCGTTTGCCCCGGCTTCAAATCGAATGTCTCGGTATTTGAGGAACTGAACGGCATCTTTCCGAAAATCGTATGAGTGGCCGATTCAACCTCCACGGTGACCTGATCGCTCAACTTCATACGAGTGACTTCCTTGTCGTCGATGAGAATTGCTATCTGTGGACTCACTAGGAAAATTTGCTTCGAGCCAACAAGCTTCACCTTTCCTGTTGCGGCTGGGATGGAGCGGGCTGCGGGGGCGCGCCGGGCAATTCCTGGGATCTTCTCTAGCGCCTGCGCAAGAAGTTCCAATTCCTGTTTCCAATGTCGATCACTCAACTCAAATGCTTGACGCTTGAGAAGCGGTTTCAGATCCGCAGGGACTTCCACTTCTTGCGGCATGATTGCTCCCGAGATCAGGACGGGTATCACACGGACGCCGCGCGCCAAGGCCCGGCTGATTTCTGCTCGCACCCAGTCCCTAGGGTCCTCCAGGCGGCGAAGACCAGCTTGGGTCGTGATGCTCGACCAACGCGAAGCAATCACGGCAATCAGGGCAACACAGGAATCAAGGGCATGGTCCAGCGCAACCTCGTAATCCTCGCCTGGCTCCAGCTTATCGACATCCCTGAAGATTGAGTTGGTTCCGAAGATCTGCGCTAGATCGTCAGCGAGTCGCCCCGCGGCAAGGTCGCTATCATCGCGTCGGTAGCTAATGAAGATTCCTGCCATTGCTGCGTCCTTTTTTGATGAGTCTTGCAGGTATGAAACGTGATTGTTCTTGGACGATACTGCCACCACCCAGCATTCTTTTGAATGATCCGCCCACTGTGTGGAACACTGATCCACATCCTTTTACGGGGAAGCTTCAGTAGGGCGGCGTGGCCGCGTCAGGCGTTCTTGGTGCTTTGAGCCAGCTGGGAATCATCGATGTTCATGAACGTAAATTCCAACGGCTTTTCCTTCAGGGCAGCGCTAACCTGCTCGACGACTGCCCGTTCGTGAGAATCACGGCTCGGTCCTGTTGACAGACGCGACCACCATGTTGCGGCACTCGATGGCTTGACCTCGGAGAACAGGCTACGCACATCTTGTTCGAGCGGCTTCAGGATCACATTAAGCGACGGTGTTGAATCCTGGCCATTCTCTATCTGGTGACCCGTCGTCGTCTCCAGGTATCGCCTGAGACATTCCCGGAACAGCGGCTTGAACGCATCGATCCAACCATGGCACGCGAGGAGAAAACCAAGGTAGATCATATCCGATCGCAAAGCACAGCGCAGTCCAAGTCTCCGGAAAAAGGACTCCGTCTCCTTTCCAGGATCGAAGAGGCCTTGCTTGTCCGACATGAGCCATTTTTCGATCAACATGGTTTCCATATTCCGGATCGCTTCCAGGACGAGGCGCAGGGGATTGGGATCGAATTCCGCAGCGAAGAAGCTGCTGCCCTGCAAGTCGCGGTACGCTGCCCAAGGATCGGGAGGAAGACTCGCGATCAGCGGCCCCTCGAATGACGACCATCGATCACTGGCTTCCCGGAAGGCTGCAAGGTCATGCTCGTATGAATCGATCATGATCTTTGCAGCATCAGCTATTCCCATACCGCTCGGAGCCGGAGCCTGGGCTACCGCAACCTCCTCGGCCCGTTCGAGCCTCCCTGTATCAATGAACAAGTTTCTCGCAAATGAGTGTGCGCTTGCCAGAAAGAATTCAGAGGCGCACCATCCTCGCACTGGATAATCGTCTCCAGAGTCTCTCAACGCGACGAGAGTTGACGATTGCACTAGGGAGTCGAGCGCGGCCAGCGACCGCTGAAATTCTCGCTCTTCTTCAAGGGAAAGCGGCCTTTGGGGCATGCAGATGTAATCCAGCCACACGCCGATCTTGCCCGACAACCAATCCCGAAAAGCGGGCCTGTCCTTCTCATAGAATGCGAACCTCTCGCTTATCATTCTCCTGGCATCCTGCCCCTTGAGACACGCTGGTTCGTCACTGAACGGTCCGAACCCCAGAATCCGACGGGCGACCTCTTCCGCCTGCAAGGTTCCCTCTTCTGCCAGGGAGGGCACCAAGTGCAGCCGCTCCAGCCGGGGGACGAGCATCGCCTCGACAGAGATGCAGATGCGCCTCAGGAACTCCTGTAGCACTCTTAGATGACGACCCTGAGGGTCTGGATGCTTCAAAGTCTCCCACCTGTGAGAAATAAAGAGGAGGGCCAATGGTTGATCTTCGTCCTTCAGCCACTGCACTTTCTCCCTGACATTTTGGTGGCGTTCCATTTCTTTCATCGCAAGGAGCCCGCGGGCAGAAATGACGTGAAACGAGGACACCGCACTTTTCCAGTCCAATTGGTTGCCCTCTGCCGCGAGATCTGAGCTCTTGATCGCGTTTGCCACCATTTTGCTTCTTCATTCAAGAAGATGTGGGCACTGACATCGGAGATCGGCAGGTTCAGGTCCTCAGGCGAATGACACGCCCTATGAGAACTTTTTCGCCGCTTTCACCGGAGAGTTCCCGGCCGTTCGTGTTACGATGTCTCTGTCCGCAAGAACTTCGTACCCGAACATGCAATCAGATCCTGCATTCTGTGTAGTAATTATGCAACCGCCTTCCAGGCGCCGAAGAGCGCGAGCAGAATCTTTTTCATCTCTGCAGAATTCGTCTGATTGACAGCAAAGCACCGAACGATCGGGTGAATCAACACAGCGTTCGGCGAGGCAGGCGATAACTCTTGCCAAAGCTCCTTCAATGTCATTTCGAGAAATGCCCGGTCAGTTGTGTCATCGATGACCAGAATCGTCCGATCAAGAGAAATACTGTTCATAAGTTGGCGAAGTTCATAGATGCATCCTTGATTTCTTCTTGAAAAGCTCCTGAGGTCCATGAGCACAGCACCGCTCTCCCGTGCGAGCTGCTTCATAGTCATCTGCCACGTATCGGCTCGGCAAAAGAACTCGTTCACCCGGTGTCGTCCATCCGGGTCCGGTCGGGAGTCCATTTGAGAGACACGCTGTTCCAGGTCTGTTTCACCTTGAACAAACTGTCGAGACAAGCGGCCGCCCATGAAGTTGAGAAATTCATGGGGTTCCACCATCGATGTCACGAGATCCGGGCCAGCGATGAGGTTGATGCTCCCGTTGCGCAACCAGACATTGGATATCGCATCGAACAGCCGTTCGCTCCGCCGACCCAACGAAAACACACGGAGAAGTAGCAGAACGCGGCTCTCAGCGATACCTCTGCTCTGTGGGACAAAGAACTTGAGCCCGAATCGCACAGTCACCAGATAGGCAGCAAATGCTACGAGTCCGGCAAATACCCATGCCCAGCCCTCGAACACGAGTGTGTTCGTCTGGACCACTCCAAAGAGGAGCCACACAGCATCCAAGGTGATCGACTGATCGCTCATCCGCTTCTTCTGGTATCGATGGCCAAGCCATCGGAGGAGGGGCCACCCCAGAAATCCGAAGAACCCAAACCCAATCGCAAGCAGCAAAACGAAGATCGTTGCGGCCTGAAGGCTCAGCGCGCTTCCGACAGTAACGACCCCGCGTAGCAGCCCTTCGCTGCTTCCAACGATATCGACAACAAGCACTGAGCCAGTGACGGCTGCGACCATGAACGCGAGGACGATCGGGCCAACTGCCCTCACGCGCCGGTTAATGAACGCGCCGAGCAGCACCGTCCCCGGGCCGTTTGCGAAAAGCCAGAAGTACACGAGTTGGCCGATTGTAATATCGGGATTGCGGACCATCGCAATAGCGACAACAAGAAGGACAAACGCTCCGTAGAAAATGGCAACGCGCCTCCTTCTCGGAGGGTGCACCAGACTCATGGCCACAACAACAGGCCAACTGTAGCATGAGAACAGAAAGAGGAATCTGGTCAGAGCGAAACCTTCTTTGGCAGCCATCATCCAGGCTAAGGTCAAAACGAGAGCATAGGCCAGCCCACCAATCGCGTAGGCAATGGCGGCCTGTATGAGTGACTGGGTAGCCCGATGGTATGCCGATTCTCCAGCAGAATTTATTTCGGACTGAGACGAGGAATCAATAGTCGTAAGCACAAGAGACGTACCGCTTCGGACAGCATGTGAAGCCGAAACGTCTTTCGGCGGTCCTGAAGCAATACCTGCCTGCATGCTCATTGCACGCACCACTGCGCGCCGGTACAACCATAGCAGAAAGACCGACGTCAGCAATGTAAGTATTGCGCTCACGATCACCACAATTGGCAGCGTTCCAGTGAGCAGTGTGTTCGTATTCATTTTCTTCCCTATCGGGTAGTTAAATACTCACAGCGAGTACTGTTATGATCCGTTTTCGTTGGCAGGTAGTCGAACTTGTTTTCTCAGTCGCTAAACTGTCGGGCGAGGTTGTAGATCTGTTCTTCCATTACAGGCTGCATTTCCCGCATTACGTTCTGCATCGTCTGGCATAAATCGGGATTCATCTGACAGAGCATCCGCATATAAGGCAGAACTTGGGCCCACATTTGTCGGGCTGAGGTGCCTGTCGTGTTATAGAGTTCATAGTCTCCCTCGGCGGCTGAAGGCAAGACCTGGGACAGCCACAAGAGTTCCTGTCCCATGGTGAATGTGTCATTGCTATAACTTCGCATGCTGGCATCTACCTGCCCGGGGAGATCCTCGAGGCCTTCCGGCATGGATCCACCAAATATCTCGGTGGCAGAATGACCGCCGGTCTGTTGCCCCACAGCCAATGCATGCTGGATCAAAGCATTTCCAAGGGCGCGCATACATCGGATAGCCTTTCCATCCTCAACGAAGTAAGCCTTGTTCTCCGCCATCAGCGGTATGAGATCATTTTCCTTGAACAACAGAGGTATCGAAAGCACGTAGGCTCGCGCTACGAGACGGGCTGTTGCATCATCGTAGACGGATGACGGCAATGCCGCCGACTTGGAACTGACAAACAGGGCTATCCCCATTGTCAATGTGATGGATAATCGCAAGTTCTGCATAACCTTGTCCCTCCTTGAGTGATACAAGACCAATGCGATTTCACCAATAGAGAAAGATCGGACAGCAGGATTCGAGGCTGTCCTTGACGAGCGGGACATTCATGCCCTAGCTTTTTTCAATTGCCGTATCGTCGCCAGGTCCTCTTTTGCATAACCATATTCAATGCCTTGTTTTTTCGCCAAATCGATTGCTCGACGGACAAAGAACTCTGCTGCATCGAGATCGCCTCGCAGAGCCAAAACGCTGCCAAGGCCGTTGACCGCGCCCGGATTGTCAGGCTTGATGGCAAGAGATTCGTAAAACAGGGTCTCAGCTTTATCAAGGAGGCCATCCCTCGGATATTGTCTTGACTGAAGCTGGTTCCAGTGTTTTATCTGAAAAGCGTTCTTCTTGTGATAAGCGGCGAGATTCAACAGGTCTGCATCGGCGGGATTTTCTTCAAGGCTTTCAACCACCTTCTTATCAAGGTTCTTTTGCTCGATCTTTGCATGTTTGAGATTGCCGGAGTCAAGAGCATTGAGAACCCTATCCTGGCCGCGAAAGATTTCCATGGAGAGAAGGTTCCCTGACCGCACAGGACGTGCCGGACGTCGTAGCGTTCTCTTAGCCTTAAGTGCCGAGAGAAGATTTTCAAGGCCCTGCGCATAGGCGCCGCCGAACGAACACCAGATCATGTCAAGGAGGAAGGGAGGCACAGGCTCCTTGTCGAGCGTGCAGGGGATGATGTTCTTTTCGAGATGCCACGCCGCAATCCACTCCGCATTAACCCAACGCGACCGGGACGCACTCTTCGACCAGAGAAGCAGGAAATGCGCTGTCTTCCTGATCGCCTCCTGGATGCTGAGGACAAGCGGATGTCCGGCCCGTAGCTTTCCCTCATCGATCCAGACCGCAATCTTGTTTCTTGTGAGATCTTCCCTGATACGATCGGCGATCTTCTTGTCTTCATGGGCATAGCTCACAAAGACATCGCTCTTCATTACCCCATACTTGCTCCTGAGAGATGTCGTTTTGTTTCTATGTGCCGGCAATTCGGCGCATCAATTCCTTTATGATCCTCTCCAGTTGTTTACCCGGATTACGTTCAGGTCTCACGATCGGGCCTCAACAACTAGCGCGGGACACGCACCAACCCCTTGTCGCCCATATTCAGGCGCCGCACTGGAGCCAGCTAGTCTTTCGTGAGATCGTCTGATCCTCACGACATCAGACGGATGAATGACCCTGAATTAATGCCGGTTCCAGGGATAACAACACCAAAGTTCGCTGGCCACACAGAAACATATGGGAAAACGACCTGGCTGTTGCATTCCACCTGAATCTCGTAGGCAAAACCTTCGGTGTATTTGTTGGCGTTGTGAAAAGTCTTGCCGGGATCAAGTGTGACCACGAGAGCACCTGGTGCCACCGGGGTCTTAATCATTCCGACCGGGCACTTGAATACCGTGACGCGCGCCATTTGTTGGGTGGTGTCGTTGTTGAGAAGAGTCCAGTCCAACGAACCTGAATTCTGCGGAAAGAGAAAAGGGCCAGTCGTGTAACAGTATTTGAAGCTGAGAATAGGCTGCTTCTCAAGGACTACTCCTTCAGGAAGCACGTTAACGCCGGTCAGTGCCAACATCCCGGCCTGAATCTGCTTCCTGTTTTTTCTTTTGGGTTTGCGAGTCGTCATTGTCGTCTCCTCTATTCTAGTTGATTGATAAGTTGAAGCTCCCCTACGGGCTTCCCATCGCTAGCGCTGCTAAGAGAGCGCGATCAACTTTGAAAACTCTTTGGCCTGGTCGTATGATCCTGATCTCCTTACCCAACGATCGACCGATTCCGTATGCAGTGCTTGTCACAGTAGCCCTTTTGGAAAATGATCCTCTTTCACTTTTTTCTCCGCGACAGCCCTTCCGACCCTTCGCAGATCCTCGATATGGTCTACAGAATCAAGCTTCTGGACGTTCTCGGGTTTGATATCGTGAAGTCCGAGTGCATCAAGAGCCTCCCGCGATAGTTCGACATTGTATCGCACATAGGTAAAGAGCTTCGGCGAAACGGGACCCTTTTTCCCAATCATATCCCAGACCTCACGGTCGATCATATCGCCTGCCAGGCATTTGCCGAAGACTCGACACAGAAAATCTTGTTCATTCAATGCTGCATACATGAGTGCTGAGGGAATCGAGGCAGCATTGTAAAGCAGGTTCATTTCCGAGGGGCTGAGGTCTCTGTTCGCTTGTGCGCTTGTGCCGGTGCCAATGGAGACCACGAGAAGATCATTCTCACCAACAGGCCAGTTCATATTGTATGGCTCCACCGTGGCCATGAGAAATGCCTGGAAGGCCGGATTATTGTAGGTAGTAATGCCGCCATCGACGAAGACAAATTCGTTCGACCCCATTTTTATTACTTCTGGAGGAAAATACACGGGGGCCGCCGTGCTGGCACGCACAAGCTGCCAGAGGGGGAAATCGAGGTTGCAATCATAGTAGGGTTTTTCTCTGCGTTCTGGCCGGTTATATTTTGCAAAAGGATTGTTAGATAAAGGCCATGGCGAATCAGTTGTAGCATTTCTCATAACCATCATAAGCACGGTACGGAGCTTGCTGGTCCCGAGCGTCGTGTCCTTGCCGAAAATGTCCCGCATCTTTTCAGCGAGCTTTTCGTCCTCGAACTTGGACCGAAACCGCTTGAGCAAGAAGGCCTTATCGAACATATCACGACCGCTGTTGATATAGAAGTCACGTATCGTGTCCACTTTCATGCCCAGCGAAATGCAAGCCGCGATGATCGCGCCGGTGCTGGTACCGGCCACGAAATCGAAGTAGTCCGCTAGCACAAACTCAGGACCTTTGTTCATCCTCTTACGCAGCAGGTTCTCGATTGCACCGAGAACCTCCACCGCGATCATGCCTCGGATACCACCACCGTCCAACGCGAGGATTTTCTTAGGACCCGGTGA
>JBEKOB010000122.1:0-8875 GCA_049522195.1 Bacteroidota bacterium
TCTGAAACCGGCCCATCTCACATTCGAGCAGGCGGCAGCCGTCCCTGTGGCGGGACTCACCGCCCTGCAGGGCCTTCGCGACAAAGGACGGATTCAGCCGGGGCAGAAGGTCCTGATCAACGGTGCGGCGGGTGGCGTTGGAACGTTTGCCGTGCAGATCGCCAAGTCCTTCGGCGCGGACGTCACCGGTGTGTGTAGCACGAGGAATGTAGACATGGTCCGATCGATTGGCGCAGACCACGTCATCGATTACACCAAAGAGGATTTCGCCCAAAGCGGTCAGCGTTACGATCTCATACTCGATAACGTGGGAAACCGTTCGTTGGGGGATTGCAGGCGCGTCATGGTAGCCAAAGGTATTCTCGTGATGAACGGCGGAGGGTCGCTGAAACAGAACGAGGGGAGCTGGATCGGACCTGTGGCTGGTTCGATCGCAGCGCTTGTGTTGTCACCGTTCGTGAGCCAGAAATTGGTCTCGTTTCTGGCGTCAATAAACAAACAGGACCTGGTCGTCTTGAAAGAGCTTATCGATGCCAAGAAGGTAACACCGGTCATCGACAGGTGTTACGGGTTGATTGAGGTCCCCGAGGCTATCCGGTATCTGGAAGAAGGGCACGCCCGGGGAAAAGTCGTAATAACTTTGGAACATAACAGCAAAACCTAAAAACGCGCTGCACCCGACGGCCGCGGCGGTGAAATCGCGTGGAGCATCCACAACGGAGTATCCTTAATGGCAATATCGCGTGATACCATCCTTCCTTATTCCTCAATCATTCTCGATTGCTTCGATGGTCACACTCCTATCCTCGAGTGTGCTCAGCAATTGAAAAAAGCTGGATTGCAGTTCAATGACAAAACTGATTTGGCGAAAGAGTCCGAGTTCCTCGAATCTGTCAAGGATATTGCGCTTGAGGCAGCATTGAAGGACAATAAAGACGTAAAGCCTTCGGCATTTGCTTTCGACATCCTCCTCATCATGGGTGGGCGCATGGAGCTTGATAGAAAGGCTCTCGCGGATTTGATTGTCGGTATTGATTCTGTGTTGAATCATGACGTAAGAGCGACAAGAGATGTCAAGAGCGGATTAAGAACGGCGATAATATACATCAAGAAATCTTATCCGTCAGTTCTGACGTGGCTTCCGCTCAAGTACCAGCAATTTGTAAGAACATTCAGAGGCGTTTAATCGTCGCCTGCCTGCCGGAGTGCCTCCGGCACGCAGGCAGGGCGCGGCAACTTACACGACCGCCTTCTTTTTTGGCCAGCCGCCATCCCTTAGGTGGTTTGAAATTGTTAAGTCACGCAGTACACTTACTAGATATATACATATAAGGAGAAACAAATGTCAAAATGCCCGTATTGCAAACAAGAGATCACTTTGGAAAAAACCAAAAGAGAATCTGGCGATTTCAGCGAAGAAGTACACAAAGAGGTATCTGGTGTAGTAAAAAAAGAAATCATGTACTCATGTCCGCATTGTGAATCCGTCTTGGGATTCGGCTTTTTCATTGGCGGTCTCCTTACTGGCAGACCTTAAGTCGTTTCGGTGTCATGCTTACAAAGGTGCCTCCAAACCGCTCCACCAAGCGTTTGACCTGGTGGAACCGGCGTTGGTACAATATGGCGCCACGAAATCTTGATGTGTATAGATAATTATCGTGTGCGCGAGTTCGGTGTGTTAGTAAGATTTACGTTTCCGCAAGTTATCTACGCGCCGAAGACGCTTCTCAGGCGCATCTCCAACGTTAGGCGGACGTCAATCATCACAGCGCCACACATGCAGCGAGGGTCCCCATGATTCGCAAACTCAAGAACGGTCGTTACCGCCTCTACTCCCTGAAGAAGAATCCGAAAACAGGGCATCGGCGCAACTTAGGCACGTTCACGACTCGGGCGGCGGCTGAAAAGCACGAGCGGGAAGTGCAGTTCTTCAAGCGACAGGGCTGATACACCGATTGCGCCTAACCGCGAGTTGCAGCTGATGCGGTTCGGACACTCGACCGAGTCTGCGCTCTTGGCAGTCAAGAAGCAGCATCAATTTACCTCGGTATCAGGACTTCCCTGTCCGCCATGTTTTGTGGCGGATGTCCTGACAAGACAAGTAGTCGAGTGAATGGATTGACGGGATCATATGTGACGACATTGTGCAATATGGGTCGCGAACCGATGTTCCGCATCGTAGGTGGATCATTCTAATCAATATTACGCAGACCAGGACGGAGGATGGAGATGACTACCGACGAGGCTAGAGAGCTGTTCGGCTACGGATCATGGGCCACTGCCCGGATGTTCAGCGCGGCGGAAGCCCTAGCGGAGGAGCAGGTCAATGCCCCTGCGGCGAGTAGCTTCCCGTCCGTCGGAGCCACACTGGCTCACATCGTTGCAGCTGAGTGGATCTGGTCGCGTCGGTGGCTGGGGGAGAGTCCGACGTCCGCGCCAGCCTGGGCAGCCAAGGCGAGCCTGGGTGAGCTGAAAGCCGAATTCAAAGCAGTAGAAGCAGAGCGCATTTCTTTTCTCGCTAACCTGACGGATGCGGAACTGGGGGGAGTGTTTTCGTACCGCGGGATGGACGGGAAGGACTTCTCGCATCCGCTCGGACAACTGGTGCAGCACGTGGTCAACCACTCGACGTATCACCGTGGCCAGCTTGCGACTCAGTTGCGTCAACTGGGACACACTCCACCTAACACGGACTTCACCAGGTACCTTCGAGAAGCGAAGCACCCAGGTGCTATCTAGTTACCGGTTCAAGCTGACAAGCGACACAAGGTTTGCAAGGTACGGATATTCTCGTCGGTGTCAGGACTTTCGTCCTGACACTTACCTGCAACCAGCACCGCTTGGACTCAGGGTATCGGGGGTCGTGGTTCTGAGATCAGTTCGGAGACATTGTTGCTGTGGAATCCGTTGTGGCAACCACGTATTCTAAGGAGGGTATCATGAAATGGTATCATTATGTTGCTTGCGTGTTTGCTGGTTTGTTCCTTACGAATGCTGTCCCACACTTCGTACATGGAATATCCGGTGATTACTTTCCTTCGCCATTTGCTAGTCCACCGGGTAAGGGACTGTCTTCTCCGACAGTCAATGTGTTGTGGGGTCTTGCTAATTTTCTTATCGGGTACATCCTTTTGAGGATAGGCAAACTCTCTCAAACAAATAAATGGAGTCTTCTCGCATTTTTCGCCGGCGTCATTTACATCAGCATATCATTAAGCATGGTATTCGTCGATAAAATGCATTAGGCATCACTCACACGAAACTGCAAGGGGTGGACTGGTCCTCAGGTGTCAGGACTTTCGTCCTGACACGCCCGAATGCACACTTGGCGGGATCTGTCGGATCGGGATTGGCCGCCGTCCGTTAGGTGGCACTACTCAGCAGAGGTAATCATGTTTGTTCTTGTTCGTTCGGTCACTTACGCTGCACTCTTTATCGGCCTCGTGCTCATCTACGTACCGGCGCGCCTCCTGACCTGGTCGGGCATTGTCCCCCCGGCCGCGATTGAGGTCCAGCAGGTTGCCGGGATGGTGCTTGGGGCTGCCGGCGCCGCGGTCGCTCTGTGGTGCGTATTCACCTTTGCAACTGTCGGCAGAGGCACCCCGGCGCCCTTCGATCCGCCTCGCCGACTGGTGATTCAGGGCCCGTATCGTTTTGTGCGGAATCCCATGTACATTGGTGCAGGACTCGCTCTCGCCAGCGCAGCGCTCTTCTACGAGTCTTTGCCGCTTCTGGGTTATACCGGTCTCTTCTTTCTCGCGACTCAGATCTTTGTGGTGTGGTACGAGGAACCCACGCTGCGGCAAACCTTCGGGCAAGAGTACGAAGCATACAGCCGACAGGTCAGGCGATGGTGGCCGAGACCCTGAGACTCAAAAGGACTTCTCAATATGAACGACATCGAAGTCAAGCCGTCTTCTATCCAAGGTCTGGGAATCTTCGCGCTACGATCGTTTCGTGCCGGCGACCGCATCAGCCGTGTCAATGTCGTACGGGAAATCACAGCAGAAGCTCCGATCCGCGAGGATCTTGGTGAGCGAATCGACCATTGTGATTATCCTGATGGCAAGGTCTTACTGCTGGGTTTTCCGGATCGTCACATCAATCACTGTTGTGATCCGAACACGTATCAATTGTTTGAGGAAGAGGCATCATATCTTGTGGCCCGACGCGATATTTCTGCGGGAGAAGAAATTACGTGCGACTACAACGTCAACATCACCAACGGCACGGCCTGGCCATGCAATTGCGGCGCGAGCCGCTGTCGCAAAGTAGTTGCAGGCGACTTCTTTCTTCTGCCGTTAGAGTGGCAGCGTGAGTATCGCCCTTCGCTCGCCGAGTGGTTCGTTCGGCGAAATCGTGACCGTGTTGAGGCACTTGATCGATGTGAGAATGGCCTAACCAATCCCCCCGGATAGAAGACACCCGGGTGTTCGGATCATCCCACCAGTGTCCGTCCCCAAACCATCATCTTGGAAAAGCACTCAATGAAAACAGTATTGAAAATTCTGCTGCCGGTTGTTCTGGTTTGCCTCTCGGTTTCGGCACAACAATCGTCCTTTCAGGATCCCTTGGTCGATCACATGATCGGGAAGTGGGTTCTTCGGGGGACGATAGCTGGAAAAGAGACAACACACGATATCGTTGCAGCGTGGGTGTTGGCTCACCAGTACGTGCAACTCCATGAAATCTCACATGAAAAGAACACCAACGGCAAAGCGGCGTATGAGGCGATCGTTTTCATAGGCTGGGATCAACCATCGAATCGGTACGCCTGTCTTTGGCTTGATGTCACTGGTGGCGGTGGTCTCTCTGCTCAGGCCATCGGTCATGGAAAAAGGAGTGGGGACAAAATCCCGTTCTTGTTCAAGGGGGCCGACGGGAGCCAGTTCCACACAACATTTGTGTACGAGGAAGAGACTGACACCTGGCAGTGGTTGATGGATGGTGAAGAGAATGGGAAACTCCAACCCTTCGCACGGGTGAAGCTCACGAAGAAGTAGATTTAGTCCCCCGGGGTCAGGACTTACGTCCTGACTCTAACAAGTAACAGGTACTGGTGACTATATGGGGAGAAGAGGCCGCTCTATGTTTGGCGGAGAAGGCCACGTCTTCTTTCTCACCACGACGGTGGTAGAGTTTGCGAAGATCTTTGCCTGCGGGCCGCAATACTATGATATCCTCGTCAATTCTCTCGGTTTCGTGCTGAAAGAACACCGTGCGTTGCTCAGAGCATACGTGTTCATGCCCAGCCACGTTCATCTCGTGATCGAAATGCCCGCCGGGGAGCGCATCTCAGATTTGATGAGGGACTTCAAGAAATTTACTTCAACAAAAGTCCGGCAACAGCTTCAACGAGAAGAGAGAAGCGAGTTTCTTCAAGTGCTTCGGTGGAATGCGGGCGGGAAGAAGAATCAGGTTTTCAAGCTTTGGATGGACAGATTTGACGACGTGGTGATTCACGACGACGAGATGATGGCTGTCAAGATCGATTATATCCACAACAATCCGGTGAAAGCCGGACTCGTTGCTACGGCGGAAGAGTGGAACTATTCAAGCGCGCGCGATTACCTGGGGATGGGTCACGGCCCCCTGCCGGTCGCCACAGATTGGTTCACGTCAAGAGAAGAACTGGCAAAGGGATAAGCCTCATGCTGGTGTCAGGAGCGAACTCCTGACACCGGAGTTAATGAAGAAGCAACTCAAAAGGAGGATACGACTATGGAATGGTATCTAAGAGTTGTGAAAGATAACTATGCAAACTTCGACGGACGAGCAAGACGGCAAGAATACTGGATGTTCGTTCTGTTCAATATTCTCTTTGCGGTCGCTGCATACATTGTTGATCTCATTCTTGGCACATTCCCGCTGCTCTATGTGGTTTACATCCTGGCGATAATTGTTCCGGGCATTGCAGTCACTGTGAGAAGGCTACATGATGTCGGAAAGAGTGGATGGTGGTATTTCATTTGCCTGATTCCGATTATTGGCGGTATCTGGCTCTTAGTGCTTCTATGCACTGACGGAACTCCGGGTGCAAATAACTACGGACCATCGCCCAAAGCTGCTTAGTGCAATCGCTCAAGCGGTCGCACTGACCCCGACAAGATTCTTCCTGACATGATGACACGCCGGCGGTTAACTCCCGGCGCAAGGTAGCACAGACATGACTATGGAATACCTCATCCGTAAAGCCACGTTGAATGATTGCCCGACAATTGAAAAACTCATTGCTTTGTCTGCACGAGAATTGAGCGCTCAAGATTATACTTCCGAACAAATTGAGGGGGCGCTGAAAGGAGCATTTGGAATAGACACGCAACTTATCAGGGACGGGACGTACTTTGTCGTTGAAGCCGGGGATGCAATGATGGGCTGTGGAGGATGGAGCAAAAGGAAGACTCTTTTTGGGGGTGATAGAAGAGAGGCTCGTGATTCTGGTGAATTGAATCCCGAAACAGATCGAGCAAAAATCCGCGCTTTTTTTGTTCACCCAAAATGGGCAAGAAAAGGAATTGGAAGAGCGATACTTAAGCGGTGCGAAGCTGAAGCGAGATTGTCCGGATTTCGTTCTCTGGAATTGATGGCGACTTTGCCTGGAGTGCGGCTATACTTGGCGTGTGGTTTCGTTGCGTCAGAACGAATTCAATACAGGTTGCCGTCCGGGATTCTCATCGACTTTGTTCCGATGAGGAAGGTCTTAGCCGTCTAACAGTCAACTCACTATAGCTTAACTTCATGCCGCCAGCGTGCTCAATGATACGGCGGCGACACTAAATTCTGAAGGTGCAGGACTTGGACATCACACAGACCCAAAACGGTCACATGACCGGCAAGCGAGTTATCATTACTGGTCCGACCTCGGGATTCGGTAAGGAGATCGCCGCTCAACTCGCGGCGCTGGGTGCGGAGATCATACTTGCCTGCCGCGACCTGGGACGCGGCGAACAAACAGCTAACGAAATTGCGCGCAGAACAGGTGCGAAGAATTGCGTGGTGATGCACATTGATACTTCCAGTCAGCAGTCCATACGTGATTTTGTGCAGCGGTACCGCGAACACTATCCCCGCCTCGACGTGCTCGTCAATAATGCTGGCATCCATCGATCCCGGCGACAGACGAGCGTCGACGGCATAGAACTTACGTTTGCAACCAACGTGCTTGGCTATCACGTCCTGACGCGGGAACTGCTCGACCTTCTTCGGGCCAGCGCGCCGGCACGGATCGTCAACGTGGCTTCTAACTTTGCGAGTGATCTTGATCTCGCTGATCTTCAGTTCGAACGCCGGGTTTATGAAGGGCGAAAAGCTTATGCGCAGTCCAAGGCCTGCAATCGACTGCTCACCTGGGCTCTCGCGCGACGGCTCGAAGGAACCGGCGTTACCGCTAATGCCATGGCACCCGGTTTGGTCGTGCAGACGGGGCTGTACCGCGACGCACTCTTATCGTCCCGACTCATCATGCGTTTCCTGAGCCTTTTCATAGGGCGCACCATTACTCAAGGCGCCGACACCGCCATTTGGTTGGCGAGCGGCCCGGAAGTGGAAGGTGTCAGCGGCCGGTTCTTTGACCAACGGCAGGAGGTGCCCTGCAAATTCAGAAATGAGGAAAGTGAAGGGAAGTTGTGGAGCATCTGTGAAGGATTGACCGGATCAACCTAAGCAACCTACATCACAAATTGGAACGTCAAGACAATGACTCAGCATAGCATTCCTTTTCAGGTAATTGATTGGACCGGGATCGAAAAAATCGAGCACCCGGGACAAAAGGGTTCAGCGTATTGGAAAACGCTTCAGCTTCCAGGGCTGAGAATTCGGATAGTGACCTATTCTCAGGGATATCTGGCTGATCACTGGTGTCAGAAGGGGCATATCGTTCACTGCCTTGAAGGAGAGCTCATCACTGAGCAGGAAAACGGAGAAAGGTATTTGCTGAAGGAAGGGATGACGTATGTTGTGTCGGACAACCTGAGTTCACATCGTTCTTATGCAGAGCGGGAAGTAAAGCTTTTGATTATTGATGGCGATTTCTTGATGCAAAAGTGAAACTAGCAGATCCATCTGCAAGGTAACCAACTCGGATTTGGTTATGCCAGGACTTCCGAAAAATACTGCGCTTATCTTGATCGATCTCCAGAAGGCGATCGACGATCCCTCTTGGGGAGTTCGTAACAACCCTCAAGCTGAGTCAAACGTAGGCCGGTTGCTTGCACACTGGCGGGCAAAGGACATGCCCATCATCCATGTCCGTCACGTTTCTCGGTCCCCGGAATCCACCTATCGGGATGGTCAAGCTGGAGTGGAGTTCAAGGATGTTGCGTTTCCTTCTGCGGGAGAGGTCGTACTCACAAAGCATGTTTGCACTGCGTTCATCGGGACCGACCTGGAGGCGAGATTGCGTGGATCGGGCTGTGAGGATGTGGTGATTGCTGGGGTCATCACCAATAATTCTGTGGAGGCGACCGCGAGGGTTTCCGGCGATCTCGGATTCCGGACGATCGTGGTGTCTGATGCGACATTCACATTTGGCCGAAAAGACTTCGATGGACGCAACCACACAGCCGAGGAAGTGCATGCGATGTCCCTGGGGAATCTCGAAGGGGAGTATGCTCGCATTTATACAACGGATCAGGTGTTGGATATGGCGGGTGCGTGACAAGCGGGAATCCGTTGACCCGACGCACAACAACTGGAGAGCACATGCCTACATACACACTCCCGCGCCAGAATTGGCAAGGGGTCAAGGGCACTCTCTTTAAGGTCCTTGCTCTTGTCGCGCTGGCGGCAATTGGACCGCTCGCAATGGTATATGCGATGGCTCCTACTATGTTCATCTTTCTGCTCGTGGCGTATGCGGTCGTTGTCGCTATTGCGA
>JBEKOB010000123.1:0-8874 GCA_049522195.1 Bacteroidota bacterium
TGGATTTGAGCTCCAGGACTCTCATGGAAGGCGGCAGCCTGATCGTGAACGCCACGGTGAAGAACGCCGGAAATCGTTTTGGAGAGGAGATTGTTCAAATGTACGTACGTGACGAGGTCGCAAGTGTCACGCGCCCTGTGAAGGAACTGAAAGGATTTCAAAAGATTGCCCTCGGCCCCGGTGAATCAAAGCGCGTCCAATTCACACTGACCGCGGAGCAACTCAAGTTCTACGATCGCGACATGAAGTGGACAATTGAACCTGGTACATTCCAGGTGTTTGTTGGTCCAAACAGCTCAGAAGGATTGGAATCCCGATTCGAGTATCAGTCCAGATAGGAGGTAAGGGAAGGATGACCATCAAGAACATCGGCAATGCCGAGCACTATACCTGGGGTGTTGTTTGCGACGGATGGCGACTCCTGAACGGGAACGATCTGGCAGTCACACAGGAGTGTATTCCCTCGGGGCACGGCGAGGTTAGACACTACCACGCCAGGTCGAGACAATTGTTCTATGTGCTCGATGGCAAGCTCAACATCGAGGTTGCTAACCAGATCTTTGTGCTCGGTAAGGGCGATTCACTTGAAATCCCACCAACGTTCCACCACAGGGTCTGGAACGCCTTCGAAGAGGACGGGTCGTTCCTCGTGATCTCCGCTCCCACGACGGCTGGAGACAGGGTGAACCTGGAGCCGCTCCCGAATTCCGGCATTTGAATCTCTCGGCGGAAAGCCATAGTTTTGATCCATTACTGAATTCACCGCAACGCTTCGTCGCTGCGAGTCCGAACGCTAATGCGGAGGGCCGGCCGAAATGATTAAGAAACTCCTGCTTCTGTTCCTCTCCTTCTTCGTCCTCGACGTCCGGGCTGCCGAGTATCCCAAACCGCTTGAGGCGGATTACATTCTCAAAAACTTCCGGTTCACTTCGGGTGAGACGTTGCCCGAGTTGCGGATTCATTATCGGACAATTGGCCAGCCCCGGCGCGATGCGCAAGGCGTCGTAACGAATGCTGTACTTATCATGCACGGCACGACAGGAAGTGGTGCACAATTTATTCGCCCGGAATTTGCCGGTGAGTTATTCGGCTCCGGCCAGCCGCTAGATGCATCCAGCTACTTCATCATTCTGCCTGATGGAATCGGTCACGGAAAATCGAGCAAGCCAAGCGATGGTCTCCACGCCCGATTTCCGAAGTACGGCTACGTCGACATGGTCGAGGCGCAGTATCGGATGCTCACTGAGGGGCTCGGCGTGAACCACCTTCGGCTCGTGATGGGGACCTCTATGGGGGGTATGCACACCTGGCTTTGGGGCGAGCTGCATCCAACGTTCATGGACGCCTTAATGCCGTTAGCAAGTCTCCCCGGCCCAATCTCCGGACGAAATCGTGTATGGAGACGGATGGTCATTGACGCCATTCGCAACGATCTCGAATGGCGGGGGGGCGACTACGTCAAGCAACCTCAGAGTCTGAAGACCGCGGCTGAAATACTTTTCTTTATGAGCAGCAATCCGGTCGTGCGTCAGCAGGAAATGCCCTCGGTGGAGAAGGCCGACGCAGTGCTCAATGATTATGTTTCTGCTTATGTGAAGATTGCCGATGCGAATGACGTGCTCTATGCGGTGGAGGCCTCACGGGATTACGACCCGGCCCCGGGCCTCGAGAAAATCCAAGCGCCTTTGCTGGCTCTGAATTCCGCTGATGATCTCATCAATCCTCCCGAACTCGGCATCCTCGAACGCGGCATTAAACGAGTAACCAAGGGGAAGGCAATTGTTCTGCCGCTAAGCGACAAAACCCGCGGTCATGGCACGCATACGCTCGCAGCGCTCTGGAAAAACGAACTCGAGGAGCTCTTGCGTATTTCCTCCCATTGATCCCAAGAACAGCCCGGAGCAACAATGCCAGACCGGCAGGATTCGGAATTCACCTGCGAGAAATGTGGTAGCGATGTGAAGGATGAGGACCAATTCTGCCCTTCGTGCGGAGCCATCTTCAAGGAAGGTCTTGTCTGTTTGCGCCACAACTCAACGCCGGCTGAGGGAGTATCCGTCATCTGTTCAAAGCCGTTCTGTTCTCACTGCGGAGCATTTGTGAACAAGGTATTCTTCTGCGATGCACATTCGGAGTATGAGTGCTATGAAGGCATGGCGAGGGTGTTCGGACACTTCGACAATCTTCAGGCGCAGCTTGCAACGAACTGCATCTCTCAGGCAGGACTTCATCCGTTCATGTATTCTCGTTACATGAACCCCCTCCCTGACCTTTCACCCATCGCGGTTCCGCGTGTGTATCGAAATCACACAATTACAGAAATAAAGGTGCTGGTTCCTTTCGCCGAAGTGCTCAAAGCTGAGACGGCGCTGAGCGAAGTCGGCCTCACATCAATAGAATAGGAGTCATTCACATGCGTCACGATGACGAATCAACATCCATCTCCCATCATTTCAATCGACGCAATTTCCTCAAAGCCGGATTCACCGCAGGAGCTACGGTCGCGGCTTTTCCTTCCCTGGCCGCCGCGGACGAAGCAACAGGTTCTCCCTCACCTGAACCTGGCGTCAGACCGTTCGAGCTGGATGAGAGTACCATTGCGGATCTTCAAAATGCTATGAACTCCGGAAAACTCACCGCCCATTCCATCACGCGGAAGTATCTGGACAGGATCGCCGCCATCGACAAAAAAGGGCCTTCACTGAACAGCGTTCTTGAGATAAACCCCGATGCGCTTGCCATCGCCGACGCTCTCGACAAGGAGCGGAAGGAAAGGGGTCCCCGAGGACCGATGCACGGTATACCTGTCCTCATCAAGGACAACATCGATACGGCCGACCGGATGTCCACGACTGCTGGATCTCTCGCACTGGTCGGATCAAAGCCACCGGCTGATTCCTTTCTTGTCCAGAGACTGCGTGCCGCAGGTGCAATCATTCTCGGAAAAACGAATCTCAGCGAATGGGCGAACATACGTGCCAGCCGTTCCACCAGCGGATGGAGTGGACGCGGCGGCCTGACGAAGAACCCGTACGCACTCGACCGCAATTGCTCAGGATCAAGCTCAGGAACGGGAGCCGCTGTTGCCGCGAGCCTCTGTGCTTTAGGAGTCGGAACGGAAACCGATGGCTCGATTGTCAGCCCCTCCTCGATCAACGGGATCGTTGGGATCAAACCCACGGTCGGACTCGTGAGCAGGACAGGTGTCATCCCAATCTCCCATACACAGGACACAGCCGGACCAATGGCTCGAACGGTTCGCGATGCGGCAATTCTTCTGACCGCTCTTGCGGGAATTGACCCGGAGGACAATGCCACATCGGAGAGCCACGGGAAAACTTCCGCAGATTATACTCAGTTTCTCGATCCGAAGGGCCTTCAGGGCGCGAGACTTGGCATTGTTCGAAGATACTTCGGATTTCACGATGCCGTTGACGCACTGATGAATGAGGCATTTGAAGCGTTCAAGAAAAACGGTGCGGTCCTCGTCGATCCCGCAGATAGCGATGCGCTCGGTCAACTCGGTGATGCAGAAGCAATCGTTCTTCAGTATGATCTGAAAGCGGACCTGAATGCCTATCTTGCGCGCCTTGGACCTGATGCTCCGGTTCATTCGCTCAAGGAAATCATTGAGTTCAACGAGCGGAACAAGAAAACCGAACTGTCTTACTTCGGTCAGGACACCTTTATCAAGGCGGAAGCACGGGGACTACTTACCGACAAAGAGTACGTCGATGCGAGAGAAAAGAACCTCCGCCTTTCCCGTGCCGAAGGGATTGACGCGATCATGGACAAGTTCAAGCTCGATGCATTGATCGCTCCGACGGAAAGTCCGGCATGGGTCAGCGATCTTGTAACCGGCGATCATTTCCTCTGCAGCAGCTCGACCGCCGCCGCGGTGGCAGGATATCCGCACATTACAGTTCCCGCGGGATTCGTGTTCGGACTTCCCGTCGGGATTTCCTTCTTTGGTCGGGCATGGAGCGAGCCCACATTGATCAAACTTGCGTACGCTTACGAGCAAGCGACGAAGCAGCGAAAACCACCTCGATTCCTGCCGACCGCCGATACGCGTATCTGAATTGTTCTCTCATTGCGGGAGAATTGGGATTTAGTGTCCCATTCTATTTGCAGCTCGACATATCCAGGGCACAGACAGAATCTTCTCATTGTTTTCTCATTATGCTCATCCATCAAGAGGAAGGCTTCTTCGCATGGCACCGAACTCCCTCCAGCCGATCAAAGAATATAGAAGTCTTATTACTATCGCATTGTTCCTTCTCGTGGCGCTCTGCACATCCTGCCAGCCCCTTTCGGCCCAGCAGCCGGTAAAACCAGTGAACTGGGATGGCTTTCTATTCCTGCTCGGTGACTGGGTTGGCGAAGGAAGCGGAGATCCGGGCCAAGGGACAGGGGGTTTCACGTTCGCCTTTGACCTGCAGAATACGATCCTCGTCCGAAAGAACTACGCCGACTATCCCGCCACAAAGGACCACCCCGCGTTCTCTCATAACGATCTGATGGTGGTATACCGCGAAGGGGAAAAGTTCAAGGCCGTGTATTTCGACAACGAACAGCACATCATCAACTACACCGTGTCTTTTTCGAAGGATTCAAGGGCGGTTGTCTTCGTTAGTGATGTGATGCCAGGGGCGCCGCGCTTCCGGTTGACCAACACAAAACAAGGAACCGATTCGATGAAGATTACGTTTGAGATTGCACCCCCCGGCCAACCCGAAACATTCAATCGTTACATTGACGCTGTTGCGCGCAGAAAGAAGTAGAGCCAACATATTCTCTCACCTTTTCAGCGGCAGCAGTCATCCACAGCGTGAGAGGAAATCTGCATGGATGGAATAAATACAAAACCGGGACCACAGCCGGGAATCCTGGCAATCGGTACGGCAAACCCGCCGAATCGCTACACGCAGGAACAGATCTACGATCTTGCCTCGAAGCACTCAGAATTCTATCGCAACCCCCGGATTCGCCAGATTTTTCTGAACAGCGATATCGATTTCCGCCACCTGTATCTCGACATTCCCTCTTTCACCCGACCAGAAACTGTCGACGAATTGCACGGGCGGTACCGCCGCGGCTCGATAGAAATCGGTGTGCAGGCAATTAACCGGTGCCTCGCCAATGCAAACGTGGGGCCCGGTGATATCGACTGCGTTATCGCCGTCTCCTGTACCGGTTATCTCTGCCCCGGACTGGCCGAACTTTACATCAAGGAGCTTGGGTTTCGAAACAATGTCCAGCGGGCAGATCTTCTCGGTATGGGTTGTGCCGGCGCAATGCCCGGTCTGCAACGTGCGTTCGATTTCGTCCGAAGCTACCCCGACAGGAAAGCCCTGGTTGTAACGGTCGAGATTTGTTCCGCGTGTTACTATGTCGACGATTCTCTCGAAACAGTCGTGGGTAATGCCATTTGTGCTGACGGCGTAGCTGCCGTGCTTGTGGGAATGACAGAGGATCGAACGCTCCCGAAGATCCGAGGATTCGAAACGCACCTTGAGCCATCCATGATCGATACCGTCGGCTTCGAACAGCGCGAAGGCATGCTCCGCATCATTCTGGCAAAAGATATTCGCGATCTTGCCGGAAGCCTCGCCTGCAACCTCATCAACCAGATACTGAAGAACTACGGGCTCGCGAAAGAACAGATACAGCACTGGGTCCTGCACTCCGGAGGTCGCAAGGTGATTGATAGTATGCAGACTACTATCGGCCTGACCGACGATCAGCTCCGGCACAGCAAGTTCGTTCTACGTAACTTCGGGAACATGTCCTCCCCGACGGTCGTCTACGTTTTGGATCAGGTGCTGAAGGAAAGCGGCGTCGGCCGAAAGCCGCAGCCAGGAGATTTCGGAATTATGCTCGCCCTCGGCCCCGGCCTGGCTGTCGAGGGGGCCCTTCTTGAGTGGTAGGAATGGCGTTCTGTTCGGGCAAGGGCAATGATTGGTGGCGGTAGAAGTCAATGGAGGTCTGCTATGAAAACATCGGCAGCATCGGTTCCAGCTCTTTTGCTCCTCGCTTTGTCATTCGGAGCCTGCACCAAGTCAAATAACATTCTGCTTGGTCATGTCGAGGAAAAAGTCGGTAGCCACGTTGTGATCGTCACCGACTGCTACAAAACAAGCGTGCCGCCTCCTCAGCTCCTCAAGAGTGCAAGCGGCAAGCCGTTCTATCGCTTCACTCCCTGCCTTGACGCCGATGTTGTCATCGACGGTGACCAGCTTATTGTCAATGGGAGATCCTACGGTGCGATTAAGCAGACTGATACCGTCATCGTCGATCACGGAAAGGTCTTGGTTAATAATGCCGTGGCGCCCATCGCCGGCGCGGCAAACTGAAATCCGTCACGAATCTTCATCATTGGAGAATTCATGGACGAGAACGAACTCATCGGCCAAATCCTCAACACGTGGCGCGTTCATGATCGCATCAATGTTCATCTGCTTCAGCACGTCTCGCCGAAAGGGCTCAAAGCCGTTCCATCAGGGTCCAGAGGAAGAAACGTCTCCCAGGTATTTGCCCATATGCATAAGGTGCGCCTCGCATGGCTCAGGTATAACGCGCCGGTATTGATCAAGGGTATCTCCTTTTTCCGAAAAGGGACGTCCCCGGGACGGGCGGCACTTCGGTCCGAACTCCGGCTGTCGGGTAAGGCCGTCGAGAAGATGCTCCTCTCCGCTCTCAAGGAAGAACGCAGCATCAAATCCTTCAAGCGCAATCCGGTCCGATGGATGGGATATCTGATTTCGCACGAGTCGCATCACCGTGGCCAGATCGCTCTGGCACTGAAACAGTCTGGAATGCGTCTCCCGCAGGATGTCGCCATCCGCGGTCTCTGGCAGGAGTGGTACTGGGGCAAACTCTGAGTGCGCTACGTGCACAGAGTACCATACCGACGACAGGGAGGAAAAATGGAAGAAAACGACGACCGTTCACCTGCCGAAGTGCTCGGCCGCCTCAAATCGAATCGCTTCATCGTGGGGATCCCATTCGTGGTCCTCATCGCTGACTTATTCGTGCGCTCGATGAGCAACTTTGATTTCTCAGTGATCCGACCCGTTGAATCGGTGATTTTCAGTATTGCTGCCATGTCGCTCTTGAGTGCGGCACATTCTGACAAACAACTCTCTCTCAAGACATACCGCATCGAGATGTGGCTCGCCCTGGCATTCATTCTGGGCGCCCTTCGTGACGGACTCTGGGCCGCCGGGATGAGCATCCAGGATGTCAACATCATTGACCTGGCAATCGGCGTAGTTGGAGGCGTTTGCGTATATTTCTGGACACACCGATCATCGCTCGTGCTCACCGCCACGCGGATTGGTCCCACCCGGCCAGCCGACACTTCGCAGGAAACCAGCCAGCAACGTCCCGCTGATTACTGAATCGTGAAACCGTGAAGCCAGATCTCCCTAACCTCCTGAACGGTTCAGAGCAGACCATTCAATCTAAATCAAGCCAGAGCAACAACAAGGTTCCTATGAGAACAATCTTTCTTCTCAACATCGGTCACGCAACGCTCCAGTCCCTACAATCTGAGGCCGAACAGTTTTGCCGGGTACAGGGAGTTCAGATTGGTCAGAACGCCGGCATTCTTCTCAACGTGGTTGCTCAAACGACCAAGTTCATGACGACTGTCGGGGGTGATCCGAAATGGTTTGGGTACTTGGCGATCGACAGCGGTACAAAACAGATCATCGGAACGTGCGCATTCAAAGGGGCGCCGACGAAAGAAAAGACTGTCGAGATAGCCTACTTCACTTTCCCTGAATTCGAAGGAAAGGGGTATGCGACAGCGATGGCTTCCATGCTCATTCATGCAGCGCGGTCCAACCCTGAAGTCGAGAGCGTCATCGCACACACCTTGCCCGAAACCAACGCATCAACATCAATTCTTCAGAAGCTCGGTATGAAGTTTGTGGGAGAAGTCATCGATCCGGAAGATGGCCGCGTGTGGCGATGGAGCATGGACAGAGGCTAACAACCACGACTTCGATATTCATGATTCCTTGATCGATATTCGATATTCACTGGGTGAATCCTGAATATCGAGCAATCGAATATCGAACGCCGAAGTGTTGAGAAACATCTGACTGTTGTCGTTCGCTGTCCCCCACCTTTGTTGACACTCCACGCATTTTGCGTTACCTTTGCGGCACAGCGTCATCGGCGCACCAAAGCGTATCAGAACACATCCAACAAGGAGAGCCCACACTTGCTCCACCACGTGACCGGAAAGCAGCAAAACAGCAAAATGTGTCTTGTATGTGGACTAAAGAACCCTTTCGGGTTGAAGAGCTCGTTCTACGAGCTGGAAAACAAGGAGCTCGTCTGCATCTTCACCCCTTCGGAAATGCATCAGAGCTACCCGGGGCGCCTTCACGGGGGGATCACCACCGCGCTCCTCGATGAAACCATCGGCCGGGCCATTATGATGCGGTACGAGCATATGCTGTGGGGAGTGACGGTTGAATTCACGACGAAATTCAAGAAGCCTATCCCGCTCAACCAGGAACTTCGCGTAGTTGGGCGGATAACAAGCGATACCAGCCGGTTCTTCGAGGGCACAGGCGAGATTCTCTTGCCCGACGGGGATGTCGCAGCGACAGGTTATGGGAAGTATATCAAGATGCCGCTTGAGAAGATTGCCGACTTCGATGCGACCGAGCAGGAATGGAAAATCGTTCATACAGAGCGGGATCCGAAAGCAATCGAACTCTGAAAAATCTAAATCACGAGTTCTACAAGGAAGTGCAACACCTGGGATGGTGTCCGATGATTTAGTATCCTAGGTGCATGAAACAGACATCATATCGTCATTTGAGTCTCGGTGAAAGAGACACATTGGCCCGTTTG
>JBEKOB010000124.1:0-8869 GCA_049522195.1 Bacteroidota bacterium
TGATGGCGCACTTGAACTGAAGCCCATAATTGTCCCAACGTTTGGGGACGCTTCCTAATCCAATGTCGAACACTGTCCCCGATTTCAACGGCTTCATCATGTTCATGTCCGGCACCATGGCCCATTCACCTTCGAAGTAGTTGAATGTGACGCCGTTAATCTTCGGATCGACCATCATGAAGTTTGTCGTGACCGGATTGCTCGTCTTACCTCCGGGAAGCACAAGCATTGCTTTCAGTGTCACGTCCCCTTTGATGGGGATGGGTTTCGAGTACTGGGGTGAGGACGGAGTTGGATCGTCTCCATTTACGGTATAGCAGAGTGCGGCACCTGGTACCGGGCTCGTGATTGCCGCCAGGGTATCATGGAAGATGATTTTGCGACCGCCTATGCCGAGCGGAGTCGGGACACGGAAGTTGACGTCACGGTATCCCATTCGCTGATACTGCGGCGTCATGCGTCCCATGAAATCCTTGAAATTCCGTTGCGATTTCTCAGACCAGACAACCTCACTCAGAGCCATCATTCGTGTTGCTGCCATGTATTCAACCTGCCGGTAGTTGGGCATCCATTCAGTCCATACATTCCCCTGCGCCCCCAGCACGTGCCTCGCCTGATCGGCAGTAAGTTCAGACGGAACTGGTTCATAGGAATACACCGAATCGATCGGGAGAAAACCGCCAATCGCCTTTGGCTCGCCAGCGACTCCTTGATAATAGTCAAAGTAACAATACGACGTAGGAGTCATGACGACGTCGTGGCCAGATTTCGCCGCTTCGATTCCGCCATCAATTCCGCGCCACGACATGACGGTAGCTCTTGGAGCGATCCCTCCTTCGAGGATCTCGTCCCAACCCACGAGCCGTTTTCCGTGCTTCTCAAGGATCTTCTCGATTCTCTTCACGAAGTAGCTCTGTAATTCCTCCTCGCTCTTCAGGCCATTCGCCACCATGCGATCCTGGCATCGTTTACAGTTGCTCCAGCGGAGTTTCGGACATTCATCGCCGCCGATATGGAAGAATTGCCCCGGAAACAGGGCGGTAACTTCGGTTATCACATCTTCGAGAAACTGGAATGTCTTTTCACTCCCGGCGCAGTAGACGTCGTTGTTCACGCCCCACTCCGTTCCGACCTTGAACGGACCGCCTGAACAAGAGAGCTCAGGATAGGCTGCCAGAGCTGCGAGTGAATGGCCCGGCATTTCAATTTCGGGAACAACTGTGATGAAGCGTTCCTTCGCATAGGCGACGATCTCGCGCACATCGTCCTGTGAATAGAATCCGCCGTGAGGCGTGAAGTCCATCATCGTCTCCCGCCTCCATGCGCCGACAGTCGTCAAACGTGGATATTTCTTGATTTCTATCCGCCACCCCTGGTCCTCCGTGAGATGCCAGTGAAACGTGTTCATCTTGTACGAAGCAATCAGGTCGATATAGCGTTTAACGGAGTCTTTCGAGAAGAAATGTCTTCCCACATCGAGATGCATTCCTCGCCAGCTGAATCTCGGCTTGTCCTCGATTCTTACACACGGAACCGACCATACGGTGCCAGGACTTACCTGAGTTCTCTCTATTTCGACTGGCAAGAGTTGGTACAATGTCTGGACCCCATAGAACACACCCGCAGCAGCAGAACCCTCGATATGGACGGCTTTCTTCGTCACGTTAAGCCGATAGTCTTCGGGCCCGAGATTCGCATTATCAACAAGTGTCAGAACAATTGCGTCTGAAGATGCCTTACTCTCTTTTTGAGGAGTAGCCGGGATCGCGAGTCCGGTAGCAGCAGCGAGCCTGGCAGAGAGTTGTCCGGCGATCATCTGCAATTCTCTTGAATCGCCGACGTAGCACACTTTTGTGGACTTAGTGAGAAGAAACGCTCCATCATCCATCTTCAACGAGAGAGGTTTCGGAATGATCGAGATCGTTTGTTCTTTTTTATCATTTGTCATGGTGTTTCCAGAGCAAACAATGAAGGTCGTGAGAACCGTGAGAAGAAGATTTCGCAGAAAAGTAGTCAGGATTTGCATTGGAGGACTGGAATAATGGAATTGTTGGAAGGGAATTAACTCACTACTGACGATTTCGGTGTCGGAGACGATCGAGAGCCACGGCGATCACAATGATGGCACCGGCGACGATTTCCTGAACCCAGTTGGGAAACTCCATCTTCGTGCAACCGTTTCCGACGGTTGTCATGATCAGCGCGCCCACGAGGCTTCCGAGAATCGTACCTTCGCCACCCGCAAGGCTCCCTCCACCAATGACGACAGCAGCAATGATATCCAGCTCCATTCCGGAAGCTGTCGTCGGATCGCCGACGGTCAGGTAGGAGAACTGGAGGACTCCGGCCAGCGCTGCGAATCCGGATCCGAGGATATACACCAGGAGCTTCGTACGCTCAACGGGGACACCGCAAATCCGTGCGGCCACTTCATTGGATCCCACGGCGAACATGTACCTTCCCGGCTTCGTGTATTTCAGAACAACGCCGATGAGAACAGCAAATATCAGCATCATCCAGACGCCTGGAGGAAGAAGCATCCAGGCTTGATCTTCGGTGAGCGTATTCAGGAGCTTCGTGAGCCAGGTGCCTGGCGTGACAATCATCTGTTCGTTCGCCAGACCTTTTGCAGCACCGCGAAGAGCACCCCACATGCCGAGCGTAACGATAAAGGGAGCAAGGCGGAGGCGAGTAATGAGGAGACCTATCATCGACCCGCAGATCATACCCGCAACAACACCACCACCAGCCGCGACCAACGGTGGGGCACCGAGGTTGAGGAGGAGTGCAACCACGACAGTGGTCAGCGCGATGACCGAACCGACAGACAGGTCGATCCCTCCACTGATGATGACCATCGTCATCCCCAGAGTGGCCGTGCCGACGACTGCCGTTTGCAGGAGCATCAGCTGGAGGTTGCTGACCGTTGCGAACTTACCCGGCGTCAGCACAGTGAACAGCACGAAAACAAAAGCCAGACCCACGAGAGGTCCGAGCCTTCTAAGCCAGACTTTCATTCAATTCGACGAGAGTATAGGGATTACTTTTTCAGGCCGTTTTTGATTTCATCCAGTCCAACACCCAGTGTCGCCCGGGCAATCGCGTCGAGGTCGGCGTCTGATCCCTGCAGATGGATCGTCCGGCTGACGTGAGTTCCGCTCGCATTCGGTTTCAATGACAGTGCGGGAGAGGATGTCTCGAGCTCATAGAATCTTCCCAGCTGTGCGGCGCCAGGTTTCGGCGGACCATCATTGTAGCTGTTGATAACATCGCCGCCGAACGGTTTCTTCTGGATCTCCCACATGGAATTCACGTAGTCGACCGCACCCTTTGGGAACGTGAGCTGGACGAGCGTTAAAACTTTGTTGAGCGCATCATAACTTCCCAGCATCGGCTTTGTACGCAGTGGCGGTATGCCGATCTTGCTCCGATAGTTTGCATCCGCGGCGAAATAGATCATCCCGTCTTTCACAACCAGGCGATCCGCAGGCACTTCGCCGAAATACGTATCATTGACGATGGGGCCCAGCTTGGCTTCATCCCCCTTTGCAAATGGGATTGCAATCGTCGTGGCTGGCGAGGCATTGAACATTCCCAGGATCCAGATAGAGAGCAGACCCCCTTGCTTGGTCCATGCTTTTGAGCCCGTGTTTTTGATCGAGTTCACGGATTCATACGCGACGATTTTTATGTCGGGCTTGAGAGCGACCCCCAGGTACTTCTGAGCTGATTTTGCATTGAGCAGCCGGATTTCGCGGCTCACTTCGAGATTGAATGTCGTGCCCGAGTAATTCGTCAATTGAATTGTCTTACGACAAACCACGTGATCTGAACTCTTGCTCACCAGCTCGAACGGTTCTGTATCGACGGAGGCGGGAGTTTGCCAATGATCGAGGTCGAAGGCGTCCCCTTTCTTGAAAAAGACGGAAAATTGTCCGCCTTCAGGACCGATCCAGAATCGATCTTCGCCGCCATACACATTGATATGCGGTTGCGTCTTGCCCGATGAGATAAGGTCGCGATTGACCCATCCATAACTGAGGCCGTTTGATCCTCCGGCAGTGCTGGTCATGACTCTGCACTGATATGCCGGGATTACCGCAACTTGTGTCGAGGATGACTTGTCAGAGAGAACGATGACATCCACGTGCTTCTTCAGGAATGCAACATCGTCCCCGAATTTCGGGGAACCCGTACCTTGAGCAAATGCGGCTTGAGTGACCATGGCAAGCACCGATATTGTAAGTCCGAAGAGTTTCATTGTACTTCCTCCTGCAATAGACTATTGGGGACCAAGAAGTTTTTTGATTTCGGGTGTGTTGAGGTTTTCCCGTGTTATCAGGCGCACGCCAGTATCGATCGTCTTTGGAACCTGTTTTCCCCGGATAGAGGCGACAAGCGTCTTCACCCCTTCATATCCCATCTTCGTGGGGTCTTGTGCCACGAGCGCATCGATTTCCCCCTTCTCTAATGCTTCGATGAGCGGTGGGGAAGTGTCGAACCCGACGAATCTTATTTTTCCTGCCAGGTTGCTCTGCCTGAGCGCCAGGAGCATTCCGAACGTGGATGATTCATTCGGGGCGAAGACGCCATCGGCCTCCTTCAGCTTGTCGATGATATTCATTGAGGCAGTTTTGGCTTCTCCGGCAGTGGCTCCGGCATATCGATTCTCGACGGTAAGTTTAAGCCCCGGACTCGCATGTATTGCTGACACAAATCCATCCTCGCGTTCCTGTGTGCTCGCCGATCCTACCTGATAGCGCAGGAGAACGATCTTCCCCTTTCCATTCAACAGCTTGCCAAGGTACTCTCCACCGAGTGACCCACCTTTTTTGTTATCCGTCGCGACGAAGCTGACGAAATCTTTCCCCGCCTCTCCCTTCAGAGCGCTGTCGAAGATAACAACAGGGATTTTCTTGCTCACAGCTGTTGCCACAGGACGCTGCAACGCAGTGTTGTCCAGCGGAGCGAGAACGATGCCCGAAACTCCTTCCTGGATAAACTGCTCGACGATGGCGATCTGCTGTGCCCGGTCATTTTCCTTGAGAGGTCCTTTCCAGATGATCTCAACTCCGAATTCCTTCCCTGCCGTCTGTGCACCGGCCTCTACAGATTTCCAGAAGATATGCGTCGTCCCTTTAGGTATGACAGCGATCTTCAGTTTCGGCTGTGCAAGAAGGAATCCCGAAAAAAGTCCCCCCAAAATAATACCGACAACGATGCGCACTTTCATAAAAGAGCCCTCAAGGAATTGATGACCTGCATTGTTACGATGAGAACATCTTCCTCACAACAAACCAGACATTCGCCGGCCGTTCGGCCAACCTACGAACGTACCAGGGGAACCAGAAGCTCCCATAGCTGATAAGCACACGAATTAAATATCCGTCTCGCGCCAGTCGCTGCTGTTCATTCGTCTGGATCCCGAACAGCAGATGGAATTCATACTCAGCCTTCTTGACTCCCGATCGGTCAGCTTCCTTCTGAATCAGTCGGATCAACTGTGTATCGTGTGTTCCGACAACGAGCTTTGCCCCGTTCCGCGCCTGGGCCAGCGTCGCTTTGCAGAGCTTGAAGAAGTTCTCATCGACATCGGATTTCTTCCTGAATGCGACCGACGGCGGCTCCTTGTAAGCCCCCTTCACAAATCGAATCGCAGGTTTGTGAGGAAAGAGGCTTTCGAGATCCTTCTCCGTCCTGTACAGGTAGGCCTGCAAGCACAGCCCGACATTTGGATTGTTTTTCCGCACCTTTGTATATACATCAATGGTTCGATCGACATACTGGCTCTGCTCCATGTCGATCCAGACCATGTTATTGAGCGCCTTCGCTTCAGCGACGATCGCCAACAGGTTCGTGACACAAAAATCCTCGTTGAGATCGAGACCAAGGTGCGTCAATTTCACAGAGACGTACGTGTCGAGGCCGCGCTGGTTGATCTGACGCAACATCTCGACATAGTGCACCACTTCCTGCCTTGCCTCACGGTCGTCGGTAACGTTTTCGCCAAGGAGCGTGAACACTGTATTGATAAACTGCGGCTTCAGTCGCTCCGCCGCCCTGAGGGCATCTTCCAGCAGCTCACCCGGCATGAAACGCGAGACTGCACGTCGGATGAACTTGTATTTCGGCAATGCCTGACGGAGTTTGCGGTTTTCCGAAATCCAGAGTAGCACGTTCCGAGCCAGCGCCATCAAAAACCTCCACTTGCAACCACATAGAAATCTCGGTGCTGCCTGCGAACTTGCGTAGTTTAGTTTTGGGTACCCAATCCTTTTTGCGGTGTAATCCTAGGTCTAGCAACTATTCAATCTGTCCGATCAAATCAGTTGGTCACGGGTACCTTTGCGTTTCGTGATCAGACACTCTCAAATGACGTCATCGATCCAAAGCCTGTTGCTTGAACTCCACGCCGAGTTGTGTTTCTCAAAAGTGACCCCTTTTCAACACGATGTTCACCGCAGGATCGGTTTCATCGACTAGTCGTTGAACCTTGTCAATCATTCGCTGGAAAACGTCCGGATAGTACTTCGCAGACTCGAGAAATCTATCGTACTCAGCTCGGTGCTGCTTTCTTTCCTTTACACTCTTGTACTCTTGGCGAACGTTGGACGACATTCTCTTGGACTTCCGCACAATCAGCACGTCGTCAATATGTGTTGATGTGATGGATACGGGTGTCATGTCCAAAAATTCGCAGATCAAGAAATACTGCGAAGAGGGAATAGCTATCTTCAAGTCACGACTTGTCGCGACTGCCTCTTGGAACATGGTCTTGTCCAAGTTGGTCTTGCACTCAGCACAGACATAACCCAAATGCGCTTCAACACGCTCCGCGGTACGAAAGTCCTTATCAAATGAGCTCATCATATACAACCTTTTGCCAAGCACAAAGTCCTGGTCTTTGGTTCTCAAATTTGGGCTGCCTCCTTTCCCTGGATTTGACAGCGAAGAACCGAAGCTCAAGCCAGAAAATGTCTTTTGCGGACCAAATTCGAAGGTGGCGTTCGTGAGTTTCAATCCACGGTAGAGCAGTTGCGGCAAGAACTCTTCTAGGATAGTATTGTCCAGCTTGAGTTGGCCCTTCTGCCGGTAAAGAAAATTTCCCGGACTGTCGAAGATGAGGTCGAGCTCAACAAACTTCTTGTAGCGATTGGTTGCCTCGACGAGCTGGCTGACTGCACCCTTGCTCCCGGGTTTCACAGCTTCAAGTTCGGTAATCCACTGCTTGTAACGTTTAGCCGCCTCTTTGACCCTAGTCTTATCCTTTCCAGGTAGGCTACGATTCTCTAGGAGCGCAGTGAGCTTGTCGAGATGTGGTGTGGGCAACTTTGGACTACTTGGACTCGGGCGCTGATTGCTTTTCTCTCTGACCATCATGACGTGCTCCCTAGTGTGGTAACTGCTGTAACTTGAACTATTGAAATGCGGTGTCCCCTCAATGTCCGGAATGCGGGAAATAGTGTCAGCCAGCAGATGGCCGTTCTCATCTGTAGCACGAGTTGCTGCTGAAAGCAGAGCATCTCTAGCGACATCACGTGCGATAGCGATTGTGGATATCAAGTCGGCACTGAGTCGGGATCGACGTAGGTTGAGGATGTCTTCTCGAATTGATTCACCGAAACGATTCTTGAAGACTCGCTTTTGGTGAAGCACTTTTTCGAACAGGCCCGATTGAGTTGCAATTGATGAGACGATTTCGGCATTGTAGAAGGGTACTCCCAGAACCTTGGATTCATAACCGAGGATCAGGACTGCTCTTCCTCCTGACTTAAGAACTCTACCCATCTCCTCGAGGGCGGCTGAAATGTCAATACAATACTGGACTACGGTGACATATCTATTGCCCCGATTCGCCCTATTGGATCCGATCTCGGAGCGGGCGACCTTAAGCAAATCCCAACCGAGCACCTCGACTGACTTGCGATAGTTCTGGTGGTAGTTGAACACATTAATGTAAGGAGGAGACGTGATTGCAAAATCGACGGATTCCGATGCCAAGGGAAGACTGCGTGCATCACGAAGATCAGCCTTTATTGGCTGGGACGAATAAGGTAGCTCACGTACCAACTTTGCCAATCCTCGAAATTTCGATTGCACGAGGTCGCTCGTTACCTTATTGTTAAATATATCAAGGGATACAACAAGTGCATTGCACAGTATCTTTGTGGTATCCGAAAGCGATTGGCCGAGGCGAGTGACCTTTTCACCAAGAATCTCGGTAGGAAGTTGCTCCTCTGAGAATAAAATGATGGGGAATTCTTCCTCTATCTTCCCACGAAGCTCAGCAATAAAGACTTCCCGGGACGCCGACGGGATGTTCGAGTACTCATAGAGCTTGCTGAAACACCACGCTGCTGGATTGATCTCGAATCCGAAGGCAGGTAAACCTTTCGCTGCTGCCTCGAATAAAACAGTCCCGCTTCCTGAAAATGGGTCTAGAATAACGGAGTTTGAGTCACAGTATGCATCTAGTAGGCACTCAATGAGTTGGGGAGAGAACTGCCCGCGCCACGCCAAGAGGTTTGACCGGTTTTTTTGCCCGATGTCCAGTAGTTCTTGTGCGACTGCTTTTGTAAAGTCCTTCAAGCCTATTATCCTTTCGTTCTCGCCAGGAGCTCGAAAAGTCCGCAGATCTGTACGAGAGCAACACGGAATTGCTGAACGTATTTCTTCAAGAGCAAGCGACAACTTGGGCGCAGATCCAGATTTCCCGAGGTGGTCTCAATTTGCGACCACCTCTAAGATCGCAATTTGCGATCTTAGAGAATTCATCTCAAAAACGCCTCCTGCAATCCACCATCAATATTCAGGACTTGACCGGTCGTCTTCGCCAATCGACTACTGAGGAGCAGGAACACGGCCTCGG
>JBEKOB010000125.1:0-8724 GCA_049522195.1 Bacteroidota bacterium
ACAAACGGGCCAATGTGTCTCTTTCACCGAGACTCAAATGACGATATGATGTCTGTTTCATGCACCTAGGATACTAAATCATCGGACACCATCCCAGGTGTTGCACTTCCTTGTAGAACTCGTGATTCGAAATCCGGAGGAAAATCTAAATCTCAAAATCACAACAAGAAATACTCGACTGTATGGTTATTAGCTTCGAGCTTTGGATTTATTTGGGATTTCGATATTCGGATTTCGTGTTTTGATTTGAGTATTTACAGACGCATGAGAGGCTTTTTCTCCTCTCACACCTGTGTGAGACGCTGATGTCCATCCAACACTAGAAGATTCTCCTATGGAAACTCTTTGGTTTGTTCTGGTCTCGCTCATGCTAGTTATGTACGTCCTTCTCGATGGATTTGATTTCGGGGCGGGCATCATTCACCTTCTCGTCGCAAAGACAGATGACGAGCGACGATTGATCCTCAACGCGATCGGTCCGGTCTGGGATGGAAACGAAGTATGGATTCTCGCCGCCGGGGGAACACTCTATTTTGCTTTTCCGCTTGTGTATGCTTCGAGCTTCAGCGGCTTCTATCTTCCTCTGATCATTGTTCTATGGCTGTTGATGCTGCGAGGGCTCGGCATTGAATTCCGCCATCAAATCCATCACCCGATGTGGACAAAGTTTTGGGACGTTGTCTTCTCGATTTCGAGCGCTTTGCTTGCCGTCTTTCTGGGTGCAGCGCTTGGAAACGTTGTCCGTGGTGTCCCCCTTAATGCGGAAGGTTACTTCTTCGAACCCCTCTGGACAACATTCACTGTCGTGCCGGAAGCCGGGATTCTCGATTGGTTCACGGTCATACTTGGACTGGCGGCATTTTTCACACTGGCGGTTCATGGTGCATCGTATGTTGCAATGAAGACGAACGGAGTTGTTCACGATCGATCCCATGCTATTGCTGCGAAAGCGTGGTGGGGCGTGCTTATGACGTCGATAGCAGGTGCAGTAGCAACTTTTTCGATCCGGCCGGAGATGGTGAGAAATTTCACGACATCGCCTTGGGGATACGTTTTCCCGCTGCTTGGCGTCTTGGGACTTGCAGGCATCTGGCTCTATAATCATCGTGGGGAGGATGCCAGGGCATTTCTCTCATCAGGCGCCTTCATTGTTGGGATGCTCGGGAGTACGGCGTTCGCCCTGTATCCGAATTTGCTCCCTTCATCAACAGACCCCTCGTACAGTCTCACAGCTCACAGAGTGGCCGCTCAGCAATATGGCCTGACCGTCGGACTTGTCTGGTGGGTCATTGGCATCATTCTCGCTTCCGGATACTTTGTCTACCTGTATCGCTCCTTCCGCGGGAAAGTGAGCCTGCCAGCAGAGGGAAACGGATACTAGAGTTCTCATTGAATTGTCTCACGCAAAATCGCAATGTTGAATCTGATAGTGAGATTTTAAGAAATTCCTATTAGCGTCTTTGCGTGAGATGGGGGTTTCTCGGCGGCTTCTCAAGCGCACCGTTGATGTAAATCGTGCATCTCATTGTATGAGAGCCCTCGAGGGCTGCGTCATCGGGCACACCGGGGCAATTCAATACGAAAAGGGAGATTTGAAATGACAAAAGAAGTAGTACTAAAGCAGGTAGACGGGATAACATTTGTAGCCAAAGGGAATTCAAGTCATTGGGTGGTGATGGATGGGTCACCCGATTTTGGCGGAAGCCTCGGCGGTTCAACCCCGAAGGAGCTCCTTCTGATGGCGCTTGCGGGCTGCACATCGTCCGATGTCGTTCCAATTCTGAAAAAGAAACGTGCACCTGTGCAACGATATGAAGTGTACGTGAAGGGAATTGAGCGGGAAGAACACCCCAGGATCTTCACCGAAATCCAGGTGGAGTACGTTTTCTACGGTGATGGGATTAACCCGGCAGATGTTGAACGCGCCATCGAGCTCTCTGAGACGAAATACTGTTCGGTCAGCGCGATCCTCAAAGCGAGTGCGCCCATCAAGCATTCGTATCGGATCGAATCGATGGACAAAGCGGGTATATCCGTAGGCAAGTAATGGAGTAGTTGAGTAGCAAGTAGTGGAGTAGCGGAGTGATGGAATGACGGTGGGAAGAGCATTCCATGGTGGAAGATTGATGGCCCACGGATTCATTCGTGGGGAACAACAGGGAGAGGACGAACAAGAAAGGTGGTGAAGATGGAAAGTTATGCGCCATACATCCTGCTCGGCCTGGTGGCCGGCGTGCTCAGTGGTCTCATAGGCATTGGCGGAGGTATCATTATCGTTCCCGCCCTAGTATTTCTTTTTGGAATGACCCAGCACAATGCTCAAGGGACAACGCTCGCCTTACTGATCCCGCCGATCGGGATACTCGCTGCGTGGACGTACTACAAAGCCGGTTATGTTGACATCAGAGTTGCCGCACTCGTGGCAGTCGGTTTTTTTGCTGGCAGTTTTCTTGGCGCAAAGATTTCGACGAACATCTCAGATGCAACTCTCGAAAGAATCTTCGGCATTGCACTGATTCTTGTTGGAGCTAAGATGGTTTTCGCCCGCTAGCAGGTTGTTGAACTACTGGACTAAAGAACAGGGAATAACCGCTCCCGAACGCCTTCTTTCAAGGGTGATTCGTTTTTCAACCCTTACCTTGCTCGCCCTCATATCTACTCACGAGCAGGGGCGAGCTCATCAGTTCAAGCGACCCCTGATCATTATCGGGTTCGCGACACACCCGACTTCCAGACCTTCGTTCGACTGGTTGTAACACCACCGAATATCGATTATATTGCGCCGGGCAAGAAAAGACTGAACCAAGCCGCGATCCGGCATGGGTCAGTCGTGGCGATCGGTTTCACCCACTTCTCTCTTGCTGAGGGCTCATGTATAAACTCGAACGCATCCTCTGTCCGACAGACTTCTCCGCTGCTTCCATCGAAGCAATTCGCTTTGCCTCCTTCCTCGCACAGAACGCTGCGTGTCAGCTGACTCTCATCCACGTCGACGAACAGGAGAAGAACCCGCTCGGCTTTTTCGAGAAAGATGAACACACCATCAATCAGCACCACGAGCACGTCTCCGGTTTTGCGCAAGGGAAGTTCGCTGAGATCGTGAAGCAGGAAGGGCTCGTCCCCGAACGCACATCTCTGCTCGTCCGTTTTGGAACCGCGTATCACGAGATCGTGGAAGTTGCCGAAGTCAATCGTTTTTCACTTGTGGTCATCGCCACAGAAGGACTTGGACGCTCCTCACCACACCTTGTCGGCAGAACGGTCGAACGGGTGGTGCGACTCTGCCGGACCCCTGTGATAACTGTGAAGCCGGGACGGCAAAAATCGGCGCTGAAGATTGAGACCATACTCTGCCCGACAGATTTCTCAGAGTACAGCAATTTCGCCATTCCGTACGCAGTCTCCATCGCTCGTACTTACGGGGCAAGGATCATCGTCCTGCATGTGACCGACCTGACCGTGCAGCATCCGGAAGCGCTTCTGCAGAAATTTCCCGATCCGCGTTTTTATCATGACGAGGCCGACAAGATTCACATTGAGAAGATCGTCGGAAGGGATGTCGAGCCTGAAAACACAATCGTTCGCCTCGCTGAGGAATACCAGGTCGATCTCATCGTCATCGGAACGCACGGGGCGCGCGGCATGCGGCGCGTTCAGATCGGTAACACCGTGGAAGAGGTCGTGCGCCGCACGGCGTCGCCTGTCCTCACAATCACTCACCCGATACATAAAGCCGTTTTCCCGCGCAGGTTCAAAGAAGATTATGCCGGAGAGGGACCCCAACCAGATAATGAGTGAGGGAATCACAAAGACTCAGCAATCGTCAGGATGAGTGTGAAGGTGCAGTTCTGGTCCAGAATCGAGAATTCTCTCCTTGTACTTTTGAATTTACGCCAATCCTTCTCTATCTTCGACACACACCGGAATTCACTGTATCATTGTTGACCAACACACAATTCAGGAGATACTTCTCTGAGCACGACAGCAATCGACCAACTGTGCATCAACACTCTTCGCACACTTTCAATGGACGGAGTCCAGAAAGCAAAATCGGGCCATCCCGGCATGCCTATGGGTGCAGCTCCCATGGCGTATGTGCTCTGGACGCGTCATCTCAAGCATAGCCCGACCAATCCGCACTGGCACAACCGGGATCGTTTTGTTCTTTCGGCTGGCCACGGCTCAATGCTCCTCTACAGCCTTCTTCATCTCACCGGCTACGATTTGTCACTTGACGACCTCAAGAACTTCCGCCAATACAAGAGCAAGACTCCAGGCCACCCGGAGTATCATCTGACTCCCGGCGTCGAGACGACGACCGGACCACTCGGCCAGGGATTTGGCAACGGCGTTGGAATGGCGATTGCGGAAAAATACCTTTCGGCGCGCTATAACAGGCCTAATTTCGAAGTTGTGAAGTACCGGATCTATGGGATCGTGGGAGACGGAGATCTCATGGAAGGCGTTTCTTCGGAGGCGGCATCACTCGCCGGTCATCTAAGACTTGGGAACCTCATCTACCTGTACGATGATAACCACATCAGCATTGACGGCAATACAAAACTTGCCTTCACCGAAGATGTAGCGAAGCGGTTCGAAGCGTACGGATGGCATGTGCAGGTTCTGGAGGATGGAAATGACCTCGACGCGATTCAGAATGCAATTAAGGCCGCTGAGGAAGAGACGAATCGTCCATCACTCATCAAGATACGAACGCATATCGGCTACGGGAGCCCTAACAAGCAGGACACTGCTGAGGCACATGGCACTCCGCTTGGTGAAGAGGAAATCCGTCTGACGAAGAGAAAACTCGGCTGGGATCCCGATAAGCAGTTCTTCGTTCCGCCGGAGGCGTTGCAGCACTTCCGTCGCGCGGTCGACCAGGGAAAGAAATGGGAATCATTGTGGAAAACGATGTTCGACAATTACAAGCGTGCACACGAGGGCCTTGCGAATGAACTGGAACAGGTCAGGGAGCACAAGTACGGAGATGCATGGAAGGCTGCTCTTCCCTCCTTCAGCATAGAAGCAAAAGCGATGGCGACTCGTGAAGCATCGGGCAAAGTTCTGAATGCTATCGCTCCTCACCTTCCAACTCTCATCGGTGGCTCGGCTGACCTTGCACCATCCAACAACACAATGCTCAAGGACATTCCTGAATTCCAGGCGGGCGTTTACTCGGGACGCAATTTCCACTTTGGCGTCCGCGAACACGCCATGGGTGCGATCCTGAATGGCCTTGTCCTCACCGACGGGATTATTCCGTATGGCGGGACGTTTCTCGTATTCTCCGAGTACATGCGACCGCCGATTCGGATGGCTGCGATCATGGGCATCCGGCCAATTTATGTGTTCACGCACGACAGCATCGGACTTGGCGAGGATGGACCAACGCATCAGCCGGTTGAGCAATTCGCAGCGCTGCGGGCATTCCCAAACATCACATTCATCAGGCCAGCCGATGCAAACGAAACGACGGTCGCGTGGAAAGTGGCAATCGAACACACGACGGGTCCCGTTGCTCTCGCTCTGACAAGACAGAAAGTGCCCATCATCGATCGGACGAAGTATGCTTCCGCCGACGGTCTCGCGAAAGGCGCCTATACGCTTGCCGAGAACTCACCATTACCAAAGATTATTCTGATTGCATCCGGGTCGGAAGTCCAGTACGTCATGGGAGCTTATGAACAACTTGTAAAGGACCAGGTGCCGGCAAGAGTTGTGAGTATGCCTTCGTGGGAACTCTTCGAGAAGCAGTCCAAAGAATATCGGGACTCGGTCATCACGCCTTCGGTCAAGAAGCGATTGGTCGTGGAGGCTTCGGTCGCGATGGGATGGCATAAGTACGTCGGTGATGAAGGGGTCATTATCTGCATGACCGGTTTCGGTGCATCGGCACCGTACGAGCTTCTCTACAAAGAATACGGCTTCACCGTCGAAAACGTCGTTGAGAAAGCCCGGGCGATGCTCGGCTGATTCTTTTCCCCTGACCCATCAAACAGCGATCGACTATGGAACAGGCTGCCTTGCCCCCACTCGTCCTCAGCCCCGAATTCCGTAGACAGCGTGTCCTCAACTGGCTGTCCCTCGGATTTCTGTACGCGTTCTTTTATATGACGCGATACAACTACACGGCAGTTGCTCCAGCACTGGCTGACATACTCGGCTGGAAGAACACCGAGCTCGGTGTCTTCGAAACTGTCATGCCGCTCGTGTACGGGCTGTCGGTGGTCTTGAATGGTCCATTCGCCGATCGGATTGGCGGCAAGAAGGCATTTCTCTTCGGAGCAGTAGGCGTCGCCGTTATGAACTTCCTCTTTGGCCTGGCAAGCATCGCAGTCATCAGCCCGGCAACGTGGGAAGGGACAGGGCTCGCACGCCACGTCGTGACTCCTGCCAACCTTCAATTCGGTTTATCGGGAGGAACGATCCTGACGCTGATGGCGATCGTCTGGGGGCTGAACGGATTTTTCCAGTCCTTTGGTGCCCTTTCCATCGTCAAGGTCAACGCACAATGGTTCCACGTGAGAGAACGGGGCACGTTTTCCGGAATCTTCGGCGTCCTGATCCGGATGGGCCTCTTGCTCGCGTTTCAGGGAGTCCCGCTCATTCTTCTTGCATTCCCATGGCAGTATGCCTTCTGGATTCCGGGTGCATTCGTGCTCGTACTGTTTGTCATCAACTACTTCTTCATGTACAATTCGCCCAAGGATGCGGGACTTGGGGATTTCGATACCGGCGATGACATCGAGGATGACGACAGCAAGCCATCGTCACTCAAGTTTGTTTTGAGAAAGGTGTTCGCCTCCCGCGTGATGTGGATGATTGCTCTCGGCTCTATGATGATTGGGTTCGTCCGCCGGAGCGTGGTGGACGCGTGGTGGCCAAAATATTTTGTCGATTTTCATGGCGCGAACAAGGCAGCATTCGCAACATATCTGCCGTACATGATTGCGACATGGGGAATCGCCCTCGCGGGAATCGCCGGTGGTTTTGTATTCGGCATTACGTCAGATCGAAAATTCGGAGGCCGTCGTGCGCCTGTAATTGTATTCGGGTTCCTCGGGATGGCCCTGATGCTGGCCCTGTTCGGATTATCTGACTTCTTCAACCTCGGCCCCGTGATGGCCGCGTGCTGCCTGGTTGTCCTCTCCTTCTGCGTTAACGGAGCGCATGGGATGATCAGCGGTGCCGCATCAATGGACTTCGGTGGGAAGAAAGCCGTTGCCACAGCGGCCGGACTTTTTGATGGGATGCAGTACCTCGCTGGCGCTTTCGTTGGAATGGGAGTTGGTTATATCACAACGAACTGGGGCTGGGGCGCATGGCATTGGGCGCCCATTCCGTTCGCTCTCATCGGTGCATTCCTGATGTCGCGTCTCTGGAATGTCGTGCCGAGGGGAAGAAAAGGGCATTAACAGGTTTGAACCGGCTGTTAGCGATTAGCTGTTAGCAATTAGCTGATCGCTGAAAGCTGACCGCTGATAGCTCTCAGCGGTCGGCGATCAGCTGTTCGAAATACACATTGATGCACCGTTTGTCTATTCCCCACCTCGATTCACCTTTTTCCATCTCGACCATGGAGCAACCGATGAAACTCCGCGTCTTGTTCATTCTCTCCATTTTCTTTTCTGTAATTGTCACTTCGCTTGCGTTCCAATCGTCACCTCAGACAGTCTGGCTCTCCTCGCTTGATTTCGCGAAGATGCAACAAGGTTGGGGGCATCCGCAGATTGACAAGTCCGTCTCCGAAAAACCCCTCTCCATTGCCGGAAAGAAATATGAACATGGCATCGGCACGCATGCAGCGAGCAGGATTTGGATCGACCTCCAGGGCGGAGCATCCCGGTTCATTGCCAGTGTCGGCGTGGACGATGGGACGAAGGAGCCCCGCGGTTCAGTGGAGTTCAAAGTCATCGGCGACGGCAGAAAGCTATGGCAGTCTGGCATCATGAAGTCTGGTGAAGCCGCCAAGTCTGCAGATATCGATGTCAAGGATGTGCGAACGTTGGTCTTGCTTGTGACAGATGGTGGAGATGGACTCGACTACGATCACGCAGATTGGGCCGACGCTCATTTCCTTGTCAGGGGCAACTCACCGAAAGCAATCGATCCGCCGGCCGAACCCCGCGTCATTCTGACACCTAAACCCGGACCAGAGCCTCGGATCAATGGGGCAAAGATCTTTGGAGTCCGCCCCGGTTCACCCTTCCTCTTTACCATTCCGGCAACTGGCGAGAGGTCGCTGCGGTACGAAGCGACAAACTTGCCAGCCGGATTGACGCTGGATCAGCAGACTGGCCAAATTACAGGTGCGCTTCAAACACGTGGCGACTACACCATGGTCTTCAAGGTATCGAACACTCGCGGCACATCAACCAGACCGTTTAAGATCGTCTGTGGCGACAAGCTTGCCCTGACACCACATATGGGATGGAACAGCTGGTACGTCTGGGAAACGCACGTCAGCGACAAAATCACGCGGGAAGCGGCAGATGCAATGGTGAAGACAGGAATGATCGATCATGGCTATATGTATGTCAACATCGATGATTGCTGGGCGGTTGTTTCGGGCTCGAGCGACTCTGTTCTCGGCGGCAACCCACGCACCGCAGAGGGACGCATCATCCCGAACAAGCGTTTTCCGGATATGAAAGGACTGACAGATTACATTCATTCAAAAGGACTCAAAGCGGGTATATATATCTCTCCTGGTCCCACGAC
>JBEKOB010000126.1:0-8555 GCA_049522195.1 Bacteroidota bacterium
AGCCGAAGATTTATCCCGAGTCGGGGTTGTTCCGAAGGGTGGATGTCGAGCTCTTCTGCGGCCAAACGGAGGACAGGCCGAGCGGGCTCTGGGAAACTTCCAATCACATTTCGGCTCTCGGCGTCTTACCGGGGAGCCTGTCGGTGCTTGCACAATACACGTACTCAACAGAGATCTTCCTCGCCCAGCGATTCCGGACGGGCGGATACCTGATTTCCGGTGGAGGGCAATGGACGAAGCAGATGAGCGTTTCGGTCGTGTTCAGAAAAATGAAGGAGATCTACTATGATCCTGCAACTCCGTATCAGGGGAACAACGACCGGGTGTCGGCGAGCATCATCTATCAGCCGTCGGAACAGTTCGAAGCAAATGGGACGCTTTCGTATTCCGGTTTCTACAGGGAATCAAATGATCAGGAGATCTACACCTACCTCATTAGTCGGCTGAAGCTCACATATCAGTGGAACAAGTTTTTGTTCTTCCGGGGGATTGTGGAATACAACGAGTACAAGGAGCAACTCCTGACGGATTTTCTAGCCTCCTTCACCTACATCCCCGGGACTGTGATGTATCTCGGCTACGGATCTCTTTATCAGAAAACCCAATGGAGCAATGACAGATACATTGATAGCGACCGGTTCCTGGAAACGCAGCGTGGGTTCTTTTTCAAAATGTCGTATCTTTACAGAATATGAGTAGTGAGTATATGAGTAGTGAGTATATGAGTAGTGAGTATATGAGTATGAAGTATAGGAGTCGTGAGCACACAGGAGTCAATCAGGAGGAGATTGTTAAATGAAAACAATTGGATTGGTGGGAGGGACCGGCTGGATTTCCACGATTGATTATTACCGCATCATCAACCATGAAGTGAACAGTCGTCGAGGTGGCCAGAGTACCGCAAAGATCCTTCTCTATTCAGTGGATTTTGGAGAGATCGATGCGCTGCACGCGAAAGGGGATTTCGATGGAGTGGGAGCACTGCTCACGGATGCGTCGAAGAAACTGGTCAGCATCGGGGCGGATTGCATTCTCCTCTGTGCGAACACGATGCACATGCACGCGGAGCGAGTCCAGGCAGCGGTTCCGGTTCCACTCATTCACATCGTAGAGGCGACCGCGAAGCAAATCCGGCTAAAGTCCATGAAGAAGGTCGGGCTGCTGGGGACACGGATGACCATGGAACGGGAATTCTACCGGAAGAAACTGAACGATGCCGGTATCGAGGTCCTGGTTCCCGAGAAAGATGAGAGGGAGTTCATTCAGCGGACGATCAACGATGAGTTGGTCAAGACAATCTTTCTTCCGAAGAGCAAACAAGGATTCCTCGATATCATTCAGAAGCTTCAGAAACAGGGAGCAGAAGGCGTCATACTTGGCTGCACGGAGATACCGCTTCTGATCAAGCAGGAGGACACCGATCTCCCGGTCTTCGACACGACGCGGATTCATTCACTCGCCGCAGTTGATTTCGCACTTTCCGCCTGAGCTCGTTCGCAGTACTCATCGGGGGCATCCTTCGACCCTTCGGGTATCCTCAGGGTCGAACCCTGAGCGTCGTCGAAGGGTTCGACTACGGTTGCAGAAAATGCTCCCTCCGCTCAGGATGTCATAAGTATTTTCGGGTATTGCCCCCCAAAAAATCAAGACACCCTGAGCGGAGCCCCTGAGGATTGCCATGTGCGAAGTCGAAGGGTGTTCAGTGTTTGCAGATCCTTCGACCCTGCGGGTGTCCTCGCGATCGAACTCTAAGGGAATCATCCTTCGACTACGGTCGCGGAAAACGCTCCCTCCGCTCAGGATGTCTACTGTTTTTTTGGAGTTAGGTTCGCCTTGAGAGCATAGCACCTGACGAGCGCTGTGGCTCTAACTCTGCCCGAGCGGCCGGCTTTTCGCTAAATCATACCTTTCCGTTCCTATCTAGTTTCGTCTCCCAAAAACGGTCCATTTTCTTCTTGACTTTGTCTAACTGTATATGTATAGTATACACAGTATATACAGTGGGAGATTCCAGCACCGGTTTGTCCTGATCCAGAGCCCAATGAAAATCCTCATATCAAATTCCTCTCCCGATCCGATCTACGAGCAGATCAAGAACGAGATCAAGCATCAGATCGTCACGGGCGAGCTCGGTGATGGGGAAGCACTTCCGTCCATCAGGAAACTTGCGATGGATCTGCAGATCAGCGTCATCACCACGAAGCGTGCCTACGACGATCTGGAGAAGGAAGGGCTTCTCTCCTCGGTTGCCGGGAAGGGGACGTTCATTTCGGCGAAGAACAAGGAGCTGCTGAAAGAAAAGAAACGAAAGCTCATCGAATCAAAGCTCGCAGAAGCGGTGGAAGCGGCAAAAATACTTGGAGTGAAACCAAAAGAACTTGAACGGATGCTCTCACTGCTCCTGAAGGAAGACTAATGGAAAACGTCATTGAAATCGAGGCGCTTGCCAAAGAGTACACCGGGTTCTGGCTCAAGGATGTTACATTCGGTATCCCCAAGGGGTTCATCACTGGCCTCGTTGGACCCAACGGAGCCGGGAAAACAACGATCATTAAACTGATCATGAATCTGATTAGGAGAGAAGGGGGAAAGATCAGGGTCTTCGGTCTCGACAACATTGAACACGATGTCGAGATAAAAGACCGGATCGGTTTCGTCTACGACACGCCATATTTCTACGAAGATCAAGACCTCCAGACGCTGATGAGTACTATTGGCCCATTTTATTCTAAATGGGACAGCAAAAAATTCTCATCGCTCCTAAATCGCTTCGGCCTGTCTCCCAAGAAGAAGTTCATGGCGCTTTCCAAAGGAATGAAGACAAAGTTCGCCCTCGCGCTTGCCTTGTCGCATGACGCTGATGTGATCATTCTGGATGAGCCAACCGCCGGACTTGACCCGCTCTTTCGAAGAGAGTTCCTTGACATGCTCACAGAGATTATTCAAAACGAGGAGAAATCGGTCCTTTTTTCGACGCATATCACCTCAGATCTCGACCGAGCGGCTGACTATACAGTCATCATCGATAATGGCGAAATCCTCTGTTCCTTATGGAAGGATGAGATACAGGAAAAATGGGGAGTGGTGAAGGGGCGTGAGGATTTCATCACACCGGAAAACAGAATACTCTTCAAAGGGTGGAGAAAGCAACCGCACGGATTTGAAGCGTTGACGTCAGACGTCCCACAAGTTCGCCAGCTCTTAGGAGGCAGTGTGATGATTGAGCATCCAACGCTGGAAGATCTGCTGTACTTTATGCACGCAGGAGGAAATCATGCGTAGGCTTATCGCGAACGATTTTAGGCTGAACGCTGTCCTGTTCTCTTGGTTGTTCGTGATCTCAAACCTGTACTACTTGCTCTTGGCGCGAATTCATATGCTTGGGAGGGGGTACGCTCAGGGAGGAGTCGCAGTAGGAATCGCCTTTACGTCACTTATGGTGCTTGCCCTGTTCCTGAGGGAGGATCAGAACAAAGGGCAGATCATCTATCGCAGCCTTCCGCTGAGTCACGCCAAGATTGTCTCGGCGAGGTATATCTCGGTCTTCTTGATTGCCATGGCAAATGTTGCCTACGGTGTTTCAATTCAATTGATCAACTTGCGGCTTGGCCCGTGGGTGATGCGTTATGGAGGAAGAGTTGTCCGCGATGTGAGTATTCAGATGGACGCAGGATACGCATTGGAACATTCACTTATAGCACGCGCCCTTGCTCTGACCGTCGTCATCTCTGTCGCTGTTCCCTTGATCATTCGTTACGGGTCACTCTGGAGGATTCTTATTGGGTACCTCGTCCTAATGTTCGTTTGGTCAATCGGGGTTAGCCGTCTGCTTCGCCTTTCATTGTATACAGGCTTCTTCCTGGGATTATCACGATGGATGTTCTTTGCCATCGTCTCCATGTGTATCATGCTGTCGATTTCGTATAAGCTATCAGTCTGGCTCTACGGCAGAAGAGAATTATGAGGCTGGATTTCACAACAAATTAGAAGGTGGAAGTTCTCCTCTGAAATTCAGCAGAGTCCTGCCAAAAAAACTACCTCACCCGACTGTCGCTCATCCGAGTCATCCCTTCTTCTTCATTTTACCTTCTCCAGAATCCTCTTGCGATTTCCGCTGTTCTTGTTATCTTAAAAGGTCAATTCTCCTAATCCAGAAAAAGAACTTTGCATGACCATACAAAAGAACTCAGTCGTGACGATTAACTATACGCTCAAGGATGAGACCGGCGGCTTCATCGAAAGCTCCGAAGGACAGGAGCCGTTGACGTACCTTCACGGCCAGGGAAACGTCATTCCCGGTCTCGAGGCTTCACTCGAAGGAAAGTCGGCTGGCGAATCGATCAAGATCTCTATCCCGCCGGAAGACGCATACGGAGTGTGGGAAGAATCGAAAATGCTGAACATCCCTAAGGGACAATTCAGCGGTGTGGATGACATCAAGGCTGGCATGCAGTTCAGCGTTCACAGCAATGTTGGAGAGCAGATTGTGACTGTGACAAAAGTCGAAGGAGAAACAGTTACGGTTGATGCGAACCATCCGCTGGCGGGCAAGATGCTGAAATTCGACGTCACAGTCCTCGGCATTCGCGATGCAACGAAGGATGAGCTCGAGCACGGACACGCACACGGAGCCGGAGGAGCACATTAAAGGATGTTCTTGTCGGACAGGATGGCATCCTGTCCGACGGTTTCTTGAGCTTTGATGGAATTTCCTGTCGGACAGATTGACAATGCGTCCGACAATGATCTGAAGCGCTGACGCTTGTCAGCGCTTTTCCTTTGTACGCGCATCCCACTTCTCCAACCTTTCCTCGATCAATCCCTCTGATTCTCAAATCTGAAAAAGTGACGACACTTGTATTTCACTGACAATATCCTTTTGATGACGTTTTCTAAAAAAGGTCTTACATTGTCGGAGCCGGAATTTCTGATTCAGAACCCAAAGGAGGATGTATGGCAACTGTCATGATGAACATCGATGATATCGTATCGAAACCACGAGAGATTATCTTTCAGAGAAAAGCCGAATCTGTTATTGAGAAGATGAAGAAAAGAAACATCAATGGGATGTACTGTCGCACGGCAAAAGAAGCAGTCGCGGAAATTTGTCGGATGATCCCGGAGAGAACAGTTGTCGCCCTTGGAGGATCCGTCACGATCATGCAGTCGGGTCTGCTGGACGAGCTGCGCCGCAAGAATGTTGAATTGCTCGACCGCTATCGTCCCGGCATCACGCCCGAAGAAGTTGAAGCGGTGATGGCCCGGGGAATGACCGCCGATGTTCAGCTGATGAGCTGCAATGCGGTGACGTCCGACGGCAAGCTGGTCAATGAAGATGGCCGGGGCAATCGCGTCGCAGGATTGATCTTTGGTCCCAAGAAGGTCATCATGATGGTGGGAGTGAACAAGATCGTGTCAAGCGTGGAAGATGGGATTACACGCATTCGAGAGATCGCGGCTCCGCTGAATTGCCTACGACTCGGTCTTGACACTCCATGTGTTCACACCGGGTTTTGCGATGATGCAAATTGTTTTCCTCCGGAGCGCGTCTGCAGCCAGCTCTCGATCATCGAATCGAACAGGCCAAAGGATCGGCTGACGGTTGTGTTCGTGGGGGAGGAGCTGGGATACTGAACCAAACCAAACTTCATTATTCGATATTGGATGTTCAGCGTCGGATATTGTCTGGAACAAATTTGTTTACTCTGGACAATGTCCAATATCCAACACCCAATTTCGAATCATGAAGTGTGGTCGTTTAACACCGTAATTCTTTATCGGATATTCGGCGTTGGACACTCAACATTGCGCGGCACAAGACTGTTTGTTCTTGGCAATATCCAATATCCAACACCCAATTTTGAATCACGAAGTGTATGTTGCTTGACACCGTTCGACATCCCTCCTGAACCAACTATTCGGATTCCCTTACCAGAATTAGGAATCAGCCATCGGATTAGTCGCCCGTACGGGTGAAAAACAGCCAATTGGGAGGCGTTCAGGTCGGCATACAATTTGTGCCATCTAGCAAGATTCTTAACTCCGAGAGGATACCTGATATGGCCCAAGTGGCGGAACAGACGAAGAAAGCAAGAGGAAGCGTCGTTATCGCAGCCGAGCGATGCAAAGGTTGCGGATTTTGCGTGGAATTTTGCCCACCCGAAGTGCTTGAGCTCTCTGCCGAATATAACTCCAAGGGATATCACACACCCTTTCTGGCGAAGCGGGATCAGTGCACCGGATGCGACATCTGCGGTATGGTGTGCCCCGATTTTGCGATCTACGGTTACATCATCAAGAAAAAGACGAAGGAGGCTTAACCGTGCACGCTGATCCAATTGGAGTTCTTACAGGAGCCCACTTCATCGATGGTGACCACGCATGCAGCGAAGGAGCGATCGCGGCCGGATGCAGATTTGTTGCGGGCTATCCTATTACACCCTCTACAGAAGTTGTTGAGCGTATCGCAGACCGCTTCCCGTTCGTCGGTGGCGTGTTCATTCAGATGGAAGATGAAATCGCTTCCTCCATCGCAATCCAGGGGGCTGCGTGGGGAGGAAAGAAAGTCATGACCGTGACCTCCGGGCCCGGCTTCTCCCTCATGATGGAGCACATTGGCCTTGCTGCGATGACTGAAACGCCCTGCGTATTCGTCGATGTGCAGCGGGCTGGTCCGTCGACCGGATTACCCACAATGCCGGCGCAAGGCGACATGATGCAGGCTCGCTGGGGATCGCACGGTGACTATCAGATCATTGCCCTTTGCCCAAACTCTCCGCAAGAATGTTTCGACCTCACGATCCATGCCTTTAACCTCTCCGAACGCTATCGCGTTCCGGTGATGATCATGATGGATGAGTGCGTCGGTCACATGATCGAGCGCGTCGTTATTCCATCGGCAGACAAGATCGAAGTGGTAGACAGAAAGACGTTTGAAGGCCCGAAGGAGAACTACCGAGCCTTTGATGCCGGAAGAGACCTCGTGCCGATGATGGTCAAGGCCGGTGATGGCTACCGCATTCACGTAACGGGATTGACTCATGACGAAAAGGGGTATCCCGACATGTCCGTTAGTGCCCAGGGAAAACTTGTGCAGCGGTTGATGGACAAGATCCGTCTCAACGCGGACGATATCGTCTTGTACAAAGAGGAAAACGTTGAAGGGGCTGATGTCGTGGTGGTGACGTATGGGATCACTTCGCGTACCGTAATTCCGGCAATTGAACAGGCGAGAGCGAAAGGGTTGAAGGTCGGTCATCTGCGGTTGATCGTAGCGTGGCCGTTTCCGGAGAAGCGGATCAGGGAATTGGCAGGACGCGTCAAATCGATCGTCGTGCCTGAGCTGAATATGGGTCAAATGGTGTATGAAGTTGAGCGATGTGCTGCAGGAAAGTGCAACGTCGTTTCAGTGCCGCACGCAGGTGGAACAGTCCACCAGCCAAAAGAGATTTTTGCAGCGATCGAGAAATCATTGCGAGGAAAGTGATCATGCCGGAAGAACTTTACGAAATAGAAGCTACAATCCCGCCGAATCCGATTGAGGAATATCTGCGCATGGACCGGATGCCGCATATCTGGTGTCCGGGCTGTGGAATTGGAACCACGGTCAACTGTTTCGTTCGCGCGTTGCAGACCAGCGGACTGGATCTCGACAAGGTGGCTGTTGTGTCCGGTATTGGATGCACCGGACGCGTCGCTGGATATATGAACCTGGATTCGTTCCATACAACCCACGGTCGTGCGATTCCATTTGCGACGGGACTGAAGCTTGCGAACCCGGGGATGAAGGTTGTGGTCTATAGCGGCGACGGCGATCTGACGGCGATCGGGGGCAATCACTTTATTCACGCAGCACGACGCAACATGGACCTCACGGTTATCCTGATCAACAACATGATTTATGGAATGACCGGCGGGCAGGCGGCTCCTACCACACCCGTGGGCGCAACTGCATCCACAACACCTCACGGCAACTTCGAGGAAACGTTCAACCTTCCGTTCCTTGCTGAATCCTGCGGCGCGGTCTATGTGGCTCGATGGACGGCTCATCATGTCCGCTACCTTACCAAGTCGATCAAAGAAGCGCTTGGTAAGAAGGGTTTCTCGTTCATCGAGATTCTTGCACCATGCCCGACGCTCTACAGCCGGCGCAACAAGTTGGGAGATGGCCTTGATCAGATGGAATTTTACCGCGACCAGAGCGAGATAAAGAACGGCGCAGACACCAAGACCGTTGCTCTGGATTTCCAGGGGAAGATCATCGTTGGAAAGTTCGTCGACAAAGAACGTCCGACCTACCTTGAAGCGATGAATGCGCACTACCAGAAGAAGCTCGGCGAACGCTATGTTCCTTCAGACGAAATGAGGAAGGTTTTCCATGCCTAGGACTGAAATCAAAATCGGCGGGTTTGGCGGACAAGGGGTGATTCTCAGCGGGTACATTCTCGGACGCGCTGCCTCGATTTACGACAACAAATATGCGACGATGATCCAGGCGTTTGGACCAGAAGCCCGCGGGAGTGCCTGCAGTGCACAATTGATCATTTCAGACGAGC
>JBEKOB010000127.1:0-8446 GCA_049522195.1 Bacteroidota bacterium
AGACGGAGATGAATGATCTCCGGCGTATTGCCGAGCCGCACCGGAGGGCCCCAGGTTCCCACACCACTTGATACATAGAACTGTGTCTGTTCAATCTTTTTGTAGCCCCAGCTGAGTTCATAGATGGCATTTGTAATGGCGTTGAACGGCCAGAGCTGGCCATGGTGCGTGTGGCCCGAGAGCTGGAGATCAGCGCCTTGCTCCACAGCTTCATGAAGGCCGAACGGCTGGTGGTCCATCAGGATAATCGGGTACCGCTTGTCGACGCCGGTCATGAGCTCTGCCAACGGTTTCCGCTTCTTGCCATTAAACTGCGAGATGCTGCGGTCTTCTCTGCCGACAAGAACGATGCTCCCGTTCACGTTCACCACTTCATCGCGCAGAACCCTGATGCCATGCTCCGTCAGGTATTTGACCGCCTCCTCAACTCCGCCGATATATTCATGATTTCCCGTGATTGCATAGACTCCATACTTTGCCTTGATGGTTCGTAACATTTCCCCAAGGTTTTGATTGACCACCGGTGCCAGATCTTCATCAACAATATCTCCAGGGAAGAGCACGAGGTCGGCGTGAATGTTGTTGATTTTGTCCACAATCTCGTTCAATCGCTCACGCCCGATTATCGTCCCAAGATGGATATCGGAGGCGACCGCGATATCAAGCATCTTGACAGAATCGACTTGTTTGGAAATGTTCAACTCCAACATCTTCACACGCGGATTGCGCGCATTGAAAAATCCTATGACGATGGTGATCGCAATGATGGAACAAAGTCCAATGGCGACCAGCGCTTTTGTCCGAACGATGTTGGACGTTATAAATGACGGAAAAATAGGGACGACATAGTTGATCAGGCGCAGGATGTCGATGAGGAGGAGCGACAAGGTGAAATAGGCGAAGGCTGCAAACCAGAAGCTCCCGACCCACACCACCGCTGTGCTGAAAGGAGTGATAGCTATTCGTTCCAGAAATCGACCGGCGATAAATGATAGCGCAACGACCCAGAAGAGTGCAACATAGGGAACGCGCAAAGACGAATCGACGGGTATTGCCTGCCACCCGCGGAGGAAGATGTAGAAATTGATCAAACCATACAAAAGGAAGAAGATGGAAAAGAATATGATGATGTTGATGCGGTTCATACGTTTTCGTTTGATAATGTGTTGCGATCGAACTAGTGGACTAATACAATAGCTTCTTGGATCCCGGTCCCGTGATAGAATGGTTCGTTCGGGTAGTGTGACGCTACCTGCTTGTGCGTTGAAGCGTCAGTTACTTTCTCTTTAAAGAGAAAGTAACCAAAGAGAACTTCCGAATTCTCAACGCTCTGGAAGTGCCCTTGCGCACGAGCCGGAAATTTCGGTGCGTCGAGAACATTACGAACTCTGTGATCAATTCACATGCACCGAAATTTAAACGCACGGGATTGTCCCGTCAACCCATCAGCCGGAGAATTCGGCAGCTCAGGGCTCCGCCGGATCTCACACAAACGATCCGAACTGAGGTCCCGAAATCGAAGGCGGCATGCGGAGGTGGCTTGAACACGTGGGTTAAGATTTCGGCCAAGTGCACGAACTCGTTGATTTGAGAATATCTTTAAGGCCGAAATCTTCGGCGTGCGTGTGGGCTGCTTAACCAAGTGCGTTTCGATTTCGGCGTCCTTCTCTTGGTCACTTCTCTTGGACGAGCAAGAGAAGTGACAACCCGTCAGGGTTGGGCATTACGTCTGTGAGTTGTTCCCTTGTGCGATTCATCGTGACAGCCTGATAACACGTTCCTTTGGGTCGCGTCAAAAAAGAGGTTCTGAAATGGCATTAGCTCAGTGCTGCAATCGTTTCAATAATTGAATTTGACCGGCATGATAGACATCATGCGACGCGATGCCGGCGATGATCGCCAGATTGCTCACCTTGCTACCTTTCGGTTTGCGGGGAAGCTCCCCAGGGCTCAACTGGGAAACGGCGTCGAGCAACGATCGATGGCAAGACTCGAGCAGCTTGATGTCCTCTCTCCAGGCCTGTCCGGTGAGATTGGCCGATCGATGAAACCAATTGCTCCCTTTCAGGGGAAATGACCCCTTCTTCTCACCGAGGATTCTTCTGCGCACGATGTACTTCCAGTATGCACAGTGCACAACGATTTCCCAGATGTTGTGACGGCCGGTTCCGGGGCGCCACGCTGCTTCGTGAGCCGAAAGTCCGCGTATGGAGCCGCGTAGGTTTGTTCCATGCCAGGCCTTTTTGTTATAGGATTGCTCGATCAGGAACAAAAGATCATTGAGTTGCGGTGCTTGGCCCTTCGTCTTGGAGATCGTTTGTTTCATGTGACATCTCGTGCGATGATTTGAGTATCAATAGATAACAGAGGGAAACGATTCAGAGTTTCACAGGGAAGTCAATTGGTGCACTTCTGGTCAGCAGCCGATACCATAATGTACGAAATCTTGGGGAGAAGCTCGAAGGGATTCGAAAAAAAAGAAAAGTTCTACGACAATTAAACTATCGAAGAAGACTCATGTCCGACAGCTGGACTAGAGGCGTTTGAGGATGGCGATCGAGATATCGTCGAATGCCCGCGCTTCCCCGATGAAGCGGTCAACTTCCTCCAGCAGCCGATCTCCGATTTGCTGAGCCGAGTACGGAGTGAGCTGGGGAAGGAGATCGAGAACGCGCTGTTCCCCGAAGAACGCTCCTTCGAGATTGCGGGCTTCCGTGAGGCCGTCTGAGTAGATGACCATCATCTCGCCTTTGCCGAGCTCGATATGCTGCTCGTTGAATGTCGCTTGCGGCGAAAGACCGAGGGCAATGCCCCCCTTATCCGTCTTCTCGATCTTGCCCCCGCGCAGAATGGCGGGAGGAAGATGTCCGGAGTTTACCATGCGGAGGGCGCCGGAGTCCGGCTGCAGTTCGACATAGACGACAGAGGCAAAGAGGTTGGGAAGACTGTCACGGCAGAAGATGAAGTTCAGCTTCGAAGCGAGCTCTGAAAGGGACAAGACATCGGGGACGAGCGCCCGGATCGTTGCCTGGAGTTTCGCTGTGAGCAGAGCAGCTCGCAGGCCTTTGCCGGCAATGTCGCCGAGCGTGACACCGATTCTCTCGGGAATGATCTGGATGAAATCAACAAGGTCGCCCCCGACCTCGTTGGCAGACCGCGTATAGAGCCAGAGGCCCCAGCCAGAAACCTGTGGGGTCCGATCGGGCATAAGGGCATTTTGGACAGCGTGGCCTGCTTCAAGCTCTTCGTGTGCAAGAAGCTTGTCCTTGAGCTCGAGCATGATGATGAACAACAGAATGAGCGCACCGATGAAGTGAAACCCTTCAAAATGTGCCCCGTTTCCTCCGTTCCGTACGCTCACGTTTGAGATGAGAAGCAAGATTGCAACTAGAAGCAGGATCCGCCTCGCAGGCGTGAGTTTGAGGAAGAGCCCCTCCAGGAACCACCAGGCCATGAAGAGCCACCGTTTCACCTGCTTCATGTCCTTGAGTCGTTTCTGCCGTTCCTCAGTAAGCATGAATTCCTTTAGTTCAGAGAAATCCCGCCGCAACGAGCTCTCGATGTCGCCGCGCCGAAAATCGTCCAGGATGGTCTTACCGAGGTTCTTCTTTGGGTCAGAGGAGGAACTGCCTGTGGTCATAGTTTCACGATGTCAGGAAAGAGGGAACAATAGATACCATAAGGACGGCATTTCTGTGAGAAAGTTATAGGCGCTCGCCAAATTCACGAAATGATGCACCGAGAGAGCCCAGCAAGCGCTTTATGAGTTCTCCGGCCTTATAGACATAGCCATTGTCCAGCAGGAGGACCCCGAGCCCAATTCCCAATCCCACGAGAAACTCATATTTTGCATTCGTCTCGATGGCATAAAACAGATTTGATCTGAGGGAATGGAACATCACGAAGTCCAGGAGAGCGAGAGCCAGCGTGGCAATCGCGAAAGCTATGGCAAAGAGTGTGGCAAGCACCAGAGGCTGGAGGTTCCTGTATCTGACCGTCTTTGTGTAAAAGCTGACGAAGAATATATAGAGAGCAGTAGCGAGGGTCGAAAAGTAAATGACATCCCTCAGGAGCATGGCAAGCTGAATGTGCCTCAAGAGCAACCCGAATTGCACAACGAACAACACCAGCAGAACGGCGAAGGCATTTCTTCGATTGATCCGCAGGGTGTAGAAAAATACCGAACCAATAATGCCGAACATGATCAGCTGCGATGTCCAGAAATATGGATTAAAGACCCGCCCCTGAAATACGATCAGACCGATTACGAAGCAACACACGATCGACACCAATGATCTTCCCAGAACAGTTGCCACGATTGCTGCATCGGAACGCATATGCGCCTCCTTTCCAGAGAAGCATCAGACAATTTCAAAAAACGTAGGGAATCAGTCTCTTCTTTTTCTCGGCGTACTGCTGATACTCAGGATAACGTTGACGAACGAGAGACTCCTCGCAAACGATCCGTATGAACGAACCCGCGAACACAACGCTGCCAAGCAGCACGTTCGTCATCGTGCAGTTGCCCGCTACAGCTGCCCACACAAACAGGAGCACCGCGGCATAGATCGGGTGGCGGATGTATTTGTAGGGACCTGTCGTCACGAGACCTCCTTCCGTCGGAGTTGCCGAGAGATGAAAACTCCTGGCTTTGAATGTGACCCGGGCCCAGATCATGAGAATAATCGCTGCGGCCTGGAGCACGATCACGACGAGCGAAAACGAAAAAAGGCCGTCATTGAAGAAGAGCGACAACAGTCCGACAACCATGAACAGATATCCAAAGACAGAGAGGATGTCCATTCGCTTCTGATTCATTTTCCTTCCTCTGTTTTCTTCTCTCGAGGAGAAAAGTCCCTGTCAGCTTCTTCGCGAGCCTTCTTGATGGCCTGGTTCACAGCATCTCCGAACGGGCAGGTCAGGATCTTGCCGTACCATGTGGATTCCGTGAGAAGCTCGCCGACGGCCTTGTCGACACCCATGTTCTCGAACGGCGTTCCGGGTCCTTTCAGTACCCGAACGCCTGCTGTAAGCTTGATACTTTTCGTCCTTCCGCCTCGCTTGATCAAGAAGAACGCGAGATAGATGCCGGGTTCATATTCCTCCCAGTAATGCGGTTTCGATGCGACAATCCGCTCTTTCAGCCTCCTCACATCGAGATCAGAGAGCGGCGCTTTATTGTGCATACAGACAACAATGTATTCCTTCATCTTGGCAGACATACGGTTCTCCAGTACGCGTTATTTACCATCGATTTGTGAGAGCACCTTTCCGGTATCCAACCGTTTAGCCCAGGCTTCAATCTCGGCAATTGGACCTGCGAATTCAACAATAACATTGTACACGGCTGTCTTCGAGCTTGTGCCTTTTTCCGGCATTTTGGTATCGACGCGTGAAAGCTGCTTGGTGTTCTTAAGGTTGACGGGATCGAAGAACACGCGGACGCTCCCTTCGTCTTCGGTTCCATCCTTTATTTCCTTCAGCGCGATGACACCCGGTTTCTCAAACACGACAGCATCCGGATCGATCGTCGCTCCCGGGTTTGAGTTAAACTGAATGCGAAGGTCTATCGGTACTTTTTGAGTCGTTACAGCCTTCATCTGCACCTGGGCTGCTTTTTGCTGCATCTCCTGCGCTAGCTTGGTAATGGCCTGGATGTCACCTTTGGCCTGCGCCTCAGCCATCTTCTTCTGGTATTCCTTCTGTATTTCCTTGGCGTCTTTTTGCACCGCTTTTTCGCTGCCGAATCTCCGTTCTCCACTTGCATAGACAGGATAGAAAAGACCAGACTCACGGTTCTTGCTCACATCGGTCGGAAGATTGAAACTCTCTCTCTCCTTTGAGTATCCTTCAGGCAGTTGACCGACGGCATCGAGGGCAGCGACAAGTTTTTTCTTGACTGTCCCGACTTCGTCGCGTGTGTACTGACCTGCTTCCTGCGCTGCACTGAACGCGCAGAAGAGAGCGCACAATCCGATAAGGGCGTTGATTCGACCTATCATGGTTTTCTCCTTGTATGGTGTAACGATGTCGGCGACGCGAATGGCAGATGGCTTATCGCATTCCGGTATCATAGTGAGCTTCGACAGTCAGGATCCTGCCGGACGTTACTTCATACGGTCCGGTCTCTGCAGGAATTGGCGATTCCTTTATGCGAAGATAGTACGTCGCCGGCTGAAGCGAAATCATGAATTTCCCTTTGTCGCTTGTACTTTCTTCCCTCACGATCCTCCGTTGAGCATCCAAAACCTGTATTGTGTTTACCTGCTCGAGTGGAGGAGGTACCCACCCGATCGGGATGGGACCGGGTTTGGAAATCAGATAGACCTGCCCCTGAATGCCGGTGTCGTCGACGATAACGGATCCCGAGTCCTTGCAGCCATCCCACGTGGCAAGAAGAAGAAAACATGCCAGGATGAGGGAATGAAATCTCATCATCGTCCTCTGCAAAGGCGAACAAGGTTCGCTGTGAAGCCTAACACCGTAGCGACTGGAATAACGCGTGAAGAGCTTCAGCCATCGCAACCCCGTACTGACGTCCGGGCTGTCGCCGGAAAATCCTGTAGCTGGTCGCGTCAACTGTCGACTGCCAATCGACCTGGCCGTCGTCTCGAACCGTTGCAGTGATCGGGTCGAGAAACATCGGCCATACGGAGAGCGACGATCCGCTGCGGGCCACAAAACGCCATCCTTCCGATGTCTGCGCCAGTGTGCGGCCTGCGGCCATTACCAGTGATGCCGTCGACCACAAATTACGCTTTGCGGACAAGACTTGCTCCCACGCGGCGCCTTTTCCATCTTCCCGGAGAGCGCGAATGATGTCTCCACGTCCATTGCCGGTGAATGAATAGCAGAACCAGGCTCGAAGGGCAGGAGACAAATCGCGGAGCAGGGATTCATGAGAGGCCCTCCAGTGGGTGCCATATTCATGGTCCTCGTCAAACGCTCCACGTTCTGTTGCGCAAGGATACCAATGAATGGGCAATCCGGCCTTCCATATTCCTTTGTACGCGATGAGATCGAGATTGACATTCCATTCGTTCTTTGTCTTTGCAGTTGCTCCGGCGTTCAGTAGAATTTCCCTTGTCCGGGCCCGCATCAATTCCGGCTCACGAGAGAATGCCGCAGCGACCACGCGTGCTGAACCCACTATCGATATCACGACAGGCTCGGCGCTGGCGCGAAGGATGCTCAGGAGCATTTCGATGCCTGATTGTTCCGCCGGGATACGGTCGCGCCCGGTGTCCCCTTCATATCTCAGCGGTTCAGTAGGTCCGACGGCGATCGGAATTGGCCGTCCAAGCAAGTAGCTTAGTTGTATCACGGGGACAAATCCGGGGTCGCGCGGAATGTCGAATCCCTCAGGAGACGCGTTCAGGAATTTCGTCGTGGTGTCAAGGATTACCCCCTTGAGGTCGAGCTCCGGCAACGCCATCACCGTCGCAAGATCAAAATGATCGTCCGGATCCTGTGGAGGGTGATAGAGATCGGTAATATGGACGAATGGGGTTTTCAATGTCCCCCGGTACCGCGTCGGCGCTCCGCTATTGCATGTTCCTGATTCGTATTTCAATCCCCTTTTCGTTTTTCAGCAAGTTCACGAGCAGGGCGGTATCAGTGTTGCCGAAGTGGTAGGGGTACAGAATCTTCGGTTGAATTCTCTTTGCTGCTTCCGCGACCATCTCAGGCGTCATGGTATAGGGAAGGTTCATCGGGAGGAACGCGACGTCGATCAACCCGAGCTTTGACATCTCCGGCACATTCTCCGTATCCCCTGCCGTGTAGATTCTCTTTCCGCCAAGCGTCAGGACGTACCCGTTCCCGTTTCCTTTTGCATGGAAGGGAACTCCTCCACTTCGCATGTGCACGAGATTGTACGCGGGCACCGCTTCGATCTTCACGCCGCCTATCGTTTGCGTCTCGCCGTTCTTCATCACACTTCCACCACGTGCCTTTGGCAAACAGGCTTCGGTGCAGATGATCTTCGTCTTTTCAGTCCGGCATCCTTCGATCGCAGTGCTGTCGAGATGATCGCCATGCTCGTGCGTAATGAGGATCAGGTCGGCCTTGGGCATTTTGGAAAAGTCGGCATACTGGCTCACCGGATCGACGTAGATAACTTTTCCCTTGAACTCGAACATTACCGAGCCGTGGCCGAGGAAGGAAATGACAATGTTCCCTCCAGCGGACTTGAGCGTGTCCATCTGGTATTTCTCCTGGCCGAGGACCGGTAAGGTGGCTATGGACAATAGTATCGCCGGGATGAGTACGGATTTATTCATGGTGCGACTCCTTTGAAGTTGAGAGAACGCGTACCAGCGAATTGCTGAATTCAATGAGGAAGTGCAACGATCCGACGATAGCGTTCGCGAGGGGTGTCGTAATGTAGCACTTTCCTTGGACGATTGTTTAGCCAACGCTCAATGCGTTTGAGTTCTTTGACAGA
>JBEKOB010000128.1:0-7601 GCA_049522195.1 Bacteroidota bacterium
GCTCGTTGGCACGTTCTTTCAGTTCTTCCGCTTGTGTTTCCAGTTTGGTCACATGGGGTGAAACCAAATTCAACTGCTGCCGCAGAATGTCGTTTTCTGCCGTGAGCGCATTTGCCGAATGAGACCCGAGGGTATCTGCGACGGATTGATTCAGTTTCACAACACCAAGAAGGAGGAGAGTCCCGAGAAGGATGCCACCGGCTGCAAACTTCGCAAGAGTCCACTTCGCATCCACGAACGTGAGCAGTTGACTCGAGTAAAAATACAGTTTCATTGTCCCTTTCCTAAACGTCGTAGGCTGGGCTCTCGGTACTCTTCGCTGCGCGATAGATCCCGATAATCGCCGCCAGACCTCCGATGAAGAGGCAGCCCCACATCACTTTCAGCATTCTCTTGTTGGTGACTGGTTCTCTCATTGCGCATTTCCTTCCCCTCCTCTACGTGGAGCTGTCTCTTCCTCCCACCATACGCGGCAAGGATCCACAGACAGATTATTTCGCCGGCACGATATCGATGATGACGGTCCTATTATAGAATCGCTCCTCCGGTAACTTGTTGTCAAACGGTGCATACTGCAAATTCTCGCCAAACCCATATGTTTCAAACGTGATCCCGGTCTTGCCGCTGTTCAGTAGTGCGCGTTCGATGATGCCCCGGGCGTCCTGGACACGTTCGCGGGATAAGTTATCGTTATACTCTTCCTCTCCGACGATATCCGTATACCCGTGGATGATGACCGTGCCGTCGTTCGGAATGAGCGGTGTGACAACCTCGGTAAGGAACTTCTCATAACTCTCAACGGTCTTCGATTTGTCGAAATCAAACAGGATACTGAAGCGCAACGCTTCTTCCTTCGATACTACTCTGCGTACCAGGCTGACCGACCCATCTTTTTTCAGGGAATTCCCGAGTTTTGTTTGTCCCAGCATGACGACTTTGTAATCCCCCTGGGAACGATCTCCCAGAATGGTGTTCCCCGAAATGCTCTCCTGGTCTCGCGTGAATGGTCCGAAGCGTTGAACCTTTCCTTGATCATCCGTGATTTCGAGCAACCACGATGCGAGCACTTCCTTCGCTCCAACCACGTTGAAAATAACGCGGCTGTCAAGCGGGTCTTCTATTACTGAAACGATTTGCACCGGCTTCAGCATGAAGTAAGAAGCACCCCCGACCTGTATCATCATCTCAGGCGAACTGCTCTCGATATCAACGCGACGATCTCCAGCCCGGACAAGGTCAAGTTCTTTTGTGGCGCCCGGCACTTCTGAAGGAATTTTTGGTTTGTCTCGTCCCTCTGTCGTTATCCTCGAACCCTCAATTCCAAAGACGTCCACGAGATACCGCTTGATCGTTTCCGCTCTTGCCTTGCCATGCGCCGGTCCGTTCTCTGACGCTCCACTTAACGAAACGGTGGTTCCGGGATTTCTTTTCATGCGATCGCCGACAATATTCAGGATGTTATAATACACGGTCATCTGTCGTAGTGAACGACCGGTCATGTTTACAGGCTGAAATTCCTGGAGTTGTTCCTCCTTGAAGCCTGTCGCCTGGTCCTTCGTCAGCGACACATATCGACTCTGCATCTCGGTCGATCCGACGTCGAAGAACACATAATTGCGGAGCGGAAATGACTCACGTACCCTCCGCTTCGCCGGTACGGCCTTCGGCCCCCGTAGCGAGAACTGGACATCACCTTCCACAACGGCCGGACGCACAACTGCAGCGTGTGCTTGCTCGATGACATCGCCCCATCCAAACTTCAATGCGGCGCCTACACGGATGGTGTAAATATCCCATTCCTCCACGGTGCGCGGTCCTTGAGCGACCGGGGAGAACGAGACAAATGGCGAGAGATTAATCTGAGTGGCGGCGTCTGACGACACGAGTGGAATCTCCCAACCTATGCCTATCTGTCCTGAGATCCCGATTTTACGAATGTCGCTCCAATCGCCCGAGGCCCAGAACGCAGGGCTGCTATGCCGTGAATAGGTAAACTCGTTCCAGAGATTGAGGTTCAGTGTCGGACCACCAAAGATGTAGAACCCGGATGAAAAGGGGGCGATCCTTAAGCTTGGCTCGATGGAGATATATTTGAGCTCCGCAGACAGCGATCCCGTCACATTGGTGCCCGGGGCGTTTACGTCATCCCACTTTCCAGACCGGGTATCGTATCCCACTTCGAGTATGCCACCCCACACACGGCCTGGCCGATACTCCAGAAGGAGTGAGCCATTGACCCCCGGTCCATCCCCGTCATGAAAAACGCCAAGGGTCGAGATCGTTGGAGTGAGTAACTGGGTCGATCCATAGTAGTAATTGGAGTTTAGGGCGCCTGAGCCGCCAATCCACCATTTTGGCTGCGTCCGTAGAAGATCCTGCGCAAGCATTGTTGCGCTGGCACAAATCAGTATCAAAGAACCGAGGATGATTCTTCTGAGCCAAAGGCTCATCATCCTGTCGCGCATGACGATCGAACAATGTCGAAACATTAGGGACCTCCCTCGTTAAGAGAAGTATTGTTTCCTACACGCCAGTTCACGTGCAGGTGTCATGATGATTGACCTCAACGTCCTTCATCCTCATCCCCGCACTCACGCCGATCCGTCCGTCTTAAATCAGCCGCTACATGGGAAGCGTGCGGTTCCTATGACGGATACGCCTCGGACTGCGAACCGAGACGTATCCTCATGATGATCCTCAATTTCAGTGATGATCGTTATCGAGGTGGTTTTGATCACCTTCGTCGTTATCGCAGTTCTTATGACCATCTCTTTCATCATTATCATCATAGTACTCTTTGTCATCGTTATCTTGCGAGTTTCCACATTTGGTGTGGAGCTGGATGTTGCCGCCCTTCAGAGTGCCCGAAGCCTTGTAACCGTTCGAGAGTTCCAGACTGAAGCTGTCGTTGCGGCCGCGCTCACCCTTGTCAACAACAACAACCTTGTAGGTGAAGGGACCCTTACCGTTGACCTTCGCAATGCCTTCGATCTGACGTGTCACGGCATCGATTTCGATGTAAGCCGTAACGCTCGTGCTCTTGACCTTCACACTATTCTTTTGGTGGTCATTGAATGAGAGCTCACCCCAGAACTTGCCATTCTTGATGCCGCCGGAGACGCCGAAGGTCGCTTTGCCATCGATCCATCCACCGCCGGTAACGAAATCTCGGCAAGGCTTGGGAGGCGGAATCGTGCCGCCGCCGGAGCCGGAGCAGACCGAGATATTGTCGGTACTCATCGTCACTGCACCATTCAAAGCCAACATTCTGCCGGACACGATTGTACTAACGGGATTGTTTGCGGCGGAAGTCATTGTAATGGTTGTATAGGCAATAACGGTTCCCAGGAACTGAGAGCCATCGATAGTCGCGGAGGAACCAACAGCCCAATACACGTTCGCACTACTGCAAGTCTGATTGTTGTTATTGATGGCGATGACTTTTGAACCATTTTTGGTCACAAGGGTGCTGCCGATTTTGAAGATGAAGACCGCATTGCTGTTTCCCTGGAAATCAAGAGTGAGTGTTCCATTCGACTGCAAATTAGCCGATGACGGAAAACAATGCACTCCTGGTGTAAGAATGAGATTGTTCAGTTCCTGCACAGGCGCATAGCTAAAATTGCACGGCTGGTCTACGAGAGCAGCGTACGCAGTGGCGGCATCATTATGAGCCTTTTCTACGACAGAGCCAACAAGACCTCCCGCATATATCGTCCCGTGCACTATCCCCAGTCCCGCCGTCACTGTCCCTAGTGGACTGTACACGATCGTGTTTAACGTCAGGTCGAAGCCGGTGATTGCGGTACCCGGGTAAACACCCAGATCTCCTGTGATGATTGATGGACCTGCATTGGTGACCGTTGTCCCACCCAGGACCGCGAAAGTCGACGCCGAACCCAAAAGAACAGTCGCCAATGTGCTAGCATTCCCTAGCTTGGAAAGCGATCCGTTTAGACCTTGCGGGCCGACTACTGTGTTCGAGTCGCGCTGACCCAACGGCTGGTTCGTTTCGCAGGCCGCGAGAAGAAACATCGCGAGCGAGATCGACATGATGACGGCCGGTCGCATCGCGAGCCTGGTGAACGTAAGTGTTCGAACAATTGCATTTTTCATGAGTCCTCCGAAATATTAACGTTAGATTTGATCCCATTAATGGGACTCGGCAAGCTTCTGAAAAACGTTGTCGTGCTATCGTACCGAAAACCCGCCCGTTTACCTCGACTCTTAATAACGGTGGTCGGACGATGATACCGTGATCCGACGAAATCTGTCCGGCCGCTGCACCTTGCATGAGCGCTCTGCCGTCCAACCTTGCACCCGTCAGGAGCGTGATTGAAGTGCTGGCGACGTTTGTTCGTTTAATAATCGAGTTAGTTCTGAAGAGCGACGCAGATCCCGTCACCTGGCACATGTTCTCCGCTTGCGCGGCATTTATCAACACAACCGCGATTGTGTTCTCATTTCAATCAATCATGGAGCGGCACTACAAACCGAACAAGATGCTTGCCGTGAACAGAATCGACCGAATATTCCGTTCGTGAGATATGAAGTGCTTATCATCTCCTGGAGCAAACTGGGGATCGGGAGCGTCATTCAATGAAAGATAAGAGTCAATTCGCTGGTTGATCCCCGGATTGACAACGTCCCATTTATTACCGAAGGCATTCATCACGTTGTACGAGAGGTTAAAGTCGACCGAGAGGAAAGGACCGAAGCTCACTTCCGATCCTGCCGAGAATCCTACTCCAAGCCGCGTTGTACTTTTCATGCTGTACGTTGCGCTCGGAATTTTCGCAACCCCTTGAAACGTAGTCTCCCCGCCGAATCTATTCAACGCGAGGTTCCCACCGATATAGGAGGTGACGGGCAACTCGGGTACGCCGATACGAAATTCAGGTCCGGCTTTCACCGAAAGGACGTTTTGCGATATGTCCAAAGATCCCTGCCCCGGTTCAGAATTTCCGGTATTGTGAAACGATGAGTAGTCAATTTCACCGGCGATACTCCATCCGGACCACCCAATCTTCGCCTTTCCATTGAGATTGAGACCACTGCTCAGTCCATAGCGTGATCCATTGTAGTATTCGAGAGTGGAGCCGCCGTAATCCGAAGTTGGAATCGCTACACCGATTCCGCCGCCAAGTTGAATGTTGAGTTGCGACCTCGATGGTGTAATCGTCACCGCCAAAAGTCCAATAAGTGCGACAGAAAATCGAAACGACCGAATCATGCTCTTCATAATGCCTTCTGTAAGCGTTGCGTGAAAGCGATTGGCATCGACTGTTTCATTTCATGATGACCAGTTTCCTCGTCGAGACAAACGAACCAGCTTCGAGACGGTAGAAGTATACACCGCTCGCGAGACTAAGGGTTCCCTTGTTGGAATTGAACGTCACAGTGTAGCTGCCGGCTTCCTGCGGGCTATTTACGAGCGAGGCCACTTCATTGCCAAGCAAATTGTAGACTTTGAGGGAAACCTGGACAGGCTTCTCAAGGCTATACTGTATCATCGTAGATGGATTGAATGGATTTGGATGGTTCTGGAGGAGCGCAAATTCGTGAGACCCTACACCATTCTCGACGGCGGTCACCACTGCTGGCGCTTGGGACGCGGCAACGGCAGGCGTCATCAATGCAGCCGACAGTATTGCTCCGAGAAAGCGCGTCCAGCGGTCTACAATCCCTAATGAATGTGTCGAACAAGTCTTCACGATTCCTCCGCGCAGTTAGTGAAAGTGAAGTGCGACCTGTTTGGTTTCGGATGAAAACCCATGTATTTCTGGACCAGGCTTGGTAGCGGGTCGATAGAGGGACGAACGTCGCCTCTGAAACGCGGTACAGTATATCGATGCTTGCGTTAAGGCGTAATAGTCCGAAAGGATGGAAGAGTAGTTAATCCTTTTTCGGAGTCAATGTGGGATTGAGTGCACTGCGTGCCAGGCTGTATGGCCCATGCTGAAGGCCATCCTGCCGCGCGGCGGGTCGTTGTTCGGTAGTGTTTGACGCTGGGTTGGGAATCTGAACTCGAACGGAATTACCACAAGAAAAGATGCTTTGAATTTTCGACTGCGTTTGGGGGTTGGAACCATCCGTGGTGTTCATTGAGAAGGTCGATCGGATTGAGCTTAGAGACGACCGGAGCACCGTCCAGAAAAACGATGCTCCGTATCAACTCCTCAACAACATGCCTCTCTTCGATCGTCTGCTTCTCTATTCCCCTGCAGGGCTAGTATCAGCCCAAGTTGACAGGTGAATTAATGTTATGTCTGTCGAAGAATCTGCCAATACCCAAATCTATTTGCCGACGACTGGATTCGGCACGATATCGATGATGACAGTTCTATTGTAACAGCGTTCTTCCGGAAGGTTGTTGTCAAACGGGGCAAAGCGGAAGTCTTCGCCGAACCCGTACGATTCAACTGTAACGTCGCGCTTCCCGGCCTTTGATATCGCGAGTTCCAGAATGCTCCTTGCCTCAGCGGCCCGCTGATTGGACAGGTTCAAGTTATAATCATCGTCTCCAATAATGTCTGTATGGCCGTGGATAATGACCGTTCCGCCATCAGGTATCAGCGGAGCGACCATCTCGGTGAGAAACGCTGAATAGGTCGCAACGGTCTTGGAAGTATTGAATTCGAAGAGAATGCTGAACCGCAGAGCTTCTTCTACTTTCGGCTCTTCCCGGCGCATGAGGTGCAGAGAACCTTCTTTCTTAAGGGAATGCCCGGTCTTCGTTTGCCCCAACATCACAACCTTGTAGTCCCCCTGGCTGCGAGTGCCCAGGATGTGGTTCCCGGGAATGCTTTCGTACTCCCGCGTGAAAGGTCCGAATCGTTGAATCTTCCCGCCCTCGTCGCTTACTTCCAATGACCATGAAGCGAGCACATCTCTTGCCCCGACGACATAGAACTTGACATGACTGTCGAGTGGGTCTTCCTGTACGACAACGATTTGCGCAGGCTTCAGTGCGTCGTACGGGCCACCGACCTGCATCAGCAGTTCGGACGATTGGCTCTCGATATCAACCCGTCGATCCTCAGCCCGGAGGAGGGTGAGCTCTCGTGTACCGCCCGGTTGCTCCGATGGTACGCGGGGTTTGTCCCGGCCTTCAGTAGCAATTCTCGAGCCATCAATTCCAAAGACTGACGTGAGATACCCTTTGATCGATTCTGCAAATCCTTTACTTTCTACCGCGCCCTTTTCTGAGGCTCCAGTTAGTGTAACGCTGGTCCCTGAGTTTCTCCGGAGACGATCGCCGAGAATATTCAGGATGTTATAATACAGCGTCAGTTGCCGTTGTGAGCGTCCCGTCATGCTTAGCGGCTGAGCTTCCTGCAACTGTTCCTCCTTGAAGTTTGCTGCCTGCTCTTTCGTCAGCGCCACATATCGGGTTGGTATATCACTCGATCCTGTATCGAAAAACACGTAATTACGAAGCGGGAATGTTTCCCGCACTTTGCGTTGAACCGGTATGGCCTTTGGAGCCCTGATCGAGAATTGGACGTCACCCTCGACGGCGGCTGGACGTGGGGCCGCGGCGCTTGGAATGATTTCACCGTTTCCGAACTTGAGTGCCAGACCCACACGCACCGTGTTGA
>JBEKOB010000129.1:0-7229 GCA_049522195.1 Bacteroidota bacterium
TCGACGAGGACAAGAACAACGCCAACCCAAAAGAGGGCCTCATCTCACACGACACTTCCAGGATCAAAGTGGCGGTCATACCGACGAATGAAGAATACGTCGTGGCCTCTGAAGTGAAACGGTACCTCGAACACAAACGATCGTAAGTGTTCGACGCAAGCAAGGTTATTTTCTCCCCGCATCAGACCAACCGCCCCCGGCGTTCGGGGGCGCTCTCATTTCGATTCATTCAAACCAGAAAGAATACAGGTCGGATCGCTCCATCCGGAATCTGAGGACGACCGGACTTCTTTCCGCTGACAAGTCACTGTCCGAAACCTGTCACCGCACGTTCAACAGTATCATAGACCTTGAAAACCCTGATCAGATGCGTAACCATCATGAGCGCGTGCACCTTGTCCGACAACCTTGCCAAGGACAAATCACCGCTTCGTTTTCGCAGCGAGATTAGTGCAGAAACCAATACACCGAGCCCCGAGCTGTTGATCGCCTTCAGACCGCCAAGATCAAGAACCACTTGTTTGTCGCCGCGTTCTGTCAGCTGATAGACCGTTTGCCGCAATTGTGTTGTATCTGGCTCGCCCAAGAAATTGCCTTTAAGGGAGAGGACCGTAACGCGACCGTGTATTGTTTCAGTGATCGTCATAGAGAGGACTCCTTCACTTGGATAACCTTCTCCACCAGGTGGATGTCCAACTTTTTGAAAATCTTCTGCCGTTCTTTGCCTGCCCGCCGTTGCGATATCTGGTTGGCAGGCGGGGCATCCCGACGATTTGTGCCGGGATAGCGCGAGATTGTCTGACCGATCATGTGACGATGATATCTTGGATCCGAAGTAACCGATCCCAGGTATCCCGTTTGATTGGATTCTCATTCCGTCAGCATGTGCAGCTGCCAGAGCTCTTTGTCGCTGGTATGGAGGAACGGCGAGAGCGCGAGCTTCCCTGTCTGACCAATATTCTTCGCCAGCGCTCGCAATTCCTCAAATTTCTCTTCTACAGTCCGATCCGGTGGGAGCTCGAATCCAGCTTGCCTCATGAGAAGAATCCCTTTTGCTTCAATTGACAGCTCAACGTGAATCCGCAAGTAGCAGATCATGTCAACCACGACCTCGGGGATGAACTTGGTCTCAAGCGACTGCAGATAGATCCCGACCGGTGTCTTCATCAAATTGCCGGACATCAGCATTTCAAGTAGTTCCTGATCCGAATCAAATCCCACACCCAGCCATTGACGCAGGGAGTTCTCGCTTTGCTGAAAAACAGCGATCATAACTGCCGGCAAGAGCGCGATGATCAGAACCGTCGAGACAACAGGGCCGAAGAAGAAGTGGTTGTAAAAGGAATGCAAACACACGGCAATGAGAAATCCCTGAAAGAACGCAGCGAATTTTCCCGACGATGACCGGTCAGAAACGTTCTTGAAGATAATTCCAAGAATCGCTGTCGCACCGCCATGCATGATCGCCGGCCCGAACCCGCGGATGATCCAGATCAGAAGGTTGGGATCCTGCAGCAATTCGACATAAAAGGCGTTCTCGACAAGGGCAAATCCTGCTCCAATGGCAAAACCAAAAATGGCCGCATCAACCATAAACCCGATGCGCCCCTTTCTGATGAGATAGATCAGATAAAACGATTTCATCAGCTCTTCAACAACCGGAGCGCCATACCGCCGGTACACCGAACCATCCATTCCGGTGACCTGAAGGATCCACGAATTCAGGAGAAAGCTCGCCGCCGCTACCAAACATCCGACCACAATGGCTATCGCGATTGCCCGGAACCGGACGAGTTTATAGCTGTCCAGTACTACCAGGGATCCGAGAAACACAAACACCGGAAGAATGCTGACAGCCAGGCTGACGTATTGAACAAAAGCGGGGAGCATCATAAGGGTTCGTCGTTACGAAATCTTGAATCTCATCGCTAAAGGATCTTGAGAGAAATCATGAACTCGTTCGAACGTCGCTGGTTTTGTTGGGCGGCAACTGCATATCCCAGCGAGAGAGTCGATTCAAGCGATGAAAATATCACAAGCCGGAAATCGATCTGACCCCCTGCGTTTCCTTCAACCTGTCGCTCGGATGATCGATCAAAGTTGGTACCAATCGCCGAGGTAAATAAACCGATGCGCGCCCAGTTGCAGTAGAAACTCGGTACCCCAAATCTGCGGAACCGGATCGGCGGCAGATCCCATTCCAGCATGCCTTTCGCAAACAGCACTCCCCCAATGTTGTCGATCTCCACTCCCGGAAAGCTGTATTCCTCTCTGTAGCGTTTGATCTCCTGATGATCGACCCAGTTGTTGCCGAACCCCCCAAAGTAGAAACTTGAGAACGGATCGTACCGATCACCGAAGGAATATCCGGCCGAACCCCGGAGCCAGAGAGATGAGTGATTGATCGGAAGCAACGTTCCGTACGCTGCATTGGTGTGCACGCGCGGGAACAGGTTCCCCTTGACGAGATTTGTGTGGGAGACAAGTTGCCAGATGACCCCCTGTTCGTCATCAACCGCACCGAGAGATTTCATGAGATACTGATAATTGATGCGCGCGTTGAGGGAAAGAAATTTGTCGACCGGTGTTTGAATGTTTTGAAACTCAGGCAGCCGTTCCAATCCCCAGTATCCTCCCAACGCCACCCTGTATTCCATCGTCTCAGGCTCGTCAAAGAAAAGAAAATCCCTGTTCTCCAGCGTCAGCGAATACCCTTTCCGGCTGGTCTTCGTGGGCCCGACGAGATCGTAGAAATCCGACGCGTTGTAAGTCCCGCCGATTCTCCATTGCCAGAACCTGTAGTTGAAAGCGGCATGCACCCGTTCTTCCTCCGGAAGTATCTGGTTTGGCGTGTACGCAACAGTAAGGTCACCGCGGGTCAACGTCGTGGGATCTGCAAAATTGAATCTCAAGCCGTACGCCGGAAAATCTTTGTACCCCTCGGCGACCGGATAGAGCGACGCCAACCGAAAATTGCCCGCGGGAGAGTACGTGCCCTTGTACGTGGTGAGTGAATCGATGTTGATCCGCCGGAGAGCCTTCGGGTCGACTTGCCAGGTCCGCAGGAGCGGATACCGATCGACGACTGCCGTCCCCAGAAAGCGGATCTTGACAACGTTCTCCACAATCTTGTTCGCGATCATCACGGGCACAAAGCCCCTTCCCGTAAAATGGAACGCGACCAGCGAGTCGCGGGACACCTGGACAGGACGGAAAAATCCTGATTCGGCATTCGTCAGCGGGCTCATGTCGTTCATCTCAAAATCATACCTCATAATGTTAGAGACACCCGTATAATACGAATTGCCGAAGAGGAACTTACCATCCGGAGAAAAAACGAAGTTTGCCGGTGAACACTCCTCGAAGTCGAACAAGACCTGATATGAACCGTCTCCCTTCTTGAGCTTTTCGGTGTCCATTTTGATGAGGAGCAATGTCCCGTCTGTGAGGGCAAGAGCCCCAGTCATCATCGTACCGTCGGGAGAGATATCGATGTCATACAGGTCCTTGGGATAATCGAACAAGTAAGCCTGATTTGCTTCGACGTACGGATAGGGGATTCTCACGATCGACGAGTATCCGTTGAGATGGCGGATACCCCAAAGTGATTTATCCTTCTGGTTGAATGCCAGGTCTCCGATCCGCTCTTTTCTGAGGAGCATCCTCGACTTGCCGGTCGCCACGTCGAAAGCATAGATGCTCCGCTCGTGGTTGTTGTCTGTCGTGTAGAACAGCGTCCGCGAGTCAGGATCGTAGGCAAGCGATGTGACATAGAAGAGAGCTGCGCCGCGAATATCCCGGAGCTTCCTGAGCGCCCCGGAGTTCACATCGATAGCGGCGATATGTGCCGACTGCCCGGGATAGTTGATGGCGACGTAGAGCTCGCCCGCCGACGGGTCATAGAATGCACGGGATACCGACCCGAGGCCTTCGGGTGCAATCCGACGGAATTTGGTTACGGGATTCACTCTGACCGAATCGAGGTTTGCCTTCTGCCACACGTGTTCCCATTTGATCCACCGGGACCACTCATCATCAAGTGATACACCGTACAACCGTTCAAATTCAGAGGAGAAGTTGCTCTTGCTCACCTTCGATTGCCTGAACCAGTCAATTAACTTCTCCGGTCCATATTGAAGAGCGAGGTAGCTGACGAAGCGTGTGCCGTAGAGATAAGAATTCGCTCCCACCTGAAAGTCGACTTTCGTCCCTTCCGATTCGAGACCGACGACGTCGTAGAACAAGGCACTGTCGCGCACCATTGTGCGAAACACCATCTCATCATAGGGTCCCTGTGCTCTTCCCAGCCCTCCGCCCATCCACGTCTCCAGGAATACCGCAATGCCTTCGATGAACCATCGCGGAGAATTCCACCTCGGGCTGGTCAGATACGCGTAGAGCATCGACGGAGGAGCCTCGGCAATCGGTCCGGGTTTGCCAAAGAACACACTCCGGAAGAACCTGTCACTCGGGGACGGTTTGTCCATCGTGGCAATATGGGCAAGTTCATGATTCATCATCATGGTCATCCGTTCGAGCGGAGGCATCGTCTCGTACGAGTAGTTGAACGGTTCGATCCCGATGCCGAGAAGGTTAAAGGGGACAGTGTTGGCACCGCCCGACCCATAATCACTGAAGTCCTCAAGGATCAGCGTGACCTTCTCCGACGGAGTGTACTCGAACAGCTTCTTATGAAAGGCCAGCGAGTTCTGGAAACTTGCCGCAAGGTGTGGGACGATGAATGCGTGGGCCTGAGTGTACGTGACAAGCCTGAGGTCCTTGGTTTCCAGAGAGTAGAATTGTGCGTGCAGCCTGAGGGATGAGCAAAGGAGGGCAAGAACAACAATGAGCGATCTGAATTTCATGGGCGAGATTCGAGAGTGAAAGCAAGACACCGTTGGCCAGGATTGTACAAGCCGATGCACCTGAATCTGGGATGAATCAGGATGCGGGGAGTTTCCAGGTTGAGAGAAATAGCGAGGAGATGATGTCCAACGTGCGACGCCATCCCCCCGCAAGCTCGGAGAGAAGTCCGACTTCTTACACGAATGAGGCAACAAGAAGTCGGGCTTCTACCCAAAAAGCTTCTGAAGTCTTATTCAATGCCGCGCAATTCTCCTTTTGCCAGTTCCGCTCTCAGATCGGAATTGTAGAGCAGAGCGCACAGATCCGCGCTGCTCAGCATTGCCTGCACATCCGCATAAGAGAGAAGAGCCTGCATACCGGCATTCTGCAACGCAGCCTGGACCTGTGCATCTCGAAGCGCTGCTTGCATGTCAGCGCTTGACAGCAGAGAACGCAAGTCTGCACTCGCCAGCATGGAACGCAAGTCCGCACTCGCCAGCGCTGCCTGCAATCCCGAAGAACTCAGAGACGCCTGAAGATCCGCTTTCATCAATTCGGCCCTCAGATCTGAACTTTTAAGTGCGGCCTGCAGATCAGAACTCTTCAAGGCAGCCCTGAGCTCGGAATTCTTCAGACTTGCCATAAGTTGCGAGTTCGTCAACGCAGCCTGCACTTCTGCACTTGCCATCTGGGCGCATAAGTCCGACTTTGCCAGCGCAGCCCGAACATCCTGGCTCGCAAGAGCGGCCACCATGTTGGCATTGCTCAAAAAGGCCTGCATATCAGCTTTTGACATGGCAGCCTGCAGATCGGCATTGGCCAGCATTGCCAGCACACCCGCATTCGAGAGTTGCGCCCGCATCTGGGCACTCGCGAGGGCTGCTGACATGCTCGCATTCGACAACAACGCCTGAACACTCGCATTGCTCAAATAAGCCTGCACTTCAGACTTGCTCAGAGCGGCTTTGAACTCCGGGTCCTTCGAAAGCTTCTGGTATTTGTCGCTCTGGAGGAACTTCTGGAGTTCCGGATTCTTCAGTGCGACATCCTTATCCTGGATCTGTGCGGCCCGATATTTCTCAGCCTTCTGGACTCCGCTCAACGTGCCGGAAACATCCTTCTGATTGACAGGCGGCCAGAACAACGTGAAGTATCCAATCACAGCAATTGCTACAACGGCAACCCCGATGATCCATGGGGTCCGCTTGTTTCCGCTTGACTGGATTGTTTGGTTTTCCATATTTCCCTCTACTGTATTGTGAGTTGGATGATGCAGAATTAATGATCGCAATATTTGTAGACTGACTTCAGATTCTGGAGTTTGATCTTTGGCCGAACCGTCTCCCCTTTCCTTCAATTCGTTCGAATTGACACATTCCCAACGACTGTCCCCTCCTTGTAGATGCGCACCTCGATCGGCTGCTGTGGAGATGCGACTTCTGTGAACGTGATCAATCCGTGTTCCGATTTTGCCCCTGTGAAAACGATTTTTCCCCCCGTCGCTATCACATCGATGTCCGTCCCTCCCAACCGATTGAACCCCATGAACTTCAATTCGCGAGGGTCGGCGCTCAATTCCAGCCGCAGGTTCTCGTCTGCCTCAACAGCACACTCGACCGTGACGTTCCCGTCGCCCCGGAACGTCTTGAAAACGCTCTGGAATCCGGATCCATCAAGCGCGACCGAATCGATCACCTGAAGCCGGGAAATCTCCGTCCGCCATACCATTGAGCCACTCACCTTCGAAGCAAGGGGCATCCCATCCCGGCGCCACGGACCGACTATGGCGAAAAGCAGAATGCCGATACACAAGCCGGAGGCAAACACTACACCGTACCTCACAGAGGGCCGCTGACGAAACAAGTCCAGCACAGTGTTCATCCATCCGAGTCCTGATCGGACGGGGACAGGAAAGGATTTGATGGAGTTCAAGATGTGGGTCTTAAGGAACGAGGGGGGCTCGACTTGGTCGACGCGTTTCAAAGCGCTGGCTGCGCGCAGGAGTTCATCGTAGTACTGCAGCGCTTCGCCGTTTTCGCTCAGAAATTGTTGGAGCTCCTTGCTTTCGGATTCAGTGTTGAAGCCATCTAGTTCCTTGTTGATCAGCTCTACGTATCGTTCGTCTATCATTCCTTTGCACCAGAGATTCAAAGATTCATCGGTTCATCGACTCAAACTTTTTCCAGCAGCCCCGAGTTTATCAGAAGATCCCTCAACATTTGCCGCGCAGTGAACAACCTTGATTTCACAGTCTTTTCGGGGAGGTCGAGGATCATCCCCATTTCCTCGTACGACAGGTCTTGAAAATGTCTCAGCACGATGACAACACGGTACTCAACAGGAAGGTTGAGAATTGCGTCCTCAAGTTTCTCGATCCGATCCGC
>JBEKOB010000130.1:0-7227 GCA_049522195.1 Bacteroidota bacterium
CGCTCGTGTGATGGCTCATGACGGAAATCATCTGATTCTTGCAGTACCCTTTGCCGGAGATGTGCCGCAAGGGTCCTATGTTCGCAAGGAAATCGTAATCAACACGTAGATTCACGATTCCATTCAAAATAAAAAAGCCCGATTGGCGTTCGCCGGTCGGGCTTTTCGATTTCTCGAAGATGATCCACTTCAATATGTCGTGTAGAGAATCTTTGCGGTCTGAAAAAAGAATGAAGCCTCATATGCTCGTTCTTCAAGGAGGCTGAATGCTCCCGAATCCTACCTTTTCCGTTTGAGATACAGGACACTCAATGGCGGCAATGTCAGACTCACAGAAGCCGGATGGTGGTGGAAAGGTATCTCTTCGCCCATGAGCTCACCGCTGTTACCGAGGTTACTCCCTCCAAAGTAGAGAGAGTCAGTATTCAGAAGTTCCACATAGGTTCCGGGTTGCGAGACTCCAACACGGTAGCCGTATCTCGGAACAGGTGTGAAGTTGCACACGACAACAATCCTGTCATCTGGTTGGCGCGCCTTTCGTTCGAACGCAATCACGCTGCTGGCACTATCCTGGAAATCGATCCACTCGAACCCACGGTACTCAAAATCGATCTCATGCAGTGCCTTTTCGGTTTTGTAAAGCAAGTGCAGACCGTCAATCAGTCGCTGCACCCCAAGGTGCGAATCATGCGAAAGCAGATGCCAATCAAGAGATGCTTCATGATTCCATTCCACCCACTGAGCGATCTCGTCCCCCATGAAAAGCAATTTCTTACCGGGGAATGCATACATCAATCCAAACAGCGATCGCAGGTTCGCGAACTTCTGCCAGAGATCGCCGGGCATCTTGTCGAGAAGCGCCCGCTTGCCATGGACTACCTCATCGTGAGACAGGGGGAGCAGGAACCGTTCACTGAATGCGTAGAGCAGTGCAAATGTAAGATTACGGTGATGGTATGCGCGATGAATCGGGTCTTTTGAGAAGTACTCCAGCATATCGTGCATCCAACCCATGTTCCACTTCAAGTCGAACCCCAAACCACCGTGATCCAGGCTGTTCGTCACGCCCGGCCACGCTGTCGATTCTTCTGCAATCATGAGGGTGCCGGGAAAGTAGTGATGGACTATGCCGTTGAGTTGTTTCAGGAATTGGATTGCATCGATGTTTTCCCGGCCTCCATACTGGTTCGGTATCCACTCCCCCTCACGCCTGGAATAGTCGAGATACAACATCGAAGCAACGGCATCGATTCGAAGTCCGTCAATATGAAACCTATCGAGCCAGAACAATGCATTGCTAATAAGAAAATTCCTTACCTCATAACGACCGTAATTGAAAATGAAGGTCCCCCAATCCTGATGTTCGCCTTTACGCGGATCGGAATGCTCGTAGAGATGCGTGCCATCGAAGAAGCCGAGACCGTAGGGATCTTTCGGAAAATGCGCCGGAACCCAATCGAGTAATACGCCAATTCCGTTCTGATGGCAGTGATCGATCAAATACATGAAATCCTGAGGTTTACCGAACCTGCTCGTCACCGCAAAATAGCCGGTAACCTGGTATCCCCACGAGGCGTCTAATGGATGCTCCATTACGGGCATGAGCTCTATGTGTGTGAAGCCGCGCTTGGTAACGTAGTCAACTAACTGATGCGCAAGCTCCCGGTAAGTCAGCCAGCGACTCCCTTCTTCAGGCACGCGAGCCCAGGATGCGAGATGAACTTCGTACACTGAGATAGGACTGGCAAACGGATTGGCCCCCGGCCGATTGTTCATCCACGAGTCATCGTGCCACTCGAATCCACCGAGCAGGTTGACCCTTGATGCCGTGCTAGGGCGTAATTCCATCTCGAAACCGTACGGATCGGACTTATCCAGGATTGCACCGCTCGGGGTCTTGATCTGGAACTTGTAGAGTTCTCCTTCAGGCAAACCTGGAATAAAGATCTCCCACACACCTGATGATCCCAGCACCCTCATGGCGTGCTTGCGTCGGTCCCACCCATTGAAACTCCCGATTACGCTCACGCTCCGGGCACCAGGCGCCCAGACGGCGAATTGAATGCCGCCGACACCGCTGACTTCTGCGTAATGCGCTCCAAGCTTCTCATAAATCCTATGATGGTCACCCGCGTTGAACAAATACAGGTCGAATTCGGTGAGCGTAGGAAGGAACGTGTACGAGTCATAAAACGTCGCAACTTCACCACCTGGAGAATGACGCCGGAGTTTGTACAGAAAAACCTCTTCTCTTCCGGCAATGAAGGCTTCGAAGAAACCGGCATCACCAACAGCCATCATCGGATGAACAGCGGACTCCGTTTCTCTTTTCAGCTCGATAACTTCAGCCGATTCCGCGTCAGGCAGAAATGCCCTGATCGCGACACCCTTTTTTCCCTTCACTTCCAGGATGTGCGCACCGAGGACGGTGAATGGATCATAGTGGTCTGTATTGACAATCTTCGCTATGTCGTCCGAAGAAACTGTCGATTTCATATCCATCACTTTTGGGTTGAACTCTGATACAGTCGTTTGCGGATGATGAACGCCAGAACGTTTTCTCTCACCATCTCGTCGATTGCTTTCCCTTCAAGTAATCGCCTGCGGATGTCAGTTGAAGCAAGATCCATCAAAGGTCCCTTGATCCGATGATACTTCGTGTTTGAAGTCTTCGATCGTTGAGATCCCTTCTGTGGCCGGCGATAGACCGCCAGGGAAGCCAGCTGGAGGATTCGTTCCGGATCTTTCCATGAATGAAACTGTTGCAAGCTGTCACCCCCAACAATAAGGAAGAGATCAGCGGACGGAAACCTCCGATGAAAAGCCTTGACGGTATCTACCGTGTATGAAACTCCCCGTCTCCTGATTTCAATGTCGGACACCCGCAATCTGGGATTGCCGCGCGCCGAGAGCCTCGTCATAGCCAGACGATCTCTGGCAGTCGAGGCATGCCTCCCTGCTTTATGTGGTGGCTGATATGCCGGCACGAGGTACACAACATCAAGCTTCAGCGTGCGCCTTGCGAGCTCAGCGATAACCAAATGCCCCAGATGCGGGGGATCAAATGATCCACCAAAAATCCCAATTCTTTTCAGGCGTGGCGGCATCGGTCGAGCACTTTCTCATAGATCATCAACGTCTGCTCCCCCGTTTTTTGCCATGAGAAGGCGGCAGCGCGCTTTTTCCCTTTCTCAATCAGCATAGCACGTTTTTGAGAGTCTTCAAGGATCTTGCGTATGGCCTCGGCAAGCTCTTCCGGCCTCAACGGATCAACGATCACCGCCGCGTCTCCCACCACTTCCGGTAACGCTCCGCCGGTGGAAACAACCACTGGCGTACCACAAGCCATCGATTCGAGTGGAGGGTAACCGAAGCCCTCGTAGAACGACGGGAGCACGACGACTTCGGCCGCGTTGTAGGCGGCGACCAGCTCGGACTCAGAGACTTGATAGAGATCATGAATCGAGCCTGTGATCCCAAGCTTACGGGCCTGCTCTGCCAACGTCGGGTCGACGAGGCAAGCGCTCCCAGCAAACACAAGATCAAGGTCGCCGACTTTGGCCTGAACCTCTGCGAATGCGCTGAGAAGTGTCGGGATGTTCTTGTGAGGCTTAACGTTGCCGACAAAGAGCACAAACGGCTTCTGTAGACCGCGGGACGCACGCAAGAGCTCGATGGAACTTTTGTCTTCCAGCTGCCGGAAGATGGGACGAACTCCGAGGTAGACCACTGTTACAGAATCTTCCTCGAGGTGAAATGCCTCAAGAAGATCATCTTTCGTCTTTTGCGAGATGGCAATAATCGCTCCTGCGTTTCGGACCGCATAACGCATCATCGTCGCGGCATACCCTCGTTGAAGAATCGAGAAGTATTGCGGAACTTTCAGATGGGTGAGGTCATGGATCGTAACAACAGATCTCCCTTTCAACCCCGATGGCAAGGTATAGTGAGGCTCGTGGAATAACTCAGCCCCTGCCGCAAGTGCGTTTCTTCCAAGAAATGCTATCTCCCCAACTGAGTATTTCCCATAGTCCGATCGTTCCTTACTCCAGCCATCAGGTGCCTCGATTCTGCCAATGTCGGCAGAAGCCGCAATCAGCGTGAACTCGTGCATCGTGTGGAGGCCTGACAAGACCGATGCGAGGTTCTGGATATAACTTCCTATCCCATAATCGAAGTATTTGCGGGCGTCGATGGCGATCTTAGCCATAATCGTGGCGGGTGTGAGACAACTCCCTAGTGGTTTCGACCGTGAATATAACGACCCGATGCCCCAAACTCAAGCAATGTCCTTGATTCAGCATTCCAAATTCGGTATTTTCAGCCAGTCACATCACGTGATTGATGGATTAAACCACGATCAGTACGAATTCGAAAGAACTGCTCTTTTCCATGGCCTCACCTCCGGCAGCACCACCGAGAATCGAGAGCACCGCTGTTCTGAGAAATTCCGTCCTTCTGTTCATCTTTCACATCTTCACAAAATCTCTCGCCTTCGTCTCGTTCATCCTTCTGGCAAAGTATCTTGGGACGCAGTTGTTCGGCGTCTACAACTACGCCTTTGCTCTCACGGCGTTGTTCATCCCGCTGTGCGATCTTGGCATGGACACGTACCTCATGCGCGAGGTCCCACGGCTCAGCGAACAGGAGATTCCGAAACAGCTCGGCGCAGTCCTTTCATGGAAGGGTTTTCTGACCTTTCTTGTTTTTCTTCTCATGTCTCTTACCACGGGGGTGCTTGATTCATTCGGCTCCGACCGCTTCTTCATGGTCGTCCTCGCCGGTCTTATTACCCTGCTTCGGACGTACTGGACGACGTTTGCGTCATTCTTCCGCGCGATCAACAGGGTTGGCTACGAGACCGGGATGTTGTCATTGGCACGCGTGGCCGAGTTCATCGTGATCGTGGTATCAATCTCGATGGACACCGGCCTTCTGTCGCTTCTCGCAGTGCTTGCCGTCGTGAACATCGTGTTCGTCTCTTTGACGCACGTTCTGGTCCGGCAGAAATTCACTCGCACCATTCTCGTCAGCGATTTTGCCCATATGATGGCCATGCTCAAAGGGGGCCTCCCGTTTGCGCTCGCCACCATTTTCTCTTCCATCTACTTCAATTTTGATACGGTTCTTATTTCGAAGTACATCGGTGACGATGCCGCGGGCATTTACAGGGCCGCCTACAACCTCATCTTCCCTCTGACGATGTTCGGCCTGGCAATAACGGGAGCGGTTTTTCCGTTTGCCAGCCAGAACTATAAGGAGCGAAAGGCTGAGGTCGAAAGTGTGGTTCGCCGGAGCGTCGTGCAATTACTCATGATCTCGCTTCCGATTGCCATCATTACCACGCTGCTCTCCCGAGAAATCGTCCGGTTCCTCTTCGCTCCGGAGTTCGCGGCGACCGCCGACTGCCTGTCGGTTCTCGTCTGGTTTCTTCCTGTCGTTTTTCTTACCAATTTCTACAGCAATACGCTCGGCGCCATTGACGAGCAGACCTATGTTTTGAAAGTGACGATCCTCAGCGCTTTGTTCAACATTATCGCGAATCTCATTGTGGTTCCGAAGTATGCACAATTCGGAGCCTCGATCAACACCGTGCTGACAGCTCTCCTGGGCTTCGGGTTCCTGTTCGTAAAGATGAGGAAGAAAATCTCGTCCTCGGTCCCGATCTCTCAAATTCTGAAAGTTCTTGCGGCGTCTGTCACCGTACTGCCACTCCTCCTCCTGAAACCCAATGTGCATGTCCTCGTGCTGCTCGTGGGAAGCGTCCTCATCTACTTCATCGCGCTGCTACTGTTCGGAGTATTGACGTTCAAAGAAATCAAATCCCTCTTCCTCTCATTGAGGTCACCGGTCAAGTTCTAGCTGATTCAGAAGCCATGCATATTGCGATCGACGGTCGAACAATTGTACGAAACCGAACAGGCGTAGGCTACTATGCGGAGCGTCTGGTCCACGCGCTGCTACAACTTGACGAGAAGAACACCTACACATTGTTCCTTCTCGAGGACGACCCCGGCATTGCTGGTCCCAACCTTAGAAAGGTCATGGTCACACGTTATGCCGGGATGGGGCCCAATCGCTTCTGGGAGAATTTCGTTTTACCTCGCTACCTGGCAAAAAACGGCGTCGACATCTATTTCTGTCCTGCGTATGTGCTGCCTCTCCTTCGTCTTGGCAGAGGGAGATCGAAATCCCGCACGAGAATCGTTGTTACACTTCATGATCTCGTTGGGTTCATTTACCCCGAGACGTTTACGCTCAAGATGAGGCTCTGGCAACGTCTTTTCGTTGGAAACGCCGTCCGGGTTGCCGATCGAATCCTCGCCGATTCGGAAGCGACCAAAAAGGATATCCTCAGGTTCTACGATCTTGAACCGAAGCTCATCAACGTCATCTACCCACCGCTTGGAGAACAGTTCCGACCGGTGACCGATCCGGAGATAATCGAGGGCATCCGAAAGGCCCATAATCTGCCGGACAAGTTTATTTTGTACGTCGGAACTCTTGAGCCTCGTAAAAATGTCGGCGGTCTCGCGAGAGCATACGCCAGACTTCCCAAGGAACTTCGCGACCAGTACGCCTTGATTCTGGCAGGAGCACCAGGATGGTATTCTGCCGACATCATGAAAGAGATTGAATCCTTGGGGATGTCAGATAGGATCCGGATAACAGGGTATGTCGATCGCCGGAGTCTCGAGGGTCTCTACAGCATGGCTTCTGTGTTCGCATACCTTTCTGTCTACGAGGGCTTTGGATCTCCTCCCCTCGAAGCTATGGCGTGTGGTACGCCGGTCCTCGCATCCAATGCATCATCGCTACCTGAAGCTGTGGGAAATGCAGGAATCCTTGTTGATCCAAATGACATCGATGAGGTCGCAGTACAACTTACGACGTTATTGACGGACGATTCTGTACGAATGAAATTGTCGCAGGCAGGTCTCAGGTGGGCACAACAGTTCTCCGCGCTCGACATAGCGAGAGAAGTGCTGACGATTTTCGAAGAGGTAGCAGCAGGAAATAGAATTACAGTCCGAACGCCTTCATGACCGTGGCAAGATCCTTGTCCCCCCTCCCGGAGAGATTTACCACGACCACATCCTGAGAAGACTCTTTTGGAGCGGTCTTCAAGACGTGTGCGATCGCGTGAGATGATTCCAACGCCGGGAGAATTCCCTCAAGCCGGGAAAGAACCCGGAAACCCTCCAGCGCTTCATCATCGGTCACGGA
>JBEKOB010000131.1:0-7189 GCA_049522195.1 Bacteroidota bacterium
CCGCCAAATACTCCCGGGCGGCACGCCGATACACCTCGCTGCTGTACACGGAAAGAACGACCACCCGCGTTTTCGGCCAGCGGCGCTTAATCTCACGCGTGGCTTCGAACCCATCCCTTTTCGGCATCTCAAGATCCATCAGCACAAGATCAGGTTGTTTGCGTTCTGTCTGCACGAGAGCGTCTTCGCCATCGACCGCTTCGCCGATAACTTCGACACCATCCTGCAGTTTGAGGAACGAGCTGAGTGACCGGCGAAAGTCTGCGTGGTCATCCGCGAGAACGATTCTGAGTCGGGGCACGTTAGTACCTCTTGTCTGTATGTGGGAGTTAGATTACTTCACTATTTCGATTTCAAAAAAACGAACTGCTGATAAAGACGATTTCCATACAGCTACCGCCGCCAAGGCTCCTGCTCCAACCCGCCGCGCGGCGCTATGCCTACGCTCTACTTTCCGCCAACAGCGGCAGATGGAGCATAGACTGGTGAGAAGACACCTTCACCAAACGTAGCAAGCAAACCCGACCGCAGCGAAGACTTCACGATGAACCCATCCGCTTCTACCTCCTCCGCCTGTGTGCGATACATTGAGCTTTCGTGCATCGTAGCAATGACAACCTTTTTCGCAGGCCAACGGCTTTTGATAATGCGCGTTGCCTCGAGCCCGTTTCGCCTGGGCATCGTGATATCCATGAGTATGACATCAGGATCGCATGCATCCATCTTGTCGATCACATCGACGCCATCATCCGCTTCGCCAACCACGACGATGTTTGGCAGCTGGCTAAGAAATTCACAGACAGCCCTGCGGAAATCCTTATGGTCGTCGGCAATCAGTATTCTTATCGCGTTCAAGATCCCTCCTGATGTATATGCTAGTTACACTATTCCTTTTGATTCTCTGGTTCAAATGTGCGCGAGAGGAGGATCGATAACCATCGCATACACACCGTAATTTCGAGACTACGTAGATATACTTATGTGACTACGGTTCACACCTTAGATAATACGAGACACTCGGACTGCAGAGGGGCAGAAAAAGGGGTGTTTTTGGGCTTCGCAAATCTTGAAATTGGGGGGTCAAACCGGGGATGTGATGCAAAGCACAGGGAGGAGCAAACGGAGTGAAACCTCGTCAGAATTCCGCTCAGCGGACCTTGAGAGATCAAGAAACTGAGTGGAGGAGGCCTTCGGTGTTTCTCTGTGTTATGCTTTGGAGGTTACACAGAGTTCCACGGAGGGGCACAGAGTCCCGCAGAGATATCGCCCTCTGTGTCTTTCTGTGTTATGCTTTGGAGGTTACACGGAGTTCCACAGAGGAGCACAGAGTCCCACGGAGAGATTGTTTCTCTGTGTTACGCTTTTCAAACTGAAGAAACGAGACAAGAAAAACGGCGGGAAGGACTACTCTGTGAGCGTTACGACCGGTTTTTCTGCAGATGATGATTTGATACTGAAGGACTTCACAGCGGAGAGGCTCGATTTGTATTCAGCGAACGATCGCTGAGAGGGAACATTGGAGATTTCCGAAAGGACATGCGAACGCACATCCGAACCGACAGTGATCTTCAACGGACTGGTACGTTCGAAACCCATCTCGCTCACAGAAATCGTCGATGTCTGGGCGCTTGCGACAACAACCGGCGTCGACCGATGCACACCAAACGTAACCGTCTGGCTTGCTGAACTTGACGTCTGTGCGCAGATGTCAGCTGCGACACATCCAACCAGAACGGAAAGGGAAAGTAAAAATCGTATCAACTTCATCGATAGCGTTAGTCTGTCAGTGTAAGTGTGACAACACGCGCATCAGCGTTGATTTGCCCAACCGATGCGTTTGCAGCAAATGTGTACGTAATCGCCTGGTCGAGATCGCTTCCCTTCCCGAGGCCAGAGACCACGTCGACCGGACTCATCGCATTTGATACATCAACGAACCCATTGCTTAATCCCTTCGAACTCTCGAGTTTCACCATCAGACGCGTTCCCGTTGGCATAGGCGAGTTGATGGATGCAACAATCTTCATGTTGTCGAGGTTCGTCATCATGCTGTACTTCGAGTTATTGTCGCTCACCGACAGAACATCAGAACCTGCATTCGCATCAGTGATGAAGAGGGCTCCGGGATTTCCGCTGACAGCAATTTTTGTGACGGGTTTCACTTCAACGGTCAAAGTCTGGACAACACTGCTTCCCGTTTGGGAGAGTGCAACGAGCGGAAAAAGAATGCAGCAAGCGAGTAAGAATCTGAAGGATTTGGGGCTCATGCTCAGCACGAAATAAGGGAAATCCTGTGCTAATGTCAAGATTGAGGAGGCAAATTGTCTGTTTATTCTTCGGTCTCAGAGGGGACAAAATAGGTGCCAGAACTTGAGCACGGGAGTGCGTTCAACCCATGGCCAACACCATTTGAGAATCCACCATTCAACGCGTCTCGTGGAATAGTGTCTCACGTGAGACAGTTGTAGATTCTACAGAAAATCGGGAGATGAATCGAGAGAGGATGGACCGGAAAGGCGCGAATCACGGTGCAATGTTATCGGAGCGCACGGACCTCTCCGCAGGCGTCATCAGCAGCTTTCCTTGATTTGAATGCACCGAGAAGAACTCTGTAACTGACCTTGCCGTCGGGCGAAACTACAGGTTGCACGAAGGCAGCAAGTCTGGATTTGTGCGCAAGGCTCGCAGCCGCGGAATCTGCCGATGATTTTGTTCGCCAATCGGAGTGCTGAATGCCGAAGATGAGTTTCTCCGGCCAGAATGTCACGATGCATGGTACTTGTTCCGGCTTCTCGGTTTTTTGCTCCGGAGCAATTGTTGGTTTCTTAATCTCGGTCTGCGGAGCTTTCTCAACGATCTTTGGTTTTGGCGCTACCTTCTCAACCGGCTTCACGACCTGCGGCGACGGCTCGATGATCTTCTTCTCAGGAGCAGGCTGGATGCCTTTCCCCTTCTCGGGCGCGACTCCAATAACACCCTGCGAGATAATCTGGATTCTCCGCTTTTTCGGCAGGGCCTTAAATGTATGTTCAGCTGCCTGCCCCGGTGCGACGTTGAGCTCGACGGATTCTTTGTCGAAATAATAGTTCTGCGGAAGATTCCCATCGACGATTCGGAGCGTCCAACGCCCAGGCCGCATATTGGCAAATGTAAATCGACCGCGATTATCAGTCACCCTGCGATTGACATCATCACCGTTCGCGAGCTCCACAACGACATTCGGATGGCCTCCAAGCTCCTTGATCGCCGGCTGCGTCGTGTCGTTCGCCGATTGTTCTTCGGCACCAAATATCAGAACAGTCCCGGAGACGACGACCGACCTGCTGAGGGAAATATCAAATCTGCTCTCCGTTCCTCCAACGATCGTCATTTCGTGAGGGAGCTGTTGCAGCGTCACGCGGTTCAATCCCACGCTTGCCATGTCAACCTGGATGAAATATTTGTCGGGTTTGAGTGACGGGAAAAAATACTCACCCTTGCGATCGGTCAGTGCCGTTGCGCCCCCCGCGTACACGAGGACATTCTGTACTCCGGTTCCATTTTCAGTGTCGATTACACGACCCACCAATTGAGAACTCACCGTGCTGCGTGCGACAGGTATACCAATTGGGATCGCGTACTCGGCGAGGTACGCGATTTCCTTTGACCCGAACGAGGGACTGAAGATGCTCTGCCTGCCACGAAGCGTTACGGAGTGCCCCCAGGGAAAGGTGTGATCGAGACCCACGTCGAGAAGCGTGTACGACTGTTCAAGTGCACCATATGCACGATTGCCAAACAGGGATATCGCAAACTGGGTTCCTACGCCGAGGAAGATGTTCACGTTAACGCTTCCCGAGAGATGTTCTTCCGGTTCAAACGTCGACGGGTCGTGGTCCTTTGCGTACTCCGCAGAAAACCCGTACGTCTGACCCGAGAACGGCTGCAGACTCAAGTACGCCGAATACCGCTGAAATGGATTCTTGACCCCCGCAATTTTATCCTGGGTTGATCCTATGTCGGCGTTTGCGGTGACTGAAACGACCCGGAGATTGAAGCCGGCCCGGACTTGCCAGGTGTCTTCCGTGCGCCGGTAATGCGGACTGGGGAGCAAGTCTTCCTGATCGTTGGTCCGGTAGTATACTGCAAGCAGATTAGAGAGCCCCACCCCGACTTGAAAGTACCGGTCTCGTGGAGCAAGGTAGAGTGATGTGTCCCGATTGAGATTTCGCTCCTCGTCGCGATAGAACCCTTCGATCCGGACATCTTTCAGCGGCATCAGATTGAGGCTGACGTTTTTGAGTTCAACGTCCCGGTAGTAGCCGGCATAGTGCGCACCTGACCGGACATACCGCGTGTCGTATGCAAGCCACTCCCCTTGGCCTGTCCAACGCGCGGAATACGCATTGTCCTTCTGACCGTCGAGCGTGCTCGTCCCATATTCCAGTTCCGCTTCGCTGCTCTTGAACGGCTGAGCGAGAGTACGAAGCGTGACGATGTCGCTGGATGTCTGATCCAGTTTTCCAAGATAGTTGATTCCGACCTGGGCGCGGTCAAGGACACTGTAGTTCATGTAGCCGGCCCATTCCTTTTGCTTCGGCGTGAAGAACCTGGTCTCGTTGTAGAACGCACCGACCGCGAGCCTGTTCATCTTCGCGTCACCGCTTGCGCCGAAGGCATAACGGTTGTATTCCGTGAGAGGGGAAAGGCTGAAGTTCTTGTCCCCAACAAATGCGTCCCAGGATTTTGTGCTGTATGCAATTTGGTATTCATCGCGACGTCCGAGGACCGACTTCTGCTGAATGTCGGGAGTCCTGATAACGAGATCCAGTCGATTGTCCGGGTCGTTCCCCAGCGGACCGGAACCGACAAGTTCGAGCTGAGTCCCGCGCTTCCCCTGCTCCCCTGCAAAACGTATCCGCGCCTGGACCGGGAATCTGATATAGCGCTCCTCCGACCCAGTGACTCGCGGAACCACTTCGACAAAACTGCTTGCCTTCGCAGAGTTGTTTGCGTCCAGCTCAGCGGTAAGCTCAAGAACATCCTCCATCTTGGAGGTCAGTGTCGGATCGGTGGAAACCTTCACCCGGATTGTGCGCGTTTCTCCCGGGCCGAGGTGGAGAACCCCTGAATCCGGCTCTGCACGAAATCCGGCGCTGGAATGTGCGGATACGTGCACCACGTTTGCAATGTTCCCTTTGTTGTTCAGGAGAAAAACGGAGGTATAGGCCTCGCCCGCAACGGCGATACGGGGCGATTCGATGAGCCTCAGCCCTTGATCTTTAACCCCGGTGACTACGATGGTCATCGGCGCTTCAGCTGTCTCGTTCGGGTTGGATTGATCCTTGATACTGTAGCGGAGTGTGTATTCCCCAGCCGGAGTTTCAGCGGGAATGGAAATGCTCAGGAGGCGTATATCGCTCCCTCCAGCTTCCAGGTCAAAAGGGAGATCCTTGGCAAGTCTACGCCAGCCGGTGGGTGTGACGACAGTGGATTCGAATCGTTTCCTGGTTGAAGATGTGTTGGTAACCCTGAAGGTCAACGTGAGCAGTTTGCCGGGTACCGTCTCAACGCGTGAGCCGCTGCTCGGGACAACAGCAATCGAGCGCGATTGGAAAGAAAGCGCCGCCACGACGTTCAGCGCCGTCAGGATAAGGAGGCAAAAAAATATCCGGCTCGGGGAAACCGGATACGTCAAGTTTCGTCGTATCACAAGGATGTCTCAAAACTTCAACGTGTATTCAGCGGCATAGATATCATCACCACCGGCATCAACGACAACCATGGCCTTGTAGGTGCCGGAGCTGACGGAACTTATGTCAATCAACTGGCGAACCGACGTGCCCGGATAAAGGCGGTACCGCACTCCAGGAAACTTGCCTTTGGATATTCCCTTGGCATCAATGAGCTCGACATAGACATCGGGCCGAATCCAGAGATCACCTGAGTTCTCGATGTCGACCTGAAGCATCCGTTTGCCGTTTTCGTTCGGGAGAAGCTTGGTGTCTACAAAATTGATTTTCTTGGTGCCCGTCTGGGCAATATGCGTCGCGATCTGGATCCCGTACCGGATGGTCTGGCGGATTCCCATCTGCGATTTTTTTGGATCCTTGTTCGTCGCCGACTCTGCAGACCCTTTCGCGATTCCCTCAACCATCAGCATGCTCCAGTACGATCCCACCAACTTCCTCGTCGGAGTATCTTCAGGAACCGTTACCGTATAGTTCACATTGATGGTCGATTGCGGCGGCACCGTTGTGTACGAAGGAGTGAATGCAATCCATTTGGCATTCGATCGGGCTACCGTACCGGGATCGGCATAGTTGTTCGTTCCGTCGCGGAAGAACATGTAGTCGGTCTGATAGATCTTCACTTCCTGCGGTTCATTCGTGTCGTTGCGTACGTTGATGATTCCTTCGTACTTATCTCCGGGCTTCGCTTCCTTGTCATTGCTCAGTTCCCCGATGACGGAGACCTGCGCCTGAGCAACAAAGCACATCACGAGCACTGCAGTCGCGAGGAAAAAGAAATGTTTTTTCATGGGAGTCCTATTGCACTACCAACGTGTAGGTGAGTGTGTGGAGGTCATTGCCCAGTTCCGCACTGTTACCCTGTGCAAACGTCGCCGAAGCAGTGTACTGCAAGGTGGGGGTATCGTACGTCCACGTCCCGGTACTGGGGATGTTCGTGATGAAGTCGACGGCAAGCATTCCGTTTGTCAGCGAGACCGCGGGGGCAGCGACTCCACGCACAACTCCTGTGGCAACCACTTGCAAGTTGAAAGCCTGTGTGGGACAACTTGTCGTAACTGTGATCTTGGCAATCTTGGCCTGCCTCCAGAAGCGAAGCGTCGTAACCGTGTTGGTTACCGCGATCGGTTGCGAGCCAGCCGCACCAGTAGTGATATTCATCGTGATGTTCCCACCGCGCACGTTAATATATCCTGTTTGAGCCCTTGCTGCCGTGGCGTGTAATCCGATCACAAACAAAAGGATGACGAGCAACGCCCCCAGTCTTGGTTGGCTCTCTCGCCCGGTCGAGGCCGACTTGACGATGTTCATCGTGCTGACCCTCCCTTACTGGGTTGCGATTGTGAATGTTATCGTGTGTGAATCCGAGCCGACTCCCTTTGATGCAAGCGCATATCCAGAATACTGAAGTGTGCATGTCCCGGATGTTCTCCCGACGTTTGTCATGAAATCTGCAGCGG
>JBEKOB010000132.1:0-7138 GCA_049522195.1 Bacteroidota bacterium
GCTGCAGGCTATCCCCAATCTGACGACATCACTGTAGTCGTCATGCGACGAAAGAAAAACTAGCGTTTCACTCGCGAGAGCAGATCCTTCGATAGCAATTTGTTGCAGGGATTTCTATTACTGTCACATCATTCTCATTGTTAACAATACCAGAGAAGTTCTCTTTAAGAGAGAGTCCGTTCAGGTAAGGGCGCAATGAGACGATCATCGAGCCATCTGCTGATCGGCTCATCGGGCGATCTGGTCATCTGTCAATCGGGTGATCGGATCATCACCGAATCGGGGCATCGGATGATCTGACCATCGGGTCATCAAAAACTAACCAATCACTAATTAACCAAGTCTTCTCTCCTCATGATCGGTCAAACAATTTCACACTATCAGATTCTCGAGAAATTGGGCGAAGGGGGCATGGGCGTCGTCTACAAGGCCCAGGACACGAAACTTGATCGCACAGTCGCACTCAAGTTCCTGCCTGCTCACGTCTCCGTTAACGCTGACACCAAAGCTCGTTTCCTTCAGGAAGCCAAGGCCGCCGCTGCGCTCAATCACGCCAACATCTGCACGATTTACGGTGTCGACGAGTCCGATGGTACCATGTTCATCGCGATGGAATACATTGAGGGGGGGACCCTTCGGGAAAAGATCCCCTTCCCAAAGGTCGATGATGGTCTCAACGTGGCCATTCAGATCGGCGAAGCGCTGCAAGAAGCCCATTCAAAAGGAATCGTACACCGAGACATCAAGGCTGACAATATTATGCTGACCTCCAAAGGTCAAGCGAAAGTCATGGACTTTGGACTGGCGAAGCTGAAGGGATCGCTGAAACTCACCAAAACTTCCAGCACCGTCGGCACACTTGGCTATATGGCTCCCGAACAGATCCAGGGAGGCGAAGTCGATCACAGGAGTGATATCTTTTCCTTCGGAGTGCTTCTCTTTGAAATGCTGACCGGCAAGCTCCCTTTCCGGGGTGAGCACGAAGCTGCAATCGTGTATTCCATCGTCCACGAAGAGCCTGAACTACTCACGAAGTATGTACCAGATGCGCCATCGGCGCTGACGCACATTCTCGGTCGTGCCCTCGAAAAGGATCCTGATGATCGCTACCAATCGATTGCCGATATGGTAAGCGAGATACGGCGTGGGCAAAAGAAGTCGGCCAGAGTCACTCGACCGTTTCCTGCGGAGAACGCCACGCCACTTCCACCGCCGGCAGATGAGAAGCCTGTTGCGGGCAGGATCCATGCACCGGGCAAGAAAACCATCATCATTTCTGTGGTGGTCTTGCTCGCGGTTCTCGTCGTCCTCGTCTACTTTTTTACGGGCCGACAGCAATCAATCACTTCCCTGGCAGTCTTGCCGTTCGAAAATGTTGGAGCTTCGCCGGACCAGGAGTATCTCTCCGACGGCGTTACGGAAAGCCTTATCAATAATCTTACCAAAATTTCATCGCTCAGGGTTGTCCCCCGCAGCACCGTATTCCGGTTTAAGGGGAAGGAAATGGATATTCAGGATATCGGAACGAAGTTGAATGTCGGTGCCGTCTTGTCGGGAAGAATCACCCACCGTGGTGAATCGCTTGACGTTCAGGTCGATTTGATCGACATCAAACGGGAATCCCAGTTGTGGGGTAATCACTATCAAGCGTCAATGGCCGACCTCCTCTCGTTGCAGCAGCAAATCACGAACGAGGTGTCATCGAAACTTGGCATTGGAATCTCAACGGAGACACGCGAGAAGATCACAAAGCGAGCCACAGAAAACACGCAGGCCTATCAGCTGTACCTGCAGGGACGTTACTATTGGAACAGGCGGACTGCCGCCTCGATCAGTCAGGCCATCGATTACTTCAAGCAGGCAATCACTATTGATTCGACCTATGCGCTCGCGCATGTCGGGTTGTCCGATTGTTACATTCTCCAGTCTCAGTACGCGGGCATACCGACGCGCATTACCATACCACTCACACAGAAGTTTGCCCGGCGGGCGCTCGAACTTGACAACTCGCTGGCGGAGGCGCACGCAACCCTCGCGATGACGTTGTACGAGGAATGGAAGTACGAAGAAGCGGAGCGTGAATTCAAATTGGCTATCTCGTTGAATCCGCGATACCCCACGGCATACCAGTGGTACAACGTCATGCTGGCGAGGACAGGACGAATCGATGAGGCTTCTGTGATGGTGCAAAAAGCCTTCGAGCTTGACCCGGTTTCGCCCGTTATTACTGTCAACGTTGGCGCATTAGCACTAGCCCGCGGGCAGTACGACGAAGCACTTCGCTACTTCAAGAAATCCGTTGAACTCGATCCTTCGTTTGCGACAGGGTATTCCTGGGTAGGCCTTGTGCAGGACCGGCTTAACCAACACTCCGAAGCAAGAGTCAACCTCGAAAAGGGAGTTGAATTATCCGGACGATCCAGCGAATGTATTGCCTACCTCGGATATTTTTACGGGAAGAGGGGCATGCGCGCCGAAGCGATGAAACTCGTGAAAGAAAATGAACAACGCTACAAGGCGGGGACAGGCTCCGCATATAATATTGCCAGAATTTACGCAGGGCTTGGAGAGAAGGAAAAGACATTGGATTATCTCGAACAGGATCTTCGGGACCGAAGCTCTGAAATCGGGTTTCTCCTGATGGATATTACCATGGATGACGTACGGACAAGTCCCCGCTTCATCGCTATCTTAAAGACGGTTGGATTGGTGAAATAATTCCCGGCGACATCGGCCACATTGAGGTGAGCATATGGTCCCGTATCGAACATTTCTAACCGCCCCCCGTTCCGGCTTGCTCGAAGCACAGGTCCGATCAGCCGATCAATTGCGTCAAGTGCACAAAGCGGACCTTCATTCCGGCGACTGGGTTATCGTCAAGAGTCTCCAGTCGACGTACCGCATCAGGGTTAAAGAAGACGGTCGGTATGTAATTTCCGGGGGATGGTTTGACAAGAAAGGCCTCCCTCCCACCGAGCTTGGTATCGCAGGCTGCACTTGGGGCGGCAGCGCAATTAAGACCGATATTGTTGCGGCCTGCGGACTGTGTCTCGAGTTTGCCAACAGGCTGATTACAAGCCCGATTCAGAAGATTATCCTGTTTCGGCTGCGGGACGTTCAATAATGAACCTCTGAAGGCCTTATGTGTGTTCTACCTGTACGGTCAAGTAACGCACGGCAGAGGATTCCACGTTTTCCTACAGATGTACGGTGGCAGGTAACCGTCGGTGGTTCAGAAGTGGGGGATCATCAAAGGAGGAAACAATGACAACTGTTCGGAGTATTTTGGAGGCGAAAGGCAATCAGGTGATCTCCGTTGCGCCGGAAACTCTGGTTTCCACGGCCCTCGAGTTGATGGCTGAGAAAAACGTGGGGGCGCTGGTGGTCGTGAAGGATGGAGCGCTCGCCGGGATATTCTCAGAGCGGGATTTCGCCCGCAAAGTTGTCTCGAAAGGGAAAGCAGCGCTCGATGGTATCGTCAAGGACTTTATGACGTCCATTGTGTTCACCGTAACCCCCGAGCAATCGATCGAAGACTGTATGGCCGCCATGACCGCCAAACGCATTCGCCATCTGCCCGTGCTCGACAATCAACGGCTGACTGGCGTGGTTTCAATCGGGGACATCGTGAAGGCAGTTATTTCCGAAAAAGAACACCTTATTCAACATTTGGAGAATTACATTACCGGCTCGCGGTAACAGACTGGGCGGCACGATGGGGCAAGCGAGTGATTCAACGCGGAGAAGAAGAGCGGAAGCCAAGGCTGTGTATGGCCTGATTCACAACAATCAATGAGCAGTCAACCGATCAACCAATTCTTTTTCGATCTACCCTGGTTGTCGAGGCGGGTCAATGCATGTGCAAGTATCTCCGCCCATTCGCGATCGAATATATCGCGATGCCAATGGAAGCCGGAGCCAGCGAGGAAACCTATGATGATATTTCCGACATCATCGTGGTGCGACTCGAGATAGCGGGGATCGCGCTTCACCAATTCCTTCAACTCTCGCAAATATTTCAGGGCTGGGGGTTTTAAAAGCACGAGAATGGCTTGTTCTCTGACGGTGGAAGGCATACAGATTATTCCGAGTCTTTACACCAGAGTAGCGACTCTTCACATAAAAATCAAATTAAGCATTTGAAGATGTCTCACATATGCACGCTCAGCCAATGGTGGTACTTTGCCCGCACGCTTCAAGAAGCAATCCAGAGACCGCTGTCTGGACTCCCGACAAACATGTTCAGGAGTGGCCCGTGTTCTTTGAGATGGTTTCTATTCACGATTCAAGAGAATCTGTCTGACAAGGAAGTCATAGTGTGACTATTAACGAGGAACGGCGGGGGAAAATCGGTATTCTCAGTCTGCGGGGCTCATTTTCCGGGAAGCCCGGCGTTGCAGCTTTCGAACGAGCCATATTTGATCTGCTCAAGGACGACATTATCTTCATTATTTTGGACCTGGAGCAGTTGAAGTTCATCGATAGTGCCGGACTGGGGGCCATGATCTCAGCAATGGTTTCCATTGGAAGAAGAGGGGGTGCGCTGAAACTGGCCGAGCTTAGGGGGGATATCTACAGGGTCATGACGAGTATGCATCTGGATCAGGTCTTCGAGCTGCACGACACAGTAGAAGAGGCTGAAACCAGCCTTGTGAGGAAAGGGAGAAGTTGACCGGTCGGTGGTTCGCGCAACCATGTGACTGTCCAACGAATTTCAGCAGAATATCAATTGGAAGCAATTTCAAAAAACAGAGGAGAAGACTCATCCTGTCTGATACTTCTGTAATTACACAGAGTCCCACGGAGAATCACACCTGTCCGCCATTCTGTTTGGCGGAGAGTGCCACAGAGAAGGTTTCTCTGTGTATCTCCGTGAAACGTTTCTCATCTGACGCACTTGCCCGAACTGATTCCTCCGTGAGGTTTCTGAGATGGGCTCTAGTCAAATTCCAGCTTCCACGATCGGAGATACATCGGTGACCGACTCGGCTCTCAGACACAAGGGACGAATGCTCCTCATCATCGCTCTGGCTGAATTCCTTGGAATGTCCGTCTGGTTTTCCGCCTCAGCTGTCATACCAGCCCTTACTGCAGATTGGCACCTCACAGGTTCTGACCAAGCGTGGTTAACGATGTCTGTGCAGGCAGGATTCGTTGTGGGAGCGTTAGCTTCCTCCCTTTTCAATGTGGCCGATTACGTTCCTGGCCACATCCTCTTCGCGGCCACGTCCTTTCTGGCTGCGTTTGCCACAGCGCTCATTCCGTTTCTGGCGCCCGGCCTGACGATGACATTGGTGCTGAGGTTTTTCACCGGACTCCTGCTTGCCGGCGTCTACCCTGTGGGAATGAAAATCGTAGCTACATGGACTATGGAAGACCGCGGATTTGGAATTGGAGTGCTGGTCGGCGCATTGACACTTGGATCGGCGGCTCCGCATCTGCTGAACGCGCTCGGCGGAATCAAGAGCTGGCAGCCCGTATTGTACATCGCAGCCGCCCTTGCTTTCCTGGGTGGAGGAATTACCCTCCTGTTTGTTCGCGAAGGACCGTATCGCACGCCGTTTCGCCGGTTCAACTGGAAATATGTTGGCCAGATTTTCCGGCAGCGCGATCTTTTCCTTGCCAATCTTGGTTATCTCGGTCACATGTGGGAGCTTTATGCAATGTGGGCGTGGATCCCGATATTTCTCTTGAAGAGCTTTGAGCTGAATCACATTCGACCTGTGTGGGCAAGCCTTGCCGCGTTTGCAGTCATTGGGATCGGTGGAGCAGGGAGCATTGTGGCAGGCTATCTTGCAGACCGCGTCGGCCGGACCACTATCACGATGGTCTCGATGGCAATCAGCGGGTTGTGCGCTCTCACAGCAGGATTTCTCTTTGGCGGAAATCCCACACTGTTGATTGTTCTCTGCCTCGTCTGGGGCTTTGCCGTGGTTGCAGACTCAGCTCAGTTCTCAGCATGTGTCACAGAGTTGTGTCAGACCGAATACATCGGCACCGCGTTAACGTTGCAGACAAGTCTTGGATTCTTACTGACTCTTGTCACCATACGCCTGATTCCTGTTTTTGTCAATCTGATAGGTTGGTCCTGGGCATTTGCATTTCTCTCAATTGGGCCGGCACTCGGGGTGCTCGCAATGGGCATTCTCAGAACCTTGCCGACTGCACATCAACTCGCGGGTGGCAAGAAGTAGCAAGACTGGACGAAATGGGATGATCGGGTTATCTGATCATCGGGCGATTGAGTCATTTTGAGATTGATCAGGGACGCTGTCGGACAACCGAAGCAATCATGCATCGTCAGGCGAGAGGAGGAGAAGTCATGTTCATGAGATTGGTTCAGGTTAAGCTCAAATCAGAAACGGCAGATCAGTTGCCGCTCCTGTACGCGGACAAAATCATCCCGACCCTCCAGCAGACACCGGGCTGTCTGTACGCGAGTCTCATCAAGAGCACACAGAACCCGGACGAGGCAATCTCGATGACGCTCTGGGACAACCTCGATCACGCCGAGGCCTACGAACGAGGCGGCGTATTCCAGAAGTTGATGAACGAAACCACCCCGTTGTTATCGGATTCATCGGAATGGAGAATTCAGCTTGCAAAGGATTTCAGCTGGGAGTACGTCCCTTCACACGAAGAACCGGTTGTGAAATCATACAAAGTCGCCACATCCTTTCCAACTCCTCCGTCCGCGGGCGAATCAAATGCACCGCTTTACGTCCGGATTCTCTCCGTCCGACTGAAGCCTGGAAAGCTCGAAGAGTTTGCCACCCTGTATAATGCGGAGATCCTGCCAATGCTGTATAAAGTGGAAGGTTGCCGATATGCCTTTCTGACAGAAGGAGTCGAGGAGCGGAACGAGGTCATCTCCATTACCATCTGGGACCGGAAGGAAGCAGCGGATGTTTATGAGGAAAGCGGATTATTCAAGAAACTGACGAGAAAAGTCCAGCATACGTTTTCCGAGCTGTACCAGTGGAAATTGTCAGTGGAAAAGCAATCTTCCGTGAAGGTCTCCAGCACAGAAGACCTGAATGTCAGCGGGTACAATGTTGTATCCGGCCGACGTTTTCAATAAAGCCCCCTGCCAATCCGGTTTTGATTGTCATTGCAAGAACTCACGAGACGAGCTTAC
>JBEKOB010000133.1:0-7011 GCA_049522195.1 Bacteroidota bacterium
CTGCGTTAGCTTGCAAATCCCTCGAAAAAATGGTACGTTCAGCGAAAATTTCTAAATGAACTTCTTCTCGTTTTTCCGATCCGAGCGCCTCACTCCCGAATGGTCCTTTGTCGCGGACGGCATAGTCTGGCGGCTGCTCTTTACAGGCAGGGGAAGAATCGTCGGGGAATGCCGCAATCAGGAGAAGAAAACCACTTCGTTTTTCTGCCTCTCCGAAGAGTCGGGGAAGCCCGTCTGGCAGGGCCTCAGACTTGACGAGGACTGGTGGGTAGGCATGGAAGCAGTCCACGGAGATACGCTGCTTCTTCACGGGTTTGCAAGCCCGGATATGCCCGAGCACCGCGGCATTCGCTCTTATGATCTGGAAACCGGTTCCCTTCGATGGCGAAAGGACGAAGTGACGTATTGGTTTGGGATGGGTGATCGGATTTTTGCATACAGGGATTTTTTCGAACGACGGGTGGGGTACGAAATCGATCCCAGAACGGGAGAGCTGAAGACCGCCTATGAACAGTCACTTCAGGAACTCCACGATCTGCGTCGGCAGGCGGCTGAAACGGAGCCGGGACCAGACATGACTTTGCCGGAGATTTTGAGTGAGGGATCCGTTGAGCCTGCAATCCTGATATTTGTGAGTCGCTTGACGAAAGGGAAGGGGGTTGTTGGCAACGTAGAGTTTATCCGGGAGAGTGATATCCTGGCGTTCAACTACCACGTTCGTGCACGGGAGTCTACGGCACAAACGGCATTCTTTGAAAATCATCTTTTCATCTACCGGTATCCGCATGGGAATCGACTTTTTTCTGATGTCACGGCGCGTGATCTGAAGGCCCAGGTTCCCGATTCGTTCTTTATCCGAAGACGCCGGCTCTTCTTCATCAAAGATCAGAAAACTCTGACTGCGTTGCGCTTATGGAAGTAATCACAGGCCGCATATCGGTGTCTACGAAGGGCAACTCGCAGGTATGCGATATTACCGAAGAGGTCGCCGCCGTCGTTTCAAGGTCCGGTCTCAAGGAGGGACTCGTTACGGTTTTCGTGACGGGCTCGACAGCTTCGATTACGACGACGGAATTCGAACCCGGGCTGAAAAAAGACATACCGGAAGCGCTCGATCGGCTTGCTCCGCACGGAAGCCGGTATCACCACGATGATACGTGGCATGATGGGAACGGCTTTTCACATGTACGAGCTGCGGTTATGGGGCCGTCTCTTTCGGTCCCGCTTTCGCATGGGGAACTCTTGCTGGGCACATGGCAGCAGATTGTCCTCATCGATCACGACAACCGGCCACGGGACCGGGAGATCGTTGTTCAAATTATGGGATTGTGAATTATTCTGTGCACCCCGATGTAAATGAGGGAAAGGAAACGAACCGTGAAATCATACAAGATGAAACATGTCGACGCGTTCACCACGGAACCGTTTACCGGCAATCCGGCGGGAGTTGTGCTGGACGCCCGTGGAATGAGCGACTCGTTGATGCAGAAGATCGGGAGCGAGATGAACCTCTCGGAGACGGCGTTCCTTCTGCCTCCGACCATCAAGGGGGCCGATATTCAGATCCGCTGGTTCACACCGGCAGCCGAAGTGCCTCTGTGCGGCCATGCGACGATCGCAAGCTTTCATGCTCTGGCGGAAGAAGGCATGCACGGGATGAAGCGGCCGGGCGTCTATCATTTCCGGCTTCAAACAAAAAGCGGAGTTCTTGGAATCGTTGTAGATAAGAAATTCTCCGGGACAATCGTTGAGTTTCAACTGCCGCTACCCCGCTTCCGACTGCATAAGACCGTCCCTTCATCCCTCCTCGATGCGCTCGGCATTCGCTCGTCCGACGTGCAGGCGGATCTCCCGTACGTCTCTCAATCGTATCTCTATCTTCCCCTGAAGAAACTGTCGACGATCCGGAATCTGAAGCCGGACCTCGGCAAGCTCGACGCGTTCACGAGGGCCAGCAGGACTCTGGGGATCAGCGTGTTCACGCTCGAGACGATCGAACAAAGCTCGGCGGTGCACTCACGGTTTTATGCGCCCGCCGTGGGAATCGTGGAAGACCCTGTAACCGGATCGGCCAACGGTCCGCTCGGCGTCTATCTTTACCTGCATGCAATTCGAAGGGATTTCCCGATCCCCTCGTTTCTGCTCCCGGACGGCCGGATGGAATTTATTGGAGAACAGGGGGACGATATGGGCCGGAGAGGAAGGGTGAAGATTCGATTGCGCGTGACCGGTCACGGCGTGAAACAAGTGAGCGTTGCCGGTGAGGCAGTGACGATCATGGATTCAGTCTGCGTCTGCTGAGGGGAAGACCGAATGACGACGAAGAATTATGTTTTTCTTCTTGTGTTCGCCGCTGCGCTTACGTACTTCGCTTTCAGCGTCCGGCGCCTGATCCGACACCTGAGGCTCGGACTGCCCGACGACAGATTCGATTCCCCGGGGACGAGGCTCAAAAGAATGCTCGTCGTGGCGATCGGACAATCGAAGATACTCCGCGATCCGTTTGCCGGCACGATGCACGCGTTCATCTTCTGGGGCTTTCTTGTGCTGCTGACGGCTGTTCTCGAGTCGATCGGCGAAGGGATTGTGCATGGGTTCTCATTCCGATTCCTCGGAGGATTGTACGAACCGCTCGCATTCATGCAGGATCTCTTTGGAGGTCTCGTTATTATTGCGGTTCTCGTCGCATTTTACCGGCGTGCGATCATTCGACCAAAGCGGCTGGAGCTCGAGGGGCACAGCCAGGCTGACGCGACCTTCATTCTGTCGATGATCTTGTTTATTATGATCAGCATGCTCGGGCAGAATGCGACGCGGATGGTTCTCGATGGAGCGCAAACGACCGGGGGCCGCTTTCTCTCAAGTCTGTTCATGCCGCTGTTCGTCTCCGTTGCACCAACGGCGCTGCAGGTTTGGTTCGACGTCTTCTGGTGGACGCATATCGGAATTGTTCTCCTGTTCCTCAATTATCTCCCGTATTCAAAACATCTCCACGTTCTGACGTCGGTTCCGAACGTATACTTCTCCGGCCTGAAACCGCGCGGGGCGCTGAAGCCGATCAATCTTGAGGCGGAGAATGTGGAAAAGTTCGGGGCGGCGGATGTCGAGGACTTGACCTGGAAGCAGCTGCTCGATGGATACACCTGTACCGAATGCGGTCGCTGCAGCGCGGCCTGTCCTGCGAATTCCACCGGCAAGCTTCTCTCCCCGCGGAAGATCATCATGGACATCAGGCAACGCCTCGAGGAAAAAGCTCCGCTTGTGCTTGCCGGCGAGAAGGCTCCTGAATCGTCCGGTGAAGGAGAGAAGCATCCGCTTCAGAAAACGCTGATTCATGATTACATCTCGGCGGAGGAGCTGTTCGCCTGCACCACGTGCATGGCATGTGTGCAAGAGTGCCCGGTGAATATCGAACACGTCGATGCAATCGTCGAGATGCGCCGGAGCCTGGTGTTGATGGAATCGAACTTCCCGCCTGAAGTGCAGGTGGTTTTTCGGAATCTCGAAAACAACTCCTCCCCATGGGCGTTTCCTCCTTCCAGCCGGGCTGAATGGGCAGAGGGATTGAATATTCCCACCATCCAGCAAAAGCCTGATGCGGATGTGTTGTTCTGGGTGGGATGTGCGGGTGCGTTTGACAGCCGCTACATCAAGGTGACTCAATCCTTTGCGAGACTGCTTCAGCAGGCTGGAGTCTCGTTTGCCATCCTTGGAGTGGAGGAGAAATGCACGGGAGATTCCGCCAGGCGGCTGGGGAACGAGTATCTGGCGCAGACACTGATAAAAGAGAACATCGCAACACTGAACAGCTATAAGGTGAAATCAATCGTCACCGCGTGCCCGCACTGTTTCAACACGCTCCGGAACGAGTATCCGCAGTTCGGTGGCAACTACACGGTGATGCACCACACGGATTTCATTGTGCGGCTGTTGAATGAAGGGAAATTGAAGCTCACAAAGGAGGAAGCCGCGAGGATCACGTACCATGACTCCTGCTACCTCGGCCGGTACAACGACGTCTATGACCAGCCGCGGGAGATTCTCGAATCTGTTCCCGGCCTCGAGCTCGCTGAAATGAGCAGGTCACGAAGCAAAGGGTTCTGCTGCGGAGCCGGAGGCGGAAGGATGTGGATGGAAGAGAAGGAAGGAAAGCGCGTTAACATCGAGCGGACAGAAGAGGCTCTCGCGACGAATGCAAGCGTCATCGCGACCGCATGCCCCTTCTGCATGACGATGTTGACTGATGGTGTCAAGGCGAAAGAGGCATCCGGCCACGTTGTCGTAAAGGATGTCGCGGAAATCGTGCTTGGGGCGACTCAAGGTCGTTCAGATGAATCCTCAGTTGGCTGAGTGCGGTTCAACTTCTTTTATTAAATTAGATTGTCGTCTTTGCGACCGCCAATACACCGGCGGTCTTTTTGTTTGAACATCGGCTGAAAACTGCAACCTCGCGATAAGAATTGCGTTACATCTTCAAATAACCATATCGATACCGAAATCCTGTTATGACAACGCGGCTTCACCTCTCCGCATTTCTACTACTCCTGATTGTCGACGTTTCTGCATCCCAGGTTATGACGATCTCCGGGACTGTGCGCGACGGCGTGACACAGACGCCCCTTCCATCTGCAAACATCCGCGTGCTGGGGACGTCGAAGGGGACCGTTGCGAATGCCGTGGGGGGTTACAGGCTCTCTCTCGATCAGGGGGAATACACCATTGTCTACAGTTTCATCGGCTATCGTTCTGACACACTTCGCGTCTCTCTCGACCGATTGATCGAATACAACCCCGCGCTCCAGCCGACGGCGATCCAAATGGCGGAGGTCGTCATTACCAGTGAGGATCCTGCGATGGCAATCATGCGCAAGGTCATCGAATACAAGAAACGGTGGACTGAGACGCTGAAGTCGTACGAATTCGACGCGTTCACACGAATGGTCTTGCGGCGCGATACGAGCATCGCTATGATTGCGGAATCGTACACAACGGGGTACTGGCAAAAAGGAGACACGCTGAGGGAGGTCGTCAAGCAAAAGCGGCGCACAGAAAACATCCCGGGCACGGGAAACATCGCCGTCGGCGGCTCTGTCGTGAACTTCTATGACGATGATGTGTTTTTTGTCGGCTACAAGTTTGTAGGACCAACGTCTCCCGAAGCATTTGACTACTATGATTTCAAGCTTGAAAGAACCAGGGTGCGTGATGACAAGCCGGTCTACACGATCTGGATCATTCCCAAGTCCCGCATCGCGCCGCTGTTCAAAGGGAAGATCGACGTTGTCGGCGACATCTATGCGCTCGTCGGTGTCGATATTGCGCCGAATGAAGCGTTCACGATCCCATTTATTTCGGGCCTGGATCTCCACTACTCGCAGCAATTTGGTCTTTACGAAAACCGGTACTGGATGCCGATGGACGTACGATTGAAGGGAGGCTTCGAAATCAGCCTCGCTGGATTCTCGTTCCCGAAAATCGTCGTCGAGCAAGCATCGGTACTCTACGACTACAGCATCAACCGGGTCCTCGCGGATTCGATCTTCAAGAAGAAGCCCATCACCGAGTTGCCGACAGCAAAAACATTCGATTCGCTGTTTTGGGCCCAGCACGACGTATTGCCCCTCACACACGAAGAGCAGCATGCGTATAAGACTCTCGATAGCACGCAAACCCTCGACAAGCAGTTCAAGCCGTCCGGACCTCTTGCTGCTCTTTCGGGACCAACGTTCGAGTTTTTAAGCCATGCGGATGTTCGGTTTAATCGTGTGGAAGGACTTTTCCTCGGCGTCGACTATTCACGTGACAGTGTTTTCAGCAACCGTCTCACTCTTTCCGGGTCGGCGGGATATGGGTTCGCGGACCAAAAGCCGAAGTTCAAACTTGGGTCCTCGGTGTTCCTCGATGCCGCCCGCAAATGGAAGTTTGGTGCTGAGGGATACAAGGGGTTCGATCACATCCCGGATGACGGCTATTATCCGTCATTTGCCATAGCACTTGCCGCTTTGCTGACCAAGGTCGATTACCGGGATTACTACTACACCGAAGGGTGGCGAGCGTTCATTGAAGCGAAGCCGCTGCGGCGGTTGTCATTGAGAATGGAATATCAGAATGAAGATGAAGCGACCGCGATCAAACTGACTGACTTCAGTATCTTCGAGAAGAACAAGCCGTTCCGCCCGAATCCGCGGATTCAGGATGGGACAATGAGAAGCCTCAATCTCCGGGTACGATACGGCGATGAGCCGGTCCCGTTCGGCCTGGTAGCATCCAACTTCGGGGAACTCGAAATCGAACATTCAAATCCGGATATTCTGTCGAGCACGTACGATTTCACACGAGCGATCGTCCATGGAGAAGCGCGGATCAACACCTATTCGTCCCGGCTATTGTTTCCCCCCACGCTGAATCTCAAACTCGCTGCTGGCATCGGGGCGGGATCCGTTCCGACGCAGAGGATATTCAGCCTCGAATCACGGTACGATGGAGTGGGACCTCTGGGTGTGCTTCGCGGGGGAGGAATAAAAGAGTTCACCGGCCAACGGTTTGTCACATTCACCATCGAGCACAATTTCCGAAGCACACCATTTCTGATGCTCAACATTCCCTATCTCTACAAGAACAGCGTTGAGCTTATTCTCTACGGGACCGCTGCACAGACGTGGAGCCCGAAGGCGCTTCCATTTGGCACAACGACAAACGGTTGGTATTCCGAGGCAGGCATCGGCATCAGTCGTATACTGACCTTCTTCCGGTTCGATTTCACCTACCGGTTCGCCCAGCCACGCGCGCTCTTTGTGTCGGTCGGTGTTGCGCAACTCATCTAGGAGGTTCCTCTCAGAAGCACGAAATCCTAATCTCGAAATACGAAAGAAGACCAAAATCCTAAGTCACGAGTTCTACAAGGAAGTGCAACACCTGGGATGGTGTCCGATGATTTAGTATCCTAGGTGCATGAAACAGACATCATATCGTCATTTGAGTCTCGGTGAAAGAGACACATTGGCCCGTTTG
>JBEKOB010000134.1:0-6793 GCA_049522195.1 Bacteroidota bacterium
TCGACACCGAGTCGATCAGAAACTCACGCACTTCTGCGCATACTGCCGGAAGGTTCTTCAGTTCCAGCTTGCGAAGATCTTCCGGATAATTGATTTTGTCCAGAAATTTAAAATTCAAATGCGTATCGCTCATTCTTGGTCCAGATCTGTGACCTCAAAATCCCCGCCCGCTGATTTTGCGAGCTTTCTTATCTTGAGCTCGGTCGCTTTCAACTTCCCCGCACACTCTTTCGAGAGTTGTATCCCCTCTTCGTAGAGTCCCACCGCTTCATCGAGTGAGACTTTCCCTTGCTCGAGAGACTCGACGATCTCCTCCAACCGCTTGAGCGAGTTCTCGAATGAGCTTTTTTGCGGCTTCTTTGTCCCCATCATTGCACCTTTGTAGCGACTTTCCCGTCCTGAAATTCTATCACAGGTTCGTCTTTCGGCCTCAGTTCCTTCGCATGCGTCACGATCGCTTCTCCCTTCCGCACGATGGCATATCCACGTTTCAGGATGTTTCCCGGGCTTACTGCAACCAGCCTCCTTGCCAAAGACTCAACATCCGTCGTCGTTGTTTCGTACCGATGTGCAAAGTGAGTGCCGATGGCCCGTTGAAGTTCGTCTATGCGCTGCACAAATTCACGAATCAGGTCTCTTGGTCTATTGAACGCGTAACTCGAGACGATGCTTCGAATACGTTCGCGATACGTCGTCATCATTTGCGCGAGCGATTGCCTCATAGTATACTCATTGTTGCGAATAACTTCAAGAAGCTCGAGCCGATCAGGGACGATCAACTCGGCGGCTGCAGAGGGAGTCGGCGCGCGTAGATCTGCAACGAAGTCAGCAATCGTGAAATCTATCTCATGTCCCACCGCGCTCACAACGGGGATTCCAGATGCAGCGATCGCTCGTGCAACGACCTCTTCATTGAATGCCCAAAGGTCTTCAAGCGAACCACCCCCGCGACCGACTATAATGACATCTACGTTTCCGTATTGATTCATTTCTTTCAGCGCCTGCGCGATCTCGTCAGATGCACCCGCTCCCTGTACGCGAACCGGCCTCAGGATGATTTCGACGCAAGGGAATCTGCGGGACAGCACCGTCCGTATGTCCTGCAGCGCCGCACCAGTCTCGGAGGTGATGATTCCTACTCTCTCCGGGAATGAAGGCAGCGGGCGCTTTCTCGCTTCGTCAAACAATCCTTCGGCTGCGAGTTTCTGTTTCAGACGCTCGAACGCTATCTGAAGTTCCCCGATTCCGACAGGTGTCAGCTGCTCAACATCAATCTGGTAGCTCCCCCGGGGTGGATAGACGGTAATCCCGCCACGGGCAATCACCTTCATGCCGTCCTCGGGTGTAAAAAGAAGTCCAGAGGCTCTGCTGCGCCACATTGTGGCCGAAATTTGAGCTCCTTCGTCCTTGAGCGTGAAGTACAAATGGCCCGACGTGTGCTGCTTGAAATTGGAGATCTCCCCCTGGATCCAGACCCTCAGAAAGCGCTGTTCGAGCGACATCTTGATCTGGCGGGTGATATCTGTAACCGATATGACCTGTTTCTCTGGTGGCATGAAGAAAGACTTCCAGAATCCCTTTCTCCCTGAATATAGGAAACATTGCGCTCCGTCGCACGAACAATGTTCGAATTGCACAAGCAAGACGAGCATTCAGAATTTGAGCGGAATTCTACGGGATTGAGTAAGTTCGAGGCACTTCTTCTTTCCTCATATTGTTCTCCTGGCATTCGGACTGCGCTCGTGCACAGGTCCGAACCTATGACCTTGTCTTTCAAGTGAGTGATGGGTATATTTTTTCATCATTGCCAAAAAGGAGAACCATGCAAATTGATGTCCTCGCCATCGGCGCCCATCCGGATGATATTGAACTGTCGTGTGGTGGAACAATCGCCAAACTCGTCAAGCAAGGTTACGCAGTCGCACTTGCCGATGTTACACAAGGGGAGTTGGGAACGAGGGGCACAAAAGAGATCCGGGCCAAAGAAGCACAAGAGGCTGCACACATCCTCGGAGTGAAGACCAGGCGTAATCTTCGTATACCAGACGGCAACGTCGAAGTGAACAAAGCGAACGTCCAGAAACTCATCGTCCTGATAAGAGAACTCAAGCCGACCATTCTTATCATCCCCCATTCTGTCGAGAGGCACCCCGATCATGTACACACGCATCATCTGTGCAAAGAGGCATGGTATTATGCAGGGCTCCAGAAACTAAACACCTCGCTGGGTGGCGAAAAACAGTTACCGCACCGACCGCACCACTACTTCGAGTTCATGCAATGGCATGAATTCGATTATTCATTCATCGTCGACGTCACCGATTCGTATGAGACAAAGATGAAAGCGGTCAGAGCTCATACGTCTCAGTTCTTCAATCCTCAAAGCAAAGAACCCGAAACGAAACTCAGCACCCCTGAATTTCTTGAGACCATTGAGACCCGTGCGAAATACTATGGCCAACGCATCGGCGTACAGTATGGAGAACCGTTCCTGACTCATTATTCACTTGGGATCAAGGACGTTTTTGATCTCATCATTCATAAGCGATAAGGAATTCTCATTTAGGATGGAACATCAACACGGATGATTCGCAGGCGATCACATACTCAAGAGCGGCAGGAGGATAACAACCGAGATCTCGGATTCGGGTCGAGAGTCCTTCAGCAAAGCCATGAACGTTTTGTCAATCGCGATGGATCTTTTAATGTCTCCAGGACCGGGTTCTCGTTCTTCCGATCCCTGAGCGTCTATCATGCACTTCTGACGATGTCATGGGGGAGATTCTTTCTTCTGCTCATCGCGTTCTATTTCAGCACAAACCTACTTTTTGCCATTGGATATTTCCTATGCGGCCCAGGTGCCCTGGCCGGATCACGTGCCGCCGCCTATGGTGATCGATTTCTCGAAGCGTTTTTCTTCAGCGTGCAGACACTCGCCACAATTGGTTACGGCGGCCTCAGTCCATCGGGCTTTGCCGCTAATTTCCTTGTCACGATACAGGCACTCATTGGCGGACTTGGTTTCGCGCTTGCGACAGGATTGGTTTTTGCAAGATTCTCGCGACCGAATGCAAAGATCGTTTTCAGCGAAAGAGCCGTGATTGCCCCGTACAAGGACATGACTGCTTTTGAGTTCAGGATTGTGAACTCGCGCAACAACCAGCTTGTCGAAGTGCAGGCAACAGTCGTGCTCAGCCGGATGGAGGAGCACCAGGCCAAGAGATCGCGCAAATTCCACGAATTAAAGCTCGAGCGCAGCGACGTGCAGCTTTTCCCGCTTCATTGGGTGGTCGTTCATCCAATTGACGAAGCCAGTCCTTTGCGAGATGTCACTCGAGAGCAGCTCGCGGCATCTGACGCCGAGTTCATTGTACTCTTGTCCGGCATAGAAGAAACCTCCTCTCAGTCGGTGCACGTCAGGTCGTCATATAAACATGACGAAGTCGTCTGGGGGGCGAAATTTGGAGACATGTTCACGACCTCGGACGGCGTGATCCGGGTAGACCTGCGGAAGCTTCATGACATTGAAACGTCCAAGTAAAGAAGGAGGTCTCACCAATCCAACTTGTCCATCGTACAAGTATGGACAACTGTCCTAAAATCGCCAACCACGCGCCAACAGCGAGAATATTGTTTATCTTCGTGTGATTACGTCTCCTGTTGGTTCGAGAATGTGATCCTTGATGAGTGTATTAGTTTTCAAGAACTCTTCCTTCCGACTTGGCTTCCTTTCTTAAACTCCAACTCTTCCAGAGGAAGTAGATAACCGGATAGATCGCCAATTCCAGCAGCACGGAGGTAACGACTCCTCCCACCATTGGAGCAGCGATCCGCTTCATAATGTCTGCCCCGGACCCATGACTCCACATAATCGGCAAAAGGCCTGCGATGATAACCGACGCCGTCATGATTTTTGGCCGCACCCGTTTCACCGCCCCGTGATGAATTGCCTCTTTGAGATCTTTCAATCCCCTCATCATACCCTTTTGCTTCCATTCATCGAAGGCATGGTCAAGATAGAGGAGCATCACGACTCCCGTCTCTGCATCGAGGCCGGCAAGGGCTATGATTCCCACCCAAACGGCAATACTGAGGTTGTAACCGAGGAAGTAAAGGAACCAGAACGTCCCCACCAGAGAGAATGGAACTGCGAGGAATATGATGGCCACCTTCGTCACCGACCGGGTGTTGAGATAGATGATCACGAAAATAATGAACAGCGTCATGGGTATGACATACATCAAACGTTGCTGTGCACGCTGCATGTACTCATACTCACCACTCCAGATTATGTTGTAGCCGGGCGGCATCTTGATCTTCTCTGCAACCGTCCTCTTTGCATTCTGGACGTACGTTCCAATATCGATGTCCTTGATGTCAACATACACCCACGCATTTGGACGCGCGTCCTCACTTCGCACAACCATCGGACCCTTGCGTGGAGTGATCGTGGCCACCTGTGTGATCGGTATCTGCTCCCCCGTCGGCGTTGGAATGAGCACCCGCTTTAATGCATCAAGGTTGTCCCGAAGTTCGCGGCTGTACCTCAGGTTGATGGTGTAGCGCTCAAGCCCTTCCACCGTGTTCGTGACACTCATACCCCCCATAGCCGATTCAATGACATTCTCGACGTCCCCAACTGTCAACCCATATCGGGCTGCTTCTTTACGATCGATATCGAAATCCAGATAATTACCTCCCACCGCCCGTTCAGCGAAAGCGCTCAACGTACCTGGAACAGTCCGCATGACCGCCTCAACTTCCTTGCCGATCTCCTGCAACTTGTTCAGGTCCGGCCCGGAGATCTTGATCCCAACCGGTGTCTTGATCCCGGTGCTCAGCATGTCGGTTCGTGTTTTAATCGGCATTGTCCATGCATTCGTAAGCCCGGGGAATTGAATTGCGCGGTCCATCTCGTCGATGAGCTTCGCCGTGGTCATTCCCGGTCGCCACTCGCTTTCGGGCTTCAGCATAATTGTCGTTTCGATCATATCCAAGCCAGCGGGATCGGTTGCCGTTTCCGCACGACCGATCTTCCCGAACACATGATGAACCTCTGGAAATTGCCGAATGATCTTGTCCGTTTGCTGCAACAACTCCTTCGCTTTGGTGATCGACATTCCTGGAAGCGTCGTTGGCATATAGAGGAGATCGCCTTCGTACAAAGGCGGCATGAATTCCGAGCCAAGCTTATTGAATGGGAATACAGTGATACCGAGCACCACGAGAGCAGCAACAATGATCCATTTGTTGTGCTTGAGTACAAAGTCAACAACCGGAGTGTAGATTTTGATGAGGAAGCGATTTATAGGATTCCTTTCCTCAGGAAGAATTTTTCCCCGGATCCAGTACCCCATCAGAATGGGAACAATAGTAATCGACAAGATCGCCGCAGCTGCCATCGAGTACGTCTTGGTAAATGCCAGCGGCCTGAACAACCGTCCTTCCTGGGCTTCCAGTGTGAACACAGGTATGAACGATACCGTAATCACTAGCAGCGAGTAAAATAGCGCAGGTCCTACTTCTTTCGACGCATCGAGAATCACCTGCCAGTGATCCCGCCGCTCTTCCAGTGGTTTCAAGACCTCATGCTCAATATGTTTGTGGGCGTTTTCGATCATGATAATCGCGGCATCCACCATAGCACCAATGGCTATCGCAATGCCACTCAGCGACATGATATTCGCGTTGATCCCCTGCATTTTCATCACGATAAAGGCCATCAGGATCGCCGTCGGGAGCGTGAAGATGGCGACAAAGGAGCTGCGAGCATGCAGAAGGAAGATGATGCAGACAAGTGCAACAATGATGATTTCTTCCGTCAGCTTTTCTTTCAATGTCTCGATTGCCCGTTCGATCAGCCCTGAACGGTCATATGCGGGTTCGATTTTGACGTCATCAGGGAGACCCTGCTTCAGGATCTCGAGCTTCTTCTTGATATTCTCAATAACCTGGAGGGCGTTCTGGCCATATCGCATGACGATGATTCCGCCGACGACTTCTCCCTCGCCATTGCTCTCAGCAAGGCCGCGCCGCATCATCGGACCTATGGTCACGTCAGCCATATCCCTTACATACACCGGCGTCCCGTCCTTCTTATCTACCATGATGGGGATGTTTTTGACATCATCGATCGACTTGATGTAGCCAAGTCCCCGAACCATGAACTCCGTCTCCCCCATTTCGATGACTTCACCGCCGACGTCGTTATTAGAGTTCTTGATGGCCATCTCGACCATGTTCAGCGGAACCCTGTAGGCGAGGAGTTTCGTCGGATCCACTGTTACCTGATACTGTTTCACATATCCGCCTATGCTCGCCACCTCGGCGACACCGCTCACCGTGGTCAGTCCATACTTGAGATACCAATCCTGGTACGAACGAAGCTCCTGCAATGAATGCTTGTCGGACTTGAGTGTATACATATAGATCCAACCGACGCCGGTTGCATCCGGTCCAAGAGTCGGGACCACCTTGGACGGCAGCCGCTTCTGCGCGTAGTTCAGATACTCCAGTACCCGGCTGCGCGCCCAATACAGGTCAGTCCCATCTTCGAAGATGACATACACAAGCGAGTAACCAAAAAACGAATATCCGCGAACCACTTTCGATCCGGGCACGGAGACCATAGCCGTTGTAAGAGGGTAGGTTACCTGATCCTCGACAATACGCGGCGATTGACCCGGATATTCCGTATAGATGATGACTTGCACATCGCTCAAATCAGGAATTGCGTCGATAGGGATGGAGAGCATCGAATAGATACCCCACCCTATCAGAAAGAGCACGGCAA
>JBEKOB010000135.1:0-6770 GCA_049522195.1 Bacteroidota bacterium
TAAGATCGCAATTTGCGATCTTAGAGAATTCATCTCAAAAACGCCTCCTGCAATCCACCATCAATATTCAGGACTTGACCGGTCGTCTTCGCCAATCGACTACTGAGGAGCAGGAACACGGCCTCGGCCTGATCTGCCGGCGTGACCGCCTGTTTCAACATCGTCCGCTGCGCATAAAACTGTGCCAACCGCGAGCGAAGCATGTCATCGCTATCCCCTTCCGAATAGAGGATCTTGTATTTTGCAAGCGATCCAATAACCCTGTCACGAGGGAACATCGCACTCCCCTCAACGACCGTGGCAGGAGCGACTCCGTTTACACGGACCAGCGGCGCCAGTTCCAATGCCAATTCCCTCACCAGGTGATTCGCGGCTGCCTTACTTGTGTCGTACGCAAGGCTTCCCTGCTTCGGAACAACTGCATTCACGCTGGTCGTTACGATGAGACTCCCATTCAGACCCTGATCTTTCCAGATCTTCCCCGCCTCATCTGCGACCAGGTAAACACCGGTCACATTGACGGCAAATGTTTGCGCCCATTTTTCGTCGGGTATGTGTCCCGTACTATCCGGCGGAACAAACACTCCTGCTGTGACGACCACCCCATCAACGCCTCCATAGGCAATAATGATGTCATCCAGCATTGATTTGATCGCGGAACGTTTGGTTGTATCCGTGGGAAGGCCGATAGCCGGACCGCAATTTGAAATACCTGTACCCGCGACACCGATGCCGAGCCCGAATTTGTCGGTGATCTCCTTCGCCGTTGCTTTCGCTGCATCGGCGTTAACGTCTGCGCACACGACGTGCGCCCCCTCCTTCACGACACGATGAGCGATCTCTTTCCCGATCCCGCTTCCGGCACCAATGACCGCCACAACCTGACGTGCGAGTTCTTTCTCGGGAGGCATGCGCTTGAGCTTCGCCTCTTCGAGGAGCCAGTATTCGATTTCGAACGCCTCCTGCTGCGGAAGCGGGATATACTCATCCATTGCTTCTGCGCCCCGCATGACATCGACTGCACAGTTGTAAAACTCAGCCGTCACACGCGATTCGCTCTTGTCTTTCCCCCAGGCAATCATTCCAAGGCCGGGAATCAAAATCACGGTCGGATTGGCATCACGCATGGCAGGCGAGTTAGAATGCTTGCAGCGGCTGTAGTAGCTGGCGTAGTCCTTCCGATACTGGGCCAACCCGTCGGCCAGTTTTTTCTTGAGCTGATCCAGATTCTCCTCAGCCGGGTTCCAGTCGACATAAAGCGGTCTGATCTTCGTTCTGAGGAAATGGTCCGGACACGATGTCCCCAGTTCAGCGAGCCGCGTAGCATCGACGCTGTTGACGAATCGCAACATCGTGTCGTCATCCTGTATCGTTCCGATAAATCGCTTCTGCTGACTGACCTGCCCACGGAGCCAAGGGAGTATCTGGACGAATGCTTCGCGTCGCTTCTGCGGATCGAGTGAGTGGTATTTCTGTCCGCCAAATGTCTTTTCCTTCTTATCCCGTGCATCGATGAACGCAGCCGCCTTTTCAATCAGATCAAGTGTGAGGTCATAGCACGCACGGCTGTCATCGGCCCAGTTGATGATCCCATGCTGGCCGAGGAGCACGCCTTTGGCCTTCGGATACTGCTTGCAGATCTCCTGTAATTTCAAGCCGAGATCGAATCCCGGACGCTGCCAGCCTGTCCACACGATGTCCTCGCCAAAGATCTCCCGCGTCAATCTCTCGGAATTCTTTGCCGCCGCGATCGCTATGACCGCGTTTGGATGCATGTGGTCGACATGCTTATGCGGGATAAATGAATGAAGCGGCGTGTCGATTGACGGCGCACGAGGGTTCAGATTGAACGTGCAGTGGGGATACATCCCCACCATGGAATCCTCGATGTCCGTCTTCGGACCTTTCTTCTCCGTCCTCACGTATTTCGGTTGCAGCGCGAGGAGCTTTTCCTGATACAACGAGGAGAAGTTCTCCTTCGTCGACGTTCTGAGATCCCCGCCTGAGCCCTTGACCCAGAGAACCTCCGCCAAAAGGCCGGTCAGCGGATCGATCTCATTCACCTTCGCCGACGTATTGCCGCCTCCTGTATTTGTGATTCGTTGATCGGTTCCGAGCAAATTTGAGCGATAGATCAGTTGTCCAACGGGGTCAAGCTTTCCAGCAACACCATCATCCCAAAGATAGTTCACAAACCGATACGACTTTCGCGTTTCCACTATTCTCTCCTTAAACCTCAGATATTCATCGCACGACGACGAACCTCTTCGTCCTGCCTGGAAGCAATCCGGTCGACCTGTTGCTTTGTCATGAAGACAGGTCCCCCCAGCGTGGCAGCTCCCAGCCAGATCGATGCAGCCTTTTCAGCCATCATCATTGCGGCGAGCACGGCTTGCGTCGTTCCACCGATCGTGATGATACCGTGGTTTTGAAGTACGATAACCCGAGGATAGATCCTTTTTCGTTTGTAGTATGATTCAGTGGTCTTTTTAATGGCTTGAGCAAGCTTCAGACCGGGGTCTGTGTACGGGATAAAGGCCGATTCGCTTCCGCAACAGATAACCTCGTCTGGAAAAATTCTTTTCGCTGCAAATTCTCTCGCCCTGCGCGAGCAAAGCACCTTGTTGACCGCCGGCGCGTGTGTGTGGCCGACGAAAGAAATGCCTGGCAGGCTCAACAAATAGGCATGGAAGATAGCTTCAACCGAAGGCTTCTTCGCATCCTCTCCCATTCGGCTTGCATACAGTGCCGAGTCGACCTCCTGATCGGTCGCACCGCGCCTGTCCATGAGACTCAACAGCTGCAGAGATTTACATTGGACAAGGTCCTCCTTGCGGAGGGTGCCGAGGCTGCTGCCGCTCGCCTTGACGATGAAGCTTTCGGTGTCGATCCGCGTCGACGCATTTCCTTCGCCGAGAATCGCCCACCCTCTGTCTTCACGCCCCAACTCATGCGAGAGCTTCAGGAGAGCATCGCGATGATCTGATAGTTGATCGCTCATGAGCACCTGTTGTAAACTAGTGGCTAGTGTCTAGTTTTGAATGATCGTTTATGAGGTCCAAAAGTGAAAAAGCACACACCCCTCTGCTCCCCTCTCTCGTCCCGCTACCCAGCGCTCAAGAGGGGACGCTTTGATCTCGGGCACCAGTTCTGACAGTCCCCTCTGTGGGGCGGAATGCGTTGAGGGAGAGGGGATGTAAGGGGTGTGTGCCTTCATTCTCCGATGATACGATATCATTACTTTCACACCTCTCACCGTTACTTTGATTTTGACGTGGCGAGTTTCAGTTCGCCCACTCTCACGTTTTTGCGTTCCTCACCCGCTGACCAGACGACCGGAGGCAGAGATCGCTCCTGGGGCGTCTCCTTGAGAGCAATCTCAATAGTCTTTGAACTCTGCATCTGCTTCGCAACAAACCAGACCGTCGCTTTTCCCTGCCAGGAGAGACTGTCTTTCGCCGGCACAATGTTCATCGTGAGTGTGTGCTTGCCAGGAGTTACGGCAACAGTGTACCACTGCGACTTTCCCTCCTGGTGTTCGGTGGACACTTTTGCATCCTGACCATCGACCTGCGTAGTCACCTTCAATGGTGTTTTTGTCTTCGTAGAGTTGTCTTGTGCGAGAAGGACGGCTACCATGGCATCTGAGATGTTCTCTGCGGCAGCAAACTGGAGTGTCACTTTTCCGTTGGAGCTTCCGGAACCATCAATCTTCGCATCCCGGACAATTTCCACCGGCCGGCTTTTTGTCAGTCCCTTTTGGAATTCGCGAATGGAAGTCGAAACATCCGAGTTCGACTTGAGCACCGATGGATTCAGGATCCTGACATCCTGCGATGCAGAGTGTACCGCGAGCTTCCATGATGAATTCTCCTGTCCTACAACATCGTAGTTCGCCCCTGCGAGCAGCGGTTCAGTCGCCTCGTTCAGGGGAAAGAGCTCATATACAGCCGTTTCAAATCCATCCAGCGGAAGTGTGATCTTATCGCCGGCTTTGAAGAGCTTCGTCGAGGTCCAGCGTGTTGGATAGAGACGCTGCAATACCAGGGATGACGCTTTGGGATCGAGCCCCTGAGAAACCGCGAGCTCGACTTCGACTTTCGAGGCCTCCATCACCGGATTCCGGGCTGCGATGATGCCCCTTTTCCCTTTGAAGTGAACGTAGGCATAAGATTCGCCCTTCATCGGGTTTCCACCGGTGAGTTCTGTATTCATGAGAACATCGAAATTCTTGCGCGCCCATGCCATCGATCGTGAAATGGAGGTCCACTCGCCTTCAGAAAGAATATCGGGAGAGATGTAGAGCTCGTACATTGCCACACCCCGTGCAAAATACAGCAGCACATCGTCGGTGAACTTGTCGAGCGGTTCTGCCGCATTTCCGACAGAGAAGTTCTTGCCTTTAATAATCCCGTGAGTCATCATGTTTGCGATCGGGAACCAGAGCCCTTTGAGTTTCCAATCCTCATAGAGAACAAAATCGCGATACGTGATCGAGCCATCCCGTGAGCTGATTGAGGGGACATCGGCAAAACCGTAGTCCGCTCCCTGCATCCAGACCGTATTCGCATATTTCACCCACCATGGACTGATCCAAGTCCCGGAGGTAATATTCAGGAAGATATTCGGATTCCTGTCACGAGCAACTTTGACCAATGATGCCACAGAATTCAGCACCGCTCTCCTCGAATAGACATCAACCGGATGGCCATGATTCGGCTCGCTGCAGGAGAACTGAATCCCATCCCACTTGAAGTATCCGACGCCGTCGTTCTGCACAAAATCCGAAACGCGCTCCCGCAGGAGCGCGCTATAGTTCTTCCCTGCAACACACATCCAGTCACCAACGGTCTCGTACTCATGATCCTTCATCCAGCCATACCGCTCTGGACGGAAGGAGTAGCCGCCGGCCGGCCCTATCCAAAGACCGAGGCTGGTGTTTGTCTTCTTCAGCTCGTCAGCGAGCGGTTTCAGACCGTTGGGCCATTGTTCCTTTCTCAACACCCAATCGCTCTTATAGATATCCCATCCGTCATCCAGTACAAACGCGTCAAGCTGTATGTGATGCTTTTCCATCATGTTCCGGCGAAGGATCTCAACCATCTTCATTGAAGTCTGCTCACTCATCACATTTTCCTTCGGCCAGTGTGGATACTCCGGGGAACGGAGGTCGTACCACGTATTGTACAGTGAGAACGGCCTCAGGGGGGCAATCCGTACGTCGTTCAGATACTTGTTGAACCAGAGTTTGACATATGGATCAGGAGTAATCCCCTCAACAGCCCAATCACTTTGGAGCCACTTCTTTTCTATCCGGTCCCCGTACTCTTCCCCACTCTTCAACATGTAAATACCATGAACCGCGGCATTGATTCGATTGTCGGATGCGGGGTATTCCGTCCCAAAGAACGCTCCTCCCCCTTTCACAAGAACTGCAACCGGCTGGCCGAAACCGCCCTGCTTGATAACCTTCGATACGCCGCCGATCGCGCCGGCTCGAGGCCAGAGGAACCGGACGAAATGTCCGTGCCCGCTGGTATCGAATAGAGCGATATTTCTCTTGATGTAGAAAGCCTTCGGCTCAAGTCGATACGTCATCCGCAATTGTATCGTATGGTGCACTCCATTGAAATACAGCGACAGTTCTTTGGCTCCGTCAGCCGATTCCCGATTCTCCTGATAATGAAACTCGAACATCGCCTTCGTCATCGTGATCAGATTGTCGGCGTTATTCTCCTTCCCGGGAACATTCCAAGCCGTATACATCAGATCGATAGCGAAATCCGCGTCGGTTTCAATTGCCGCTGCGGATCCGCGGCTACCCGAGGCAAGGGCGGGAAGAGCTTCGAGCCGGTCTAAGATCAGGCGCCCATCGCTGAACGCTACGGTGCATCTCACCTGCTGGTTCTCGAGCGTTAGCACGAATGTGCCTTTGCTCGTTGCTTCTTGACCTTGCTGAGATGCTGCGGGGAGAACTGGATGAGCCTGCAGCAGGAACGATACAAACGTGATGACAGTGAAGACGCGGAACACGATCTTGGGGCAGTTCATAGCGAAAACGCCTTTCTTAGACCGACCGGTGATTGACTCTGATGTGTGCAGGGCGGACGCGCTATCACTGTCCGCCCGCCAAAAGGCTGGTATAAGCATGTCACTTTAGAAGGAAGCTGCTACCGAAAATACGATCTAAGTTCTGGAAATTCCACTCCTCTTTCAGGAGGCTCACGCCTCTCCGAACGGCTTGTCAATGGCTGTCGCCTCCATCCCACCAAGTAAACGACTGCCATCTTCCGTTACGACGAAGCAGTCCTCAATCCGAATCCCAAACTCTCCATAGATATAGATTCCCGGCTCGTCACTGAAGGTCATTCCCGGCTGCATCTTAAGCTTGTTCTCTTTGACGAGATAGGGGAACTCGTGTCCGTCCATGCCGATCCCGTGACCGAGGCGGTGAGCGAAGTATTTGTATCCTGGTCCATACCCGGCATCTTCAATGACCTTGCGCGCAGCCCGGTCGACCTCTTCACAGGGAACGCCGGGGCGAGCCGTTTTCAATGCAGCCGATTGAGCTTTCTTCACGATGTCCCATACAGTTCTCTGCTTGTCTGAAGGCTTACCGAAGACGATGGTACGAGTGACATCCGATTGGTATCCCTCCACACTGCATCCGCCATCTACCATGATCACATCGCCCTCGTGGAGAGTCCGCTGCGCACGCGAGCCATGCGGGAAGGCGGTACTCAACCCAAACTGCGGCCCGCCGCTTCCTC
>JBEKOB010000136.1:0-6720 GCA_049522195.1 Bacteroidota bacterium
TATTCAATATTCGTTATTGGATATTGCCGGGAATATCGAGCATTATTCCGGTGAATAGCGAATATCGAACAAGGAATATCGAATAATGAAGTGTGGCAGCCCCGCGCTGTTTGTGAGCTCTGCTCACGAGCATTCCTGCAGAGCGTCATCGGGAGCGGAGCTCCCGACGAGCATGGCTGGGTAGAGACACACGGCGTTGCCGTTTGAATGGAGTGAATAATGAGAAACCAAGATCCATATCCGGAATTTATCGCCCGATTCTATGACGTCATTTACGCGCATCTCCGAACAGTCGATCGTGACTTCTTCCTCAATGAGATACTAACGGTGAAGGGCCCGGTTCTCGAGGTCGGTGTTGGAACAGGGCGATTCTTTCTTGATGCTCTGAGCCGGGGGGCTGATATCTACGGTATCGATGTCAGCGCCGCGATGCTCGATCAACTGAAAAGGAAACTGGACCCAACTCATCATAAACGTGTGTTCCAGCAGGACGCACGGTCGCTGAATCTGAATCAGAAATTCGATCTCGTCGTGGCTCCGTTTCGCGTTTTCTCACACCTCATCGATATCGAAGACCAGCTTCAGGCACTGAACAGCATCTACGATCACCTGAATCCGGGAGGGAGATTCATCTTCGATCTCTATGTCCCCGACTTGAAGATCCTTCAGAATGGAATTAAAGGCGAAACAGATTTCGACGGTGAATATGCACCCGGGAAAAGACTGAAAAGAGTCGTCTCCGCAGAACCTGATCCCATCAGCCAGGTCAACAAAGTTACGATGACCCTGACCTGGGATGAAGAAGGCGGACAGAAGACCTCATCGTGGCAATTGCTGATGAGGTTCTTCTTCCGCCAAGAGCTCGAGCACCTCGTCGCCCGGTCAAAACTGAAACTCGACCATATCTATGGCGACTATGAGGGGCTCGATCTTAGCAGCGAGTCCAGGGACTTTATTGTTGTGTGCAGGCGTTGATACGATGATGTTGAGACAGTAAACGATGTGGATATCCATTGGTCAAAGGTAGCGCTTATGCGTCGAAGCATTCTTGTTTTCCTGCTGCTCCCGCTCCTGTGCATCTCATCTCTTCGCGCGCAGAATTCATACAACTTCTCGCAATTCGGAAACGAGACAGTCGATTTCATCAAGCAACCGACGCGCTGGAATGGGAACGATTGGCTGAAGCTCGGATTGGCAGGTGCGGGTACACTTCTGGTTATGCAGATCGATCAGCCGGTCCGGGATGCGATGATGAAGGACAGGAGCTATTACAACAGCACGTCGATTAAGATCGGCAAGTACTGGGGAGATAACTATACCACCGTGATAGCGGCCGGTGCATTCGGTCTGCATGGATTATTGACCGAGAACAGCTCAACGAAGAAAATTGGATTTGAGATCATGCAGGCAGCTCTTTATTCAGGAGGGATCACGACGGCATTGAAGCTCGCTCTTGGACGGGCACGACCGTATACAAATCAAGGGGCGGCAAAGTATGAGCCGTTTACGATCTGGGATGACGGGTATCATTCCTTCCCATCGGGACATACCCAGCTGGCGTTTGCGCTCTCGGCGGTGCTATCAAGAAACGTCGATTCCAAAACACTGAAGGTGCTCGCGTTTATCCCGGCAGCGATGACCGCTTTTTCACGTGTCTATCAGGACTATCACTGGGCCTCCGACTGCGTAGTAAGCGCCGTCATCGGCTACGTTGTGGCGACCTGGGTCGTGGACCTCCATGACAGCAAAGAACCGCCAGTTCACCTCTCCGGCATCTATCCGCTTACGATCAGTATCAGTATCAATCTCAACTGAACATACTTCGATATTCGGAATTCAGTGTTCGATATTCATTATTCAGCGAGCGCTAACGCTCGGGGAATTTCTGCACCAGAGGCGCATCCGCCTTCGGCGGACAATATCGAACATCGAATATCCAATAATGAAGTATTCTATCCGCTTACGATCAGCATCAATCTCAATTGAACCGGGTCCATCTCAACAGAACTCCTATTTTCGAGTCAGGCTATAGAATGAATCCGGGTCTTTCTCCACTTCCTCATAAAGAAGATCAGAGAAGAATCGAAAACCGTGTACCCATTCGAACACCCATACCTCAACCCACTTCAGAGGATTCCATAGGTAGAGATACCACCGGTGCCATGTACGCTCAACGGATGATCTCGTGAAAGCGCCGGCAAAGGGATTTCGTTTCCTGAACCAAAGACGCACCAGGGACGGAACTTTGATCTCCGGCATCTTGAGCGAAAGCTCCGCATAGAATGCTGCCAGTTCTTTCGTACTCAGGTCCCGCCAATCAATGACGTCCTTTTTCGTCTTCGAGATGAACTCATGCAGCGCCTCCTCGACTCCGCTCTTCTGCCTGCTCCGAAGCCACACCTCTTCGAGCTGGAAGAAGAGCCCGACCATACTCCACAAGCGGAGCGTGAGAACTTTTGTCCGGTTCAACCAGTATGGAACGAGCGACTCTTGTGGAAGACCGGCCCGGCGGTCACTGCGCCGTCGTACGGTCCAGAATCCACAGTTCATCGGGTGCAGACGTTCAATTCTGGATGAATAGAGGTACCACATGAAAAAAGACAACCTCTCTCTATAGTAATGATGATTTTCTCTCCAGAGCTTAAGAACGTTCACCATATGCTCAGTGGAATAAAACTGCTCCCAAGCGCTGTGATACGCTTCCATAAGCTCATCACACGTCATACGTTCGGGCTTTACTGCGACATGAGCGGAATCGTAGTTGTTGAAATCTTCGTGCATCCAGCGCTTCTCCCTCCACCACCGCTGGTGATCCTTCGAGCCGGGAAGCGGAGAGAGAATGTAGAACGAGGCAGAATCGAACATCATGCGCTGAAGCTCGGCAACGTCTTCTTTGATACTCGCCGCCGTGTCAAATGGCAATCCGAGAATATACCCTGCGTGGCAGGTAATGCCGAGTGAGTGGCAATGATCAATGAGGTCTTTGTACTCGGCAACCTGGTTCTGAAACTTGCCCTGGGAACGCAGATTCTCGCGGTTTACGCTTTCCACACCGAAAAACACCTGATTACAACCCGCGCGCGCCGCGAGTTCAAAGAAATCTCCGCCGGGCATCTTCCGGGCTGCAAGGTCACTCTGCATCATGAAGGTGAACGGTATCTTCTGCTCTTCGCGCATACGCGTGAGATCCGAAAAGAGCTCCCGCCATCGTGGATTCCGTGCGGTATTGTCGTCGGTGAAGAAGCAATGTGAGACTCCTGCCTCACGGTAACTGTGCCTAACAAATTCGACAACTTGCTTCGGATCCCGGTGCCGCATTGTCCGGCCCTGAACGTTGATAATTGTGCAAAAGTCACAATTGAACACACAGCCACGCCCTGTATCGATGGTGGTAAATCGTGACGCGAAATTCTCAAATTCGTCTTTTGTAATACGAGGTATCGGAACATTGAGCAGGTTTGGTGTGGGATTCAGGAAATTATAGAATGGTTTCGCCTTCTCCCTGAGGATGTCTTCGACGACAGCGGACAATCTTCCTTCTTCAACCTCTCCGGCGACAAGAGTTATTCCCATCGACATTGCCTTCCTGAGATCGGCTGTCACACCGATCATGGCGAGCATGCCGCTTACATGGAAACCGCCGATGACCACCGGGATCCCATGCGGCAGGAACTTTGATGCGATATCCAAAGCCCGGGGGTACTGGTTCGTTTGCACACCGACGAGCATGACAATGGACCTCACTCCGGATACCTTTGAGCGATTGACGATATCCTTGACGGGTATCCACTCGATCGCTTCATCAATCTTTCGGATGTTGAACAAGACTCCCTTAAAAAAAGGATATGTCTCAAGATCCTGGACGAGCGAGCCAATCTGCGTCAGGGTGTTGCTGCGGATGACACCGATGCGCGTCTTGATCGGGTACCCATCGTCTGTGTAGTTGGTGGGGCGGATCAGCGTAACATCCAGCTCGTGAACTCCAGAATCGTTCAGCGACTGGAGATCGGCTTGCGTATCGTCAAGCCTCCCTGCTTCGTCAATCGCGATGAGTCCTTGCATAGGTCTTCCTTATTGAGGTATGTGCTCCACTGTTTTCGATACTGAAAGCGAATGTTCAGCCTGTTTGTTCCGTACGCCTGTGATTTGAAATGCTGAATCATATTCAAGGACTTCCCCCTCAGGTCCGTAGTGAACAATTCGGCCCGTTGAATCGTATCGGTACAATGAAAAGCCCCTGACCGTTGTATTGCGGCCGATTGTTTTTCTTGCGCCATCAATTGCCCGTTGGATGAAAGTCCAACAATACGATAGAGGATCAATGTGCATACAAAGATTTGAATGAGCGAGAGAGCTTGACAGGTGTGGAGAGAAAAAACCACTCAGCTAGACTTGCAGCGGAGCGAGGCCTTCAGACCGCTTTTCCGTTGTTCCCCCCAACATCACGCCAGCGTGATTCGTCATCCCTGCCTTGATGAGACCCGCCATCATTCAAATCGTCAAGCGCTGCCTTTTCATTTCCCGGCCGCCTGGCTATTTGAATCACCGAGGCCTTTTCATCGCGCACATCAATAGACACAAGCTCCTTCAACCAATCATAGAAATCATGCTCGGGGTCCTGAAAGGGGGGCGAACTCCCCCTGTGATTTGCTTGAGTGTTGTCATTCTTCATCATTGCTCCTCCCCACATGTTCTCCCTGTTGCGGCGTCGGCGGAATCTCCAGGTTGTTCTCGCGCAAGGTTTTTTCTGACACAGTCGATTGGTAGAGCGGATGCTGTTCTGCCATTACATTGTAGAGTGCATATGGTTCTCCACTCCTGGTTTGCTGCCATCCGATGAACTCAGCATCCGGATCCGGATTCAATGGATCTTTATGTTCAGGCACCTTTGCCTCCGTTCGTAGCGAACCATTCAGTTGACGTGGATGGATCCCTTTCTCGACAGGTCCTTCGAAAAAGGCTATGCCGCCCCCCCTGCGAGGGCGAACAACACCTCTCTGAACTCAGGGAGAACGATACCGACGATTCTTCGAATCGGGAATAGGTCAAAAGGATGAAAAAAGGATTAATACCTGGGGGACTGAACTTTGCCGCTTCGGTGGGACTGGCGCTCGCTGGCGAGCGTTACGTTGGAATCCTCTGGGGAGAAGCCCGATTTTTTTGGCAAATACGCGGGGTTCGTTCTTCAAAGCAGAAGGAGGATGGCGCAGTCATTCCCTTGCTAGCCCCGAAAACCTTACGTGGATTGGACAAAGTCCATTTCAAGGGAATGAGAATTCAGCAACACTGATGTTTTTTCTTGAGGCAGGATCGGACGGTTGACTCCCTCGCTGCAGCAGAAGGATTGTCCTGGGTGAAGACAGGATTACTTGCTTCGGTGGAAGGTGAGGTTCAGCGGGATCTAAGAATTGTCGTCGTGCATAAACTTTGCTATTTGCAGACGAGTATGAAGCGCTAATTTTTCCATCACGTTGTGCACATGGCTTTTCACCGTGTGCGTAGCGATGCTGAGCCGCTGAGCGATTTCTTTATTGCTCAGACCATCGGCAATCAGCACGATGATCTCTCGCTCGCGCTTCGTCATACGGACGGCCTGGGCTGGGTTCCCTTTCTTTTTTCCCAGGGCAAGCGCAACGACATGAGAAAAGAGTGAATCAGTAAGCGATGGCGGAAGTACTTTTTCTCCTTGCGCCACCGATCGTATGCTTTTGAGAAAATCCTTTACCAACGCGTTCTTCAGGATGAAACCCGATGCGCCTGCCGTCACAAACTCAACGATGTCTGATTGTGTCGGAATAAAACCCATCCCGATCACTTTCGCTTCAGGAATGTTCTTCCTTACTGATTCCACTACAGAGAGCTCGTTGAGATTTTTCAGGCCTACGTCCAGGAGAATCACGTGAGGCTTTGTCTCGCTCGCTTTCGCGAGAACGTTGTTGCCGCTTCCTATGGTGGCCACGACATGCATATCCGGCTGTCCATTGAGCATGACAGTCAGCCCATCGCGCAAGACGCGATTGTCTTCAATGATGAGTATTCGAATTTTCGGCATCAGGCAATCAGTTACTTCAGGATCGTGCGAATAACCTGAAAGGAGTTAAGGCGGGTGAACGATCTCGCCACCCGAAACAGACAGGTCAGCACCAAGGTAGGGATTTGTCCATTCCGAGTCAATAACAACTCAAAGTGCGTTGATGAGGGTATGCAACGGAGCGAATCATTGTCAGACTTGAGAAGAAAAGCGGTCCGACGGGCGAAGAGTATTCGTGCTCTCGCGCCCATCCAGGTCGAAAATAAAACTGGCTCCCGCTGTTCCGCAGGCAGGAGCCAGGTGGGGATCCAACATGCCACATCTATTACACTGCGTACAGGATACCCCAAAAAATCAGCAAAATAATGCGTCTCTTTGTCGTTCAGGGTCCTTCGGACGATTCCCCAGGTTTTGAATTGATTGCACACATCCCTCGTTTGAAATCAAGGGCGGGGACTTTTCGCCGCAGCCATCAAAGACCGACGCTTGGACACTTCGGTCGCATTCGTCAAACTCATCACTGTTCCTCGGAGAATTTTACGGCGTTGGAGAAGCTTGTGGAGCTCGTTGGCACGTTCTTTCAGTTCTTCCGCTTGTGTTTCCAGTTTGGTCACATGGGGTGAAACCAAATTCAACTGCTGCCGCAGAATGTCGTTTTCTGCCGTGAGCGCATTTGCCGAATGAGACCC
>JBEKOB010000137.1:0-6677 GCA_049522195.1 Bacteroidota bacterium
CAAGTCCATTCAACCCAACTACAACCATTGAGTACAGCCTTACCCGTCAATCGGATATAAGTTTGAAGGTGTATGACGTGCTTGGCGGGGAGATCGCGACATTGGCTGGAGGATCCGAGATGCGGGCTCATGCTCCGCTCGCTTTGATGCGTCGAATTCTGCGAGCGGTATCTATTTTATAGTTTGATTTATATTTTGACATCCGACGGCGTATGGGTTTCCAGGCCAATCTCAGCCCTCAGAGATGAGGAAACCGATTCGTCGAAGGAACGAAGACGGTAAAAGGAATTGTTCATTCAAGTGAGGCGGATTTGTCCTACGCATTGTTTGAGCAGTTCATCGTGACAAATCGCATCACGGTCACACCGCAACGCGGCATTTCGATTATTGCATACGGAGAGGAGAACCCGAGGTAATGATGGGATTACAAATGTCTTTAGGAATGAAATTGAGGAGATGGTTAGGTGTCTGCTTACTCGTGGTTGCTGCCCTACTACCCGGAGAGTTCTTGAGCAGCCAAACCATGTGGAATGAAGTCGAGTACATTTCTCCGCCCCCTGGTTCAAAGCTCGTCTCGCAAGAATCCAACATCATCATCCGTTCTCAATCGACCATTGATCCTAACTCTGTGACGGGTAGCGATGTGTTCACCATCGCAGGATCCAAGAGCGGGGACCACGCGGGCACCTTAGCTCTCTCAGATGATGAGACAAGCATCATGTTTGAGCCCTTCAGGCCATTCGCCTCCGATGAGATCGTCACTGTCGTTCTTCATCCTGGATTTCGAACCCGCTCCGGGGATGTCATCGGGCCTCTTCGTTTCTCCTTTCGGACATCACCTCTTTCGAGATTCGATCAAGAGGTTCTGCTAGGACGGCTCACAGGTGCATATCGGGCGACAAGTGGTCGGACATCCCCCGGTAATAACGCTGATGCACATTTGTCAAAAGTCTCGACTGATTCGTTGCCGCCGGGATTTCCGAAGCGATCAGTAATATTTTCCGGAAGCACAGCCCCCGGGGTGCTGTTCCTTGGAAGTTTCAAAATTGCGGAGGCGAGCGATCATCTCAACTTCATTTCGCTCGTCCCCTCCGAGCAGCAATATCTCATGATCCTTGATAACACCGGCACACCGATGTTTTACAGAAAAATGCCTTCGATGAGCACGGACTTCAAGGTACAAATGAACGGATATTTGACATATTACGACAACAATGCCGCGGCATATTACGAACTTGACAGCTCATACGCTGTCATTGATAGCTTCCGATGCGGGAATGGATACAAAACCGATCTCCACGAACTCCGTGTGCTGCCTGACGGTCATCAATTGATGCTCGGGTACGATCCGCAAGTCGTCGATATGAGCTCGATCGTTCCCGGAGGTGATCGGACGGCGACCGTGATCGGCGCGGTCATCCAGGAACTTGATCGGAACAAGCATGTGATCTTCCAATGGAGAACATTTGATCATTTCAAAGTGACGGATGCAACAGAGGAAGATCTCACTGCCGCGACGATCGACTATGTACACCCGAACACAATTGAAATCGATACCGATGGGAACCTTCTGCTCTCCAGCCGGCATATGGATGAGATCACGAAAATCAACCGGAACACGGGTGACATCATCTGGCGATGGGGAGGAAAAAACAATCAGTTCAGGTATCTCGGCGATTCGGTCGGGTTCTCGCATCAGCATACGATTCGGCGCACTCAGTCGGGTTCCCTGCTGATGCTCGACAACGGTAATTATCGGCCAACGCCTTATTCAAGCGTTGTAGAATACCAGCTTGATGATATTGCCAAGACCGTGCGACTCATTTGGCAGTACAGACACACGCCGGACGTATTCGCCATCGCCATGGGATCAGTCGATCGGTTTTCCAACGGCAATACTCTTATTGGCTGGGGGACGACCAAGCCGGCCATCACCGAAGTCCGACCGGATGGCTCTGTGGCGTTCGAGCTTCAATTGCCAGACAGCATCGTCAGCTACCGCGTATTTCGCGTCCCGTGGCATGCGTCGTCCAGGGTCACGGCGGTAAAACAGGAAACTTCCGCGCCGCAGACTTTTTCACTCGCACAGAACTATCCCAATCCGTTCAACCCTTCCACGAGAATCGAGTTCAGCATCCAAAAGAGGGCAAGCGTACGTCTCTCTATTCTCGATCTCCTCGGTCGCACGGTGGCAACGCTTGTAGAAGGAGTGAAAGACCCTGGAGTGTACTCCGTGACGTTTGACGGTTCACATTTTGCCAGCGGCGTCTATTTCTATCGACTGGCGACGTCTGGCGGCGAACTTACAAGGACGATGAGTCTACTCAAGTGACGTGCACGAACTCAGGCTGCTGGCCGAGTTTGCCGACGGGATGGCGGGGGAATTGTTAGATCCATCAGTACCGGTAACGTTGAAGGAGAAAGGAGGATGGTATGAGAGGGTCCCTCTATGATTTCTTTGCGAATGACCATCGGCGACTGGAGGTTCTGCTCGACAAGGCGACATCGGCTCCCAACGGTTATGACATGATCGCGTACGGTGAGTTCCGCTCCGGTCTGCTCAGACATATCAAGATGGAGGAGACTATCCTGCTCCCCGCTGCCCAGAAAGCGAGAGGGGGAACGCCTCTCGAAATCGCTGGTAAAATTCGTCTCGACCACGGTGCGTTGACTGCATTGATGGTTCCGCCTCCTTCGCGCATGGTTATCGGTGCACTGCGGGCGATCCTCGCGAGCCATGATCTGATTGAAGAACAACCGGCGGGGATGTACGATAGGTTGGAGGAACTAACCGGGGCGGAGCTTGAAGTTCTTGTCGAGCGGGCGCGTACAACTCCTGACGTGCCGGTGCACCCGCATAACGATGCGCCGTTCATCCTGGATGCGACGCGCCGGGCGCTTGACCGCGCGGGCTACAACCTTGATGACTACACATGAGTGAGAATCAACTGCCCGTGACGTCGGAGCAGAGCTTCTCACGTGCGAGCTGGCGACTGTCCCCCCGACCCTAAGGTCAGGGACTAGAAATCCCTACCCACACATTCAGGGGCTTCAGCCCCTACCAATTGTCTTCGCCTCTCTGTGCTTGTCGATCCAATATGCCCACAGTACGAAGATCCAGGAGGCATTTCCCGCAATGGCGATCGTGGACATTTCCGGTGGGGGCGGGCCGAAAAGATTTCCCGCGTAGATTAAACCGAGCAGCACCACAAGAGACCAGAATCCAATTGAACCGATGCGGTCCTTCGCCTTCGTCGCCCGAAGGTAAAGTATGATTCCGAGAACGAACATTCCTACTTCAACCACAATCGTTCCGACCATCGAGTTCCACAGGCCAAGGCCGAAATAGGTATTTCCTCCAAGGCCAAGGGACAGATCCGGCCTGTGTGTCACAAAATCCAGAATCCAGTGGCTGAAGACAACTCCTCCGCAGATCATCGCGTTTCGCGCATTTCGCCGGATGGCGTAATAAATTGCGCCGAAAGCACACGACCAGAGTACTGCGCCGAGGAGGCTGTGCGTGATGGGGTAGTCGTAGAAATCAAGTGGCGTCACGACCGTGTTACCAGGATTGATGTGCGCGTGCTCCCAGCCGAGCAGCAAGAACAACGGCCAAAGCAAGTCGACAAACTCGGCCGCCATGAACATGGTTCCAAGCGAAACTCTTGGCGCGACCTTTTTTGCGCCGAGTCCCACCGCAAAATGACCGATGAACATAAGTGTTCTCCCGAATTACTGGAGGTTTTTCCGCTTCTTCTCCCAGCGCTCCCGAAGCCTGATGGAATCAAATCCAAGGTAATTCCCTTTTGAGAGAGGATTACGCCCGATCGCTTCAAATCTCAGGACGTGGTTTCCTCTGGTCAACTTGTAACTCCCCAGGTAGTAGTCCTTCGCATTCAGCTCTTTGGAATAGAAATCGAATCCCTGGACAACGGGCGTTGCCGATGAATCCGTTTGTTGTTGAACGTCTTTTCCATCCAGAAAGATCCGATACGTGCCATAATCCTCAGCCGATGTGAACCGGAGCACCAGGCCACGGTATTCTTCCTTTTCGACCTGAAAACTGACTGCAAGGACCGGCTGGTCTCCGGCCGGCATGAAAAAGATCTGACCGTCGCCCGTCCAATCATATCCCTTCTGAAGTTCAAGCACGCCCGCTGAATGCTTCGCGGTAGGAAGGATCGTTTTCCCTTCGACGATGATATCCAGGTTCGGCAGAACACGTTGAGCGAGAGGGGGGAGAGACGTGAATCGCTTTGGCTGTCCGATTTGATACCAGAAGGCGACCGTGGCCATATCATCCTCGCGTTCAACATGCCCTTCGACCTTGCCGCTCTCTGTTTCATCTCCCGTGATCCATCCCTTGTGCTCGATCTCGAAACGGAGTGACTTTGTAAAGCGGACAGGATCGACGACGTGCCACCGGTAGAGGCAGTACTGCACGCCTAGGTCATCGAATCCTCCGTTCATGTAAGTGCAACCGAAATACGGAAACTGTGCTTCGTTCAAGCCCCATGCCATGAGGAAGTAATCCTCAGTCCCGGTTCCCTGAATGGTCGGCGTTTTCTCACCATCTACGTAGAACTTCGCATCCCCCTCGCCAAACCACATCGGACTTCGCGAGCGGACCGACATCACGGTTCCGACGTAGTGGCCTTCCCCCTCGGCATCCAGAATCTGATAGTCCGATCCGGTCTTCTCGGGGAACTCATTCCGGTACTGGGCACAGAAGTACGGCGTCTTTTCGCTCAGCTTGTCGTCTTCGGTAAAATCGATGTGATAGTAGAAACTCCGTACGTTCTTCTTTCCCTCGTTCGTGATCGTAATCAACCCGCGCTTGAAAAAGGGCATCGGCCAGTACGAGTTGTATCCGTCGCCTTCCTCTACCTGAATTGCGATGGACCGGACCTCCCGGCGTACGCCGAAGCCGGCCGCAAAGAAGTCGCCGAGTGGAACTTCCACTGCCGGTTGTTTCGCATCATCCCAGTACATGCGCAGGACAATTTCGTCGGGGCGTGCAGAACCATTTGCTTCGAGCCAGTTCGGCCGCGCTTCGCTGAATGTAAGCCAGATATGCCTGATGACTCCGGGCCCTTTGATGTCAGCGAGCACCTTCGTCTCGCCCGGTGTGACATACTTGATCCGGTCGGCATTGCTGTTGGGGTTTGGATCGGCTGAGGTCACAGCGCGCGATCGGCCGGGCCTGATCTGTAAAAGTTCCATCAGATCCTGAGCGAGGATGTGTTGCACTGGCATGACGAGAAGAACCAAAGGAATGAGGATACGAGGCAGGCGCATTTTCAATGAACGCTCCTTTCGCATGAAGGGGGTTGGTGAATCAAAGGCAAACATGCGTTGTAAAGCGCAGCTGCGGCCGGAATCTTGGCCGGCCGCAGCTCGTGGAAGCAAGAATCACTTCTTTTCGGGAAGGAGCACGACCTTCACGACGTTCTTCGTGTCAAAGTACGTCTTTGCCGCTGACTGAATTGCATCCGTCGAGAGATTGTCGATGAACTTGTCGTACATCAGGATTTTCTCCGGATCTTCGCCGTTCGCGCAGTAGGCACGGAATTGCGAGAGCCAGAACCGGTTTTCTTTCTTGCTCACTTCCTGGTTGCGGCGCTGGATTTCTTTCACTTTGTCGACGTACACCTGATCGATCTTCCTGATCTTGAGGCTGTCGAGCTGTTGCATCACAGTCTTGACTAGCTCGTCGACGCGGACAGGATCGCATCCCCACGAGACGGATATGGTGTACTCCTTTCTTGGATAGAGCGATGGCGCACCGTTGGCCCTTATTCCATACGTGCCGCTCTTTTCCTCACGCACCACTTCCCGCAGTCTGATATTGACGAGCTCCAGCAAGGAGCTGAAGTCGTATCTGTTCTGTTGTGACCACTCGAAGGGTCCCGTGAACTGGATCATGATCGAACTCTTCGGTTCCACGCCCCGGTAGACCTCTTTGTTGATGACGCCCTTCGGGTAGAACACCTCGACGTCGCGCCACGATTCCTTCCTGTTCAATGAGGGAAGGCTCGCCAGGTATTGCTCGATCAACGGTTTGATTTTGTCGATCTCAAAACTCCCCACAAAGAAGAACTTGAAATCGCTCGCGTCAGCAAAACGGTCTTTGTAGAAGGCGAGCGCCTTTTCGAGACTGACTTCTTCAACTGTTATCGGTGTTACCGGACGCGACCGGAAGTGGTATTGGGCCATCGTGACCTGAATCGTGTCGTAGAATGCACGCTCGGGGTTCGCAGCCATGCTCTGGAGGCTGGCCTTGACGCGCGCCATGAACGCTCCATACGCGCTCGTGTCTTTTCGTGGAGCGGTTGCGTAGAGATACGTCAACTGGAAGAGAGTCTCAAAATCTTTTGGTGAAGCATTTCCGCTGAACCCCTCTGAGAGACCCGATACCATCGGGTTGACGCTCACGACCTTCCCCGCATTCATTTTAGTGAGAGCGATGGCATCGAAGTCGCCAACCCCACACACGCTGACCAATTGAGACGCCATTGATGCAGACATATAGTCGGGGTCGGATGCGAGCGACGTGCCGCCGTCGCTGTACGCTGAGAAGAGGATCTCGTCATTCTTGAAATCAGTCGGCTTCAGAACGACGAGAGCACCGTTCGAAAGCTTCCATTCCGTTACGCCGAGGGATTCGATCTTTCGTT
>JBEKOB010000138.1:0-6571 GCA_049522195.1 Bacteroidota bacterium
GCTGGCCCTGACAGCCCTCGCAAAAAAGCTTTATGCTGAAGGGGTCGATGTTGTGACGCTGACTGCGGGAGAGCCCGATTTTCCTACACCGTTCCACGTCAAAGAAGCAGCAAAGAAGGCGATCGAAGACAACCGGACAACGTATACACAGAATGCCGGCATACCGGAGCTGCGGAAGGCGATAGCGGAGAAGTTTCAGAAAGACAACAATCTCTTTTTCAGCCCGGACCAGATTCTTGTTTCGAACGGAGCAAAGCACTCACTCTACAACACGCTGAAGGCGATCTGCAATGACGGGGATGAGGTGATCATCCCTGCCCCCTACTGGGTCAGCTATCCGCAGATGGTCGCGCTTGTCGATGCAATACCGGTTGTTGTGCCGACGAGAGAAGAGAACGAATTCAAATTGACGCCCGATGAGCTCAGTGAGGCAATCACCGACAAGACAAAGGCTCTGCTTTTCTGCACGCCATCGAACCCAACAGGGTCGGTTTATTCGCGGAAACAGCTGGAAGATCTCGCCAAGGTCGTTGCCGAGCATGAGATCTACGTGGTTGCAGACGAGATCTACGAGAAGGTCATCTACGACGGTGCAGAGCATTTCTCGATAGGATCGGTTCCGGCGATCAGAGACTTTGTGATTACAGTCAACGGGTTCTCAAAAGCGTACTCGATGACAGGTTGGAGGATAGGATTTCTGGGAGCGAGACAGGGCATTGTCACAAACGCGGAAAAAGTGCAGGGGCAGGTGACATCGAACGCCTCTTCGATATCTCAGTATGCCACTCTGGCCGCCCTGGCAGGACCGGAGGATGAGCTGCGAAGCATGGCTGCCGAGTTCCGCAGGCGACGTGATTTCATTCACGGGGAAGTGACATCCATTGAAGGCATTTCCTGCATCAAACCAAAAGGGGCCTTCTACATCTTCCCGAACGTCAGCGCGTATTATGGAAGAACATTCAAGGGGAAAAAGATAGAATCGGGCGATGATATCGCTCAATTCCTGCTGGATGAAGAGAGGGTCGTGGTTGTCCCTGGCAGCGGCTTTGGTGCAATGGACCACGTAAGAATTTCGTATGCGTGCTCTATGTCGGAGCTTGAGAGAGCTGCCGAGAGGCTGAATCGGGGATTCAAGAAGCTTTTTTGAAATTCGGAATCCGAAAATCTAAATCCTAAGGAAGCCCGAAATCCCAGACTATCTTCACTCATACCTTCGGATTTCGATATGCTGATTTGTTTCGTGTTTCGAGTTTCGGATTTCGTGCTTTTTTGTTAGTTTTTGTCAGGGATTCGAGGAAGGACCAACTACCGTTATGCCAACGTACGATTACAAGTGCAAGAAATGCGGACACACGTTTGAAGAATTCCAGTCGATGAGCGCTAAGAAGCTCGTCATATGTCCTTCGTGCGGCAAGCCCGGGCTCGTCCGCCTCATGTCAAGCGGGACAAGTTTGGTGTTCAAAGGCAGCGGATTTTATCAGACAGACTACAAGAAATCAGGATCTTCTACAAGTTCTTCATCTTCTAAATCTAAGTCAGAATCGTCGTCTGCCGAAAAAAGCTCGGGCTCATCTACAGATTCCACGAAAACCAAATCAAAGCCAACACCACCCCCATCGAACCCATCCAAACCAGAGTCAAAGTAATTGTCGATTGTCGATTTCCGAGTGTCGATTGGTGATGACGTGAGTAGTACACAGCGTCGATCACCACATAATGGCGACAACCAATTATCAATTGACAATTGACCATTCACCATTGACCATTATATCTTTCCTCTACGGCGTCTGGCACACCAACGTCCGCCACGTTCCGGGCATATAAGTCATCGTCCCTGAGCAGTGCCACCAAACAACGACAACCTGACACCCTTTCTTGTACCCCGTGACCTGAGAATAGGGTATCTCTTTCGTCGCTCTCGCTTGAATCGATTTATTGACTTCGCACGACGGTATCCAGTCGATCAGCGTAAATGTCACCTGCTCGACCGCGAAGTAGTAGACGGATTCGGTTGTCTTGTTCGTGAGAAACATGCTGTTGACATCCACCCGCACCTGGAGGCCGTTGACATCATCGTAGGTGTAGTCGTTGCCGAGGTCGCGGCAGCTGTGAAAGAAGACCAGGAACAGTGCAATGCTCAGAAGTAGGGTCGACACATTGCGCGCGCTCATCGTCATCGATATTCCAGAATACGAATGCAACTTGTCCCGGTGACCGATATGCAACTTGATTACCATTCGCCAATTGCCCAATTCACGACTCGCCAACCTCGCGTCTCCACCCTACGGAACCTGAAACACCATCGTCCGCCACGTTTCGGAACAATGCCACCAAAGAAGCACAACCTGACACCCTCTCTTGTAGCCCGTGACCTCCAAATAGGGTATCTCCTTCGTCTCTCCCGGTTGCACGGATATACTGATATAGCACGGCGGTATCCAGTCGATCGGCTGCCTGAAGGTCACCTGTTCGATGGCAAAGTAGTAGACGGTTTCGGATGTCTTGTTCGTGAGAAACATGCTGTTGACATCGGCCCGTACCTCGATACCATTGACATCGTCGTAGGTGTAGTTGTTGCCGAGGTCGCGGCAGCTGTGAAAGAAGGCCAGGAACAGTGTAATGCTCAGAAGCAGGGTCAACACATTGCGTGCGCTCTTCGTCATCGGTATTCCGGAATACACAAGCAATTTGTCTCGGTGATCAATATGCAACTTGCCTGACACTTGAGTCGTGGCTGCAGACGATCGCTGTTTCCTCGGATTGCCCTTGCTATAGCATCGCCTGGATGGTGAATCCAATTACGATACCGCGATTAGAGCCATCATATCCGCCGGACGTATCACCAATGCGCGTGACCGTACCGGAATTCCATGTTCCATTTATTCGAGCCCTCAGGGAATGACCGATATCCCATCGTGCGTTCCAGTCAATTTGGCTTCCGCGGAGTGTCAGGAAGCCTTCTTCGAGTGAGTACGAGTAACCAACCTGCACATCAACCCGACTCACGAGGCCGACTTGTACATTCGTGGACACGGTTCTGGTTTTTGGGGTTGTACTTCCGACCTCTTTTTGGGTCTCCCAGTTCAGCGACGCAGCATAATCACCCGGTTGGGTAATTCTCCCCCAGAAGAATTCGATTTCATTGAGTTCGGGCCCCGAGAAGTTCAGATTGTGAAGCGTAAGACCTATCGTATAATTCCATCCTTTTCCTGGGTCGTAGGCATCCTTCCGCTCCCAGGCTAAGCTCGCTCCTCCCCCGATCTGCAGATGATCCCCAATGCCATAGCTGAACTCGTCCGCGACGCGCGCCAATTCACTGCTCGGACTTTCATGAGAATTGTAATTCAGGCTAAGCTGGTTCTTTGCTTCCTTGTCCCTCAGATATTTTCCACTGTATGGTGACCGTCTCAGATCCGTCACAGTAACAGGTTGTTGCAGCCACAGGGAAGCGACCATCACAGATGTCACGAAATACTCTTGATCGTTGCCGTATGCTGGTGGCGGTGGCGACCCTGGTATCCCGTCCTGGCTCATGCTTTCATCCCAGTGACTTCCCCCCCCATTCCACGTCGGCGGAAAGAAACACGTGCTCAGATAGAAGATGACTCACTTTTGCATCCAGCGATTCCTGATCTCCTGTATGCTGGTCCAGCAAGCTCACCTGGCGTTGATCGGTTGACATCATGTATACAAGCGAATTCTCAGATTTGAAGCTCTCGTAGTTCCCGGTAAGCGCCAGTGAAGTGAATTCACTGAACCCGTACATAAATTGAAAAGGAACCACAACCGATTTGAATGATCCAGCACCAGTGATTGCACTCGTTCGGGATGAATAATAGACCGGGGCCGCCGTCGCCACCAAAGAGCCGGGATCGAGGATGTTTTCGGAGAAATGATAGTAGTAGGCGAAGTTCTCGGACCTATACTGAAGCGCTCCGTCGGTCAGGTATCCGAGATTGCCAAATATCGAATACGTACCGGTTCCGGCTTGTTTGAAAACCTGCTCGGCATGGAAACCGCCGCCAGTCTGTAACCCAGCGGATGTCCTATATGAAACACTTGCATCGTACGCCTGAGAGGTTGGCTGCGGTGATATATTTGCTATGCTTCCCGACAATTGAAATGTTTCGCGGTTCCCTGTCGTAGCGGAGAGAGACGTTGTGTTGCTCTCGTGCGTTGATGTGGAGCCAGAGCTTTCGCTCTTGTAGTAGTTATGATTGAAATCGAGTGTGCCTGCCCCAGTCGCCCGGAACCTGCCAAAGAGATCTTCCATAAGGATCCTCGTTGTATCCCGAATCAGGACCCTGTGTCCGGCGTCGTCGGGTGTATCGCCTGCCTGACCGTAGCTTTGATCGCATGCACTGATAACGAAGAAGATTACCAGCAATGTCCTCATGAGAATCTCCATATGTTCTGTGGACCTGACGAAACTGTCCGGACGCGATTCGACAGCCCTTAGAGTTGAACGATGACGATCTGATTGTATTCTCTTGCACGCGCCGATGCGGAGAAGATTGACCGGGAACTCCCTCCGGTAGAATGTACACAATCCGTCGCAATTATGGGTTTCTTCCTCGCCTATCCAGTGTGCGCTTGCCTGCCCCGATTGTGTCGGGGTCCGCCATGTGCGCTTCTCAGCATCCCGCTCCTGGAAAGCATCCGAGGGCGGGACTGTACCTTTTGGCGGATGCGTCGATTTGACAGTAGGCGTGAAGCGGTCGAGCGCTTATTATTGCAGCAATCTGATGGCGCGCTCAAATTGCAGGTCATATCCATTCTTCACATCGTCCCTGGTTTGCATCACGACAATATCAGGCGGAATGCCGTTCCATTCGACGGGCATCCCATCATACCGGCAAAGATCTTTTGTCGATACCCGGATCTCTCTTCCGCTCGGCAGTGAAAAATACTCCGGCGCTCCCCCGCCACCCCCCGTCGTATCTCCAACGAGCGTCACATTCTGGATCTGCCTCATCATCTCGGCAAAACTCTCCGTCGTGCTGAAGCAAACACCGTTGATGAGCACGACGACAGGTTTTGTGTACGTGAACGGTCCTGACGGCTGAAGTGCGGGAATATTCTGCGGCTTTCCTTGAATATAGATCGGATAGTACGGCAGCGGCGAAGATATGAACCGGCTGACCATCATGTCTGAGATAACTGTTGAGCCGCCTCCGTTGTGACGCACGTCGATGATCAGGCCTCTGGTGTCACGCAGGTAAGACAGGACATCGTTGAACTCGTAAACCCAAGTGCCTTGCGTGAATGTCAGAATCCTGATATACCCGTTGCCATCAGGAAGAATCCCATACTCCATCCTGTTTCCCCCCGCCACCTTCAAGTCTTCTGTGAAGTACTTGCGGACAACGAGAGGATCAAACGACATAAGATCCCGTGCTGTCCTAGGAGGCGTGTACGTGCGCACCTCCTGGCCGGTTTGACTTGTCAGATCAACATGCCCGTCTTTGAGCTCGGCAAGCAAATCAAAGAGGAGCTGAAAGCCCTCATCGCCTTGCGCTGCCTGAGCCCGTGGGAGATAAACGGTATGAATGCTATCCCAGTTGATCCGCTTGAACTGAAAATATGGATAGACGGAATCTGTGATCGCCCATGCACGCTCGAAATCGGCGACGTTGTTGGTATGAACGGGGTTGTTCACCAGAAGATCGCTGCACGCGGCGAGCATTCCCGCAAGAATCAACACCACCAACAAAATGCGTATGGTGTGATATCTACCTCCCATCGCAAAAGGGAATCTTGTATTCCTGGTATTTATGGTTTCTAACGCGGAGACGCAGAGACCGCTGAGCAACGCAGAGTCTGTAAACCATTTCCCTCTGCGATTCTCCGCGCACTCCGCGACTCTGCGATGAAAACCACAATAGGCCATATTAGACACGGCACTAGAACGCATAGGAAAGGGATACGATCAGATTGTCATCTGCGGCAATAAAATATTCCCACGCACTGACGCGAGTCACGTCAAACCGATATCCAATTGATGCATTGAGCGATTTCATGAACTGGTAAGAGACTGCAATCTCCCCGTCCGCGTCCACCCCTTTGAACGGCATGAGAGGTTTCGAGGAAGACTCGCTGCTGCTGTTTGAATTGACAGTATGAAAACCCATGGAAAGGAGCGTTGTGTGCGCTGCAGCCTGCACACGGAGACGTTCGTTCAATAACCAGAACGCCTCGGCCTTTATACCTCCCGAAACCAGACCAATGTTCGATTGAAGGTTTTCCGGACCTATAATATCATCCTTTCTGTGATACTCATACAGCTCGGCAGTAGGCCCCAGGAAAATCTTGACGCTCTTTGAACACATGATTGCATCAGCAATCGGATAGAGATACTCAATCGACACCCTGAATTGTTGTATGTCTGAACTGACATTGAAGTTCTTGAGGTCCGGAGCGTGTTGATATTCCAGATGCAGACGGAAACCGTACGTCTCGTGATACTTTGACCAGGTCACGCCATAGAAGGGGATGCTGCCCGAATACTTCTCGCCGGAGATATACTCGTCGCGAACGGCGAAGGTGCCAATTCCACCCTGGAGAGTGAGTC
>JBEKOB010000139.1:0-6535 GCA_049522195.1 Bacteroidota bacterium
CGGGGTTCGCTACAAGAGCTGGAGGAGAATTGGACTCCTCTGTTGCAATGTACTCGCGGTAGATCTTGAAGAGTCCGTTCGGTCCCTTGCGCAGCGCTGGTTTCAGTTGTACCTGCCGCAGGGCAGTCGAAATGGCGGTTTCATACTCGTGTTCGTAAAGATAGACAAGCGCGTTCTGGTACAGTGCGTCGCTGTAGAGAGAGTCGCGGGAGAGGATCCACCGAAAATGGTCGTGCGCTTTCTCAAAGCCTGTGTCCTTGAAGAGAGAGAGCATCTTCTCAAGGTAGAACCGCTCTCTCCCTTGCTCCCTGTAGCAGCAGCCAAGGTTGTAGTGGGCATCGAAGTTCTCACGGTCATACTTTAGAATTCTCTCAAACCACACGATTGCACTCTGCCATGATTTTTCTTCTGCGGAAATCCTTCCAAGTCCTGACAGCGCTTCGATGGAAGCCTCGTCAAACTCGAGTGCACGCCGATACTCACGCCTGGCGGCATCAGGTTGCCGGGAGACTCTGAGGGAATCTGCCCGCCGTGTGAGTGATCGAGCGATGTCCTTGTCCTGCAATGGCCTGAGACAGGACGCCGCGCCCACGGCAACTGCAGCAAGAATAAAGATATTGAAGAACTTGTGGAATCGGTTGCTCACGGATCTCCCTACTTCAAGAGAACCAACATCTTTGAGTTGACAAACAGCCCTGCTGGCGCTTGTGAGAAGGGACTGTCCATTGTCCAAGTTTCACGGACAAAACCCTCGACGAAGTGTACAGAGGTTTGCAGAGACATGAGTGAAAGTGCGGCGAGGATGAGAAGAAATCTATAGCTGTCGATCTGCGTGTCATCTCCAACGCCCCGTTCAGACACTCGGTCAGCGACACCGTCGTCGCAGTTCTCTCTCGGAGGCTTCCGGCAATGGATCAGCTACCGGGAGGAAAGCATTAAGACAAACACCAGGATGTACTTCACCTCGAAGATACAAACAAAACTCGGATGCTACCAGCTGGGGTTGATTTCCCGGCCGAGTGTTTACATTGTAAACCGCAAAGAGCGCTTCGATAGGTCGCTTTTGTTCTCATATCCTCATTCACCGGGTTCTTGGCGGCCTTGCCTGTCCCGATTTGTCCCGATGTTGTATATCGGGAACGATTTTGATTCGGGGGCGGTTCATCTTCGTCTTTGAAGCTGAAATTTCAACTGCCTGACCGACGGCAATGTAGAGAACACGGCTCAAAAAGGAAAGAGGCAAATCGGGGATAGATATTTTTCTCGTGCATCCGCATAACAAAAAAATGCTCTGTGGCAGCATACAACATTGCTGTACGTTATTCCGTCAATGATTGTGAACCAGCGCCGAGAGCTTGAAGTCATACGCGGGAATTGCTGAGCATCATGACGAATTCACCGTGGATCGAGAGCCGAGAGTACGCGGTATGAGAATTGCAACAATTTCTGGGGGGAATTCCACTCTTTTCACAGTAATGGGCGTTGTCTATCGAGAGATAATGCAATGAATGGCCTTGTGGATCCCAAGACAATCTGGCTCCTTCTCACAAACCTGATGTTGGGTCTGGCCGTGGTTGTGTGCGGCGCAATGATCGCATGGTGTCTGATGAGAGATGTGCAGCGAAGAAGAAGAGAGAAGAAGGACGAGTTGTTAGCGCCTCTTGACTATCTCAATGGTCTCGAGAACCTCGGTGTGACGTTGCCCGATGGAGGAGAGACTGTCGACGAGATGGCAGAACAGTGAGAACGAATACGACAAGCGTTTCATGATCTGTAATTGCGCAGTCCATCCGATAATCACACCCACCCAAGAAGAGTTTTCCTTTCTCACCGATTGCTGCAGAGTTGATCACCCTAGATTAGCGCATCTCCCAGGCTATTGTTACCGCGCGATCTCTTTTCGCGGGATGCCGTCGACCGTCTTGGGGAATGGAATGCCGACGATTCTGGCAATCGTCGGTGCAATGTCAACCGTGTGAGCTGGCGCTGCAATCGTGACTGGCTTGATCCCCTTACCCATGAAGAGCATCGGGACATGGGTGTCGTACGAATAGGGAGTGCCATGGGAGGTGCCGGTGGCCGACGTGGTAAACAGGCAGTACTCGCATGGAAGAAGAATCGCATCATTGCCCTTCGGTGGAAAGTAGCCTCGCTGGTAATAACCTACAAGAGGTCTGTTTGCATTTGCTGGATTGAGAATATCGCGGCGGAAGTAAACCCTGGCGATTCCATCGATCTGCATCAATCCCTGACGGACACGGCGCTCGAGCCTGATCGAGTCAATCCCCGCCTTCGCTGCGGCAGCATAGTTCAGAAAGGCATTCGATCGTATGACATGTTCCTTCGTGCCAATCTCTTGTTGGAGCCTTTGATCGAGGGCGTCAATTCTCGGATCGATTTCTTTCTGAACAAGAACCCGGCGGCCCTTCTTGTGCTTGACAGAAGAGAGATATTCAGGAAGCGGCATCGCTGCGTGATCCGCGCTGAGTACAAAAAGGATGTTCCCCTCCCCAACAACTCTCTCCATATCCGCGAAGAAATCATCAAGTGCACGGTCAAGTCGGATCATCTGATCGATCATCTCGTGGCTATTCCCACCATATGCATGCCCGATGTAGTCTGTGGACGACAGGCTGATGATGAGCAGATCGCTGACGCCGCGCTGGCCGAGCTTTTCCGCTCGAACTGCTGCACGGGCAAAATCGAGCACCATCGCATCGCCGAACGGGCCCGACGGAAGTCGCAACTTCTTCTTCTCGGGTGAATAGGCGTGTGGGAAGGAGGTTGAACCATCCGTTTCTTGCTCTCCTTTGAATTCATCGGGGCCGTACTTGGTGTATACAGAGTCAGCGAACAGCTTTGTCCATGCATCGGGCAGATTGTGCTGAACCCAATCCTCAGCATTGAAGGATTTCGCCCAATCCGGCAAATGATGCATATAGTAGCTGGAACTCACCATATCTCCCGATTTCCTGTCATACCAAAACGCATAGTCGGGATGCTGGCCGCTCATAAGAATGGCTGCCCTATCCTTCACCGATGCCGCGATGACTTTGGAGCCGGGCAAGGCCTGCTTCCACCAGTCCCCAAGTCCGCTCACAATGAGATTGCGCGGGGAAACTCCGCCCCCCTCGCCGTCGACCGGACCTGCGCTGGAATCCTGTACGCAATAGTCTTTCGCTCCGGAGAGAGGATCGAGCCATTCGTTGGAAATGATGCCGCTATGAGCCGGATACGCTCCTGTTCCGAGTGACGCGTGGCCCGGGCCTGTTTCACTGGGGGCATAGTTCAGGTCGGCGTTCCTGAAGACAGCACCCTGCGTCAAGAAGCGTTTGAATCCTCCAGTGAATTCGGCCTTGTACCAATCAAGATACTCCGCTTTCATTTGGTCTATGGAAATGTAAATGACGAGTTTCGGGCGCTCGGCCGGATAAGCCGAGATGACAGCGGTAGCAATGAGAACAAGGAAGAACGAAGCAGCACGTTTCACGAGATGCGGTTCCCTGGCGATGAATGGTTGTCGGCTTCTTATCTTCTGCATGTGTTCCAAAATAACAATTTTCTCGCTATCTTGCACTCCCAAATCAACTCTTCCCACACTATTGTCGGCCCGACACTGTCATGACCTCTACTCGCTCACATTCTCTGAGGATACTCTCGTTTATCCTCACAAGCTTCGTTCTTCTTGCGTTGCCGGTTCTCGCGCAACCGAAGCAGATCACAATCCTTCACACGAACGACATACATGCAAGCTTTCTTCCGCACGAAGCATACTGGATGCGAACGACTCCGAAACCTCTCGTTGGAGGATTCAACGAGTTGGCATTCGCGATCGACAGCGTGAAGAAAACCAAAACTGCCACGCTTCTGCTCGACGCAGGTGACCTCATGACAGGGAACCCGATTACCGACCGTGTCTATAAAGGGGCAGAAGGGGGAGGCCTTGTCGAGATGCTCAACCTGATGGGATACGAGGGAATGGAACCGGGAAATCACGATTTCGACATCTCGTATGCGAACTTTCTGAAGCTTGCATCGATCGCAAAGTTCCCGGTGTTCACAGCAAACCTTGTCGACGAAAAATCCGGACTCCCCATCACCAAGAAAGAATACATCATCGTTGAAAAGAACGGATTGAAGATAGGGATCTTCGGACTGATGTCGAAGGAGTATTACAATCTCGTCAGCGTGAGCAGCACGAAAGGCGTGAAATTGCTCCCGTATATTTCCCAGGCAAAGAAGATGATCGATCTTCTCCGTCCGCAGACCGACCTGGTCATAGCCCTCACGCACACGGGTGTCGATGACGATTCGATCCTCGCTGTCAGCGTCAAGGGACTGGATGTAATCATCGGCGGCCACTCGCATACCCGGCTCAGAAAACCAAAGTATATCAACGGTGTCATCATTGCCCAGACTGGATCCAACTGTGAGAACCTCGGTGTGCTGGACCTGACCGTCGAGAACAAGTCGGTGAAATCATGGGACGGCAGTCTCGATCAATTGTGGTATCATCCGGACAGGAAGACCGCTGTGACCGCGCTTGTTGATTCGTTCAACACGGAAATCAAAAAGGAATACAGTCAGGTAATCGGCACGTGGGTCGGCGAAGCCGCGGGTGGCGAATCCGAGGCGGCACTCGGGGCTTTTCTGGCCGCCGCACAACGCGATGGGGCGCATGCAGATCTCGGGTTCATGAACAATGGCGGTATCCGAAAACGGCTTGCTCCCGGGCCGATCACGAAGCAGGATCTGTTTGAGGTTCTCCCGTTCAGGAATTTATTGATGAAGTTCAATCTTACGGGGAAGCAGGTTCGCGACATCGCCCTGCATTATCTCAAAGGGCGTTCGGGAATCATCATCGCAGGTCTTTCGTGCGAGTGGAAGAGGGATGACTCGGGGAACATCGCGATTCTAAGACTTCTCATCAACGGAAAGCCGGTGGAGGAGAATACGACGTACGCCGGAGCGGCAAGCGATTATATGATGGGCGAAGCGAAGCGATATCTCGGGATCGATCCCCCGGAATTGACATATGTGAATGAAACGGTATTCAACGCTGTGGAGAAACGAGTCCGTGAATTAAAGAACATTGAAGCGAAAGCGGACAGACCCTTCAAAGAAATCAAGTAATTCAACGACGGAGAAATCATGAACAATTTCCCGATTCTCATCATCACCGGACGTCCGGCGGCCGGCAAATCTGAAGTCATCGACTTCTTGAAGAAAGCAGACCCAAAAGAGCGGTTGGAGAGATTCTACATCGCGGAGTTCGAGGAGCTGGATGATTTTGTGTATGTGTGGGAGACGTTTGAAATCGACGATATGTTGACAAAGCATGGCAAGCCACGGATCTGGACAGATGAAAAATACTGGTTCAAAGACCAGTTCATCTGGAATCTATACATTGAGCGGATCAATCTGGAGTACAGAAAGAAGCTGGCCCGCGATCCGAACTACCACGACAAGAAAACGACGGTCATCGAATTTGCCCGCGGCGGCGACAATGGGATCTACGAGGCATTGAGCTATTTGCACGAGGATATCCTACGACGTGTGCGCCTGATGTATATCAGGGTTTCGTACGAAGAATCTGTCCGCAAGAACCACCGCCGCGCGCGCAAAGGACAGGAGGATTCGATCCTGTACCATTCGCTTCCCGACGAGAAAATGGATTTCTACTATAAGACCAATGATTGGGAGAAACTGGAAGCGAAAGACCCGAACTTCATCGAGGTGAAAGGGTTTAAGATTCCGTACGGAGTGTTCGAGAACATGCCGGAGAAAACGCTCGATCCGAAGTTGATTGGGGTTGAATTGGAGAGGGTCGCGAAGAAGCTGTGGGAGGTGAAGAAGTAGCTATCAGCTTTCAGCGACCAGCATTCAGTTGGTAGTTGCCTGGAGAATAAACATTGAGGCGGGAGGTGATCGATCCCGCCTTTTCTTTTTCGCTTGCGGCAGACAGCCGAACGCTAACAGCCGTCAGCCGGCATTTTGTGAAGGTTTGGCCTATGTCTCTCTCCCTATTCGACATCGCCGTGTTCGTTGCCTTTGTCGGTTCCGTTGTTGCGCTCAGCATGGCAAAGAGCCGGAAGGAAAATGATTCCGAAGACTTCTTCCTTGCCGGACGCGGGTTGACCTGGTATCTCATCGGCTTTTCGATTGTCGCCGCCAACATATCGACGGAGCAGTTTGTCGGCATGAGCGGACAGGGAGCCGGGAATGTGGGCCTGGCAGTGTCGGGATTCCAGCTCCTCGGATCGGTGACGATTGTCTTTGTTGCGATCTTCTTCCTTCCGCGGTTTCTCCGGGCGGGAGTGTACACGATTCCAGAGTACCTGGAGTATCGATACAATGCGGCTGCACGTGGGATTATGGCGTTCTTTACACTTGTCATCTACGTGACCATTACTTCGACCGCGGTGCTCTATTCCGGCGGACTGACATTCCACACGGTTTTCGATGTCGATCTTACGCAGGCGATCTGGTTCATCGGGTTCATCGCCGCGCTCTATGCCACGTGGGGTGGACTGAA
>JBEKOB010000140.1:0-6335 GCA_049522195.1 Bacteroidota bacterium
TCTGCCACCGTCGAGTCCCCGATGAGAAAGACTCGGACAATTTTCTTGTCAGCGATCTGCCGGAATCCGATCAGTAAGCTGAACAGCAGCAATGCGATCAATCGTGTGTGTCTCATAGGTGCTGATTCTCCCGAATAAACTTGTTCTCTCTTCGTGATCGGTATTACTTTTCCTTCAAGGTGCCGGTGAAAAAGCACACACCCCTCAACTCCCCTCTCTCACCCCACATCCTTTCACACGAGAGGGGACGTTCAGCACTCGCGACCCATCTATCTATCCTATTCCTGGTTTAAGCAGTCCCCTCTGTGCGGCTGTTCGAGCGAAGGCCAGAGGGGATGCAAGGGGGGTGTGTTTTTCTTTCTCAATGCCGGTCAGTAATATACTTGCTCCTCATTTTCCTTTGAGCGTCTTGTCCAGAAACGTGACGATGTAACGGAACGCCGCGTCAAACCATGGATGGAAGAGCCAGAACGGATGAGGCGTATCCTGGATTGTGTGCACTTCCGAATAGATGCTGAGTTTCTTCATCTTCGCAATGCCCGCATCCCGTCCGGCGTGAAACCTTGGCATCGAACTGTTGACAAAAAGTATCGGAGCTGTTTTCCCGTTCACATAATTGATCGGTGATGCTTCACGCCAAAGATCGGGATTGTCCTTGAAGGAAGCACCAAACCATGATTTCCCCGCCGATGGTTTTTCGGGAACAGTGTCTTTCGCGCTCTCAGCCGGATCGGTGAAATCCAGAACACCATCGATATCGACGACGGCTTGCACACGACTTGATTCGTGCAAGTCTCCGAAAGAGCCTTCGAATTTCTTCATGTCCCCGGTTGTCCCAAGGAACGCCGCAAGCTCGCCGCCGGCAGAACAGCCGTAGGCTGCAATTCTCTTTGGGTCTATGTTGTACTTCACTGCATTTGACCTCATCCATCGAATTGCGGCTTTGAGATCATAAATGCCGACGGGGTAAAGGGCCTCCATCGATAATCGATACTCTACCGTGGCGGTCACGTATCCTTTCGCTGCCAGGTGTTGTGCCATCGGCCATTCCATTTGTCGATAGCCAGACCGCCACCCACCCCCATGAATCAAGATCACGCCCGGATAACCCTTCGGATTTTTCTTCAATGGCTTGAAGAGATCGAGGTGAAGTTCTCTCTTTCCGTCCTTTGCATAGATCAGATTTTTCTCTGCCGTGACTCCTGACGGAAGGTCGGGAGCCACGACCTTTGCATGTGGGTACTGCTTGAGGACTTTTGTCGCCGTGTTGTTGACCGTGAATGATGTATCACGCGGAATGTTACCCGATGCTTCCTTTTGTTGCGCAATCATCAGGTTCGCCAGGAACATGAGAGCAGTGAAGCTCAACGAGCTTTTATTCATCGAAATCTCCCATTTGCTACGATCTTACTCAAGGACGTTCTTCACTGAGTGCTTTGTTGCCCATTCAGGATATTCTTTCTCCAGCATTCGCTGTGGCCAATAGCCCAACCAGCTGTAGTGATTTCTTCGTTCGTATGAGATGTCGGAGAGATTATCGCGCTTGATTCCATCCCGACTGCAGAAGAACGGCTTGTTTGATCCGATTTCATAGAAACGAGCCCACATCGGCGGAGCAGACGGATCCTTCACAACGACCCGGTTTTTTCCTTCAGGACCGAGTGAATCGCTCACCTCGATCACCCTGATTCCATGGATCTTCACCTTGTTGAACCAGCTCACTGCCGATTGGACGGAGATCTTGATCTCAGGCGACGGATTATCAATGCCCATTAGGAATTCGACAATCCTAACACACTCCTCTCCGCTGAGCGACGGCAATTCATACGTCCGGGCTTTTGCAGGAGTGAAATCACTTCCATCGTGCTGCGCGCACCATACGGTCAGAACGCCATCCACCGTAATCTGGCACTTCAAAATGCACTCAATGCCCTTGGCCACTGCCTTCCCTGCTTTTTCTCTTCGCCCATCATCGAGAAATCGGAAGTCTGCTTTCTGCTGATAGGTGTCGCGCAGAAGGTTCATGACCCCGATCATCGCATTATCGTTAAATGTGATGTGTGAATAATATCCTTCGCGCAGCGGATAAAACTGCGGCCAGCCGCCATTCTCGTACTGAGCTCGGAGGACATAATCGAAACCTTTTACAAACGACTCTTGAAACCGCACGAGATGCGTTGCATTAAACACCCTGGCAAGATACCTAAGCTGAGTGTAGGTGGCATCATTGTCGATTGTTGAACTGTCAAGGTGGTTGATGGCTTTCAGCTGCTGTTTTCCTGCTTCATCCAGCACTTCCGCCATGTCGATATTCTTCGGCCACCCTCCAGACGGGAATTGATATAACAACAGGTTGTCCGCAATCCTGATTGCCTCCGGGCTTCCGTACCATTGTTCTTGCTGGGCGAGACACGCCCACCAGTGCACGGTCTTCGCATTCTGAGCAGAGCTTGTCGAAAGAATGATGAATGCTAGCGCGGACATCGCGAAAACAGAGTGCCGAACTTGTGCAGACCATTTGTTGCGCCGCGATGTCACATCGAGAATCATCGCCTCTCCTGAACAAGTGCACCACTCGCCCACATAAAACCATGCCCGCGGCTGGCATCCTGAGTGAGCAGGAATGTCAGAGCGGGCGAAGGTCTTCGGCCATTCGATTCTTCAGTCCTGATTGTCACGCCGTCGGAAAGCATCATCCGCTCGATTGGACCAGCCTTCCCGGCGCGGCACACGTATGCTAGTTCATCCCTGGAATCGTATAGGAAAAACTCGCAACGATGTTGGTTGTGAATTGCCGGTTGATGCTCACCGCGTTGGACCAGGTGTCAACGTATTTCATATCAGCATACTCATACGTGACATTTAACACGCCATTCGCCACTTTCACGCCGCATCCGAATCCATAGATGGGATAATTCACAGGCTCACCACGAATTCCCTCTGTGAGCGGTTGATAGACTTCCTGGTAGTTGCTGACACCGCCGCGGATGGTGAGCCACGGATTCGCGAAGTACTCTCCGCCGACGTGGAAGATCGAACAGGAAAGCCAAGGATTCGTTGCGTTACCGCCAGATCCAGCATATTGCGCGGAAGCATACGAGCGAATCTCATAGCTGATTCCAATCTTCAGGTTGTCGCGCAACGTGAGCCCGAGTCCAAATGTGCCACGCAATGGCAGGACCATTTGGTCCATACCCCTGGACGAGCCGCTCGTATGGACACTGATCGAATCGATCTTCGAAAGGAACAATTTCGATTGCGTCACGGAGTCCTGTGAGAACGAGCTCGAAAAATTGCGCGAGATAGTCGTCGGCGGCTTCACGGAAAAGCCGACATTGAAGTAGCGGCTGGTGTACTCCGCGCTCAGCGAAAACTCGGTGCCGCTGAAGTCAGACGTTCCGGTCTTCGTGTAGCTTGTGGTTCCGGGGCGATCAAGACGCATTGAGTTTGTGAAGAACAGCATCCTGCCGCGGCCAACGCGCATTTCCATGTCATCCGTGCTTCCTTTCAGCATCATTCCGCTGAAACCGACCGACAACCGTTCGGAGAACTCGGCAGAGAGCGCTGCACCGTAGCCGTAGATCGATCCGTCGCGTTGTTGATAGTACTCATACCAATATGACGTGTACGGATTCCGATCGAGGCCTGCCGTGGCAATCGTCCCATTCAGAACGGAAAGGACAGAAGGAGACATGACGTTGTTGTTTTGGTAGTACCAGTTGAGATTGGCGTACTCTGTCACCCCCACGGCACCGACAATGCACATACCACCGAGTGTGAACGGTGCTGCTATGCTGAATTGGACTGGCACGCTCTTGGTTTTCGATCGACTCCAGTTCGGTCCAATGGTATCGAACGGTCGCTGGACGGAATCCGCCTGCGTTCTGACCGTGACTTTCGTCCCGCCGTAGTACGCGTTGGTGTCGGGATCGCTGATTGAGCCAGTCGTTCCTTCCAGGAGAGGAGCAAGAGCCGAAGTACCCTGAACGCCGGAATAATGCTGCTCCTGGTAGGAGCTGCCGATCCTTTGCAGTCCGCCGATTGAAACTTGAATCCCCTGCAAGGACATCAGGGATGCCGGATTTGCAAACATCAACGAGACGTCATTTTTGATGCCGAAGGTGATGCTCCCTGCGCCACGCGCTGCCGCGGATTGGGTCGTCGTCTGGCTCAATCCCTGGAACGTCAGCGGATAGCCGTACCCTTGTGCCATCGTCCGCTGTGTGCCGAGCAGGCAGAGACAGAAGAGCATCACATATACGAATGTGTTGTGTGTGTGTTTCATTAGAATCCCACTCCTAAGCTTATGCGATGGACATTTCCAAGGTTGTAGTTGAGGGCTCCAAAACTATAGTCGAACGACATCTTCACTTGGGCTACGGATTGCTGAAAACCGACGCCGGCAGTGAAACCGTCTGCGTCATAGTTGAACTTATAGCCCGCGCGGAGGGCAACGCTTCCGGCGTACACGTATTCGATGCCGAGGTGAGCCTGTTGAGCGTAGTCATTCGGTTGGAAGAGATCGAATGCAACGGTCATGCGATTGTCTTCACTCGGAATGAGGAGCGCATTGTTACCAATGAGATCCGCGGCGACGCCAACCCTCAGAGCCATGGGCACGGGTTCCGCCTCCGAGGCATACCGAACGTTTGCTCCGAAGTTCTGCATCGATGCCGCAATCCTCACAGTCCGAAAGCCCGTGTTGTAATTGAGCCCGAAATCAAACAGAAGGCCGTTTCCCCACGTATTGGCGGTCGTGGTATCACCCCGTGCCGTGATCGCCTGCACAGTGCGACCATCATAGAGAGATTCACGTGCATATTTCGCAGTAATGCCCGTGGAGAACTTCTCCGTGATCTGGCTCGCGTAAGACAAACCGAGGAGGTAAGTGAACGGATGAAATGTATTCCCCGTGAGCCCCGGTGTATTAATATCATCTTTGTACGGCGAGGCCCACAGTGCCTCAGGAATTTCTCCGAAATCGACGTACTGCAACTGGACGCCTACAGCGCCGAACCCGCCAAGTGAAGTGGCGAACGACAGAGCCCCCTGTTGCGTGTCAAAAATCCATTTCAGATAGGTGAGCGAGAGTTCTCGTTTCTCGACATAGGCGACTCCCGCAGGATTCCAAAATACCGCCTCTGCGCCGGAGGCCAGAACACTGTATGCATCCCCCATCGCCGTGGCGCGGGCACAAGGCATGACTTTCAGGAACTGCATCGAGGTACTGCCGACTTTTTGCGACCATGCGCTCTGTGAGAACAACAAAATCGCAAGAAACGGCAAGAGATAGTTTGTGATTTTTTTCATTGTTCTCATGTCCTTTAATGAATAATGACAAATTTGCCGGTGGCCCGTACGCCTGTATCGAGGTCTTCGACGATATAGAAATAGACGCCCGAAGCGATCCGCTGGCTGTTTCGTGATATCTGGAACCACTCGTTTGAATACGTATTAGAGTTGTGGTCGATTGTCCCCACCAGCTGACCACTGTACGAAAAGACTCTGATCGTTGAATGTTTCGGCAGACCGTAGAATCCAATCTTGTCCTTGATGTCGCCTTCCTTGGTTGACCCTCCAAAGCTGCTCGAGAGGATCAATGGATTTGGAGCCACATACAACTTTCCGCCAAGTGCGGCAACGGCCCCCTTCTGTGTCGGGTGATAGGTGATGTTGGTCATGCCGCTCTTACCACCCTTCGAATCGACCGAGATCACCGCGTAGTAGTAATTCTCGCTCAGCAGGCTCGCACCATCCCGGTAGACGTATTGATTGGGGTACGCGGGATCTTGGTTGAAATAACGGGGATCACGGATACCAACACTGTCGAGACGAGTCCATGCGCCCAAACCTTCTGGAGACTTGAGCACGATGTAGTGACTAAGCTCGGCTTTGATGCGCCCGGCCGATTTTGCAGATTGGACAGCCGCCAACGATGTGAAGCCTTCCACCTGTGGACCCCACACGATCTTGTTCTTCACATCCGCTGCGTCAAGAACAAAAAGTTCGGGAGCAGGAATCGGAATGTACGTTTTCGTTGTGGCGTACGCCCCTGTCTCTGACGTATTCTCGGGCTTGAACTGCACTTTGTTGTAGTTGACCAGGTCCCCCCCTACGTACATTTGAATCGCCCGATCGGCTACATCACGCAGTGAAATGACCTGTGAGGTATCGGCGCTCGAGATTTTTCCCGTCACGTACCATGGGAGTTTGTGGGTTTTCAGATACGCACTCCCCATATAACTTACTCCAGGGAGTGCCGAGATTCCGGGATAACTCAACGAATCATACCAGGTGACGACCGGCTCATAATATTGACGTATAGAGGCGGATGC
>JBEKOB010000141.1:0-6143 GCA_049522195.1 Bacteroidota bacterium
ACGGAAGAGAAACACAACAAAAGAAGTACATCGGACTCAAGTTATTTGGGAATAGAAACGGACTTGGTTAGTTTGTTGTTCAAACAAACTAATTGAGGTTAGCAAAAGTCAGGGGATTTGTCAAGTTAAATCTGGGCAAATCGTCAATTCTGTTACCGATTCCTACTTTGGCCACAATGTGAATTGTCACTTGGAAACTACAAACCGCGGGCCTCGGGACTCCGGCCTAAAACCGGAGGGGTCGCTCGGTTCTTCCTCCCCCCTCGTGCCGAGTAATACGAGAAGGCAAGGGCTACTTGATCACGACCATTGCTTTCGTCGTACTAAATCCTTCATTGCTCATGCGATAGAAATACGTACCAGATGGCCGATGGTCCGACTTCCAGACTTTAACGTGGTCACCTGCCGGCAAGAACCCGTCCTCAAGCAGATCCACCAGCTCCCCCTGAATATTGAAAACCTCCAACCTCACGTTTCCTGCTCTCGGTAGATAATACTGGATCGATGTGGTAGGATTGAACGGATTCGGGAAATTCTGATAAATAACGAATGCATCGGGCGTTTCACGCTTCGGTGAATTCACTGCAGTGACTCCCGAATAATCATAGCGCTCGTCCACCATATGGTACTGAGCTTCACCCGCCTTTCTCAAATAAAGAGTCCTGATTGGCGTTCGGGTGAATGCTGAGAGCTGTGCCGGCGCCGCCGAGCCGTCGAGTTTCCATTCGAACAGCGGGATGTCGGTCGGGTTCAGGTATTTTGAGAGTCCACGCTCAAGTGCCATGTGAAAGAGGCCAAAGTTCCCAGGTTCATGTCCGGCCAAGTATGTCCCGACAATATCGACGTGCAGCGCGTTCTTGCCAAAGATCACGATGTTCGACATCACATCGATGCCATATCCATCGGGACTCGGACCTGACACGAATGGCCCCTCGCGACCGTACACTCCTTCAATAATATTTAAGAGAGGATGAAGGACCGAATTGTTGTCGAGACACCGTGAGGCGTGGGTTTCCATCCACAGCCCTCCGGAGCTTTCACCCGGGAGATCCCAGCGCGGAATGCCAGACGCATTGTGCCGATCATAGTTGGCCTTAATGGTCGCAAAAGCGTTCGGAACGACATCCTGTGCGTTTACCCCCTGCATTGTTTTTCCCCAGGCGGTACAATGCGCAATGTATGGCTGGGCATTTGTTCCCTGCAAGTTCTTCGAGCAAAGGGTCATTCCCATCGAGTGCGATTTGAACTTCGCAATATTCAGGAGGCATGACGCCGGAGAATTCACAGGCCACAAGTGAGCAATCCTGTTGAACCAGCTTCCGTTGGAAACAGCCGTCCATTGGATGTCACTGCTGCTGATGCCGCCGACACCAGCGCTCAGATCTTTCAGGTTCACACCGGTTCGCTGTGCAAGACCTTTATAGAGTACTCCGTCAGACTGGCTCGCGGAAAAATTTCCATCGCGGATGTAGATGTGCTCCGCATCGATGCTCAGTTCCCCCAGGCTTCCGATGATTCCTTCAACGAAATTGGCATCAGTTTGGATCCCCATGACCTGTTCAATGGGGGCCTTATCCCACGACCACGAAGTAAGGTTGGGCTTGATGGCGACATTGGTGGCAATCGGGTAACCGCCCATGGGATCGGATTTCGGAACGAAGAGTGTTCGCCCGAGCTGCTGGCCGACCGACTTGATGGCCGGAGCATTGGTCTTCGCATCGACCGACGTTCGAAGAACAAACACGGCGTCGGCATGACTTTCGATGAATCCGTTCAGTCCATAGAAATCCGGAGTTCGGGGATAGCCCAGCAGACGGCGCCGATCAAGGATGACCGCGCCTCCTGCGAGCGGAATCGCTTTGAGGAAATCCCTGCGAGAGAATGTCATCGTGCTCCTACGAAAGCGACATCACGGGAAATACCCAGGGCCTAGTGTTTTTCTTTGGGCTTGTATTCCGGGTAGAGAATCTTCGCACAATCAGGGCAGATGCCGTGACTGAAATGTGCCGGCGTACGCTCCTGTATGTAGGCCTCGATCTGTGTCCAATAGCCCTTGTCGTCGCGGATTTTCTTACAGTTCGCACAGATTGGAACGAGGCCACTCAAGGTCTTGACATCGGCGAGTGCATTCTGAAGCTCCCCGATCAGTTTTTCCCGCTCTGCGGCCGCCCGCTTCTGTTCGGTGATGTCGTGGCTGATGCCCACAATTCCCATGATGTTACCCTGACTATCCTTGAGCGGGATCTTGGTCGTGAGATGCCAGCGCTGTTCTCCGATGTCTTTGTGCAGGGCCAGTTCCTCCCTGTCTAACAGCGCTTGCCCCGTTAGGATGATCTGCCTTTCATCTTCAGCGTATTGGCTGGCAAGTTCCGGAGGATTGAACGATACGGATGTCTTCCCGAGAACATCTTCCTGATGCTCCACACCGATGGAGCGCAAGTGCGCTCGATTATTGAGAACATATCGTCCTTCGGCATCTTTAAAGTAAAAGAGGTCAGGCATGTTCTCAACAACGGCCCGGAGAAGATTTCGCTCATTGCGCAGAGCCTCTTCAGCGCGCCTTCGCTCGGTAATATCACGACCAATGCCGATCAGACCAACAATCTGACCTTGAGCATCCCGCAACGGCACCTTCGACGTGGAAAGCCAATGCTTCTGGCCCACCGAATCGATGAAGTATTCCTCTCGATTGAGCACTGGCTGCCCATTCTGTATAACCGATTGATCGTCAATAAAAAACTTATCCGCCACCTCCTTTGGATACAACGCGTAGTCGTCTTTACCGACAGCTTCGGCCTCGGATTGAAGCCCCATATTTCGCGTATCGGCACGATTCGCGATCGTCTTACGACAGGCTCTGTCTTTGACATAGATCGCATCTGGAAGATTGTCGATCAATGTCCGGAGGAGGTTTCGCTCATACCGGAGAGCGTTGTCGACCCGTTTGCGCTCGGTAATATCTTCGTAGGTTCCCAGGATGCCGATAACGTTGTCGTCCCGATCGCGCAGCGGGACCTTGCTCGTTCTCAGCCAGAGCTGATCTCCATTGGCTGATATCTGTGGCTCCTCAAAGTTGAGTTTTGCCGTTCCGGCGGTCATCACCGTTGCGTCGTCATCACGGTAGAGCTTTGCGATCCCTTTCCATCCAAGCTCAAAGTCGTCTTTCCCTATGATCTCGCCCGGTTCGTTGAGCCCTGCGTCTTTCGCGAATGATTTGTTGCATCCGAGGTAGGAAGAATTGCGATCCTTCCAAAACACGCGCTGCGGGATCGTATCAAGAACCAGCTGGAGCATCTGCCGGGAATGGTAGAGTTCTTCCTCGGTCTGCATGTTTCTCGATTCGGAAATCTCCAGGTTCGCAACTCGATCACGCAACCGAGCCAGTTCAGCTATCAGTTGCGACTTTGTTCTCCTGTTGTCGTTCATCGTTTATTCTCTTCTGGTAGTTCATGCACACTCAAAGACCTGAAGTTGTGCCCGTCTGATTGGGAACAAAGAAAGGTGTGTATCCCAGAGACTTCGGGACACACACCTGTACGATCGGATTCAGATTGTCCCTATATCTTGTGCGATCCGGTTCGGACCGACTTTCACATCACGACCATTAGTAAAGAAGATGCTTCGCCCGAATCTTCTTGAACTTATCGACGTCGGTTTTCCACATCTCTACGATCTTTTCAGGAGGCACGCCGGCATCGATCGCCGCGGCCATCTTGGGTGTTCCGGCAAGACGGTTGATCGAGCGTCTCCACTTCACGCTGTCGGCAAACAGCTGCTTCGCGGTTGCCAGCATGTAGACTCCCACCTTCACCGGTTCGAGCACATTCCGATCGGTGATCCTGACCCACACCCCATTGCAGTTCACTCCCTCATATTTCGGATGGAGAACAACCCCCTCGATGCTCCGCGGCTTGAATTCGGTCGGCTCGAATGACACCCCCTTCAACTTACACGCATTGAGCGCGTTCGCCCACTTGGCCGCGTCGATATACGGAGCTCCCATACATTCAAACGGCTGATCCGAACCACGCCCTTCCGAAATATTCACGCCTTCGAAGAAACATGTCCCCGGATAGAGGATGGCGCTGTTAAGCGTCGGCAGGTTCGGCGACGGTCTGACCCATTTCAGCCCTGTCTCGTCATACCACATTGTCCGCTTCCAACCCTCCATCTTCACCACGGTCAGATTCGCCTTTACGCCGTCTTTCATCCACCCTTCGTCATTATACATCGTGGCAAGCTCGCCGATCGTCATCCCGTGCGCAATGACGATGGGATGAAGCCCAACGAATGAGCGGAGAGAATCGTCCCGATTGAATCCCTCCACCCACGTGCCCCGGATCGGGTTGGGTCGATCGAGCACGATGTACGGTATGTGGTTCTCTGCCGCGGCTTCCATCGCATAGGAAAGGGTGCTGATGTATGTATAGAATCGAACGCCAACGTCCTGGATATCGTAGATGAGCACATCGACGTCCTTCAGCATTTCCGGGGTCGGCTTGTTGATTTTTCCATAGAGCGAGTACACGCGGACGCCAGTCTTCTTGTCTACATCGTTGTCTATCTGAGCACCGGCGGGCGCATCACCGCGTACACCATGTTCGGGGCCAAAGAGCACAACGAGCTTCGTGCGCTTGTCCTCGTTCAGCGCATCGGCGAGATGTTTCCCGTTCGAGAGAAGGGCCGAATGATTTGTCACGAGTCCAACCTTCTTTCCCTCTATCAACTTGAAATGTTTTTCGAATAACAGATCGGCGCCTGTCTTAACCTGGCCGACCAGTGTGGCCGCAGAAAGACAGATGATCAGGAAGAGCAACCTTGGTCGAATCATAGGATTATTCCTTGTTAGGGTGGGGAGGAGGGGAACAAAACACCCCGGCCAACGACCGGGGTGGCAAGTCTTCTAAGTGATCTTCGGACGTCCGATGGACCAGGCGGCGATAGTCATGCCATCCCAGATTTCTCCCGTTCCGATGCGTTCATCGATTGCCGCCGGTCTCAAGAGCAGGTGCTCGAATTCTTCTGTCACTTCTGGTTTTGATCCGACATGTGTAAGGCCACGAGCGACATACACACGGCAGATCTCGTTCGTAACCCCGTTGAATGGATTGAACTGACCGGCCAGTGTCAACTCCGCTGCTTTGTAGCCCGCTTCCTCTTCCAACTCCGCGGTGGCTGTTGAAAGATAATCGCTTCCCGCCTTGACACCTCCGCAGGGAAATTCGAGACTCTCCTCATCGCAGAGATAGCGGTACTGCCTCACCATGACCACCGTCCCATCGTCCAGGACTGGGATGATGATGCTCGAGCCGTTGGTGTGAACGTAGAAATAGTCGCTCACTTCCCCGTTCGGCAGCATGAATGTGTCCTGCCGGTACACCCACCAGGGATTCTTGAAAAGCTCTTTCTGGCTCAGTTTTCTCCACTTGGAGAGGGGCATGTGTGAACCTTGAAGGGTGAGGAGGGCGTCAGACGAGCTCGCGCTCTGAGAAGAAGAATGCGACTTCGAACTTCCCATTTTCCGGCGAGTCCGATCCATGGACAATGTTTTCGCCCTTGTTGTCGGCAAACAGTTTCCGGATCGTGCCTTCGGCTGCTTCCTTCGGATCGGTGGCTCCGATAAGTTTGCGGAAATCGGCGACAGCATTTTCCTTTTCCAGCGCGATCGGCATGCAGGCACCGCTCGACATAAACTCAACCAACCCGTCATAAAACGGTCGTCCCTTGTGAACCGCATAGAAAGCGCCAGCGGTTTCTTCCGTCAGACGGACCTGTTTCATGCTCAGAATTTTGAATCCAGCTTTTTGAATTCGGGCGATGACTTCGCCCTGGAGGTTTTTTCGAACACAATCTGGTTTGAGAATTGCCAACGATCGTTCAACAGCCATAACAAGGACATCCTTATGGAAAACGGGTTATCGGTTTGGAGTTTTGAGTTTTCGGTTTTGAGTGGTTCGACTTCGCTCACCACAAGTTCGAAGTTTCAAGTTCAAAGTTTAGAGTTCCAAGTTAAACCTTTCACTATTCACTATTTACCGCTTCTTCACGTCTTATGCTGATTCCACCATCGTTCCATCACATCATCCGCATTTGTCTGAGCTCCCTTGTGCTTCCACTTGTCGAAGAAGAAGATGTCGGAGCTT
>JBEKOB010000142.1:0-6106 GCA_049522195.1 Bacteroidota bacterium
TGTGAAGATCCGTGTCCTTTCCGCGTAATCCGTGGTTAATCCCTACGCAACCACTGATGACTCCATCCCCGAGAGTACTCATTCTCTGTACAGGCAACTCCTGCCGGAGTCAGATGGCAGAAGGATTCCTCAAGTCGTTCGACAGCGACCTGGAGGTATTCTCAGCCGGAACCTATCCCGCAAGCCGTGTCCATCCCCGCGCTATTGCGGTCATGAAGGAAGCGGGGATTGATATCAGCTCTCATTCGCCTAAATCCGTAGACCAATTCCTCTCACTCCCCTTCGACTACGTCGTGACCGTCTGCGATAACGCGAAAGAACAATGTCCGGTCTTCCTGGGAACAGTGAAGCACCGTCTGCATATTGGATTCGACGATCCTGCGGAAGCCTTCGGCACTGACGATGAAGTGATGGCGGAATTCAGACGCGTGCGTGATGAGATCCGGGAGGGATTCAAGAAATTCCACGCAGAAGTACTCAAACAGGAATAGGGACAATGGACGGAATTGGTAAGCGTCTCTCGTTTCTTGACCGATATCTTACATTGTGGATCTTTCTCGCAATGGCTTTCGGCGTCCTGACCGGATATGCTTTTCCGGGAGTCGTGAGCTTCTGGAACTCCTTTCAGAGCGGCACAACGAATGTCCCGATCGCAATCGGTCTCATCCTCATGATGTATCCGCCCCTCGCAAAAGTGAAGTACGAAGAACTGGGTGACGTCTTCAAGAACGTGCGGATTCTCGCTCTTTCTCTTGTGCAGAACTGGTTGATCGGTCCAGTCTTCATGTTCATTCTGGCAATCATCTTCCTGCAGGGATACCCGGAATACATGGCCGGATTGATCATCATCGGCCTTGCGCGATGCATCGCGATGGTGATCGTCTGGAACGAGCTGGCAAAAGGAGATACAGAATATGCGGCGGGACTCGTTGCGTTCAACTCGATATTCCAGGTCCTTTTCTTTTCGGTCTATGCCTATGTGTTCCTGACCGTCTTCCCTTCCTGGCTCGGACTGAAAACATTCACCGTCGATATCACCATCGGGCAGATCGCAAAAAGCGTCTTTGTGTATCTCGGCATTCCTTTCATCGCAGGGATCGTCACGAGATTCACGATGCTCAGAATCAAGGGCAAACAATGGTACGAACGAGAATTCATACCAAGAATCTCGCCGATAACACTGATCGCCTTGCTCTTCACGATCATCGTTATGTTTTCGCTCAAAGGAGAATATATCGTCAGGATTCCCCTCGATGTTCTTCGCATCGCAGTGCCGTTGGTGATCTACTTCGTTGTGATGTTCTTCATTTCATTCTACCTGGCCAGAAAAGTCGGCGCGGATTACGCGAAGTCTGCAACACTCTCCTTCACGGCCGCAAGCAACAATTTCGAGCTTGCCATCGCTGTTGCGATCGCGGTGTTCGGTATAGGCTCAGGCGTTGCGTTCGCAACCGTTATTGGTCCGCTCGTGGAAGTTCCTGTCCTTATCAGCCTCGTCAATGTATCGCTCTGGATCCAGAAGAAGTATTTCGCTTCACCAGAGCAGATCGCTGCATAGGCTCTACGATCTGATCTCTGCCTTCTTTCCAATCTGCAAACCGACGCCTTCGTGCGCTTCGTTTTCGATGCATTATTTCTCGCGCTCCAAGCGATTGAGCCCTCCATTAATTGCCCGAATCGGGTGCCGCATCTTCTCCCAGTACCTCAGAAATCTGCTAAATTGGGGAGCATTACGACACTTTGTTAAACTTCGGTCAGATGTTTGTTACCTTTATGTAGTAATATAACTTATGAAACGTTATCCAACACTTATGTCGATGAAGTTCGCGATTTGGATTTGCACAGCCTTGATCTTGTTCCAAGCAGGATGCAAGAACAATCCCATTGATTCTCCGATCAAGAATCCGCGTGAGTACACATGGACAATTGACACTCTTGCCTATCCGGGCAGCTACCAGACGCTTATGTATGCCATCTGAGGGAGTTCGGCAAGCAACATCTATGTTGTCGGCCACAACGATCAGACGCTAGGATCAATGTGGCGCTATGATGGAAAACGATGGTCAAGCGTGAAGCTATCGATTCTGGAGGGCGGCCCGATTGCGGGTAGCTTTGATTTGGCTGCGCTTACCGGATTTGCTGCAGACAATATTTTTGCAGTTGGCTATAGAGATTTTGGAGGATCGACGGCATTTCTTGATTCGAGTTTGACTGTTCACTTTGACGATCTCATTGGACCGAGCAGAAGTTAGGTGGAGGAAGAGAACTACAATCAATCTGGGGAAGCTCGCCGATCGATGTCTGGGCTGCCGGATTCAACACACTTTTCCATTTCGATGGCGCAAGTTGGAGTAAATTCCCGATCTCGCTTCCGTCCCAAGGAATACAATTTATCAGCATAAGCGGAAATAGTTCGAGGGACGCCTATATGATCGGTTTTCGGAACGACGTTGTTCAACCGGAGGACACCGTCGCATTCTTCCTTTACCACTTCGACGGAACCACATGGTCATTATCAGATTCAGTTGTACGCACTTCAGGCCTGCTATCTGATGATAGATTTGGGCGAACATTGTTCGCTGTCGACGGAAGGATTTTCAGTGCGGGTTATGGAGTCTTTGAGAAGAATGGAACTAGCTGGAATCGCTTGTTTTATTCCGATAAGTCGCTTGTGCGCCTCGCTGGGACGAGCGCGTCAAATCTTTTCGCCGTGGGATCGGAGAGTCAGGTATATCACTATGACGGGATCAATTGGTATCGCTATCCGCAATTCCAAAGCGTGGACAAGGTTTTCACTTCAGCTTGGGCGATGAGTGGGGAGGTCTTCGTCGTAGGAAACGACGGTCAGCGCACCTACATATTGCACGGTAAATAAGTCCGTCGGAAGTCATTTCCAGGGGGGATACTGCCGGAACAGACTGGTATAAACCTCAAGGCGGTGTTGGTAGCACCGCCTCAAGGATAAATCGACAAATGCAAAGTTTCAGGTTAGGCACCTGTTCTCGCATGTGTTCTGTTCTCATATGAGATATGTTGTGAGTAGGACGACGGGAGATGCTATGAGATCCGGGTTGGTTCTGGTGATGCTCGCATTAATGAGCGCTAGCGCGCTTGCACAACAAGAAGGGAAGTTCGAGGCGGCAATGGGGATCGGCACCGACATCGTTTCACCGGCGGGGGTTTTCAAGAATCATCGCAACCTCTCGGCCTCGATCTGTTATGACCTGACAAATGAATGGGGTGTGTTTTTGTACCTCGGTCAACAGGATTACCGCCTCGATCACCTCACATCGGAGAATGAGTACTTTGTGGGCTACGGAACGCCTACGCTAAAAAAAACTGTGACTTCATTTCTTGTAGGGGCGCGAAACTACATTTCTGGCAAGTCAGGTGTTATTAGCCCATATGGGTCGGTCGCATTGGGTTTTGCACAATCATCCAGTTCTCCGGAAGGGTACTCCTTTGTTGCACTAGTTCAAGATACCGTTTACCAACGAGTACGATCCGGACATTTCCTTTTGGGCCTCATATCATTGGGGATCCAGGTTCGACCAGTTTCTTTTCTCGATCTGTTTGCTGAATTGCAGGTATCGCCTACGTTTGACGCTGGCCTTTCGCCAGGGCCTCTTGGTGGCAGAGTTGGCATTGGGGTCATATTCTAGACTGTACAGAAGTCGCAAACGGTACATACCTGTATCGCTTCACCGCAACCCCGACGAATGGTGACAAGCCATTCAGGAAATCAGGAGAACTGGTGCTCATGAAGTAAAATCATAAAGATGAATCCAAAGGCTTGGCATGCGCTGGGCCTTTTTTGTTTTAACAGGAATTTGTAGGAAAAAGAAGACCACCAAGACACAAAATGCACCAAGAGGATTCTGACAGCGCGAGTATTCGTGAAATGGATTCTATTCAGTTGATTGACATAGAACGAAAATTTGGATAAGATATTCAGCAATCGAATGGAGGCATCTATGACTGCTTTGCTGCGTCGGAGAACCCGCTTCGCCCTTGTCCTTTCTATGGTGTGGTTGCTCCCCTTTGTGCAGACCTTCGCACAGGGGACCGGTGACCAGGCGTCGAACTACAAGCGCAGCGAAGTGATGATTCCTGTGCGCGACGGGGTCCACCTTCACACAGTCATCTTTACTCCAAAGGACCAGCAAGAGCCTCTTCCTTTCGTCATGATTCGAACTCCTTACGGCGCCGACAACACTCCTGCGCCCGACAAGTTCGCTTACCTCGAAGACATGGCGAGAGAGCGGTACATCTTCGTGTTTCAGGATATCCGGGGACGATACAAATCAGAAGGAGCGTTCGAGATGCAGCGCTTCTCCCGGGACAAGCGCGATCCAAAATCGATCGATGAAAGCACGGATACGTACGATTCGATTGATTGGCTTCTCAAGAATATACCGATGAACAATCAGAAAGTCGGAGTCCTCGGCATTTCGTACGGAGGATGGCTGACCGTGATGGCGACACTCGATCCACACCCGGCCCTCAAAGCGGTCTCCGAGCAAGCGACGCCTGCTGATATGTATTTGGGGGATGATTTTCACCACAACGGAGCGTTCCGACTCAGCTATGGCTTCGAATACGCATTCATGGAGGAAGCATCGAAGGTCGATACACTGTACCCATTTGGAGTCTACGATACATACGAGTGGTATCTGCATCTTGGCCCGCTTTCGAACGTGAATGCAAAGTACTTTCTGGGGAAGCTTCCCTCGTGGAATGACTTTGTCAATCATCCCAACTACGATGAGTTCTGGCAGAAACAATCGCTCCCCTATCGACTCGATGCACCGACAGTTCCAACCATGCACGTGGCCGGCTTGTGGGATCAGGAGGATTTTTATGGTCCGATAAAGACCTATGAGGTCCTGGAGAAAAAGGACACGAAGAACCTCAATTGTCTTGTCGTCGGTCCATGGAATCATGGCGGTTGGGGCCGATCTGAAGGCAGGACGCTTGGCAAAATAAGTTTCGATACCGCAACATCGAAAACGTATCGGGAATCGATACAGGCTCCGTGGTTCGCTTACTGGCTGAAGGGAAAAGGAAAGGGTGGTTTCCCGGAAGCGACGACATTCCAGACCGGTTCAAACGTGTGGAAATCGTACGACGAGTGGCCGCCTAAGAAGAATGTCCTTCAGGGCAGTCTGTATTTCCACGCCGACGGAAAACTGTCGTTCGAGGCGCCTCAGGCAACGAGCCAACCGGCGTTCGACAGTTACGTCTCGGATCCGGCTCACCCCGTCCCGTATCGGTCACGGCCGATCGAGGAAACCTACGGCCCGGGATCTCGCTGGTACACCTGGCTCACAGAAGATCAACGCTTCGTCCAGCAGCGTCCCGATGTGTTGAGCTGGGAAACCGAGCCGCTGAAGGATGACGTTACGGTGACAGGCGACATTGTTGCTCACCTGTTCGCGTCCACATCAGGAACCGACAGCGATTGGATCGTTAAACTCATCGATGTGTATCCGGAGGATTATCCAAAGGATCCAAAAATGGGTGGTTACCAGCTCATGATAGCTGACGAGGTGTTTCGGGGCAGATTCAGGGACAGTTTTGAAAAACCCGAGCCGATCACAGCGAACAAAGTCAATGAATACGTTATCGATCTCCACAACAACGACCACGCGTTTCTGAAGGGGCACAAGATCATGGTTCAGGTGCAGAGCACCTGGTTCCCCATTATCGATCGGAATCCGCAGAAGTATGTCAACAATATCTTCCTCGCGAAGGAATCTGATTTCCAGGCAGCCACGCAGAAGGTCTATCGAACCAGCGACTTCCCTTCGCATATTGTGTTGCCGGTAGTAAGCAAATAACCAGTAAGAAGACCGACTTCTCACTTCGCGGACTTGGGAAGAAGTCGGACTTCTACCATGCAATCATCTCAAAATAAAAGGAGCTCCAGGTGAAATTCACTTCCATTCTCACACTCACTTTTCTCTTGATGGCCATGACCTCAATCGCAATCTCAGATTCCCAGTCGAAAGACGACACGACCAAGGTGGTGATCACGACAACCATGGGGAATTTTACGATCCTCCTCTTTGAGAAGGAATCGCCGATTTCAGTAAAGAACTTTCTC
>JBEKOB010000143.1:0-6042 GCA_049522195.1 Bacteroidota bacterium
AACTTGACAAATCCCCTGACTTTTGCTAACCTCAATTAGTTTGTTTGAACAACAAACTAACCAAGTCCGTTTCTATTCCCAAATAACTTGAGTCCGATGTACTTCTTTTGTTGTGTTTCTCTTCCGTGCTCAATTAGTTGGACTAAACAACAAACTCTCTCAATTATGATTCTGGCTTAGGACAATGGCTACTACGAAGAAGTCGAGGCATGGTCACGTAACGGGGATTGACGCGAAAGTCGCACGCAACATCAATAGGTCGATCATCCTGAACACGATTCGACGTCGCCAGCCAATCTCACGCGTCGAGATTTCAGAAATAACACAGCTCAATAAGAGCACGGTGTCGAGCATCGTCGAAGGGCTCCTCGAAGAGGATCTTCTTGTTGGATTGCCGGATCGGGGAGGAAAGATCGGCCGCAATCCGGTCAACCTCACCGTCAAGCACGGTAAGCATTTCGTCGGTGCTCTCGCTCTCGATGCTCCCTGCACGCGCGTCGCTATCATCGACATCGATGGTACAATCAAGGCACGCGACGAGATTTGGACAAAAGCAGTCTCTCCGGAAAATCTTCTGCCGCAATGCATCGCCCGACTGGAATCGATGCGATCCACACTTGGTCCTCATCAGTTCCATGGCATCGGAGCAAGCGTTGCCGGCATCGTTGATTCGTCGAAATCACACGTGATTTACGCGGCAAACCTCGGGTGGAGTCAGGTCGATCTCGGAAGCGTCATCCGCGAGCTCGCACCGAAGCTGGAGACTGTCGCGGTCGAAAACGACGCGAAGGCCTCAGCGCTCGCAGAGCTACTCCTCGGCAAGCACAATATTGTCACTCCCAATCTGATCTATCTTCTGCTCGGCGCTGGCATCGGTGCAGGCATCATGGTGCATGGACGGATTCTGAGCGGCACAACGCATGCGGCAGGCGAAGTTGGACACATGACTGTCGTTGATGGCGGAGAGCAGTGCCAATGCGGAAACAAAGGATGCTGGGAGCTCTACGTATCCGAGCGCGCACCGGTACGATGGTTTACGGCAGCGAAGCAGTCAACTCCCGGCTCTCATCCGCCGCAGACACTTTCAGATGTTGTCGATGCCGCGCGTGCTGGCGACACCGATGCTCTCGGTGCTCTCCGTTTGTGGGGTCAGCATATCGGAGTTGGTATTGGAGATATGATATCGATCCTTGATCCCGAGGTTGTTATCGTTGGAGGCTCGATCACTCAGATTTGGGATATGGTCAGTGACGAGATTAATTCCTCCGCACGTGGACGAGGAGCGTTCACCAAAGAGCGAGCGACGGCAATTCTTCCCACATCGCTGCCGGATAGTCCGGCTCTCCTTGGAGCAGCCGCGCTTTCCATCCGAAAAGTATTCGCTGATTACCGGATAGCAACTTGAATGTCGACCAGGCGAGCGGAAACTCGCACATCGGTCCAATTGATTTTCACAGGAGGATGCAATGTTGAAGAGGATTCTTTTTGTTTCAGCAATCCTTTGCACTGTCCTGATGCTGCTCAGTCCGAGCACTCAGGCTTCGGTTCTTGCCGTGACGGTCCAGGGCCGCGTAAAGGATGCACAGACAGGCGAAGCTCTCCCTTCTGCGAATGTGACGCTGGTTGGCACGGGACTGGGAGCAGCTGCCGACATCAACGGAAAGTACGTGATACGGAACGTCCCCGCGGGATCATACACCCTTCGCGCTTCCTACATCGGCTACAAATCCTCCGAAGTCCATATCGATATTGTAGAGGGGACGAATGTCACCCGTGATTTCGCACTTGAAAACGTGGGGATCAAGGGCGAAGGCATCACCGTCACTGCACAGGCATCGGGACAGGATCAGGCCATCAATCATCAGCTTGTTGCACCGCAGATCATCAGCGTGGTTTCCGCAGCGCGCATTCAGGAGCTGCCCGACGCGAATGCTGCGGAATCGGTCGGGAGACTCCCGGGCGTTTCCATCCTGAGAAGCGGCGGCGAGGGAACGCAAGTTGTCGTCCGCGGCCTCCAGCCGAAATACAACGCCATCACGGTCGATGGGGTCCGGATGGCTTCATCGAGTGCCAACGATCGGAGCGCAGATCTGAGCATGATCTCGCCAAACATGCTCGAAAACATCGAGGTCACCAAGACGGTTACTCCGGATCAGGATGCAGATGTCCTGGGGGGAACCGTCAATTTCAAGATGAGGGAGGCAAAGGGGGAAAAAGAGGGGCTTGGCTTTAATCTTCTTGCGCAGGCGGGTTACAACGGATTATCCAATGCTTACAACAAGTACAACAACTACAAATACGTTGCCAGCGTCGATGGCCGGTTCTTCGAGAGTCGCCTGGGCGTGTTTGCGCAAGCGGATCTGGAAAGGCGCAACCTGATCTCAAATGAATTCGGAGCTGCCTATACGCACCTGGGAAGCAGCACCGAGCAATACATAACGTCGTCCTTGAACCTGAACGATATCCCCCGCGACAGACAAAGGGCCAACGGAACTGTCGTGCTTGATTACAAGCTGACAGACGGGAAGATCAGCCTCACGAATTTTGTCAGCTCTGGCACCACGGTGAGCCAAAACCGGGGGGAAGTCCTTGACATTCAGAACAATCTCCACAACTACTCGCTGGCATATTCGAAGAGTACGCTGAGCGTCATAACAAATTCTCTCGGAATCGAAGAACAACTTCCCATTTTCCACGTGGATGCAAGATTGTCCCACACGTATTCCGAGACCAAAACCCCCAACGACTGGACAGTCGGTTTCCAGCAAGCATCGGCTGGTCTCAGCCCGTTTCTCGGTGTAGCGAACCTCCATCCTCAGGACATTCCCAAAGCGGCGAACAATGACACGACCTCCACCTATCTCAGCAGTCTCGTGACCAACGGGAGCTTCTCCAGGGAACGCGCGTTGACTGCTTCGCTGGACTTGACGGCCAATGCGAGCCTGTCGGATCTCATTACCTCCGTAATAAAATTCGGAGGGAAATACAGGCACCAAACCAGATCGTACTTCTACGATCAATCCAATGGTCAGGGACTGGGTCTCACGAGCGCGAGTTATCTAGACCATCTTATTGCTTCTCATTTCTCATCGACTGCGCCGTACGCCAACACCACGAGCATCCCGGTCAAGCCATTCCTCGACCCGGGATTCAGCTATGGCAAATTTCTCAACGGCGAATATGCGATGGTCTTGCCGCTGAGTTTTTCCATGTTGTCGGAAATGGCGAGTTACGTGAAGAGCAATGCGGATCTGATCGCACAGAATGATGCCATCGCTTATTTCCACAACGGGTACGCATCGACCAGCAACAACTACTCAGGGTTTGAAAATCAAAGCGCATTCTATGTCATGGCTACCGTCAACGTCGGCCCGGACATCACGATCATCCCGGGCGTCCGGTATCAGGATCTTCAGACCACGTATACGTCAGCCCGAGGTATACAGAATACTTCATCTGCACTCGGTGGCCCTTATCTCCATTACGACACGACCGTCACCGTTGATCACGCCTATTGGCTTCCTGACGTGATCCTGCGGTACAAACCGCTACCGTGGTTTGATGTGCGTCTCTCCTATACCAACACGATCGCTTATCCGGACTATAATGCCATTGTACCGAGGATCGATGTGTCGACCGGCAGCGCGATATCATGGAACAATTTCCGGTTGGTTCCGTCGCGCTCGAAGAACTACGACGCATACCTTTCCTTCTACGACAATTCCATCGGCCTGCTCACCGTTGGAGGCTTCTTAAAGCAAATCGACAACCTGATCTACTCCTGGAGCTTCTATGTTTCGGGAGCCAGCGCTCTGCCGTACTACCCGCCGAGCCTCGTCGAGGGCTCATCCCCGCAGGGCGTCTACAACATCGCGACGTTTGTGAATAATCCGTATCGGACCAAGGATTACGGTTTGGAGCTTGACTGGCAGACACACTTCTGGTACTTGCCTCGCCCGCTGGATGGTCTGGTCTTGAACGTGAATTACACTCACGTCTTCTCGACTGCCCAATATCCCTACACCGATACCAGGAAGGAAGGGCGCGTACTGTCATACATCGACACTTCCTTTACAGATCGACTCCTGTACCAGCCCAACAACATCGTCAATCTCTCGCTCGGGTATGATTACCAGGGTTTCTCCATTCGTCTGTCGATGCTGTATCAGGCTGACATCTTTGCCGGGCCGAATTATTGGCCGCAACTGCGTACTACCACCTCCGCCCACAAGCGGTGGGATATTTCCGTGAAACAGAACCTGCCGTGGTTCGGTCTTCAACTCTACGGCGATCTCAACAATGTCAACGCGGCAAACGATATCAATGTCATTCAGGGATCTGGCTTTCCGCAATCGGAACAGTCGTACGGTTTAACAGCGGACCTGGGGCTTCGCTGGCAGTTCTGAGGCGATCCCATCGGCGGCACTTCTGAAGAATTGAATGCAGTACGGGAATTATCATTCCACGATATCAGACCACCAACATCTAATTGCTTCACGGGAAACGGAGGTGAAGGGACAAATTTGAGTTGACAGTTCAAAGGAGGTAGATGTATTAATGCACCTAAACTTCAATCGGAGGGCAGTCATGAAACACATTTTCAGCGTGACACTTTTCATAGTGATAGTGTTACTCTTCACCGCGCCGACTCTAAGCCTGGCAGCCGGCGATACCCTCGTCGTGTATGCGAAGGGACCGACTCTCGACAAGGTTATCATGGGCGATACGCTCGCAAATGGCACGAAAGCGCACCACGTGTATCTGCTCGTGTCTACGGATACGACATACCTCTTTGATGCAACAATTACAACAAACTCCAATATTGCAGTGATTGGAGTGCCCAATGCTACTACAGGAAGGCCTCCCTGCATCCAGCCGGACGTACTTGGAGATGGCTCCATCCCGGGTCTGCTCTTCACACTTAGCGGACCCAACACAAACGGGACGTTCAAGAATCTTTATCTTCTTGGAATCGCCATCAATAATTCCGTCAACTATGGAGGTGGACAAGCGATTCAGATATCCGCTGATGGCATACGGTTGGTGGCGGACAAAGTCATCTTTGAGCAATGGTCGCAATTTGCCATCGGCTACAGCGCAAACATGGACAAGTTCATCATTACCAACTGCAAGTTCAGAAACATGACCACTCAGCCGACTCAATATTATGTCGGAGAAGTCCTGCGTAATGAAAATTACATCGGTGCGTTCAAAACCGATTCGACGGTCCTTCGGGGCAATACGATGCTCTGTGTGAGCGGCTATGCCACTGCTGCCACGGGTGGAATGGTGACGTACTACGAGTTCTCACACAACAATGTCGTCTACACCTTCAAGAATCTCTTCTTCCTCGACAGGATAGTCAATGCCAAATTCGACAATAATATTTTCTACGGGGTGTATTCCGGTGGCCAGAACAAAGCTGAGTTCAGCGGTGGTTGGGATTCATTTACCGCCGGGACTGTTGCGTCGATCATCACGATGGGTCCTCTCGATTCGACAACGGCTGCTGCGTTTGACCCGGCGGACATCGGTAACCCAAACTTGATTGCGTTGGCTGGTGCAAAAAGAAAAGTCGAAGTCAAGAACAATGCCTATTTCTGGCCCGCGGCGCTCACGTCATATTGGAAGAGCTGGGACGATACTTCCCATGTCGACTCGATCTATACTCCCGTCTTCATGAACTCCCAAAGTGTGGGCATGTTCTCCAGCAGTGCAACGCCAGGCTTTGTTCAATCCGGCAATCAGAATACCGATCCCGGGTTCGGCGCGTCCATTCCCAACGTCTTGACCCAATCGACCAATGGTCTCCTAAACTGGTTCAAAGCGGTAAGAACTGGTGTCGGGACGACTCAGCTCTACGGATACCAGATTACCCAGGTTGGGACTGCTGCCAACTGGACTCCACCGTGGCCCCTTCCGGAAGCTACAGATATGAAGTACACGAATGCCACATTGAAAGCTTCCAGTACTGATGGAACCCCTCTGGGGGATCCAAACTGGTTCGGAATAGCGACTGAGGTGAAGAAAGATCCGGGACTT
>JBEKOB010000144.1:0-5598 GCA_049522195.1 Bacteroidota bacterium
AGCATCATACAGACCGGAGATTCGATCGAGCGGATCGAGGCGGTGCTCTCGGGAACGCTGAGCTTCATTTTCAACTGTCTCAACGGAGGGACATCATTCAGCGAGGCGGTGCACGATGCAAAGAAACGCGGGTATACCGAACCCGATCCCCGAATCGATCTTGGTGGTACGGATGTCGCCCGGAAACTCCTGATCCTCGTGAGAGAAGCCGGAATTACTATGGAGCTGGATGATATCACAATGGAACCATACCTGCCAGCGGACGTTTTCAGCGCTCCCGATTTTGGCGCGGCGCTTCGGAAGGTCGACTCGGTACTCGACAAGCAGAGGCTGGCAGCCCAGAAGCTTGGCCGCAAGCTGATGTTTATCGCAAGGTTTGAAAATGGTCGTGCACGGGTCGGGATCGAGGAAATTGGACAAGATCATCCATTCTATCACCTTTCCGGTAACGACAACATCGTCTCGTTGACCACACGCAGTCTGTACCGGCAACCTCTGGTCGTGCGTGGCGGTGGCGCCGGAGCAAAGCTGACGGCATCTGGCCTGTTCAATGACATCGTGCACGTTTCGCATTCCATGAATTAGGAGAACTGAGGAGAAGACTCGATGAGCGTCGTACTTCCAAACAAACATCGACATCGCGGCGAGCTGGAACAGCGTGGTGTCCTATGTATTTCTGAAGAGGAGGCAAATCGCGCGGACATACGGCCTCTCCGGGTGGGAATCCTCAACATCATGCCAAAGGGGGAAGCGTACGAACCATACCTCCTCTTCCCTCTCAGCCGGACGATCATCCAAATTGAGCCGATATGGATCCGGCTCCACTCGCATGCCTACAAAAGCACAGACCTGGATCATCTCGATCATTATTATGACTACTTCGAGAATGCCATTGCAAAAGCCCCGCTTGACGGCCTCGTCGTGACCGGTGCGCCGGTCGAGGAAATGGAGTACGAACAGGTCAGCTACTGGGATGAAATCACCACCATTCTGACATTCGCGCGTCAGAACATCACTTCGACATTTGGAATCTGCTGGGGAGGGTTGGCCCTGGCTAAGATGGTCGGGATAGAAAAGGAAATGTTTGACAAGAAGCTCTTTGGCGTATTCGAGACGAGGAATCTCGACAGGTCACACCCGATCACCGGCGAGCTGGATGACGTCTTCTGGTGCGTGCAGAGCCGGCACTCGGGGATCTCCGACGATGTCCTCGAACGAAAACGATCAGAAGGTAAACTCAATCTTCTGGCACATTCCGATAATGGCGGCTATACAATTTTCGAGAGCGCAGACCGTCGTTTCCTGATGCACCTGGGGCATCCGGAATACGAAGCTCAGCGTCTGGTTGATGAATACAGAAGAGATGCAGCTCTCGGAAGATCAGATGTGCCGCTGCCTGCCAACCTCGACGTCAACAAACCGGTCAACAGGTGGCGCAGCCATGGATTGGAATTCTTCGCGCAGTGGATTCGGTATATTTACGAACCAACAAGCCGGGAAGCATAGTGATTACACGGCGATGATCCAGCCTTTCGGCCTCTTTCACTGGCAATGGACGAGACCGTTGTTGCCCTCTTCAACGCGCTGACCACAGCAACGTTTCCAAGATACAAAAGAGCGCCCCCGTTATCCCGCGTTCAAGTGGCTCCCTTCAGGTTGCGACTGGCTGGCCAATTCTCTATATTCCGCTGTTGAACGGACGAGATGATGCAGAAGAGCGGTCCCGTGACATACGATCCGGAAGCACAGATTGCGCGTCCCGAGCGTTCGGTCGTTCCGGATGCGCGGCCTAAATTGCTCGACAGACTACGCGAGGCAATGCGCGCCCGCCATTACAGTCGGCGGACCGAGGAAGCTTATGTCATGTGGGTCAAACGTTTCTGCTTTTTTCATCATCTGCGCCATCCGGCCGAAATGGCCGAGCTCGAAATAAATGCCTTCCTGACGCATCTGGCCGTTAAAGAAAAGGTCAGTGCATCGACGCAGAATCAAGCGCTCTCAGCGCTTCTCTTCCTTTACCGTCATGTGCTCGCTCGAGAAATCGGGGAGTTGGGCGATGTGGTTCGCGCCCGCACCTCCCACCACATACCCATCGTCCTAACACGAGAAGAGGTCAAAAACGTACTTGGTTGTCTCACAGGAGACAAATGGCTGATGGCTTCATTAATGTACGGTGCGGGGTTGCGCCTGATGGAATGCCTGTGCCTGCGCGTTCAGGACATCGACTTCGCCCGCAACGAGATACTCGTTCGTAGCGGCAAGGGCGCGAAAGACCGTATCACCATGCTACCAGAATCGCTCAAAACCCCGCTTCAGGATCATCTCAAGAAGGTCAAAGCTATCCACCAGCTGGATGTGGCGAGTGGCTGGGGGCGCGTTCAGCTTCCAACGGCTCTTGACCGCAAATATCCCAACGCCCCTACCGACTGGCGCTGGCAATGGGTATTTCCGCAGGAGAACCGATGGACTAATCCAGAGACAAAGGAGCAAGGTCGCCATCACATTGACGAGTCACTGGTTCAGAGAGCTGTAAAAGAGGCGGTCAGTATGGTCGGCCTGACAAAGCGTGCCACATGCCACACATTCCGGCATTCATTTGCCACTCATCTATTGGAAGCTGGCTACGACATTCGAACGGTGCAGGAGCTTTTGGGCCATAGTGACGTGAAGACGACAATGATTTATACTCATGTGCTAAACCGTGGCCCGGCCGGGGTTCGCAGCCCGGTTGATGGACTGTAGAACGAAACAAGGAATCTTATGCCGACCCACATAAGACGCCATACCATAGAACGCGAAGGGACACAAGTGGTTGAGCTTGGAGGGATTACTGCAATAAGATCCAGTGTGGTGACGGCGTATTATACGGATCCCGAAAGAGTGTTTCACATAATAGGCGGATCATTCTAATCAATGTTAGCCCGCCGCTTCTTGACGTGCAAGGAGAATTCATCATGAGAATATTGCTTGCAATTATCGGAAGCTTGATCATCATTTCGGGTTGTTCCATTCTAAATCCTTCAAGCCCAGAACAATTGACTATCAAAGTTAACGCTGCGAGCTTTACTAGCCCGAACAAGTTCAGCGCAACTGTAACGATTGACAACAATCTTGGCCGGCAAGTAAACATCCTGAATGTCGGTTGCTTGCAACTAGGTGGAAGTTTCATGCCTTGGTTCATTCTCGAGATCTCCAAGGGCAACCAGTGGGCGACATTTGGTGCACCAGCGTGCGTCGCCATCGACGCCGGCTTTGCCAGTCTTCCGAATAACAGTCAACTTCTGTGCATCGAAGCAATGTACACGGATTCAGTTCCAACCGGAATATACCGTCTTCGGTTTGACATTCGGGAAGCAGATCTGGCTACAAAACTTCCAGAAGACAAGCTATTGTCCAACAATTTGTCGATCACGCGATAGCGGCGGGCTAACCAGTCGCTCAAGCTGACGGCTGAAGCTGGGGCACGTACTCGCCACGCACAAGAGATGGAAAGTAATAGCCCACACGCCGCGAAAGTAAATCGGAATATCGCGCGGTGGGTAATTCGGAGTGCCGTACGCCGCAGCTTAGCTCCGGTCCGTTAGGCGGCGCGAAGAACATGGCATCACTTTCTGGAGAACACACAAATGCGAATAGCAAGATTTCTACTATCTACGCTTTTGTACTTAATTGCCTTCAATTGTGATTTGGTGGGGCAGATTCTTGTTGGTCCAAAAGTCGGATTCAATCTCGGCGTATTTTCGGTTGATAACCAAGCGCCTGAAGCCAAGAATTCGCTGAGATTTGGATGGACGTTTGGAGGTATTGGAGAATTGAGAATCAGCGACAATCTTTCCTTCCAGGTAGAACCCACATACATTAATAAGGGTACAAAAGTTAGCTTCTTCGACGGAATTCGCCAAGTAGATTCGGACTTGCGATTTTCTTATCTCCAAATCCCGCTAACTGTAAAAGCCAAAATCTCTGCCCAAGCATTTTCCCCCTATGCTTTTGTTGGGCCTAACCTTGGATTTTTGTTGTCTGCAAAAGCGGAGTCAAACCTGGGTGGTTATCAACATGAGTCAGATTTGACCAGCGACTATAGAAAAACCGACATCGCTATCGATGCAGGTTTGGGGTTCGAACTTCCTTTAACTGAGTTTATCATTCTTACAGCAGATGCCCGATATTCATTCGGTCTCTCAAATATTGATGCTCGAAAGATCGGCGCAGTCCGTACTCGTGGAGTCCAACTATTCATTGGAACGCTATTTCAATTATGAATTCTCGCGCCGCCTAACCAGTCGCTCAAGCTGACGGCTCCAGCAGAAGCAGTTTCTCGCCGCGCGAAAGAAATAATTGGTTAATATAAGCCAACGCGCCGCGATAGTAAATCGCAATCTCGTGCGGTGGGTAAGTCAAACTGCAGTACGCCGCAGCTTAGCTCCGGTCCGTTAGGGCACGACTCAAATGACCCAAGTGCCTAATTGGATGACACATGAAGATGACAGGCGTCGAGAAGCGAGAATTGCTCGGCTTGAGTGTTTTCTGCCGAGATCACTCTGCGTTGAGAAATGCAAGATGATTTGCTGGAACCCAGCGCACATCTGGCTGAAGTACTAAGGGGAGGCGATTCGAAACCATCCGACCCGAATTCGAGACTCTGACGCGGTTCAGTGCGTCGCTTTGACCAGTTCAAACCTTCAACTCCGGCACATCCACCCACTTTCGTTCCCCCCAGCTCTTCATCGCCAATTCGGCGAGTTGAATGCCCTTCGCCCCTTCGAGAAACGTCCAGGGGAATGGCTCGTTGTCAACAACGTGTTTCAGGAATAACTCCCACTGCATCTTGAACGCATTGCCGAAGGGCTGAGGCAACAGTACGTCCTGCCAACCTGCGAAATAATCGACGGGGTTCTCTATATCGGGATTCCAGACGAATGTGGGAGTAGCAGAAGCGCTTTGGGCAACACATTTGTGAAGACCGGCAACTGCTGATCCGTCCGTCCCATCAACTTGAAGTGTGAGAAGATCGTCGCGCCGGACGCGAACCGACCAGGAAGAATTGAAATTGCAGACGACGCCGTTGGCACAGACAATCGTCGCATACGCGGAATCGTCCGCTGTGCAGCGATATTCCTTCCCCTCCTCGTCGAGACGGCTCTCAACGTGTATTGCACCCAGGCATGAAATCGACGACACCTTGCCGAAAAGGTTATCAATGACATACCGCCAGTGACAGAGCATGTCGGTGATTATCCCGCCCCCTTCTTCTTTCCGGTAGTTCCAGGAAGGTCGCTGACACGGCTGTGTCTTGCCGTCAAATACCCAATACCCGAACTCACCCCGAACAGAGAGAATCTTCCCAAAGAAACCCGAATCGATAAGATGCTTGAGCTTCAGCAGTCCGGGCAGCCACAATTTGTCCTGCACGACTCCATTCTTTAATCCAGCCGCCGCAGCTGCCTTCGTAAGCGCCATTGCCTCATCGAAGTTGGATGTAATGGGCTTTTCGCAATAGAGTGATTTTCTTGCCTTGATCGCCTTGCTGATTCCTGCACTGCGCTGATTCGTGGTCTGCGCGTCGAAATAGATCTCATTGTACGGATCGGCGAGACA
>JBEKOB010000145.1:0-5552 GCA_049522195.1 Bacteroidota bacterium
GCAGTTCATCATTCTTCAGCGCATCGAGCGGGCGAAAGAGCTCCTCAAGTATGGTGAGTTGACGCTCAGCGAAATTGCAAATAAGCTCGGATACAGCAGCGTGCAGCATTTGTCGAATCAGTTCAAGACGATCACCGGGTTTACGCCAACCCGGTTTCGATCCTTGACCGGGCCGTTGAGAAAGCCGATTGACCGGGTTTCCGTTTGACCCCCCTTCCCCCCTGAAAACCCTGTAACAAATTCTCACGATAATGTAACGCCTCTTCAGAGAAGAATTCGCATATTTATCCAGCGATTGAACCATATTCAAGATAGATCCAGCAAGGAGAAAAGTGATGAAGACTCAAGAGCTCACAATAGAAGGCATGTCGTGCGGGCACTGTGTCATGCACGTTAAGAAAGAACTCAGCAAACTCAGCGGGCTGACGATTGAAAACGTAGAGATCGGCAAGGCGCGCGTTCAGTACGACGAGGCGAAAGTGACCTCCGATCAGATCTCGAAAGCGATAGAAGAAGCCGGATATAAGCTCGTCTCAGCTTCCCATTGATGGTCATAGTTCCAAGAAAGTGACACGACACTTGAAAGCTATCCAAACATTGACACTCCCCGTTGAGGGAATGACCTGCGCAAGCTGTGTCGCCCGCGTGGAAAAGGCCTTGAAAAAAGTCGATGGCGTCGAGAACGCAATGGTGAACCTCGCGTCTGAGAAAGTTACACTCGCGTTTGATCCGACAAAAGCAGACCTCGTTCAGCTCGCCGCGGCGGTCGATGAAGCTGGATACAAACTTCTTCTTCCAACGCCCGCCGCCCTGCAAACCACTGCCGGCGCCGCGGAAACGCCATCAGTCGAGACGCATCAAGAACAGGCGTACCGGAAGCTGAAGTCGGATTTCCTCTTCAGCGTAGCACTTACGCTGCCGATCATGTTCGTCAGCATGGTGAGCATGACCAACTGGTTCATGCACTGGTCTCCCCTTTCGATGGGCGAAGTGAACAAGCTCCTGTTCTTGGCTACGACCGTTGTCATTTTCTTACCAGGGAGGCGGTTCTTTGAAGCTGCCTGGAAGCTGGCGAAACATTTTTCCGCCGACATGAACACCCTGGTGGCAGTCGGAACCGGCACCGCATACATCTTTAGCGCTCTGGTTGTCCTATTCCCCGAATGGCTACCCGTCGCAGCGGGAGACAATGCCATCTACTTCGACACCGCGGCGACAATCACGACACTCATTCTCTTGGGCAGACTTCTTGAGGCCAAGGCGAAGCGACGTACGACAGATGCAATCAGGAAACTTCTGGGCTTGCAACCGAAGAATGCCCGGGTTCGGCGTCATGGGAGTGAGTTAGACGTTCCTATCAGCGATCTGGTTGTCAATGACACAATCATAGTCCGACCAGGAGAGAGGATTCCTGTCGATGGGATTATCACCAACGGCTCGACATCCATCGACGAGTCACTCGTAACAGGAGAAAGTCTGCCGGTTGATAAAGCGGTGGGTCACAAGGTCATCGGTGGCACAATCAACAAGAACGGGAGTATTGAATTTTGCGCCACGGCCGTCGGCAAAGACACGGTCATCGCCAACATTGTACGGCTCGTGGAAGAGGCACAGGGATCCAAGGCGCCGATTCAGGCGCTTGCGGACAAGATCGCCGCGGTCTTCGTCCCTATCGTCATCTCGATCGCAATCGTTACCTTCCTCCTGTGGTTTTTTGTCGGCGGACTCCCCTTTACCGCTGCCATGATCAATTTCATAGCCGTGATGATTATCGCCTGCCCATGTGCGCTAGGATTGGCGACCCCGACAGCAATCATGGTTGGAACAGGTCTCGGCGCATCACACGGCATTCTGATCAAAAACGCAGAGAGCCTCGAAAGAGCCGAAAAGATCCAAACAATCGTACTCGATAAAACCGGCACAGTCACCGAAGGTAAACCATCGGTTACAGATTTTGAAGTATTGAATGGCTTTGACAAGCAACGTGTACTTCAGGGCGCCGCTTCGCTCGAGAACAAATCTGAGCATCCTCTCGGAAAAGCGATTGTCGAGTACGCACGGCAACACGGCTTCGAACCGGCAGGTGTTGAATCCTTCGATTCTGTTCCGGGCCTGGGATTGATGGGGAAAAACGCTGGAGATTCCATTGTAGTAGGAAATGATGCGATGATGGAGAAATGGTCGGTCGACATCGCCTCCGTCAAGGATATCTCTTCCCGACTTTCCCGCGACGGCAAGACTCCGGTTTTCGTCGCACTCAACGGAACGCTGTGCGCCGTCATCGGCATTGCCGACACGATCAAGCCGGGTTCAAAAGAGTCTATTGCTCATCTGAAGAGCTTGGGATTTAGTATTGTCATGATCACGGGAGACAATGAGCGGACGGCAAGGGCTATCGCACAACAAGCCGGTATTGACACTGTAATAGCCGGAGTTCTCCCCCACGAAAAGGGCGAACACATCAAGCGCCTGCAGCAGGAAGGAAAAAGCGTTGCAATGGTGGGCGATGGAATCAACGACGCACCGGCTCTGGCACAAGCCGATGTGAGTATCGCGATGGGAAGCGGAACAGACGTTGCGATGGAGACAGCCGACATCACACTGATGCACAGCGATCTTCAGGGTGTGGTCGATGCAATCCGGCTTTCGAAGCGGACAATCCTAACCATCAAGCAGAATCTTTTCTGGGCCTTCATTTATAATCTCATCGGTATTCCTGTCGCAGCTTTTGGACTTCTTAATCCAATGGTTGCCGCTGCCGCGATGGCAATGAGCTCAGTGAGTGTTGTTTCAAATTCTCTGCGGCTGAGGCGGTTTCGGATGTGAGCACAAAACTTCATGATTCGATATTGGATATTCGCCGAGCCCTCCCCTTCTTTCTTTCCTAAGCGCCTCTGCATCACCCCAAAGGGGCTGAAGCCCCTCTAGTTTTTGATTGATATCTTATCCCCGACCTGAAGGTCGGGGCAATGGCTTAGACTCTGGCAGATGGCTAACGCAAAGGCTCGGGCTTTGGCAGAAGGTCGGGGCAATGTCTTAGACTGCGGCAGATGGTTAACGCAAAGGCTGCGGCTTTGGCAGAAGGTCGGGAATCCTTCGACTCCGCCCCGACGAAATGCGTCGGGACTGCGCTCAGGATGTCGATGATCTTTTTAGGTTGTCTACAAGAAGAAGCGCCGTCAGTCTGATCGCAGTGAGTCCCGACGATTTAGGTCGGGATGAACGAAGTCGAAGACTGTACCGGAAGCGGGAATCAATATTGCACCGTCACCGTTGCTGTCGGGAAGAAGTGCAACATGTCCACGCGCTGACCCGTATTCCGGTCGAAGTAGAACATGTTTTTGCTGTCGTACACGTTCATGATCTGCCCGCCGATCATACCGTTCATCCCTCCAAAAAACGCAAACTTGTATACGACGCCGAGATCAAGGCGGTGGTAAGAAGGCAGGCGCGCAGCGTTCTTCTGCCCCAGCGTGAGATATGCCTCGCCCGTCTCAAGTTCGAACGGTCCCGGCAGTGCGCCCAGCAGTTTCAGCCGATCATAGAAACCCGTGCTCTGCGTAAACGGGAAGCCGCTTCCATATTCCCACCGGGCTGAGATATCAAACCCTTTCCACGGATGCGTCGTGACGAGCAAGTTGATATGATGGCGGCGATCGTAGCGCGGATAATACGTGAAACCGCCATTCGTCAACGATGTCCAGGCAAGCGAGTATGCAGCAAAGAAATCAGCGAACGGAAATCCGGCCCGCACCAGCATCTCTGCGCCCGAGGACGTGCCTGAGCCGCTGATGTAATCCGGTTCAGTGGCATCAACCTTGTCCCGATTGTAGACCACCAGATCTTTGTACGACTTGTGATATGCCTCGGCCGTGAGCGAATAGTGCTCCAGGAAACTCCACTCGAGGCCAAGCACGCTATGGACAGCCTGTTCGGCGGGCATGCTGGACGGGATCTTGATCCATGGATCCCAGATGGAGATGATGTCGTCTTCGTTGCTCACGGTTACCGATCGCTGGGAGAATGTTCCGAACGAGGCCTTTGCACGACAATTGCCAAAAAGAAGGTAGCTCAGATTAAGCCGCGGCTGCAGAGCCCCCCATCCCAGTTCCTGGTTGAACAGTGCTCCCATATCCAGATGGGCGCCCACATCTATCTGAAGCCGCTCGAACTTTGCCTGGTAACCAGCCCACGCCGACGCATCGACGAAGTCGCTGTAGATGTCGAGGTTCGATCCCACGTTGTTGATGAGTTGATAGTCAAGCGTCGGGAAGCTGAACTCAAATCCGAAAACGAACATATCCTCTGAGTCTGTAATAAGGTTCGCGGAAACACGTAAGCCCAGATCTTTCACGAGTGTCGAGGATGGAGTGGCGTTCCCCGAAGACTTGATCAGTCGTTCAGCGTGATAGAATGAGTGATAGGCGACGACATTCGCAAACAGCCGGTCTCCCACAAGATCGGAAGCGGAGACCGATATGGCATTTCCGCGCCAGTTATAATCGGGTTCATCATTCGCAGAGAAACTGAGCCGGTCATCCGTGGTCAGGACATCGATATTCACTTTTGTTCCCTGCCGGAATTGGTGCGTGAACTTAATGAACGCGTCATAAAATGAGACCGGGACATCCTGGTTCACAATTCTCTTGAACGTCTCTGAAAAGACGGACTTACGCACATCGACCATCCACGACGAGCCGGCATATCCCGGTCCTTCCAGCTGCAGTTTCGACGAGAGAAAGTTCAGGCTCGCGGTGCCGGCAATACGATCAGCTCTTCCATCCCGCGTCGACATATTGATCACCGAAGAGAGACGACCGCCGTAAGCGGCAGGAAAGGCGCCGGTATGTACTTCTACATCCTGTATGATGTCCGGATCGAATACGCTGAAGATTCCAAGTGCGTGAAACGGATTGTAGATTTTCACTCCGTCCAGCAGGATGAGGTTCTGATCTCCGGCACCGCCTCTCACGTAGAACTTGGAGCTCACGTCACTCGTAGAAACGATCCCCGGGAGTATCTTCAGTGATTGAAACACGTCCTCCTGCGTCAGGACGGGGGCCATTTTCAGCTCTTTCCTTTCCATCACGTGGACGCTCGTGTTGATCTCAGAAAGCTCGCGCTTGCGGGATGCCGTGATCAAAACTTCCTGTCCTTCGATAGGTTCCAACGCGAGACGGAAATTCTGCTCGACGGGTTTCCCGGCAAGGACGGACACATGAACCATTTGACGTCTATAACCGACGACTGTGGCCGCAATGTCATACTCGCCAGGAGGAAGGCTCGGGATCAGATAGAAGCCCGAACCGTTCGCAATCGCTCCGCGGGCTGTGCCGACGACCGAAACATTAGCGAACGGAAGACGCTGACCGGTGAGACTGTCTATCACGACACCGCGGACGTCCCCCTTTTGGGCTACGGCCAAGCACGGCGCGACAAGAAGGAGGTAGAACATTATTCGACACAAAGGTCTTGTTTTCATCGGACATTGAAACTGAAGTTCTCGGGAAGAAAATGGACTAAAGAATCAAGCGTATAACTTCCGAAGACAC
>JBEKOB010000146.1:0-5230 GCA_049522195.1 Bacteroidota bacterium
CAACAACCGTAATTTTCACCTGCTTCGATCCATTGTCATCGCGATTTGTAAGATAATAGATCACCGAATCATTGCTCGCATTCAGCTGGAAGACCAGGCCGGGACTTACCGGGGAAACTGAAATCGTTAGGGAGTCTCCTTCCGTGTCATACGCCAGAACTTTCTTTGGGGCGCGGGATACCGAGCCTTCAGTACCAGCCAGATGTCCGATGATCTGTGGCAGCTGATTGACCCGGACATAGACTGAATCGGAGGTCATCGCTCTGCGACCGGGCACGTCTTCAATCGTAAGTGTAGGTTTGAAGATCCCTGGAACCAGATAGGTGTGTGAGGTCTGCGCCGAGTCTCTGGTTCCCGAAAGGTTTACTGTTTCTTGCTTCGTGCCGTCGCGAAAATCGATGATCCCGCGTGCAAGGCCTAATTCCGCGGCTGCACGCACTTTGAACTGTACGGATTGTCCCTGAGAAATATTTCTGGGACCGGCACTGAAGGAAATCACTGACGGAAGGATGTGGGGCGGGACGCCTAAGTCCTCGCAGCCGGGAGAAACGATACTAAGCAGGATCGAACCCAGAGCCAGCGAGCAAATCGAATTTTTCATTGTTCTCCCCCGTTCCAATTATCTGAAGCGCGCTCATCTCAAGTTCATCAAGAATCCGGGGTATGAACAAGTTAGCTTCTGCCCTGACCAAAATCAATACGTAGGAGGTGTCCTAGTTTGATTATGATTTTCGATTGCCTGCGCCGAAGGCGCCCACCTGCCTTGTTGAAACTTCCTCGGCGGGCAGGCATCCCCGCCCGCCCGACTCACGGGGTTCTTGTACGGGCGGTCGGGCGGGGAACCCCCACCTAGAATCCACGCTTGTCAAGCCATCGTCGACCGGCAGCAGTCTTGAAGTATTTCTCTCGTGCTCGAGCTTCGATCAAAGTATCGAATGGTTCCTGATACACGAGCACGAAGGGGACTCGAGCTTTAGTAGACTTGACCTTCCCTGCGTTATGTTCTTCAACTCTGTGAGGAACGTCAGTCGACAAGCCAACATAACGGTCGCCATCTGCGACGCTTCGCAGAACGTAGACATGGATTCGGCGATTTTGGACGGTCTTTGTCAAGATCAACTGTTGCACGTGAATTAGAAAGTAGGAGGCGTGGATTGTGTAAAACGAAGACGAATATCAACCACGGGGATAACAGAAAAGGAGCGGTCAAATTACGGGCTAGTTGTGTAGCAGCAGATCACCGTGATGCGAGATGAATTTCCCGCATCGGAAGTCGAATCACGAACAACGAAACGTTTGAGGGAGGAGGAGCTATAGTATTCCTACGTTCAACAATCACACTTGGTTAGTGCGCCCGGAGGGATTTGAACCCCCAACCTACAGCTCCGTAGGCTGCCGCTCTATCCAATTGAGCTACGGGCGCGTGACTCCACTTATTGATGCAATCGAGAAATCTTCTTTCTACCGGCTATGGAAAACGTAGATCTTAGGTACCGTGCTGTGATTGTCCCTGCTGTCGGCCCTATGACGTGGGCTGATGCTCCCCGCCCGCCCGACTCAGAGGACTCTCGCCCGGGCGGTCGGGCGGGTATCCAATTGAGCTACAGGCGCAATGTTATTTCCATGATGCTTTGTTGCAGATCCCCTTCTTGCTTCGCTCGAAGGGGATTCTCAAAATGACTTAGAAGTTAGCTTCACTTCGTTCGCTAACTTCTGTCATTTTGGAAATTGAGCTACAGGCGCGGTGTTGATTCTCTTGTGCTTTGTTACAGATCCCGATCACAATCACAATCCTTCGACTCTCCCGACTTCGTCGGGCTCGCTCAGGAGATCGGGATTCTCAAAACGGCAGCTGCTCGCAAAATGCGCTCGCAGGCCGTTTTGGAAATTGAGCTACAGGCGCGTACGAGAATGGAGAATCAAGAATAGAAAGGTCAGAACAAAGGCAACTGCACATCAAAGATACGAGATTTCTGCTTTTTTTCCAACACATTTTCCGCTGCTCCAGTCGCTTGTTCGTGAGATCGTTGCATTGATTATCGCAACCCTTCTCGCTACCTTGCCCCTGGAATTGATCTTCTCTCCGCAGCCACCGATCCTTCATGAAACCACTCGAACGAATCCGGGCCCTCGTCGCTGGAAAGCCAACTGACCATCTCTCCGCCCAGCCCATCGTTATGATGCTGGCGGCAAAGTACTCGGGCAAGACGTTCCTCGACTACACCAAGGACGCCCACATCATGGCCGACTGTCAGCTTCGGATCGCTGAAGACCTGGGCATTGACGTGCTTTTGACGTGCTCAGATCCCGCTCGCGAGGTAGTCGACATCGCTGGTGAGGGCTCGATTGTCTGGTTCGAAGACCAGGGGCCAGTGATTGACGAGGAGAAGGCCGCCCTTCTCGAAACTACAAGACTCAGAACCCTCAAACTCCCCGGTCTCATCGAAGGGGGACGGATGCACGACCGGGTGCGGGGGATCGAGAAAATGTATGCCAAAGCCGGAGGTGACCTCTCGGTCGTGGGTTGGATCGAAGGACCGCTTGCTCTGGCTCAGGAGCTCCGTGGCCTTTCCCGCATCATGATCGACCTGATTGAAGATCCGACGTTTGTGAATGATCTCCTGGATTTTACGGCAGCGGTTGCGATGGAGTATGTTCCTATCCAAATCGAAGCCGGCGCTGACACGATTGGAATGAGTGACGCGGCGGCAAGCATCATCGGTCCCGAGTACTACGAGCGGTACGTCCTGCCCCGTCAAATTCGTGTGCTCTCAAGCATCAAGGCAAAAAGCCCTCAAACGATCACTCGTGTTCACATGTGCGGGGACACGACGCTATTGCTTCCCCTCATGGCCCAGCTTCCGGCTGATATCATTGAGCTCGACTTTCCCGTCGATTTGGCCGAAGCGCGCAAGAAGCTGAATGCGAACCACATCATCAGCGGCAATGTATCGACTGTGACGGACCTGCTGCATGGCACTCCCGAAGACGTCTATGACTCTGCGGCTAACTGCTTTGCCAAGGTTGGACCGAAGTACATCGCCGGCAGCGGGTGCGAAATCTCGCCTCTTTCTCCCCTCGAAAATGTCAAAGCGATTGTTGACTTCGCTTCGACCCACTGAAACGGAACAAAATAAACATTGAGAGTCACCTCATGCGCGTATAGAAAGAATCCCCTGTGAACAAGGGGATTCTTCTTCGCTGAACGTCGCACACAAATGATCTCAACTAAACCCGAGCACCGGGTGAGGTGTGTAGAGTTCTTCAAGCGCCGCCATCTCTTCTTGCGACAGCTTGATGGAGAGCGCTGAAGCCGCGTCCTGAAGATGCGCCGGTTTCGTGGCCCCTACGATGGGTGCCGTAACGCCCGGTTTGCTGAGCAGCCACGCCAAAGCAACCTGGGCATATGGAACCCCCCGTTTTTGGGCAACCTGTCCTAACCGTTCAATAACTTTCCGATCGGACTCTTCGGTCTGTGAATACATCTTCTTTCCGAACTGGTCGGTTTCGAACCTCTTCGTGTTCGCACTCTGCCACGGCCGGGTGAGGCGTCCGCGGGCCAGCGGGCTCCAGGGAATGACGCCGATGCCTTCAGCTCTGCAGAGGCCCATCATCTCGCGCTCTTCTTCACGATACAGCAAGTTGTAGTGATTCTGCATGGAAACGAAACGAGTCCATCCGTGAAGGTCCGCAAGATAGAGCGCTTTCGCGAACTGCCATGAATACATGGACGACGCCCCGATATAGCGCACCTTGCCTGATTTCACCAGGTCGTGCAACGCTTCAAGTGTTTCCTCGATCCGCGTCTCGTTATCCCATCGATGAATCTGATAGAGATCCACGTAATCCGTCTGAAGCCGGCGCAGGCTTTGCTCCAGTTCGAAGAAGATCGCTTTCCGCGAGAGACCCCGGCCGTTCGGTTCATCACGCATGGCGCCCTGAACCTTGGTGGCGATGACTACCGCTTCACGGCGCGCGTTGGTCTTCAGGTACCGCCCGAGGATCTCTTCGCTAGTTCCCACCGAGTAGACATTTGCGGTGTCAAAGAAGTTGATACCGAGATCGAGGGCCTGCTTGAAGAATGGCTGGCTTTCATTCTCGTTCAGTGCCCAGTTGTGGCTTCCAACTCTTGGAGTTCCGACTGCCGGTGCTCCGTATGTCATGCAGCCAAGGCAGATGCGGGAAACCTTGAGGCCGGTTTTGCCGAGATTGGTGTATTCCATCGTTGCTCCATCAGTAAGTAGTAATCAATAAGTTTAAGAAAAGCGCCTTCGAGTCAAAAGCAATGGGATGGGAGAAGTTGATGCTGACCGGTACTGAGGAGCACCAAGTCAACGCTGCCTGGTCAATGAACGCCTGCCAGTTCTTCAGGCCCTAGCGATCTCCCATGACCCGGATAAATGGTATGTGCTTTGATCTTCTTCAGCTCAGAGATGCTCCTGTAAAGCTCTTGTTCGTTTTCAATGTATGGAGTAATGTCGGGTTTCGTTCTGTTCTGAATTGTATCCCCGCAAAACAGCCGACCATCATTTGTGACGATCGCTATTGATCCTTTTGTATGGCCGGGTGTATGGAGGACGTGCGCCGACAGACCATATTCACTCAACTCTTGCCCATCCTTCAAGACAATATCCGGCTCGAACGTAGGAGGCTTTGGCATGGCACTCTTGCCGATCGTCCTCAACAAACGAAAGAGCTTGCCGCGCAAACTCTTCGTCTTTCGTTTCAATGGTATGCCGGTCCTGACCATTTCCACATCTCCGGCGTGAATTGCGATCCTGGCATGGTATTTCTTCTGCAATTCGGCGCAATTGCCCACATGGTCGAGATCTCCATGCGTTATGATGACCAGATTCAGATGATTCGGCAAACATCCCGCTGCAGTCAATTCGGCCTCCAGACGGGACCAGTGCATGGACAATCCCGTATCGATAAGGATGTAGCCCTGATTCGCTTTGAGGAGGTAGGCATTCACAAAATCGAGATTGATTACTTTCGTCTCTTCGTTCATACTTGACAGTCTCCTTTTCCGTTGCACTCAACATTTACTATATTAATAAATAATCCGGCCATTTTCCGATCTCTCGTCACACTGCGAAGATGTTCATTAGATGCCGATCTGGAAAAGAAATTTAATCGTCTGCTGGTTTGGGATGTTTGTTACAGGTGTTGGTATGAGCCAGATTGCACCTGTGCTGCCTCTCTATATCAAGCATCTTGGTGTAAACGA
>JBEKOB010000147.1:0-5219 GCA_049522195.1 Bacteroidota bacterium
ACGAACCGCCAGGTCCCGACACGAAGTTGATGACGCCGGCCGGCACACCAACTTCACGCATGAGATTGAAGTACATCCAACCGGTCATTGGAGAATCGCTCGACGGCTTGAGAACGATTGTATTGCCTGCGACGATGGCAGCTGAAGACATGCCCGTGAGAATAGCGAGTGCGAAATTCCAAGGCGGGACGATGACGCCAACTCCGAGGGGAATGTAGACAACTTCATTCTTCTCTCCGGGCATCTTCGTCACCGGCTGCTTCCCAGCGTACCGCAGCATCTCACGTGCGTAGAATTCCATGAAGTCGATCGCTTCTGCTGTATCGGCATCGGCCTCGGGCCACGTCTTGCCTACTTCGTACACCATCACCGCGCTAAATTCATGTTTGCGTTTCCGCATGATCTTCGCGGCCTTGAAAAGATGGTCCGCCCGCTTCTTCGGCTCGACCCATTTCCAATCCTCGAACTTTGCGGCAGCTGTTTCCACTGCCTTGTCGGCCAACCCCGCGTCCGCCTTCTGGAAAACGCCCACGACTTCTGACGGCCTGGATGGATTTGTAGAACTGAACTTGTTTTCGGTGTAGATCTCTTCGCCACCAATGACGATCGGGTATTCCTTGCCGAGCATCTTTTTCACCCGGGCAAGGGCGCTTTCCATCGCCTTGCGGTCAGCCGGCTTGTTAAAATCGGTCAGCGGTTCGTTTTTGAAAGTCGGGATTGCCATTCACTGATTCCTTTTGTTAGGGATTCTCTCACTTCTGTTCTTGTTTCAAGGCCCGGACGACTGCATCGTGCACCCGGGGCCGCACAGAATTGATCTTCTGACTTTCACGAGTCGGATAAACTCGATTGGTAAGCAGAACTATTATCAAATTCCGAGTGGGATCCGCCGCGACAGATGTCCCGGTAAAGCCCGTGTGCAAAAAAGTCTTCGTGGACAGCAGCGTACCGGCCCAGGAGCGTGTCGCCGGCTTCATGTCCCAACCGATTCCTCGTGTGCTTTTCTCCGACTGGCGCGTTGTGAACTGGCGGAGGATGTCCTCACGCAAATATCTTTTTCCGCCGTAGGTCCCGCCATTCAGTTCCATCTGAAGAAGAATCGCCAGATTCGGTGCCGTCGAGAACAGACCGGCATGTCCGGAAACACCTCCCAGGACCCATGCGTTTTCATCGTGTACTGTTCCGCGTACGGCAACGCCGGTTTTGCGCCAGAAGTTGTCAACTTCGGTCGGCATCACATGATTCCACAATTTCTCGGGGGGATTGTACATGGTACTCGACATCCCGAGGGGCTTAAAGAAAACGGAGTCGACGAATTTGTCGAGCGTTGTCCCGGAGACTTTTTCGATGATCTTTCCCGTCGTGATGAGGCCGAGGTCGCTGTAGATTGTTGAGTCACCCGTTTTGTATGTCAGCGGGGCTGCAAAGACCGTGTCGAGAAGCGCCTGCGGAGTCTTGCACACTTCGTAGAACTTTCCCCATCCGACGAGACCCGAGTTGTGCACCATCAGATTGTAGACGGTGATGTGTTCTTTTCCGTGCTGACCAAACTTCGGGATGTATCTGACCACCGGATCGTCGAGCTTGATCTTCCCTTCACCAACGAGCCGCATCATCGCACTCGTCGTCGAGATCACTTTCGTCACGGAGGCGAGATCGAACATAGTACTGATGTCAACCCGCTTCGAATACGGGTCATACTCGTACGACCCGAACGCTTTCTCATGCACAATGATCCCATCTTTCGCGACCACCAGAACAGCCCCCGGGAATGCCGTATCACGGATCGCCTGTTCGACAATCGCATCGACGTTGTCAAGCCCTTCCCTCGTGAACCCCACCTCCTCAGGCAGTCCCCTCCGCAATCTCGTCTTCGGATATTCGACTCCATCACCGAATTTATAGAATCCCGGGATTGTGATTGGCAGCTTTCCCTGGGCGGGGGCTTCGGCGAACAGAACTTCCGCGACCGCATCCTGCATGACATCTGAATTCGAGTACGCACACACGTACGCGTCAACCTTCGGGAGATCCATAACAACGTACGGATTGCCGAAAGCGACGGCGATCATCGGCTTGCCGAGCGATGCCAGCCGGACCATCAGGTTCTTCTGCTTGCTGCTGACAAATCCGGTCATTTCACCCGAGCGCGTCGTCAATTGCAGCTGGAAGAGGATGACATCAACCCCCTTCGCATTCTCAACGACAGAATCATATTCCTCTTCGTTGCTGCGCGGATCAACTTTGGCGAATTCAATATTGTTTCGGCGGGAGCGCAACTCCGCATGGAAGTTGCGACCTTCCTTCGGATCTTCCGTGTCTGCGACAACCAGATCAAGAAATTTTCTCGTATCTGTCGGGGACAACGGGAGAATGTCCTTTTTGTTCCCGAGCACTGTGACCGCCTTTCGTGCAACTTCGCGGGCGAGTATTTCGTTCTGTCGCGATCCGACAACCTCAGAGATCCTGGCGACATCCACAAAGCGATTCCCGTCGAGCCCCGCCCACTCCTTTGCCTTCAGAAGCTTTCGGACGGAAGCCTCAATTCGTTGCTCAGAGATTTCTCCCCGCTTCACCGCTGCGACCACCGCGTCGATTGCGACATCAATATCGGTTGGCATCAAAACGATGTCCGTGCCTGCCTTGAGTGCCAGCACGGATGCTTCTCCGGCTCCATACTTCATGGAAACGCCGCGCATCCTCATAGCGTCAGTCACAATCAGTCCGTCAAACTTGAGTTCGTTGCGCAGCAGATCCGTGGTGATCTTCGGGGAAACGGTTGCGGGGATCCCAACGCCTGTATCGAATGCCGGGACGGCGATGTGTCCGACCATCACAGACATAGCCCCGCTCTTGATGGCGGCCTTGAACGGGGGCAGTTCTATCTGGTCAAAGTGTTTCTTGTCGAAGTTAAGCGTTACCAGCCCGAGGTGCGTGTCGATGTCCGTATCGCCGTGCCCGGGGAAGTGCTTGATGGTGGAGATCATGCCCCCATCTTGCGTCCCCTTGACATATGCCGCCCCCATCTCGCTGACAAGGTTGACGTCGTCTCCAAACGAGCGGGTATTAATGACAGGATTGCGAGGGTTGTTATTGACATCGATTGTCGGGGCGTAGTTTTGCTGGACGCCGAGTGCGCGACCTTCCTGGGCGGTCGCTCTTGCGATTTCGTATGCATAGCGGCTGTTTCTCGTGGCTCCGATTGCCATCGCCCTCGGGAAGGCCGTAGCCCTGGGAACGCGCATCGCCACACCGTATTCAAAATCCCCTGCCACGAGCAGCGGAACGTCAGCCAGCTTCTGAATTCTGTTCACCTGAACAGCATACTCATAGACATCGCCAATCGAGAGGACGAGCCCGCCCACCTTACGATTGGCAACGAGCCTTTCGAGCTCCCTCCAGGAATCCGCATCTTCCGCGTAGTACGAGCCCTGAATCGATGGGAAAATGAGCTGGGAGACTTTTTCCTGGAGCGAGAGCTGTTTCAGGGTCGATTCGACCCAGGCATCTCCCCCCACTGGCGATGGAGAGACCGCCTTGGCGGAGGCCTGCTGCGCTTGTGAGATTCCTGCGAGAAAGATGACTGGTAGAAGAAGGAGGAACCCCCTCAGTAGAATCTGGGAGGGGTGACGTCGATCGTGACGTAGAAGCATCTTGATCTCTTTTGGGGCTTGTGAGGAGAAAAATGTTTGAGAAGGTACGAAGCAAAGTGCAGAGAATCAATCCAGATGACTTCGCGAGACCCATGTATGTGGTAACCGCCTGTGTTCTTCGACAGTTTAACTGTCGGACAACGCTGGTTAGGGACAGCTTCATGCATGGGCAACGCATCGTGCCGACAAGTGCTTATTGCTGCGGTTGCTCAACTTTCTTTCCGAACAGCGGATCGATCTTCGCCACAGCTGCGACAATAAATCCGGGGATTGTCGCCATAAACACCCAGAGAAAGAAGTTCTTATAGCCGAGCCATTCCTGAATGTAACCGCTGAAAAGGCCCGGGATCATCATTCCGAGGGCCATGAAACCAGTGCAGATCGCGTAGTGCGCTGTCTTGTGGTCTCCCTGCGAAACCATCAGCATATAGAGCATGTAGGCTGTGAACCCAAACCCATAGCCGAACTGCTCGATCGCCACAGCAATGTTGACAAGAAGGAAGTTTTCCGGCTGGACTTGAGAGAGGTAGATGAACATCACGTCTGGAAGGTGAATCGAGAAAACCATGATCCAGAGCCAATACTTCAATCCTTTTTTCGAAATGACGAAGCCGCCAAGAAGACCTCCGGAAAGCAGCGCGACGATCCCTACGGTCCCGTAGACAATCCCTACTTCCGAGGTCGATAGTCCCAGTCCCCCCTTTCCCCGGGGGTCAAGAAGGAACGGTGACACCAGCTTCACGAGCTGAGCTTCGGCAAATCGATAGAATAGGAGGAAGAAAAGAATTGTGACGATATCTTTCTTCTTGAAGAAGATGACAAATGTCTGTACGAACTCATTCCAGACGGAACGGGATTTATCCGCCAGTGTGGGTCCGTCGGCCGCCGGATACGGGAGGATCAGTCTGTGATACGCAAACAGCAAAATAAACATGCCGGCAAGGATTCCAAATGAAATGGACCAGGCAAACGGGATATTCCCTCCGCTTCCGGTTTCGATATTTCCGGCAAGCATGACAAGGAGCCCTGAACCGACGATCGTCGCAATCCTATAGAACGTGCTTCTGACTCCCGAAAACGCCGCCTGCTGATACGGTTCAAGTGCCAGCATGTAGAATCCATCCGCTGCAATGTCATGCGTGGCGGAGCTGAATGCCATGGCTGCGAAGATGACAAGCGTCCACGTGAGGAAGGATGCAAGAGGGAGGACAAACGCGACCACAACCAGCGAAACCGCAATGATGAACTCCATCGAAACGACCCAGAGCCGCTTCTTCGAGAACATATCCACGAACGGGCTCCAGAGTGGCTTAATGGCCCACGGCCAGTAGAGCAGACTTGTGAACAGAGCGATGTCGGAATTCGAAATCCCCATCCTCTTGTACATAATCACAGAGATGGTCTGAACGACCACGTACGGAATTCCCTCGGCAAAATAGAGGCTGGGAACCCACGCCCACGGCGGTCGGTAGGTCGGTCTGTTCGTTTCCATCTACGGTTCCTTTTCTGTGAAATGCGGCTGAAAAAACTAACCGCCCCCGAGGAGGTCCCTTTCCCAAAGGGAGT
>JBEKOB010000148.1:0-5040 GCA_049522195.1 Bacteroidota bacterium
CTTGCTCCAGTCCCAGTACTTGTCGAACTTTTCCTGGAATCCTGTCAAATGATCATCCACTGCCCGGTTGGCGTATCGCTGCATCCGGCTGTCAAGCGATGTGTAGATGCGCAATCCGTCACGCTCGAGATTAAATCCGTAGGTCTCTGCTTTCTGCATCATCTGCTGCCGGATCCATTCCACGAAATGCGGCGCGATGCCGACACGGTAATCGGCTTCAAGCGTTTTGAAGGTCAGGGTGTCGGACTTGATTCGGTCTGCTTCCGCCTGATCGATGTGCCCATCACGGAGCATTTGACCGATCACGATGCTCTGCCGCCGTCTCGCCCGATCGATATTCTTGATCGGATCATAGTAGTTCGGCCCCTGGAGCATTCCGACGAGCAATGTGTACTCGGTAGGATTAAGTTCGGAGGCAGATTTGTTGAAATACCGCTGCGCAGCCGATTCGATGCCGTACGCGTTGCGACCAAAGAAGGACGTGTTGAGGTACTGTTCGAGGATTTCCTGTTTCGTAAAGTTCCGTTCGATCTGAACCGAAGTGAAGAATTCGCGTATTTTTCTGGTGATCTTGTCGAACAGTGATTCTTCCTTTCCCTGCAATCTGTACAGATTACGCGCCAGTTGCTGCGTCAATGTGCTTGCGCCAGCGCCCCGGAAGGTCAGGACATTGATTACCATCTGGCGCGCGAAGCGTGGGAGGTTGACACCCCAATGGGTGTAAAAGTCCTTGTCTTCCGTTGCGATAAGTGCGTCGATAAGGCCCTGCGGGATCTTTGAGAGGGAGATGCGGGTACGATTCTGCTCGGCAAACTGATCGAGCACGACGCCGTCCTCGCCGTAGACTTTCGATGCCAGAGCAGGCCGTGGGTTTTCTATCTCCTCGAGGGAAGGGAGTCCCCTGACGATGTACCGCCCGTACCAAATCAGGAGGGCAAGAACAATCACCGTGAGGATGGTGAGGGGTTTCCAGTTCCGTTTCAGAAATCCTTTGCCCCGCCTCAGAAACGAATGGCGATACGAGGGGTCGTTGAAGTACCGATCCATATCCTCAGAACTATAAGTTTTCTTGGTCATCGGTTCTCAGTGAGACGGCAACACTTATCAAGAGACAGATATTGAAGCACGAAAACCTAAACTCTAAATACTAAACAAATTCAAAATCCGAAGGATAAAACAACACCGGTCATTTTCTGTTTCGACATTTGTGCTTGTTTCGGATTTCGGGGTTAGGATTTAGGATTTCCCCAATTCTTTAGATCGAGTGAAACACCGTCAAACACCGCATACGTACGTTCGCTCATCCAATCCCCCAAATTGACGTAGACCCCCGCCCCGATGTTCCGCTTGCATGGAACGTGATTATGCCCCATCACAACGAAGTCGAATCCCTCGCCGATTTTCTGCTCTGCGAACCTCGCCATATCATCCCCCTCGTACGTGCGTTTTGACGTGTACTGACGGCTTTTATGTGAGGACCATCGTGCGATCAGTGCCGCCAGATCGGGGTGGATGATGGAAAAGAGGGCAATGTTCACTTTGTTTCGCAGTACCCGCTTGAGGATCCTGTATCCGGCGTCGTTCTTGAGGAGGCCGTCCCCATGGTGAAGGTAAAAGCGCTTTCCATGAATCGTTCGTTCGACAGGATCCCGCTCGAGTTTCATTCCCAGTTCTTCGTGGAAATAGTCGCGCAGCCAGAAATCGTGATTTCCGGCCAGATAGGTCAGTGCAATGCCGGCATCTGCAAGGTCGGCAAGTTTTGAGAAGAGACGAACGTACCCCTTAGGAACGACGGTTCTATATTCGAACCAGAAGTCAAAGAGGTCGCCGACGATAAAAAGCTGTTCGCCGTCGCTACGCACGAGTTCTAGGAACTGAATGAGCGCGCGCTCTTTCTGACGATCATCTTCTTTCGTGCCGATACCGAGATGCGCGTCCGAGAAGAAGTACGTTTTCCGCATAGGTGTGCCGACCAGAACTCCCCCTTCGCTGCGCCACGCTCGGTGTGGTGAATTGATAAGTGCGTTGACGGGCGCGTAACAAAACGTACATAGCGAAAAAAGGTGCGAAAATCAAGGTAACGGATGGGAGGTTGAAAGACCTCGGACCACGAGTCCGCGGGGAGATTGAGGTTCTACGTTGTGCTCCGCAAGAGAGGCAGCAATACGGTGAAGGTGCTCCCCTTTTTCTCGCGGCTTGTCACCTCAATTGTGCCATGATGTGCTTCGGCAATCCACTTTGCGATGGCGAGACCCAGACCGCTTCCGGATCCATCTGCCTGCACGCGATAGAAGCGATCGAAGATTTTCGGGAGGTCCTTCTTTGGGATTCCAATGCCGGTATCGCCGATCCTGACTGCGGCGTTGCCGCCGAGTCCTGTAAGAGTGAGTGATACCGTGCCGTGGTCTGGAGTGTACTTCACCGCGTTTTCAACCAGGTTCAGGAGGAGTTGACGCAAACGCGCCGCGTCGCCCCGGACCTTCAGGCTTTCCAGTTCCCCCACCTCGACCTTGATTCTTTTCGGTGCGGCGAGCACGAGAGCATCCTCTGCAAGTTCTCGCATCAGTGCGTCGAGGGGAACGTCGTCGAACCGGAACGACAGTCGGCCGGATTCGGACTTGATGAGTGTCATGAGGCTTTCGACGATGGAGGAGAGCCGGATGAGTTCGTTGTGGATGCTCGCGAGGAGTTCGCGTGTGTGAGCTGGCATGCGTTTCTTGCGGAGGGCAACCTCTATTTCGCCGCGCATGATGGTGAGCGGCGTGCGCAATTCATGTGAGGCATCTGCGGAGAATCGTTGGATTTGAGCGAATGACTCCTGGAGCCGTCCGATCATGTCGTTGAATGTTGCTGTCAGTCTGCCCAGCTCATCGTCGATCCCGGGAGAGGGGAGCCTCTCGTTGAGGTTTTGCGCGCTGATTTTTTGTGCGGTGCGAGTAATCGTATCGACGGGTTTCAGCGATCGGTGCGCCAGAAACCATCCGCCGATGATCGAGATAAGCAGCGCAATAGGGGCAAGGATTCGGAAAATTCTAAAGATCCCGGCAAGCACCTCGTTCAATTCATCAAGCGGATAGGCAACAAAGATCTTCACGTAGTCGTTCTGTGTGATGGCGAGCCGGAGACCGCGTCCCTGTTCATCGTGGATAGTAACGACATTCACCGATCCGTAGGGGATCTCGGCGTATTCCAGATTCTGTTTGCCGAGGTGCGGCGACCGGTACAGGAGATCTCCATTCCGGTCGAGGATCTGGATGTACTGCCGGTGAGGGCTGAGAATCGTATGCTGGTAGATCTGGTTCCAAATTTCATCAGTGCCGACTGAGTCAGCCGCTTCCTGGTCGACTTCCACGGGGGCCGGTGCGATTTTTTTCAATTGCTGAAGTTCCAGCAGCGCTGAACGTTTCAGGCGGACTTTCTTGGCCTGGGGCTCGATGAACTCGTTCACCCATTTGACTTCGTTCTTGAGGGAGAGATCGAGGCTCTCGGAAAGTGTCGATCGCGTGAAAAGGTAGGAAACTACTCCAAAACCGAGCAGCGTTACTGCCAGGAGGGCAGTGTACCAGATTGTGAGTTTGGAACGGATGGAATGAAACAACTTCATTTCGTCGAACCCTTGGCGAGGCCCTTGTCGGAAATGTAGTATCCCTTGCCGCGTTCGGTGTGGAGAAGCTTCTTCTCAAAATTCTGGTCGATTTTCTTCCGGAGGTGGTTGATGTACACATCGATAATGTTTGTTCCGGGATCGAAGTTGAATCCCCAGATTTCCTTTGCGAGTTGCTGGCGGGTGATGAGTCTGTGGGGATTGCGCATGAGATATTCGAGCAGCGCGAATTCACGGGCCGTCAATTCGATCACGGTGCTGTCCCGCGTTGCTTTGCGCGTCATCGTGTTGAGGTGAAGATCAGCAAGGCGATAGACTGTCGGACTCTGGCGATCCCGGCGGAGGAGTGACCGGATCCTGGCAAGCAATTCGTTGAATGCAAATGGTTTTGTGAGGTAGTCTTCTGCGCCGTGGTCAAGCCCCTGAACGACATCTTCGGTCGCGGTGCGGGCCGTGAGCATTATGATCGGCGTGCGCAGTCCACTGGTCCGGAGGGCGTGCAGCACTTCGAAGCCGTTCTTTTTTGGAAGGAGCACATCGAGAAGGATCAAATCGAAATCGCCGTCCAGAGCTTTCTTTTCTCCGCTCTTGCCATCGGCTGCAATTTCGACTTCGTATCCTTCTGCCGTGAGCCCTTCTTTGATGAAGCGTGCAACCTTTGCTTCATCTTCGACGAGGAGTATGTGCATGGAAACAATTGAGTGATTGGTAGTTACGCGTTCTGGAAGGGTTGCTGCACACGCAACTGTGGTCTGAAAAACCGCTCACAAGGTAGCTCATATTCTGAACAGTTTCAAATCGCTTCCTTGACGGCGCGGACGCCTCAGTCGCAATGAGCGATCGCGAAAGTTACGAGTTTGAAACTCTACCTTTTTTGAGTATATTTTTGCTCATATTATCAGGCCTTTGAAGAATACTCTTTGTGAGATGGGACACAGGGAAGCCGCAATTGTTCCCGACGGGCTGTTGCCTGAGCGAACCCCGATCCGCAAAAACACTTGAATCCCGAATGAAGAAACTTGCTCTGCTCCTTTGCGCCCTCTTGCTGCAGGGTTGCATACAAACGATGGCAATCAGGACCATGGGCGGTATCATGGACTACGGCCTTGAAGCATTCAATGAAGAAGGGGATCTGAAGCTCGCCGAGGGCGCGCTCGGCTCAAACCTGAAACTCGTTGAAGCGCTTATCAAGGGGGATCCTCAGAACACCAAACTTCTCTTGATGGCCTCGCAGGGATTCAATGCATATGCACTTGCGTTCGCCGAGGATGATAGTCTTGAACGAGCGCGCATGTTCTACCTCCGCGCCCGTGACTACGGTATGAGAGTGCTGACACAGAACCCAAGAATGAAGGAAGCCCTCGAGAAGGATGTCGCCTCATTACAATCTGCGCTCTCAACCCTTACAAAGGACGATGTTCCCGCTGTCTTCTGGA
>JBEKOB010000149.1:0-5006 GCA_049522195.1 Bacteroidota bacterium
GCCTATGCCCAACAGTATAGCATCAAGTTCGCGACCATCGCACCCGAGGGAAGCACCTGGATGAACGTCATGAAGGAGTACGATGTCGCCATCCGAAAGGAAAGCGGCGGACGCATGGGGTTCAAGATTTACGCCACAGGTGTTCAGGGGGACGAAAAATCAGTTCTTCGAAAGATCCGCGTGGGACAGCTTCACAGCGGAGGGTTTACGGGGGTCGGAATGGGGGAAATTGCCCCCAAAGTCCGCATTCTTGATTCTCCGTTTCTCGTGCGAAGCGACGACGAAATGGACATGCTCTACAAGGAATTCGGCAACGACTTCGAACAGGCATTCGAGGCGGGGGGATATGTCCTGCTCGGCTGGGCGGAAGTCGGATTCGTGCACGTCTTTACCTCCTCACCGGTCCGGAAGAGGGAAGATTTGAAGGGAATCAAAATGTGGACGTGGGAAGGGGACCCGATCGCTGAGACTGCATTCCGGACTCTCGGCATCAACCCGATTCCATTATCCGTTACCGATGTCAACACATCGCTACAGACCGGTCTAATCGATGCGTTCTATACCACTCCATACGCAGCGATTGCTCTGCAATGGTATACCAGAGTGAAATACATGATCGATGTACCACTGGCGGATGCCTCCGGTTCCGTTCTCATCTCGAAGAAATACTACGATCAGCTTCCGAATGACCTGCAGGAAATCCTGATGAGGAACGGCCGTCTCTACATCTCGAAGCTTACACAGATGAGCAGGAAAGACAACAGGGACGCCCTTGCCGAGCTGAAGAAACGCGGAATCACGGTCCTCTCTGCGAACGATAAAGACGTCCAGGATTATGTAGAGGTGGGGAATCGTTCCCGCCGTGCGCTCGTCGGCAAGCTTTATACTGAAGATTTCCTGAACAAGGTGGAAAAATCTGTCACTGACTACCGGAAAACACACACTGGATCGAAATGAACATCCTCAAAAGTATTGACAAAGCCCTGACTCGGGCTGAAGAAGCAGTGTTGATCACCCTGCTGTCGGTTATGGTTGTGATGGCTTTCCTTCAGGTCGTGCTGCGCAACCTATTTTCCTCGGGGATTTTCTGGGCCGACATTCTGTTGCGCCATTTGCTTCTGTGGCTCGGCTTCCTTGGTGCGGCGATCGCAACGAGCGAGAATCGCCACATTAACATTGACGCATTGCGGCGGTTTCTTTCTCCAAATATCCGCGCTTCCGTGGAAGTGCTCACGAATCTCTTCGCAACCGGAATCTGTTACCTGCTCGCAAAGGCCTCCTGGACGTTTGTGCTGGGTGAGATCGCCGATCACCGCACAATCTTCGAAAACATTCCGTCCTGGTACGCGCAGATCATCATTCCGGTTGGTTTTGGACTTCTGGCTGTGCATTTCCTCATTCGTGCTGTCATACGAGCTACGGGGGAGGCGCCGCAAGGAGAGAGACTATGAGCGTCTGGATCTTTGTCTTCATTATCCTGCTGCTTGCTCTTCTCGGCGCGCCGCTGTTTACGATTCTTGGTGCGATCGGACTGTACGCGTTCACCTCTGCAGATATCGATACCTCAGCGCTCATTATCGATCTCTACAAAATCGCCGACACACCAACGCTCCTTGCTGTGCCTCTTTTTACATTCGCGGGATATCTCCTTGCTGAGAGCAAGGCGCCAAAGAGACTCGTCGATCTCGCTCAAGCACTTTTCGGATGGATGCCAGCAGGGTTGGCGATCGTTGCGCTTGTCACATGTGCACTGTTCACCGCGTTTACCGGAGCGTCCGGTGTCACAATTGTCGCGCTCGGGGGGCTTCTCTATCCAATCCTCATCAAGGAACACTATCCCGAGCAGTTCTCACTTGGTCTCGTCACAGCATCGGGGAGCATAGGTCTCCTTTTCCCACCCAGTCTTCCGATCATTCTGTACGGCTTCGTGGCGAAGGTCAGCATCGACCAGCTGTTTGTCGCCGGGCTTATCCCTGGCCTCGTTCTCATTGCTTTCCTGTCTGCGTACAGTCTGCGCGTGAGCGTCAAAGCCAAGGTGCCGAAGATTCCATTCCATTGGGGGACATTGGCAACAACACTGAAAGCCTCCGCCTGGGAACTCCCGCTCCCGTTCGTGGTCATCGGGGGAATCTATGGGGGAGCCTTTACTGCGACGGAGGCAGCCGCCATCACCGCGTTCTATGCGTTTGTTGTCGAGGTGTTCATTTACAAGGACCTGCACCTGTTCAAAGATGTTCCCCGCGTGATGAAAAAGAGCATGGTGCTCGTTGGGGCCATTCTGATGATACTCGGATCGGCGCTGGGGTTGATGAACTATCTCATCGATCAGCAAGTGCCACAAAAGTTATTCGAGATTGTTCAGCAGCACGTCTCAAGCCGGGTCATGTTTCTGTTGATCCTGAACGGCTTCCTGATTATCATCGGGATGATGATGGAAATCTTCTCGGCGATTGTTTCTGTTCCACTGATCCTTCCGATTGCGGCACAATTCAACATCGATCCCGTTCACCTTGGCATCATCTTCCTGACGAATCTCGAGCTTGGATATCTGATGCCTCCGATGGGTCTCAACCTGTTCCTCTCAAGTCTCAGATTTGAGAAATCAATCTACCATCTTTCCAGAGCTGTCGTCGGCTTCATTCTGATGGAAACCGTTGCGTTGCTCGTGATCACGTATGTTCCTGATCTGAGCCTCTGGCTTCCCAGGTACCTGGGAACCCGCTGACCTCATTCGTGGTTCAAGACAGACGACGTTGCATTCATTTGTACTATTATAAGGAGAACCACCATGCTATCAAAGAAACTCCAGGACGCAATAAACCAACAGATTAACCATGAGCTTTACTCGTCCTATCTCTACCTGGCGATGTCGGCTCATTTTGAATCGGTCAATCTCCCTGGCTTCGCTCGCTGGATGAAAGTTCAGAGTGAAGAGGAAACCGAGCACGGGATGAAGTTCTTCCATTACGTGTACGAACGGGGAAGCAAAGTAGTCCTTGAAGCGATTGCGAAACCGCCTGCGGACTACAAGACTCCGATTGATGTGATGAAGAAAGTGCTCGAGCACGAGAAGAAAGTGACGGGGACGATCGAGGCGTTGTATGAGTTGGCGCTCAAGGAAAAAGACTATGCAACGCAGGTCATGCTCCACTGGTTTATCAAGGAGCAGGTCGAAGAGGAGAAGAACGCCTCCGATATTATTGAGATGCTCAAGAATATCGGCGATGCACCGGCCGGCCTGGCGATGCTCGACTCAAAAGTTGGAGCGAGAGCAAAAAGCTGAGTGATCAGCAGTCTGGATTCAAAGAAAAAGCCCGGCCGGGTTACGGTCGGGCTTTTTTGTTTCTACGGAAAGTGGCCAGCACCTAGGTTGGCACTGGGAAGATAACGGTCACCGAACAAAGTACTTGAGCAGATCCTTCGCAACGAGCTTATTTCCCTCGTCGTTCAGGTGAACGCCGTCAGTTGTGAGGATTCCTTTTTCCTTGTTCTCGGGGTTGTTAACCTTGAGGTAGTCTTGAAATGTTTTGTGGAGATCGCAGAGTTGGACGCCCAGGTCCTTCGCAATCTTCCAGCTGATCGCACTATATTCCTTCAGCATTGGATCCTGCGCGTTTGAAGAGTCGCGCTTCTCGCCGATCATAGTTGGCGTGCAAAGAATTACACCCGATCCGGAGTATTGAATTCTTGCAATGATTTCACGAAGGCCGCTTTCGTACTGTTCTTTTGTCGTTCCCTTCAGGTTTGGCAGATTCCAATGCCAGACGTCATTGATGCCGATATAGATCACGACGCCGGTCGGTTTCTTTTGGAGCACATCACGAACGAGTCTATTCTGAAGGTCGGGAACCTTGTTACCGCTGACGCCAGCACCGATGACCTCGATGCCGAGATCCGGATAGCGGGCGGCGAGCTCTTCGCGGATGAGCGAGACATATCCATTGGGCTTCACGCCCTGCTCGGTGATAGAGTCTCCGAGGAAGATAATCCGGGCACCCTGTCGCAGTACCATTTTGTCACCAGTGCAGCTTGAAAGTGTAGCAGCGGTTATGAACACGAACACACAGATTTGACAGAATTTCATTGCGATCTCCTGTTGGAGTTGTCATGACCGCCTGGAAAAGGTGATCCAGCGTTCCGGAGGGGCAAAGCGGATAACAACCCAATGCAGAGTAGAGCTTTTTTGCGAGAATCTCAAACCTCGGAGAGAAACTGGTTGTGGGCTCACATGCTGATCGCGTGAACAAGGTCGCCAACTCTAAGAATTCCACACCCCTGATGGATAAGGTTCTGGCCGAAGTAGACTTTCGAGTCTCGCGTCCTGTACGTGCTCAGCGTGCGAATCGGCTCCTTGCCTGCCTGGCCAGTGTCCTGATCAACTGTCGGGACTGTGCATCGGGCGCATGGCTTCGCAATTCGGAATGAAACTGAACCGATCTGAAGAGCATGCCACGCATCCTCCTCGAATGCAAACGTTCCGTCGATCACCAGGTTGGGGCGAAAGCGGTTCATTGGCACCGGATCTGCAAGCCGTGCGTTGAGGTCTTCGAGTGACTTTTCGGAAACAAGAAGAAGAGGGAATGCATCCGCGAAACTGACCGGAGAAATTGCAGAGGCGTATTTGCCATCAACAAACCGTGAAGGATTTTCTGGCATCTGAACGAGTCTGCAGCGCAACCCGAGGAGTTCAGTGAACCACGAAGCCACATCCTGGCCGACGTCAATTGCGTCGAGTGAGTCATTCCAAACTTGAACGCGGAGCATCTCGACAGAGGATGTTTGAAAGGGGATGCTCAATTCACTCAAACCCCGACTCGAGATTGAGAGGTGATCTTCTTTGAGGGCGACGTTGATGAGTGCCATTTTGGGGAGCGTACGCTGAGTCAGGAAATGCCCCTGTTCATCCACTACCATCCACCGACGGTCAAGCTCAAGGCCCAAGTCATCAAGTTGAGCAGACGGGAGAGAAATTCCCCGGGCGGACTTGATTGGATAGATATTTATTT
>JBEKOB010000150.1:0-4949 GCA_049522195.1 Bacteroidota bacterium
AGTAGCTCCCGGGTTCTGAGTTGCAGTACTCCAGCCAGTACCTGGCATCATCGATCGTGCCGGTGCCGAAGTTGAGGCACACGACATTCTCTGACCCAATGGCTGCATTCAGCCTGATCCATTCGTCCGTTCCGACCTGATTCGTCTCGAGCCACCCCCAGGCAAGTTCTTTGCGGACAGGACGCTTGTCCTTCGGGCCGATACCGTCCTGCCAGTTGTACCCGGCGGTGTAGTTCCCTCCGGGCCAGCGGATATTGGTGATTTTCAGCTCTTTCGCCGCGTCAATGTAACGGCTATCGAAGCCGTCCTTGTCGGCGAATGGAGAACCGGGATTGTAGATCGTCCCATACAGCGTGTTTCTAGGCCGCTCGTTGAGACCGAACCTCCTCGGGTTAAACTGTATCGGCTCCATGAACATGCCGTAGATCTTCGGGTCGATCGCACCGATCACACGGGCGGTATCGATCGTGATCCTCGCAGTCTGGGCGTATGTGAACAAGGGGAGAACGAGAAGCAGGGGTACAAACAGTTTCTTCATGAGTCACCTCCGTCAAACGTTATGCAGACAGAACACTTGTGTTTTGGCGCTCAGCAGCGCACTGTATCGCCGCCAAGTCAACGGACTTCAAGCGTCACGACAGACTTGGGGGGCAACGACACCGTGAGGATTCCATCCTTCAGTTGCGCGCCTGTGAACGGCTTGATATTCACTGCTTCCGGCTTGCCGAAATCGTTGAACGCGTTCATTGCGGCAGCAGTGATGATCTCGCCGGAAATCTTTGCACCGGTTGTTCCTTTGAGTTCACAGCGCAGATTTTCGGACTTCGTCGGGTTGAGGTTCGCAATCGAGATATGAATCCTTCCTTCCTTGTCCTTCGAAGCAGAAGCACTCAAGGCCGGAATTGACTCTGTTCCAAGTGAGTAGGATTCGGTCTGCAGCTCGACCGGAACCATCGCAGCATCCTGGTGGACGGAATACATCTTGAAGACATAGTACGTTGGGGTGAGGACCATCTCAGGTCCTTTTGTCAGAATCATCGACTGCAGCACGTTGACCATCTGCGCGATGCTTGTCAGCTTCACACGGTCACAGTGCTTATGAAAGATGTTCAGATTGACCGCCGCCACGATCGCATCGCGGAGGGAGTTCTGTTGATACAGGAAGCCCGGATTGGTCCCCGGCTCGACGTCGAACCAGTTGCCCCACTCATCGACCATCAACCCGATCTTCTTTTCCGGATCGTATTTGTCCATGATCGCCCCGTGGTTCGTGACGAGCTTTTCCATCGTCAAGGTCGTCGAGAGCGTTGTGAACCAATCCTTCTCAGAAAAATCCGTCGCACGTCCTTTCTTGTTCCAATCGGGGACTGTATAGTAATGCAGAGAATACCCATCCAGGTATCCTTGCAACCATCCGTCCGCGCCTTTCCATTTCTTCATGATCGTTTCTGTCCAGTTGTAGTCTTCCTGCAGCCCGCCCGAGGCGACCTTCGTGAGGGTGTTGCCGCTCCAGTTCTTGAGGAACATGGAATATCGCGCCATTTCGTTGGCGTAGTGGTCAGCGGACATGATACCACCACATCCCCACGTCTCATTTCCCACGCACCAGAACTTCACTTTCCACGGCTTCTCCCTGCCATTCTTTTTCCGGAGCTCGCTCATGGGATTCTCGCCGTCGGATGTCATGTATTGCACCCAGTCCGCCATTTCTTTCACCGAGCCGCTGCCAATGTTACCGCAGATGACCGGCTCGCATCCGAGCTGTTCGCACAGGTCCATGAATTCATGCGTCCCAAAACTGTTGTCCTCCGTCACGCCCCCCCAATTCGTATTGACAATCCGGGGACGGTTGGCGCGGGGACCGATGCCTGCTGCCCAGTGATATTCGTCCGCAAAACAACCACCGGGCCAACGGATCGAGGCGACTTTCATTTTCTTCAGAGCGTCGACGACGTCATTCCGTATTCCACGAGTATTGGGGATAGGGCTGTTTTCTCCCACCCAGATGCCGCCGTAGATGCCATGTCCGAGGTGTTCAGCGAATTGACCATAAATGAATTTGCTGATCGTCTCCTTTGCAGCATCGTTGCGCACGACGAGCGTATTCACCGGTGACTGCGCGAACTGAAGACCTGGAACACACAGAAGCACCAACATACTTATGACATATTTCTTGTTCATCGTTATTCTCCCGATATGTGTCATAGGGACAAAGCTTCACTGTACATCAGTTTGTTACGTCCGGCAGAAACCATCTCATTCATTTACCGGTCTCGTCGTTAAGAAGTTCGTTGGCAGCATTGACCAGAAAGATATAGTCGGCGCAGATGTCGATGACGCATTCATTCTCGCCCCAAAGAAATGGCCAATCCTCCTTGTTCTCCAGGAAATCAGGTTTCAACATGAGAACCCCGGGGACGACACCGCCCGCGATGAACGAATAATCTGCCCTGTTGCTGCCGTATGTTCTCTTCTTCGACCGAGTCCCGACGCCGGCAACGAACGACACATTGGAATACGGATGACATCCGAACACATAGTTCAGTCCCGCGTACACGGGTTCGCGCCCGATGATGTCAGGAAAGATCTTGTGCAAATAGTAGTTCGTAATGGACCAGTTGATAAGCTCGTAGTTGCCTGCCCATCCCCGTGTTCCGATGGGAACACCGTACGGATTCTGCCTCATCAATTTGTCGCTGTCTGCCTTGTACTTCACGACGTATTTCTCCAGTCTGGACTTGTACGCCCCTGGCATGTACGGAATGGCCCTGACCGCGGTCATCATGTTCCAGCCAAGTGCTGAATCCAGTTGATTCCACACCAATTCCTCAAATCTCGTTCGATACTGCTCATCCTTCGTCGTGATATACATCTGGAGCGCCGCACCACATTCCGCATTGTTGAAGAACCATGGAATCTCTCTGCCGCGTGGAAGCGGAGGTTCCTTCCGTTCCTTGGCCCAAGCCTCCTTCGCCGTAGCGATAGCTTCATCCGCAAGTTGTCTATTATAGTCCTTCAGCACACGGCTCGCAGCTGCAATCGCTCCCATGGCAGAGTAGTTAAGGGACGGCATCCTCGGCGTAAAGACCCACCTGTCGTCCAGAGTTCCGCTGGTCAATCCATCCGTTTCATACGGCTTGAGCTTGGGATTGTACAGAAGATTGTCAGTGATGGTCGACCCATCGCCAAGGTGATGATACTCATGGAGGTATGGGAAATTGATTCCCCTCACAGCGAAGCCGACGTTCTTGAACTGAGCAATCAGCTGGAGCGTTCCGTGCTCGACTTGCTCGAGAACGTCGGGCTTGCCATCGGGCCGGTGAATTTCGACATAGCGGTTCTTCTGATCCACGAATGTCTCGTCGCGGTTCAGCTTGAAATTCTCCCATGAATCCACAAAGGACTGAATGGTCGTGCAATGGTGTGCGGTTTCAATGTCAAAATCTCCCGCATCGAACCATCCTCCAACATCCAATCCGGGAATATGCTCCAAGGGTTTGTATTTTGTGTGAGTCGTTGAATCCATCCAGTAGCCGTCAAAATGTCTGATGTTGACAGGCGCCTGCAGTGCATCGTCACGGAACGGAACGCCATGCCAGATACGATACGCTTCCCTCACGAGCATGTGATCCATCTGCACAGGGAACCACACGTCCAGCGTCGGATGCCAGGCATCCTTGTACACCTGCGTCCCAATCGGAAATGCCTCTGTCTGCTGATCGCCATAGCGTATGACATACAACCCACTGTCTTTCACCGCGGTAAAGTCGAACGTCCCATAATTGTAGCGGAGATATTTCCCCCACTGCTTGACCTCAGCAGTCAGCTTCTCTTTAACCTTGCCATCAGGCATGACCTGACAGAGGGTTGCAGTCGCATGCGGAGTATCATTTTTATCCAGCTCAATCACCGCTGTCTTGTTCTGTGAAGGATGGTATCCAACCTGTGAGAACCCCACGACAGGTTTTCGGAGCCAATCGGGAATCGTGTTCGGCTCCAGGTACCACTCGATCACGGTCCCGGTCTTGTTTGCCGGGATCAGGCTTCGCACGACGAACCATCCGTTCTGCGCCAGCAAACGGCCATCATACAGCATGATCGCTTCCGATGAAGAATGAATTTTCACGTAGCGCTCAGGATCTTCGGGAGCCAGAACGAGGGTCTTGCATTTCGCGAGTGGTTTGGGTTCCAGGAATTCACTCCTCCCGCGATCGTCGAACGTGGAGTATCCATTGAACTGTGGGATCTTCTCCGACAGGGGACGAACTTCCGTGGAGCTCGACGGATACAGCGGGAAGACACCCGAGTTCCCGTCGGCAAAAAAGGTCTTTTCAAAGTATGCAGAAGGAAGGAATTCGAGATTGAACCCCGCTTTGCCGACGAGCTTCTCGGGAAGCGGATCGTCGAGGCTCACCCGGATGACCACTCCCCCGTCTTTTGCTGTGACGGTCACTTTTGATTCAAAGCCATATTTTCCGTAGCGAAGTGTCACCTCGATGGCATTGTTGGCTTTGTCCAGCCGGCGATCGAACATCACGGGAATCAGATCCCATTGTTCAGGAGTCGCCTGCAAACGAACCGCTCCCCCCGTTGCCGTGCGTACACCGTGATGAATAATCTCGATACCCGCGGTCTTCTCATCAAAGAAAAATCCATTGTACTGGTTGCTGAAGACAAAGACATTCAGTCCTGTCGTCTCGAAATATCCCAGATCATTCAGGTGAAGTTTCTGGCAGAAAGTGTTTTCTACCGGCAAGAATAAAAGGATCGCCAGAGCAACAGACACATACACATTTGTCACACTATCCTTGAACAATGAATCGCCGGTTGACATATTCTCTTCCCATTCGCAAAAAAAAACACACGGATCCATGAAAGAACATCACCACAAACGGAGCATATTATTTCATGGAATCTAAATGATTCAATATTTGATGTTTTAAGTCTTT
>JBEKOB010000151.1:0-4837 GCA_049522195.1 Bacteroidota bacterium
ATGAACCTACTTCGCTGTTTGTCTCACTCCAAAATTTCAAAAGTAGGTTACGCGCGGCCACACGCCGAAACTCCGCACTTCCCCGGACGTCCGAAATCGGATTGAAGTCTGCATCGATCAGTCGACGAGCTTCTTCAATCTGCCCGCGTTCCCAGTGTTTGCCTTTCAGAAACGCCTCCGCTGAAACCGACCGCTTCGTACATTCCGCCATCCCCCCATACGCCAGAGTAATGTCGTTCACGATTCCGTTTTTGCCCAAATCTACACGGAACGCCGCGCTCACGGTTGCGATGTCCAGATCGCGACGTTTTGATACCTTGTAGGTTCGTACGCGTGACTCAGCGGAAGGCCGGGGCAACACAACTGCGGCAATCAACTCATCCGGGCGACATTCGGTTTTTCTGTAACCCTTGACGAAGGCGTCAGCGGGCACAGTTCGCTGGCCACGACGACTCTTGAGAATGATCGATGCACCGTATGCTATCAACACCGGGAGCGTGTCACCGATCGGCGACGCCGTGCCAATGTTCCCACCAAGTGTAGCAACATTTCGGATCTGCTGTGCAGCGAAGACCGTCAGCATCTCATGCAGGGCAGGAAAATCGCTCTGCACCGTTTCCATCACCTCACTTAGCCGGACCCCCGCCCCAATCGTGATCTTCCCATCATCCTTGGCAATTGTGAGCAGTTCTTTCACTCTCGAACAGTCGATGATGTGAGGGAGAAGCTCAAACTTTTTCGTTACCCTCAGCGCAACGTCCGTTGCACCGTTGATAAGAATTGCCTCCGGATATTTCTCTTTCAGCCCAAGGCACTCATCCACCGATGCCGGCTGATCATAGCGCTGTTCCTTCGTGGAAATCGAGATACTCTCACGGGAGATGGAATTGAGCAGGCGGATGATGCGTGATTCGTCCGCACTGAATTGGTCCTTCCCCGTACCGTCGCAGGCAGCTGCAGCGGCCTTGAGAACGGGCTCGTATCCCGTGCATCGGCAGAGGTTACCCGCAAGGGCCTCTGAAATGTCCCCTTTTGACGGCTTGCGTCCGTTCTTATATAGAGCAAAGAGCGTCATCACGATTCCCGGCGTGCAGAATCCGCATTGACTCCCGTGCATATCCACCATTGCCTGCTGGACCGGATGGAGATCGCCCGCCGCATTCTTGAGGTTCTCGACAGTGATCAGCTGTTTTCCGTGAAGCATCGGAAGAAATACCAGGCAGGAATCGACGGCTCTATAGTTAATGCTTATGTCTGTGTTGAGCTCCCCGATTACAACCGTACACGCGCCGCAATCCCCTTCTGCACATCCTTCCTTCACCCCCCGATGTTGAGGAAGAGAACGCAGGTAGTTCAACACCGTTGTCGTCGGGGTAAGCTGCGACGACGAGTCGAAGTTAATCTCAACGATTTTGCCGTCGAGGACAAATTGAACTGAGTTGGTCATAATCAAATCACTTGGAAATTGGACATTCAGGATTCGGCGTTGGAAATTGCCGCTGCTTCTCGAACAGGGCAATTTCCAATATCGAATGTCGAATCATGAATAATGAAGTATGTTTTGTCACTCACCCCCAAGCAGCTGCGTAGCAGGAGCGCTTCAGGTACCTCCCGCGCCCCGGCGTGCCAAGCCACTCGTTGTGAGCCACGATAATCTCACCGCGGGAAATGACTGTGTCCGCATTTCCCACCACCTTCATTCCTTCATACATTGAATAGTCAACGCGCATATGGTGCGTCTCTGCGGAGATCGTGTGTTTCTTGGCTGGATCCCAGATGACGATGTCCGCGTCGCTACCAACCTCCAGCGTCCCTTTCTTCGGATACAATCCAAACATCTTCGCGGGATTGAGGGAAACCAATTCGACCCACTTCTGAAGAGAGAACTTTCCTTCGTTCACGCCAAAATGATACAGCAGCTGCAGTCGGTTTTCGATTCCGGGTCCGCCATTCGGGATTTTCGTAAAATCATTCATGCCCATGCGTTTCTGCGTCTCGAACATGAACGGGCAGTGATCTGTCGAAACGACGTTGAGCTCGCCGGCCTGCAGTCCTTTCCAGAGCGCGTCATGATCTGAGCGCGTGCGTAACGGGGGTGTCAGAACGAACTTCGCCCCCTCAAAATTGGGCCGTGCCAGATCTTCTTGCGTCAGGAAGAGGTACTGCGGACATGTTTCCCCGAAGACGCGGATACTATTCTTCTGGGCGCGGGAAATTTCTTCAAGGGCATCGGCAGAAGAAACATGAACGATGTACGCGGGAACATCTGCAATGCGTGCCAGTGCAATCACCCGGTGCACTGCTTCGGCCTCGGCGATAGCAGGACGTGTCAGCGCATGTTCAATCGGTGCCGTTCGCCCCTCCGCAAGCGCCTTGCGAACAAGGTATTCAATTGCGCTCCCGTTCTCTGCATGCACAGCAACGAGCGCTCCCCGCTTGCCTGCACGCAGCATAACCTGGAGGATTGTCGCATCATCCACCATAAGGGTGCCGGGGTACGCGGTAAAGAGCTTGAAGCTTGTCACCCCCTCGTCGATCAGTGAATCGAGCTCCTCGATCCGGCCGTCGCTGGCGTCCACGATGATCATGTGAAGCCCAAAGTCGATCGTGGCTTTCGCCGCCTTCTGCCGCCAGGTTGCATATGCTTCGCTCAGAGAATGTCCTTTGGTTTGCGTAGCAAAGTCAATGATGCACGTGGTACCACCGAATGCGGCAGCGCGTGTCCCGGTCTCAAAATCGTCGCTGGAAATTGTTCCCCCAACGGGAGCATCCAGGTGCGTATGAACGTCGATACCGCCTGGGATGACGTACTTTCCTGTTGCATCGAGCGTTTTGTCGGCTCGGCGATCAGTCCGATCACCAATGGCCACAATGGTTTCATTCTCGATGAACACGTCGGCAATCGAGACACCGTGTGGTGTCACAACCTGTCCGTTTTTGATCAGAATTGACATTGTCAATGACGCAAGGATTGTCGGAGGATGACCGAGGGGGGATTGGATGCCCTGTGCGATGAGCCGGCGTGCAGCTTTTGCTACAGAGAATCCGAAACGGTGATTGTCAACAATCGAAACAGCGCAAACATCCCGACCACGGCACGCGCGTGTCAAAGTACGTCAGTTATCGCTAAACGGCAAGCTTCAAGAGCAGAGTTGGGGGAGAGACCGGAGGAATCCGCGAAAAAGCGTTGCGAGTTTCAGCGCAGAGGACACACTTGAGAGCCGTTGGCAACGGCGCTCCGGAGGCACATTCACGCTGCTGATTGAACAAGGAGATCTTGAGCAGGGTGTTTATTCTTCAATATGAAGGACTGATGATAGAGGAGAAATTGAACCGAGCAACGACGCCAAAGGTCAGACGGTTTTCAAGGTTTCTGTAGGCCGGGTTCTTTTTTGCTCCTTCGAGATTCTGGTTGAAATCCGGAGCTTCCAGATACACTCCACCGAGGAACTTGTTGTCTTTGTTGAAGAAATACGCCCCTATGCCGAGGTCAGTATACGAAGGCACAACGGAGGTACTCTGAGAGCTGTGATAGCGCAGGTAAATGTTCCATGCAATGTACTGTCTTTCTGCCAACAGGGTAAACCAGATAAAATCTACATTCAGGTTGATACGTTTGTACGTCGAATAATTCCCTGTGTATGCTGTTATGTCTTTCGTGCTCTCCAATGTTTGGTTTCCTTTGACCTCCTTTGTCGTGAGTGTATATGATTCTTTTGTCAGGAGGTCAAAGTTGTTGGTATACTCATATTCAAGTGATGTACCGACGAGGTATTGGCCTCTTTCGTAGTTCGCACCGATCGAGTAGAATCCGCCAAGGAACGGTTCATTGGTGAAAACTTTGCTGAGACCCGATGTATCAGGGTTTGCCTGCGAAAGCTTGAATGTGCTTGCCGATCTCTCTGCCCTTGCATAAACCAGAATCACTTGTCTCAGTCTCGTTTTGTTTATTCGTTCCCATTCCGCCAGAAGTCGGTCACTATCCTTTTCATATTGCTCCTTTCTTGCCCTCAGCTCTGCGACCTTGGTCGAGTCGATCTTCGTTGCGTACTTCTCTAAAGAATCGGTTACGGAGCGACTTTCATTCGCGATTTTCTTCAGTTCTGTGTTTATCACGCTCACTTGCGCTGGAATTTGATCGAGCCTGTATCGTACGCCCAGGATCCCGTCTAAACGCGCTTCGGGCAAGAAGTCACCTCTGGTGAAAAGATTCGCGGTATTATCTTTGTTGGCACCTTGCGCATTTATTCCCCACACAACTTTGTAGCTTCCGGCCGTATCTGAAGATTCGGAGAGAGCCAAATTTGTATAATTGAATGTCAGCCGGGTTTTGGTCAGATCAAATCCCACTGCGCCCCCCTGGTAGAGAACAGAGCTCTTCCCGTCGGCGTCCTGGTTGAGAGTCTGCGCAGTCAGGGGGGTCGTCACCATCAAGAACAACAGAATAGCAATAGACTTTCTCATGGTTTCACCCCGTATCTATTGTTTTCAGTGTAAAACCCGTTTGTCTCTATTGTGCCCTCGATGGGATACTTCTCGAGCTCCTTGCCATTGTACTTGGCGGATAGCTTCCATGTGCGCCCTGCTCTGCCTGACGAAGAGACAAAAACCCGAAGCTTTCCATTGTCATCTAACCCCGCTCCGCCTACTTCACCTTCCACGAGATACCCGTCCTTCTTATCACCTGCTATGTCGGCATCGATCCCGTCAAACTTGATCGCTTCGGGGAAATCGATTTCGTTGTTGTATTCGAATTTGTAGTTCACCTTTCCCATAACGATTTCCTCCTGTGGAATCATTGTTGTGGTTTTCTTGCTCACCAACTTCGATGATGAAG
>JBEKOB010000152.1:0-4835 GCA_049522195.1 Bacteroidota bacterium
AAGAAGAACCCCCCATTTTCACTCCAACATTCATCACACAGCATCAGCCGGTGACGATCGAGAAAGCCGGAACCGGCGAGCGGTCATACATCTTCTGGGGATTCATCAGTCAAATTGACCCGGCTGATGCTCCTCTCCTGCAGGCACTCTCGCTTGTTCTGTCCGACAATATCATCTTCGACATTAGGGAGAAACAGGGGATGGCATATGGTATGACAGCTGGCGTGGAAGTCATTGAGGACAAGGCGCTCTTCTTTGTCTCTCAGGGAACGAGGCCCCAGAATGTGGACAAGTTAGTGCCGCAGTATCCGAAATTCTTTCAGATGGCGGTGCTGGATTCTCTGACGCAGGATCAGCTTGAAAAATCGATCAACATGTATCTCGGCAGGATGATGTTCCGCAGGCTCTCCAGTATCAATCAAGCATTCTACCTGGGCACTTCAGTTTATTTCCATAATGACGAGACGTACGATCAACGATTCCTCGAACAACTGAAACATGCAAAGCTCGTAGACGTGAGGAATGTTACGAGAAAATACATGGTGGTAACTTCTCCCGTGCTCGTCATTGTGCGCTGATTCACACAGATTGTGATCTCTCTAGAACCTATCTCAAGAACACCCGTTGAAGATATGAGAATGTCAGTCCACGACGCTGAGAAGTTATATCTATATTCATGCTTTGCGCCTTGGCGGTTCCGCTCTCTGAATCCCGCTTCTGAGCGGAATCCAGAAGCGGGACTTTGCGTGAGCATTCTTGAGATGGCTTCTAATCATCATCTCATATCATAGCGCAGGAAGACGACGAAGGCGCCGACAAATGCAAGAACGTTGAAGATGGTGAGCAGTCCCAGGTCAAACAACGCTCCGGTGACCGACGTCCCAAACGAGTAATCCGGATCTTTGAATTTGGGCATCTCGGAAATGTCGATCTTCTGCTGAGGCGGACCTGCCATCGAACCTGTTGTCGATCCCCGACCCGACGACTTGATCGCGACCGAGAATCCCACTCCCCCTTTTTGCTGGACGTAATTTGTGTACTGCGCTTTGTATTCCTTCATTGCATCTTCAAAACGCTTCTTCATACCAACGTCAGTCCCCCCCAGCTTCATCGTTGCGAGCTGGAATTGAGATGCCGGCGAGATCTTTGCCAGGGAGAACGCGAGGAGCTCCTGCCGGGCTTTCTGGTTGTAGTAGTCTTCATAGACGCGGGCAGAGTAGTCCGTGATGCTCTGCTCCATCTCTTTTCTCTTCGTCTCATTTTCTTGCTGAAACGCTGCAATCGCTGGCTGTCGCTCTTCGGGTTTCATATCTGCCATGGAGCGGAATCGTTCGCGCGATCGTTTGGTCATGTCGTTGAAGAACTCTATCCGCGCCTGCGTAGAGTAGCTTGCCAGTCTGCTTTCGATCTCGTCGACCGTTGGAACCGGCATGGCCCGGCCCGCGAGCATTGTCGCCGCCTTGGGCACGATCAGAACTGCACAGATCCAGATGACGAGTAGGACCAGGAACGATACGCTGGAACGGTGCGTCATCGCCGAGATGAAAACTCCCAGCAGCATAAAACAGGTGGTGTACAACACCGAGGCAAGGAAAAAGAACCCGAATCTTCCCCAGCTCGAGGCGCTGAAATTAATCCCCATCAGTATGAGAAGGAGGGCCCCGATAAGAAATGAGATCAGCACGGGTGTGAGAATGGCGAGCCAGCTTCCGATCAGCTTCCCGATGATATATTCAGCTTTGGAGAGTTTGTTGGCAAAGACAAGCTTGAGCGTGCCGCTCTCCTTCTCCCCATTGATTGCGTTGTAAGTGAACAGGATCGCAATCAGACTCAGGACGATGAGCACAACGAAGGTGGGGTCGAGGAATTGGAAGGCCGCCAGCATCGGATCGTCGGAGTATTCACTCCGCACGAGGCGGACATCCTGCCCCCTTCCGATGTCGGAATAGCGGCCGATATCACTGTTGACTCCGTTCGAGAGAATCTCCATCGGATCAGGCTTCCGCCAGGCGGAGTTCGTCACGGTCATCCAGTTGCTCTGTTGCGAGGCGAGGTCCAGCATCATCTGTACGCCCTGCTCATATTGTGACATCCGCGCCTTATAGTGATTGATGCCCATCCAGATACTCATGACGAGCAGCAACATGCTCACGCTTGCTGCAATAAGGAAGCGTGTGCTCTGGAGATGGTCCCTCAGTTCTTTTTCAGCAATCGTTTTCCACATAGTGTCACGTCCTTCCGATGAATCGATAACGAGTGACTATAAGGCCCGGCGCGAGGTCATCATCGCACATCAAATTTGAGAAACGCAAAGAATGCGCCACCGAAAAAGAGTGCGTTGAGCACCACGAGCAATCCTGTATCGAACAGCGATGCAGTGATCACGTCACCGAGACTTCTCGGCTGCTCGACAAACTCCGGAAGCTCCGACGGGTTCAGGGATTTTTGTTTTTCTTCCTGATCATTCTGCCCGCCCGAGAAGCGTTTGATAACAACCCGAAAGTAGTCTGCCGACGATCCTGTCTTCTTCCGCATGGTTTCGGCGTATGATTCCCGGTACCTGTTCAGCTGCTGCATATACCGGTATTTCATTGACACGTCGGTTCCAGCGATGTTCATCGCTGCAATTTGAAAGACGGCGGTCGGGGAGATTCGCGCGAATCCAAAGGCCCATTTCTCCTGCCAATCTTTCTTGTTGCGCCAGTCTTCGTCCAGCCTGTTGTAGAATTCCGCTCTCGCATCCTCGGTCGCTTTTGACAGACTATCCTGGAAGGCCGCCATCGCGTTCACGAAACCGGTATCGGAGAAGTTGGCATTCGACGTCATACGAGAGCTGAACCACTGCTGTGATACCTGCAACCACTTCTGGCGCTGGTCGGCAGTGAATTTTCTCTTTTGCGTTTCTACCGCATCGATGCTGGGCACGGAAGCGATCTGAGAAGCCAGCAGGACGCTTCCTTTCGGAATGATGAGGACCGAGAATATCCACACAACAAGCGAAAGAAGGAAGGAAACGCTCGATCGCGACACCATCGCCGAGAGCATAATGCTCAGCGTCAGGAACACACCGAAGCATAGAAGCCCGGCAACGATGACCATACCAAGTCGCATCCATTCGGGGCCGCTGATTGGTACACCAAAACCGAGAAGCATCAGACATCCGATGAGCAAGGGGATCAGGAGAGGAACGCCGAGGGCGAGGACACTTCCAAGCAACTTACTCAGGATAAAGCTCGCGCGGGAAACGCGGTTCGAGAAAACGAGCTTGAGTGTCCCGGATTCCTTTTCACCGTTGATGGCATCGTAGCCAAAGAGTATGGCAAAGAGGCTAAAGACGATGACAAAGACGAAGTTGAGGTCCAGAAACCTGAAGACGGCGAAGAGCGGATCTACGCTGAACCGGCTGTTAATCAAATTCAACTCACCGGAGGCCCTCATGTCCGTTGTCCGGCCGACGTCGTTGGTCACTCCATTCACCAGGATCTCCAGAGGTTGCGGCTTTCGGAAAACACGGTGCTGGATCTGCCGCCAGTCGGTCTGCGCCGCAATGTTCGCCGCATTTGTTACCTTTGCGGTCTCGTATTCATGGATGCTCTCCTGGTAATTGCGAATGCCCACATAGAAACTGAGGAGGATGAGCACGGCAGCCGCCGCGAAGGTGATCGCAAACTTCGTCGAGTAGATGATATCGCGAAGCTCTTTTTCAAGAAGGATTCTTAGCATAGCTGTGCCTTCAATTTTCTTGGTTGACCCAGAACTGCCAATGCGGATTGGACTTTCAAGCGGCGACCTTGCCTTGGATGTAATCGAGATACAGCCTCTCGAGGTTTTCGTGTTCCAACTCCGCCTTCGTTTTCACGGTCAGCAACTTTCCCTCGCTCATAATGCCCACGATGTCGGATATTTCCTTCGCCCTAAAAATGTCGTGCGTACTGATCAGGATCGCTCGGCCCTGGGCATGAAGCTGATGGAGAATGGTCAGGAATTCATTGGCAGCTTTGGGGTCCAACCCGCTTGTCGGTTCATCCAGGATGATAGCTGGAGCTTCTTTTACGATTGCAATGGCGAGACCGACTTTCTGGCGCATCCCCTTCGAAAAACCCTTCAGCCTCTGTTCAAACGCCTTTTCCTGCAGACCAACCTGTCGCAGAACATTATAATAGTCGTCCCGCTTGAGGTTGTGCCGGCCTCCGAGGCGCGCGAAAAAGTCAAGGTTCTGTCGCGCCGTAAAATTCGGATAGAGCATCACCACGTCTGAGAGGTACGCCACGTGCTGTTTGGCAGCCAACGGATCCTTCGTCACGTCGATCCCGTTGATGAACGGCGTACCTTCAGTCGGATTCAGAAAGCCGAGAAACAGGTTGATGGCCGTCGTTTTTCCTGCTCCGTTGTCGCCAAGCAGGCAGAAGATCTCTCCTGCCTTGACGCTAAAAGAGATGTGATCAAGTGCGCAGAGTCCATCTTCGTACACCTTGGTGAGATTCTGCGCTTCTAGAATGTTGGGCTGATCCATGAGGCTCCCTCAATTGATAACGAAGAGTGATGAAAAAGAAATGAGTGTCCGAGAAAGACAGAAATCCTAAATGCGAAATCCAAAACCCTAAACAAATCCGAAGCACGAAAACCGAAACTCTAGACAAATCCTAAGTACGAAATCCGAAACTCTAAATCTGAAATCTCAAACAAATCCAAAGCTCGAAAATCAAGAAGCTGAATTCAATGAGGAAGTGCAACGATCCGACGATAGCGTTCGCGAGGGGTGTCGTAATGTAGCACTTTCCTTGGACGATTGTTTAGCCAACGCTCAATGCGTTTGAGTTCTTTGACAGAGACAC
>JBEKOB010000153.1:0-4825 GCA_049522195.1 Bacteroidota bacterium
CTACACTTACCGGGCAGCGAATACCAATTACATGTTCAATTCAGATCTTTTGGCAAATGCGAATCAGGAGTTGACGAACGATATCAGCGGAACATTGACGGTCGGATTCCATCTGGATCATCGGCGAACTGACGCTACGAATGTCGGTGGAACCGCATTCGTTCTGCTCGATGCCCCGGCAACCTTTTCCAATACCCTGAACTATACGCCGGGGGAAGGATTAACGATCACCCGCTCTGCTGCTCTGTACGGAGAGGCATCGCTCGACATGTTCAAGCAGGTCTTTGTCCGGGGCACCGGTAGGATGGAGAGCGCATCCACGTATGGTCCCGATGCGAAGCAGTCCTATTTCTATCCCTCTGCAAGCGTCGCCTGGCAATTCAGCGAACTTCCTTTCGTCAAAGAGAAACTGGTCAGGGACAATAGTATTTTCAGTTTTGGTAAGCTTCGATTCGCATATGGAGAAGCTGCGAACCAACCTGGGGCATACCAAACGAAAACGTACTTTGGCGTTGCCAATCCCGGCAACGGATGGACTGAGGCTCTCCGTGGGACCCAATACACCGGAGGGGGCACGTCCCGAAGCACAAGCCTTGGCAACTCAATGCTTGGACCGGAAATGACTTCCGAGACCGAGTTTGGGTTCGATCTTCGATTCCTCAACGACCGCATTTCGTTGAGCGCGTCAAAGTACGTGAATAAGACCACGGACGCTCTGCTTGCCGTAAGTGTCGCAGCATCCGCGGGGTACACATCACGTACTGCGAACGCTGCCAAGCTCGAAAACAAGGGGACAGAACTGCAGCTCATTGCCGAGTGGCTCCGCATTGAACCATTCTCATGGACGACCACAATCAACTGGTCACAGAATTTTAACAAAGTAACGGACCTTTCTGGCGTCACAGTTGTCGGCATCGGCGGATTCACCGGGGCAGTGTCCAGCATCGTGCTCAATCAACCTGTTGGCGTGATGTACGGAACCCGATGGGCACGAAACCCGGATCGCTCCCTCATGTTGGACGCCAACGGTTTTGCATACGCGGATGCGGCATCCGGAGTCATCGGAGATCCCAATCCAATCTGGCGTGCCGGCATCATCAACACACTGCGCTATGAGAGACTGACGCTCAATGTTGTCCTCGATATCTCTCATGGAGGGAAAATCTGGAATGGCACGAAGGGTGCCCTGTATTCTTACGGAACGGACAAGGACATGGATATGTGGACCACGATCTCCGCAGCTCAGGCATCAACGTTGAAGAACTGGTCCGGCAAAACCCCCAGTGCAGTAATCGCTGGCTCTGCAACTCAGAAGCGATACTACTTGAATTCCGACGGCTCGGTTTCCTTCCGCGGCAAGATCGGCAATTTTGGAGGCCCGGATGTGATCCTCGATCAGGATTGGTACAACCTCGGTCCGGGGGGTGGAATAAATGGGGCCCCAACAGAAGCGTTCATGGAAAACGGCGGATTCGTGAAGCTACGCGAAGTCTCCCTTTCCTACACATTCCCACTTCGTTACTTCGGGATGCAGTCTGCAACCGTCAGCGTGACGGGACGCAACCTGAAGATATGGACTGATTACACCGGTGTCGATCCAGAGACGAACCTCGGTGGATCAGGCACGAACGCGTTAGGAATAGACTACTTCAACAACCCATCCACGAAAACCTGGATCGTTTCGCTCCAGATTGAATATTAAACAAACGGGAGTCCGATCATGAGAAAATTCATTCTTATACTCACAGTCTCAATCTTCATCGCGGGATTGGTCGGATGCGAGAAGTTTGTCAGCGGATTCGATGCCAACCCTCTCTCACCCGTTGACGCGAGCGCATCGACCACGTTCGTCGGGGCACAGCTCAATTACATGATCTTCATAGAAGGAAATGCAGCGTTCACCTCTGCGCTCTGGACCCAACAGGTTCATGGAGCGGATCGTCAGTTTCTCCAACTTGAGACGTATCAGACTACCACTGATGACTACACGAATGACTGGAACTCCGCGTATGCAGGGGTCTTATCGAACCTTCGTATAGTTGAGGGCAAATGCGTAGGCACCGGCCTGGCTAATCTCAAGGGAGCAGCAGAGATCCTCGAGGGGCTCCACATGGGAACAGTGGCAGCTGTGTGGGGTGATGTCCCATACTCGCAGGCGATACAATATCCGAACCTCACTCCCGTCTTCGACGGGCAGTTGGCCGTCTACACTGCCGCGCTGAGTGTCCTGGATCAAGGCATCACCGATTTCAATTCGAATCTCGCTCCACTCGCGCAGGATGCTTTCTCGCTTGGCGGGGTCGGGACCCGGTGGGTGAAACTTGGTCATTCCGCGAAGGCCCGCTATCTTATGCACACAGCTCGTTCACTAGGGTACAGTGCGGCGGTTCTGAACCAGGTCATCGCTGAAGCCCAGCAGGGCATACTCAGTACGACCGGATCAGAAGATGCGCTGGCTACTCACGGAACGGTCCAGAGCCAGAACCAGAATCTTTGGTATTCGTTCATGATAGTCGACCGCGCCGGCTACATGGATGCCACTGTTGCTGGAACTTTCGCGATACCGATGCTGCAGGCCCGAAAGTTCGATGGCAAGTCGAGCGAAACCGGAAGGCTTGGCTTCTATTTCAACCCGGCCCTAACGAATCTCAACACGACGAGCACCGGGGCGTATGCCATCAACGCGTCATACCCACTCTTCAGGGCGTCGGAGACTCATTTGTTGATGGCAGAAGCGTACGTCCGTCTTGGCAACACTGCGAGCGCGCTTACTGAGTTGAACAATGCCCGGACGTATAACAACAGCGTCTTCAAGAACACATCAGCGATGTACGTCGCGGCCGATTTTGCAACCCCCGCTTCTTTGCAGCAGGCGATCTTGAACGAGACGTATCTTTCATTGATGCATCAAGTTGAAGCCTTCAACTTTATGCGACGCATTGATTATGCCATCTCGTACAAGGATTCAGCCGGCACTACGAAGACCATCGCTCCGACACGCGGAACAATATTCCCTCAGCGTTTCCTCTATTCCACGGGCGAAGCGACCTCCAATCCCAATCAGCCAGCTGAAGTGGCCAACGGTCAATTCAACCGTACTCCAGCAAACAAGTGATGCTGGATGCATCATCGATCATCAAAAACCGAGGCCCCGCGATCATTCGCGGGGCCTCGTTGCACTTTCGTATCATACCCTACCACACGGTGAACCAAGACCTCGGGGGAAACCAACGTATGGACAGAATTCTGACGGCGGTCTTTCTTGCTGTTCTCATCAGCGCGTGTTCGTCGCTTAAAGAAGGAACAACTGGAACGTCGCAGGGGGATGTCTTGACGGCTGAGGAAATCGCGACGACAACCGCACTCACTGCATACGACGCCATCAGCCTCAGACGTCCGTTCTTCCTGAAATCCCGAGGCGTACGAAGCCTTCACGAGGCTCCGGTGGGGCAAACGGTGGAATACCCTGTCGTGTATCTTGATCGCATGTACTACGGAGAAATCGAATCGCTCAAGGACATACCGGTCGCGACCATTAACGAGATTCGCTACCTCGATTTCAATGCAGCGACGGTACGATTTGGGACGGGACACAGCGGGGGGATCATCCTGATCGTAACGAAACGGTAGCGGCTGCGAAGATTTGACCCACGTCGGATTCCTGCAGAATGTGAATTGAAGATGTCGATGAATTTTCCTATGTTCCGATTGTATGATCAACTCCATGCGTGACAAGATTCTGACTCTTTGTGTGCTGACGCTTCTCTCGACAGGGCTCGGGATATGTCAGAATCCGCAACGTGTCGAACCAACTGGCGACGAGCGAGGAGTTGCAGTCCTTCCGTTCGAAATCCGCGGCCTCACGCCTGACGAGGGGACGCGACTGAGAGTACGGTTTACTGAGGCGCTTTCAGAGTCAAAACGATTTGACATTCTGACTGATGACGCGTTCAAGAGCCTGCTTGCAAACGTCGGCCTGACAAAAATCGACAGCTGCAACACGGTGGCATGCCTGGCCCAGCTGGGAAAGATACTTCACGTTGAGAAAGTGGTCCAGGTCAGCGCAGACCGATGGGATCAGCGGTACATTCTTCACATCCGGCTTGTAAATGCCGCTGACGGGAAACTGCTGTATGACGAAAGGGTCGACTTCACAGGAGCATTCGATGAATTCCTGAGCGTTGTGACACCCGAACAGGGACTCAAGCTCAGTCATGCATTTCTCGACACAGGTCCTAATTGGTACCTGATCGCAGCGTGTGTTCTTGTCGGCGTCGGACTCATCTATTGGATTTATTCGACGTGGGCATCATCGGACAGTTCAGAAACCGGCGGCACGCATTCCATTCCAACTCCACAATAGGCCAATCGAAAAGAGGGATCAACGTAGACCGCCAAGCGAAGAATTTGAAGAATTTCGATGAGGCGCAAAACCCCGGAACTCTCCCGGGGTTTTTCATTCCAAGCAGAAGCGCCTTTGCTTATCGCAATACAAGTTTGGCGACGTTCTCGATATGATACGTGTGAGGGAACATGTCAACAGGTTGAAGTGCGGCGATATCGTACCGCCCGGCAAGCGTTTTCACATCTCTCGCCTGCGTCGCCGGATTGCAGCTGACGTAGACGATCCGTTCCGGCGCGATTTCCAAAATCTCCTCCACCACTTTCGGGTGCATACCACTTCTCGGCGGATCGATGATCATAACGTCAGGTTTGGGATGCGACTCGAACCATGCACGATCTTTTGTGAGCCGGTCTTTGAGATCACCGAGGACAAAACTGCAGTTGCTGACCTCATTCGCACGCGCGTTTTCTTCAGCATCCT
>JBEKOB010000154.1:0-4785 GCA_049522195.1 Bacteroidota bacterium
CTGGTTCGGTTGTTCACTCCCTTCTCGAAGGCTTTCCCGTCCTCTACTCCGCGCAATACCTCGATATCACGGGCTCCAAGCGTCCGCATTGTGGCTGTAACTTTGTCGGCAGTGACCAGTTGCATCAAGATGTTTGTCGCCAGATTGCTGCTGACGGTTATCATTTGGTGGATCAATTCCCGTACCGATGCCTTGCCTCCGATTCTTTTATACATCGAATCATCGCTGTCATCACCCAGGTCGAGCTTGAAGGGAGAACCATCGACGATGCTCTTGAACTCATTTCGGACGTCAAGGCTGTCACCCAGCGAGAATCGCCCTTCACCCGTCTGACGGAATACTTCGATCATCACCGGCGTTTTCATTGTGCTCGCGGCATGGAACATGACTTTTTCATTGATCATCAGCCCGTCGTTTCCGTCAAGAGGTTTGAAGGCCACAGCGAACGTTCCCTGGACGGAATCGAGAGCCTGCTGAATATCCAGACGAAGTTTAGCCAGATTTTGGCTCGATGCGATGGATGGCATGAGTGTCATTGTAAGAAGTATGAGTAATCGTCTCAATGTCACAAGGATCCCTCGATGAGATAGTCCGGTCCCACCGACCGGCAGGTGACATCATGAAGCGTGATGGGCGACGCAAGTGGCGGAGAGGCTTTCAGCATGACGCTGTTGATGCCTCCTCCGAGAATCTTGTGAGCAACGAACACGTGGACTTTTTTCACCAATCCTCTTTTCAGGAACTCACCGGCAGTGAATGGTCCCCCCTCCACCAGAACGGATGAGACACCTAAAGCTGCCAATGTCCTGAGAACAACTTGAAGATCGAATGGTTTTGCTTTGTCCAGTCCGAGCATGTAGACACCCTGCCTACTCATCCTCGCCACAACAGATTTTCGTGCCGACATTGCGCAAGCCGACGTGAAGACGAGAGTGCCGGCTTTCCGGGTGTTGAAGACTGCCGCGCTTGGCTTAAGACGCAGAGTTGGATCGAAGACCACTCTGAGCGGATTGCGCCCTTTGATGTGCCGAACGGTCAACTGCGGATCAGCGAAAGCAATAGTATTTGCTCCGACGAGAATTGCGTCGTATTGCGACCGAAGTCGATGTGCCTCTTCCCGGGCTTGCTTCGAGATGATCCCCTTCGATCTTCCCCGGGGGTCGGCGACTTTTCCATCAAGCGTCTGTGCGATTTTCAGGCCGACAAAGGGCAATCGTGTCCGTACGAACATGAAGAATCGCTCATTAAGCCGTTCTGATTCCCTTCGCAGCAGACCGATATCGACCTGAATACCTGCCCTCCTGAGCTTTTTCGCTCCCCGACCTGACACAAGCGGATTGGGATCCGCAGAACACGCCACCACCCTCTTGATTCTACCGCGGATAATTGCGTCCACACAGGGTGGAGTTTTCCCGCGACGTGTACATGGTTCCAGATTCACATACAACGTAGCACCCCCCGCCTGCCTCCCCGCTTTTCGAAGTGCCTCCCTCTCTGCGTGCGGGCCGCCAAAGATTTTCTGATATCCCTCTCCAACAATTCTTCCATCCTTGACGATGACGCATCCGACCATCGGGTTCGGGCTGACGAATCCACTTCCACGGGATGCAAGGGCAAGGCATTGTCGCAAGTACCTCTTATCAATTTCTTTCGTTTGTTTCATGCTCGTAAGATTCCAAGAAGGACATGTTGATTTACTTTCAATGCGTTCGCAGCGCTCTGCCTTTTCATCACGATTTCAACGAGTCCGCTGCTCCCCACAATGAGACAAGGAACGTTTCGCGGAGCCGACTCGTAATTCTCGATCCACCGTTCAATTCTGGTCGCTCCCAGCTTGATGCCCCTGACTCCAGGAGGCCGCTCATACTCAACGCCTGCTATGTTTGTTATGATGTTCCCGAATCTATCAATATCAACTATTCTCGCCTTAGCAAAAGGATTTGATTCATCAACGAAGGGCGCCTGTATCCAATCGACCGTACGACTTTTTCCCAGATCCTTCAATCTGATCCCCTTTGCCACGTGAGCAGTGAGAGGACCGAAGACATCACGACCTTGAAATGTGTTTGATATCCTCGGAGGTAGCATCGAGCGAACCCGCAGGGATGCGAGCTGAACCACCGTAACATTAGTCACTTCCTCAGTCCACAGCACGTAATCGAGAATGCCATTTTGCGGGGCAAGGAAGACGTAGCGCTTCGTACGGGCTATGATGATGTCTCTTGAAGTTCCGACGCCGGGATCGACAACGCACGTGAATACTGTTTTCTTTGGGAAATACCTGTATGACGCCCACAACAGATAGGCAGCCCTCGGAATGTTTTGTGCTTCCACTTCATGGGTGAGATCGACGATGTTCAGGTTCGGCAAAATTGCCAGCATCACTCCCTTCATCGTCGCGACGTAATGGTCAGCGAGCCCAAAATCGGTGAGCAAAGCAACAACAGGGTTGTCCTTTGGCATGGCGGGTATAGACAGGATTACTCGGAAGAGTGCATATGCTCAGCCGGATGAGACACGGCGCGCCACGATCTCCTTTTCCCTGACGCTCATTTTACGACAACGCTTTTTCCCTTCTTTGCAGAGTGGTAGATCGCGTCAACGATTCTCATCCGGTGCAATGCTTCGTCTCCCGTCGAGAGAACAGGATGCAACCCCCGAAGTGAGCCGATCCAGTGCCGCAGCTCGTTGTCGTATGACTTCCAATAGAGCGTCTGAGGAGTTTCGTGTGACACTGGAGTCACGTTCACAAGGTTTCCGTGCATGCGTTTCAAAATACGGAAGGGGTTGAGAGACCCGCCTCCGTCTGTTCCGTAGCAATCGCAATAGAAGAAATCCGTTTCCGATTCAAGGGACCAGCTTGATTCAATCGTTAGCGTGGACCCATTTCTCATCTTGATGAAGACGACGGATGAATCCTCCACTCCCTTGGTGTTATGCGAATAGTTCGCAGCAATAACCTCCTTGGCCTCCGGGAACCCCATGAGCCAGAATGCAAGATCGAACATCACAATGCCAAGATCGAGAACAACGCCCCCGCCCGATTTTTCCTTTTTTGTCAGCCAGGGGCTCGTCGTTTTTAATTTTCGAAGCCAGCCGGCTTTCGCATAGAATATTTTGCCGAGTTCTCCCCCCTGGATCATGCTTTTGAGAATCATGGCGTCAGGCCGAAAGCGGTTGTTCATCCCCACCATCACCTTACGCTGGTTTTTCTTCGCAGCGTTGACGATCTTTACAGCTTCGTCGTACGAGCGGGCCAACGGTTTTTCCACCAGGACGTGCTTCTTTGCGTCAAGTGCGGCCACTGCAGCGTCCATGTGTGAGAACGTCGAAGTACAGATGTCAACCCCGTCGAGATCCTCCTCGACTTTCAGCATTTCTTCCAAATCCGTGTAAAACCTCGGGATCTCGTACTTCTTTGCCACAAATTCCGCTTTTGATGCTTCGAGGTCGCATACGGCGGCTATCTCGACTTCCGGTATCTTGGAGAGAATAGGGAGATGAACAGTCTGGCCGATCGTTCCCATTCCCACGACTGCAATCCGAACTTTCTGCATGACGTCTTCTGGTCCTTTTACGATGGTATCAATTGAGGTGTCCCCGCGTTTTCTCGAGAGTGGAGAAACTCCCGAACGACTTGCGCAATCCCCCGCGCATCGAGCTTTAGCATCTGGTAGAGTTCGTTCGGAGTGCCGTGTTCAACGAAGTCATTCGGCAAACCATGGAGCTTCACTGCCACGTGCGTCAGCCCCTGTTTGCTCAGGGACTCGAGCACTGCCGAGCCAAATCCGCCATCAATCACATTGTCCTCTACGGTGACAAATGTGTCGATTCGTTGAGCGACTGATCGGACGAGATCATCGTCGATGGGTTTCACGAATCGCATGTTCACCACTTCAGCTTCAATCCCATCAGCTGCCAGCAATTCCGCTGCTGCGACTGCGTGCGGCACCAGGTTTCCGATCGCCAGGATCGCCACGTTTTTTCCATGCCGCAACGTCTCGCCCTTGCCGATTGCCAGCTTCTGAAATCCAGGTCGCAGCGTCACACCAAGTGAATTGCCACGCGGGTAGCGCAACGCGATCGGGCCGCCCTTGTATTCCACTGCCGTAAACAACATGTCCCTGAGTTCCTGCTCGTCCTTCGGAGCCATCACAACCATCCCCTGCACGCAACGCAAATAGGAGAGGTCGAGCGCCCCGTGATGTGTAGGCCCGTCCGCTCCGACGAGCCCTCCCCGGTCAAGGACAAAAACCACATGCAATTTTTGAATCGCACAGTCATGAACAACCTGGTCGAATGCCCGCTGGAGGAACGTGGAATAGATTGCGGTAACCGGAACGTAACCCTCCGTTGCCATGCCGGCAGCGAACGTCACGGCGTGTTGTTCCGCAATTCCGACGTCGAAAAATCGCTCGGGGATTTCACTTTGGAGGATCGTCAATCCTGTTCCATCGGGCATCGCAGCAGTAATACCCACGACTTTTGGATTGTGCCTGCAGATTTCGACCAGTGCTTCGCCGAAAACCTTTGTGTATGCAGGTAGTTCATTGGGCTTCTTCGGCGAAATTCCTGTGATCTTGTCGAACGGGGTCACTCCATGCAAGCGAGTTGCCTCTTTTTCCGCCGGTGGATACCCCTTCCCCTTCGTTGTCCGCACGTGAATCAGGATTGGCCCTTTGAGATCCTGCACGTGCCTGAAAATCTCGACCAGCTTATAGACGTTGTGGCCGTTGAACGGTCCGAAATACCTGAAGCCGAGCGCTTCGAACATCATACCGGGAG
>JBEKOB010000155.1:0-4612 GCA_049522195.1 Bacteroidota bacterium
AAGCTCAAATCAAACGCCTCGAACGTCTGCTCAACAACAGACCAAGAAAATCGCTAAAATACAAAACACCCAAAGAGATCTTTTCCAAAGCTGTTGCACTTGCTCATTGAATCTAGTATTGACAATTGGCTATTCACAATCGACAATTAGTTTTCATTTCACCATGTATTCTGCATCCACAATGCTTACAACCCCATCCTTGTGAAGTGAATACTGCAGGCCTTTGCGGTAGCTCATGGCACCAACTTCGCCATCCTTCGTCAACGCCACGAATCCGGCGAGGAAATCACCTCTCTCCGCGTACTGCGGCTGCTTGTGGACAATTCGCTCCAGAGCGACCTTGCATGCTTCCTGCGGCGATTTGCCGTTCCGCATAAGTTCGACGATGAGAAAACTCCCCGCCACTTTGATCACCGCTTCACCGATTCCGGTCGACGTCGCGCCTCCGACATCGCTGTCGACATACAGTCCAGCTCCAATGAGCGGGGAATCTCCAACACGCCCATGAATTTTCCATGCCATTCCGCTCGTCGTGCACGCCCCAGCCATGTTCCCCTTTCCATCCATCGCCAGGAGACCGATCGTGTCATGATTGTGCTGGTCGACTTTTGGAGGCTCATACTTGCTTGTCTTTAACCATTCTTTATAAGCGGCCTCGGACTCCGGAGTGAGCAGGTTCTCCTTCTTGAAACCGTTCTCCAACGCAAACTGCAGGGCACCATCACCGGCTAAGACTACGTGTTGCGTTTTCTCCATCACCAGCCGGGCGACAGAGACGGGATGCATGATATGTTCCAGGAACACCACCGATCCGCAGTTGCCATTGCCGTTCATGATGCACGCATCGAGCGTGACTTTCCCGTCCCGGTCCGGATAGCCCCCGTATCCGACACTCGTCACTTTTGGATCGGCTTCCGGAATCATCACAGCCCGTTCGACTGCGTCAATGACTGATCCTCCATTCATGAGAGTCTGGTATGCCGTTTCCGGAACCGCTTTGCCAAAATCCCACGTGGAGATGATCACCGGGCCTTTCGATGGCGCTCCCGCACTTTTCGATGCGGCCGCTGCACTCTTGGCGAGCGCTTCGTGAAAGATCAGTGTCGCGGCGCCCGCAAGCGACGCCGTCTTAATGAAAGTTCGTCGTTTCATATTCCTGCAACTCCATTCTTCACGAAATGCATATAGGTGTGTGGATGAAAAAAGTTGAGACTAAGGATGCTACTTTGTGATCAAACTTATTTCGTCGACGAAGAGCCATGCTTTGTTGCCGGCCCCTTTGTGCCATTCCGGACAGATGCCAACGTTCCTGGCACGAACCCGGATATATCGTGCTTCTATTGAAGCCACATCGATCGAGAACTCCATCAGTCGAACGCCTTCGTCTTTCTGGCTGACGGTGTTCACAACGCTAACAGGATTTCCGTAGGACAAACCGTCACGCGAAAAAGAGAACTCGACCCTCCTCGGGAAGAAAATCCAGGAATTGTTGTCCTGCAAGCAACCGAGCGACACACGAGAAACGGGCTTGGTGCTGCCGAGATCGACAACAGCGTCAAGGTCATTCCCTTCGTATCCTTGCCAGGCACCGAGACGGAAATCGTTAGTTCCGCGCCGACCGTCGATCAATGCTGCATCACCACCCCCCGTGTATTGGGGACTGTACGAACTGTGAAGTGTGATAGTTCCCGGAGGTGTGAACTTCGTAAATGACGCAGTGATCGTTTTGCTCTTCTCAGAACTCCCCTTCTCAGCATACATCGAGATGGTTGCACTCTCCTTCAGCACTAATGGCGTTTCATATTTCTGAAAGACGGATCCGGCGTTCCCTTTTTTCAAAGAGTAGTAGATAATCGCGTCCTGCGTAGAGCACGTCATGCTGATCTCAAGTGAATCGGCAAAGACTGTCGATGCAGCCTGAAGCACCGGCGGAGATACCGTATTCACGATTGGGTTGGCCGCCGGGGCATCAGCAACAGCCGACCCCCACACTGCGTTTGGATGCGGCCCCATGATGAAATCGAGCGATCCGCCGCGCATGATCTCCTCGTGAGTAATGTAGGTGCGCGTGGAAGCGGCATTATTCAATTGTGTGGATTGGATGAATCTGTTTGTTGCAGAGTTCGCATCGGCCCGAATGACAAACTGCCTGCCATTTTCCAAGTGCAGGGTCACGCGGTCAAACAACGGACTCCCTATCGAATAAAACGGTAGACCAGGTGTGACTGGATAGAAGCCCATCGCACTGAACACATACCAGGCGGACATTTGCCCGCAATCATCGTTACCGCAGAGGCCGTCCGGCTCCGGGCTGTACAGAGAATCGAGTATGCGCCTCACGATCTGCTGAGTTTTCCATGGCGCCCCGGCATAGTCATAGAGGTAAGCGACATGGTGGCTCGGTTCGTTCCCTTGCGCATACTGCCCAATCATTCCACTGATGTCGAGCTGGTTGCGACCGGTCAGTTCTTCGTCCGTCGTGAATAGCTGATCCAGCTTCTTCACAAAGCTCTCTCTCCCACCGTAGAGCTGAATCAGTCCCGAAATGTCCTGCGGCGCAAAAAAACTATACTGCCAGGCATTGGCCTCGGTGTAGTGTACTGTGACAGACCTCGGATCGAATGGCTCCACCCAACGTGCATTCTCCTTCGCACGCATGAATCCTGTTGACGGGTCGAACAGGTTCCGGAAATACTCTCCGCGTTCACCGAAGTCAGCTGCCACCTGTTTCTTGCCGATCGCAGAAGCAAGCTGAGCGATACACCAGTCATCGTACGAGTACTCGAGCGTCTTCGAGACCGACTCTGATTCAGCTTCTGCAGCAACATAACCGTTCTCACGGTATGATTTCAAACCAAGGTGGTCAAGTTGTGCGCTGTGGTTCATCGCGACGAGAGCGCGCTCCGCATCGAAGGACCTGATTCCCTTCACGTATGCGTCCAGAATTACCGGCACAGCGTGATAGCCGATCATACACCAAGTCTCATTCGCTGCTAATTCCCAAACAGGGAGTATGCCGGATTCCTCGTACTTCTCCAACAACGATCGTACGAAGTCCTGCGCCCGCTTCCGGTCGATGAGGGTGAACAACGGGTGTTCGGCGCGAAACGTATCCCAGAGCGAGAACACGGTATACATCTCAAAACCGTTTGCCTGACGGGGTTTACCATCCATGCCGCGATACAGTCCGTCCACATCACTGAACGTATTCGGCGTGAGCATCGCATGATACAACGCAGTATAGAACGTCCGGCGCTGTGCCTCCGATCCTCCATCGATCCAGATTCTGTTCAACTCCGCATTCCATGCCCGCTCGGCCCCCGCTTTCACACTCTCAAAATCCCAACCGGGGACCTCAGCCATCAGGTTCTTCCGTGCCCCCTTGATGCTGACCGATGAGAGACCAACCTTCACCAGAATTGTTTCGTTCGCCTGCGTCCTGTAACGGACAAACCCCTTTAGATTTTGACCAGTAGCCGTACGCCGCTGCTGGCGAATGACATCATCATTGGCAATCCCGAATGACTTGAATGGCTTTGAGAACTTCGCAACGAAATAGATGATTTGGTCTTTCGCCCATCCTTCGGAGCGCCGAAATCCTGCGATCTCATCGTCCCCCACAACCTGCAATTTTGATTCCACTACCTTGTCGAGACCAAGTCCATGCTTCAAATCAATAAGAATGCTTGCACTGTCGGACTTTGGGAAGACGTACTTGTGGACGCCGACCCTCTTCGTCGCGGACAGTTCCACCTGGATGCCATAGTCATCAAGTCTCACCTTGTAATATCCGGGCGACGCCGTTTCTTCCGCGTGACGGAATTTTGACCAATACCCACGAACTCCTCTGACAGGATCGCCCTGCACAACGCGGAGCGGTCCGACCGTCGGCATCATGAGGATGTCGCCATAGTCGCCAACGCCGGTGCCACTCAGGTGTGTATGGCTGAACCCGAGGATCGTGGAATCTGAGTAGTGGTAGCCGGAGCAGGCATCCCATCCTTCTGTGCGGGAGTCTGGACTGAGCTGCACCATTCCAAAAGGAACGGTTGCCCCGGGGTAGGTGTGTCCATTTTTTGCAGTACCGACAAACGGGTTGACGAGGGGGGTAAGGTTCCGCTGAGCCAAAACGGCTGTAGGGGCACAACACGCGAGGAGGACCCCGATGCAGACAGTCCGGGCGAGAGAACAGGAGGAGATTTCGCTCAAGTGAGTCCGGCTCCTATTGAATGGTCATCAGTCTCGGGGGCAATGGCTGCTTGGGCAACCCGGGCCCCTCGATTGAGACGCTGAGATCCTGTGCTCCTCCCTGTTGGAAATAACGAACTTCGAGTCGGTGCTTACCGCTGGTAAGAGCGATCTTTGATGCTACCTCAACCATTCCATGGGCGCCATCGTTGATGACAAGTTCCTTGTCGTCAAGGAACAGCTTGCTGCCGTCGTCCGAAGCGAGATAGAACGTGTAGTCGCCGTCGCTCGGTATCGTGATGGCGCACTTGAACTGAAGCCCATAATTGTCCCAACGTTTGGGGACGCTTCCTAATCCAATGTCGAACACTGTCCCCGATTTCAACGGCTTCATCATGTTCATGTCCGGCACCATGGCCCATTC
>JBEKOB010000156.1:0-4606 GCA_049522195.1 Bacteroidota bacterium
GAGCGGGCGAAGAAAACGTTTGAGCAGGTGAAGCCGATGATGGAAGCGTACGAGAAGTATTTCGGAAAATATCCATTCTATCGGGACGGATACAAGCTCATTGAGAGTCCGCATACAGGCATGGAGCATCAGAGCGCAGTTGCCTACGGCAACCTTTGGCTTGGCGGCTACCGCGGTTTTGCACCGTCTGCTGTTGGGCTGATGTTCGATTTCATCATCATACACGAAAGCGCTCACGAATGGTGGGGGAACGGTGTCACGTCGAAGGACATCGCCGATATGTGGATCCACGAGAGCTTCGGTGCATACGCAGAAGCACTCTTTGTGGAGAACCAATGGGGATATGCTGAAGCGCTGAAGTACATCAACGGCAAGAAACCGAACGTCCGCAACACCGAGCCGATCATAGGCAAGTACGGTGTTCAGAACGAAGGCTCTGGCGACATGTATGACAAGGGGCAGCTTGTCCTGAACACGCTCCGCAGCGTCATTGACAATGATGACCTCTGGTTCTCAATACTGAAAGGATTGCAGGACAAATTCCGTTACACGACGATCACTGCCGACGATGTCATCGCTTTTGTGAATGAGAAAACTGGAAAGGATTACACTTACTTCTTCAATCAATATCTGAAGAAGACAAAGGTGCCACAGTTGGATGTCCGGCTGACGTTCAGGGCCGATTCGGTGATGGCGATGTACCACTGGACCGCGGATAGCTCTGATTTCCGCATGCCCGTCAAGGTCACCACGGCCCCCGGCAAGTATGAGTTCATTTATCCGACGACAACGTGGCAGCGGATGGTTCTTGCGAAAATGGATCCGACTGAGTTCAAAGTCGACGAAGATCGGTTCTACGTTAATCTCAGGCTCAGCTGGACCTTTATGGATCCAAGAGTGCAGCCGGGTGGGAATCGAAGGGGGTCGTGGTTCTGAGAGGAGCTCGAAGGGATTGTTGCAGCGGGATCCAGTGTCCCACATAAAGGGCGGATTATTCTAATCAATGTTAGGCAACGCCAGTCAAAGGGAATATGATCACATGAAGACAAGCGATCTGATCCTAAAACGACTCCAAGAATTGGTTGAGGTAGGTGAACAAATTCGACCAACAGATGTTAGTGAGTACGGCTCTGAACAACTAGACTCTTCCATCTGGGAGAAGTGGGCTACAAGCGTTCTTAATATCTTGCAGCGAGCATTTGAAGAGAATTCGCCGTATTAGCGTAATTTTGACAAAGTCCACTCTGGATTTGCTGGTTATTTTTCGGAATTTCAAACCGCCCTAGCAATCCTCAAATCCGCAAAGGAAGACTATGAGGGAGGTTATATCTTTAATCTTAAGGAGCAGATTTCAGGAGAATTACTAGGGGACTTTGTGGGTCTAGCAAAGTCTGCTCTTACGGAAGGCTACAAGGATGTTGCTGCTGTTCTTGCTTCCGCTGCACTCGAAGATGCTCTAAAGAAATATGCTTCTTTAAAGGAGCTTGATGTTTCAAATCGAAGTATGCAAGAGGTTGTTTCTGCACTCAAGAGCAAAGGTCTAGTCTTGGGTGCCCAGAAATCGCTGTTGGACACGATGCCAAAACTCCGTGACTATGCGATGCATGCAAACTGGGAAAAGCTTACTGATGCAGATGTTAGTAGTATAATTGGTTACGTGGAAAAATTCATTTCGACTAACTTCTAATGTGTTTGGAGGTTGCCTAACCAGCGGCTCCCCGCTAGAAAACAGCGGGGTTTCGCACAAGGCGCTCAACAAGCTGACCCCGACCTCGTCGGAACAAGAGGAATGGGCGGATCATTCTAGCCAGTGTTAGGTTCTGCAAACAAATAGCAAGTCGATCTTCGAGGAAACTCATGAAAGCTATCGTTTATCACAACTATGGTTCACCTGATGTTCTCAAGTGTGAAGAGATTGAAAAGCCGACTGCTGGGGACGATGAGGTCCTGATAAAAGTTCGAGCGGCTTCCGTCAATCCGCTTGACTGGCACTATGTGAGAGGCATCCCGTACATCCTCCGTATGATGACCGGCCTGAGCAAACCAAAGAACACACGACCTGGCGTCGATGTGGCCGGTAAGGTTGAAACAGTCGGCAGGAACGTAACGCAGTTCAAACCAGGTGATGAGGTATTTGGAACGAGTCGCGGCGCCTTCGCCGAGTATGTGTGTTCTCACAAAAACAAACTCGTGCAGAAACCGGCCCATCTCACATTCGAGCAGGCGGCAGCCGTTCCTGTGGCGGGACTCACCGCACTGCAGGGCCTCCGCGACAAAGGACGTATTCAGGCGGGGCAGAAGGTCCTGATTAACGGCGCGGCGGGAGGCGTGGGAACGTTCGCCGTGCAGATCGCCAAATCCCTCGGCGCGGACGTCACCGGTGTGTGCAGCACAAGGAATGTAGACATGGTCCGATCGATCGGCGCAGACCACGTCATCGATTACACCAAAGAGGACTTCACCCAAAGCGGGCAGCGTTACGATCTGATGTTCGATAACGTGGGAAATCGTTCGTTCAGGGATTGCACGCGCGCCATGGTCGCCAAAGGCATTTTTGTGTCGAACGGCGGAGGGTCGCTGAGGGAGAACGAGGGTACCTGGCTCGGACCTCTGGCCGGTTCGATCACAGAGCTTGTGTCGGCTCCGTTCGTGAGCCAGAAATCCGTCTCGTTCTTGGCGTCAATAAACAAACAGGACCTGGTTGTCTTGAAAGAGCTCATGGAAGCAAAAAAAGTAACACCGGTCATCGACAGATGTTACACGTTGAATGAGGTCCCTGAGGCTATCCGGTATCTGGAAGAAGGACACGCACGGGGAAAAGTAGTAATAACTGTGGGACATAAAAACGAAACTTAACAACACGCCGCACTCGACGGCCCCGGCGTTCTCGCTGAACGCCTTTCCTCCAGTGTCAGGACTTTTGTCCTGACACTGAGAAGCAAAGCGCTGGCGATGGATTCAGACCTAGCGGATTCGACAAGCTCACCGCAGGCAAGCTCATGGTGTCTTGGATTTTGTTCTGGGCCAAACACCAAGAAGATCATGACATCCTGAGCGGAGGGAGCGCTTTTGGCGACCGTAGTCGAACCCTTTGGCGGATTCGACAAGCTCACCGCAGGCAAGCTCATGGTGTCTTGGATTCTCCCGGTGTCAGGACTTTTGTCCTGACACTAACAGGTGACCGGGTTTCTACGTCTCGCGATTGATTGCGGCTCTTTGTCCGTCGTCACGGATCTTGGTACGGCAAGATGTGCGGATCGCGAAGGAGTGTTTCACATAATTGGCGGATCATTCTGATCAGTGTTGGGTTTTGCAGACTCCGGGAGTACACCTATGAAAGCCATTGTTTACCACAACTATGGTTCACCCGATGTTCTTCGATGTGAAGAGATTGAAAAGCCGACTGTTGGGGACAATGAAGTCTTGATAGAAGTTCGGGCGGCTTCCGTCAATCCGCTTGACTGGCACTTTGTGAGAGGCACCCCGTACTTCCTCCGCATGATGGCCGGATTGCGCAAACCAAAGATTATACGACTCGGCGCCGATGTGGCTGGCCGGGTTGAAGCAGTTGGCAGGAACGTAACTCAGTTCAAACCAGGTGATGAGGTATTCGGCACGACCCGCGGCGCTTTCGCTGAGTACGTGCGTGCCGACGAAAGGAGATTGGCGCTGAAGCCGGCCCATCTCACATTCGAGCAGGCGGCAGCCGTCCCTGTGGCGGGACTCACCGCCCTGCAGGGCCTTCGTGACAAGGGACGGATTCAGCCGGGGCAGAAGGTCCTGATCAACGGCGCGGCGGGAGGCGTTGGAACGTTCGCCGTGCAGATCGCCAAGTCCTTCGGCGCGGACGTCACCGGTGTGTGCAGCACGAGGAATGTAGACATGGTCCGATCGATTGGCGCAGACCACGTCATCGATTACACCAAAGAGGATTTCGCCCAAAGCGGGCAGCGTTACGATCTCATATTCGATAACGTGGGAAACCGTTCGTTTTCGGATTGCAGGCGCGTGATGGTCACCAAAGGTATTCTTGTGTCGAATGGCGGAGGGTCACTGAAAGAGAACGAGGGGAGGTGGCTCGGGCCGATAACTGGTTCGATCGCAGCGCTTGCGTTGACACCGTTCGTGAGTCAAAAAATAGTCACGTTTCTGGCGTCAATAACCAAAGACAACCTGGGTGTCTTGAAAGAGCTCATGGAAGCAAGGAAAGTAACACCGGTCATCGACAGGTGCTACACATTGAGTGAGGTCCCTGAGGCTATCCGGTATCTGGAGGAAGGACACGCTCGGGGGAAAGTAGTAATAACCATGGAACATAACAGCAAAACCTAACAACGCGCCGCACCCGACGGCCGCGGCGGTGAAATCGCGGGGACCATCTACAGCGGAGTATACTTAATGGCAATATCGCGTGACACCATCCTTCCCTATTCCTCGATCATTCTCGATTGCTTCGATAGCCACATTCCTCTTCTCGAATGTGCTCAGCAATTGAAAAAAGCTGGATTGCAGTTCAATGACAAAACTGATTTGGCGAAAGAGTCCGAGTTCCTCGAATCTGTCAAGGATATTGCGCTTGAGGCAGCATTGAAGGACAATAAAGACG
>JBEKOB010000157.1:0-4602 GCA_049522195.1 Bacteroidota bacterium
ACTCGCCGATCGAACCAGAGCGAAGGGGCAATGCCAGGTCATCGAGACAAATCACATCGTCCTGCGACAGCACGGCCGCCCGTTCAAGCACATTTTCCAGCTCACGCACATTGCCGGGCCAATCATATTTCACCAGAAGTTCAAGGGCTCGCTCTTCGACCCGCTTTGGCTGCTTTGTCCCCGCATGAGATCTGAGGAAGTGGTCGACCAACAATGGAATGTCATCTTTTCTATCCCGAAGAGCAGCCAATTCCAAGGTGACGACATTAAGTCGATAGAGCAGATCCTCCCGAAAACGCCTCGCTGCAGTTTCCAGACGCAGATCTTTGTTCGTTGCCGAAATGATTCGCACATCCGACTTCAAATTCTTATTGCCTCCCACGCGTCGAAATTCGCCGGTTTGCAGGAACCGAAGCAACTTCGGTTGAATCGCCAACGGCATCTCAGCAATCTCATCGAGGAACAGCGTTCCTCCCTCGGCTATCTCGACCAATCCTTGCTTACTGCTCGTTGCATCGGTGAACGCCCCCTTTTCGTGACCGAAGAGCTCACTTTCGAGCAACGATTCAGGTATTGAGGAGCAATTGACGGCAAGAAATGCTTGTTCCTTTCTCGGGCTATTGATGTGGATAAAATTTGCAACAAGCTCTTTTCCTGTACCACTGGCTCCCTGGATGAGAACCGTTGAATCAGTGGAAGCGACACGAAAAGCGAGATTCAACATCTCGAGAAAAACCTTGTTCTCACCCACCATGTTGGAGGGTAATGCACGGGAAGCAATCTGTCGCCGTAATCCTTTGTTCTGTATCACCAACCGTTTTCGCTGCAAGGCTCTCTCGATCAATGCGAGGAGGTCATCTGCAAGATAGGGCTTCGTCACGTAGTAATACGCACCCAGCTTCATGCATTCGACAGCTGTCTTGATCTCGTGAACGGCGGTGAGCATGATGACCTCTGTATCAAGTTGCTGATCCTTGATGAACTTCAACACCTCGACCCCTCCGACATTGGGCATCATAATATCGAGGAGTACTATGTCAAACGGAAGGGTCTGCAACATATTGATCGCGATGCGGCCATCCGCAGCCGTATTCACATAGTAGCCTTCGATCTCAAGGACTCTTGACAAAGGCTCAAGGATGGCTTCTTCGTCATCGACGACAAGGATGGAAATCGTCGGTTTTTCCATGGTGCACCTTTTCAATAATATCAGATCAATAAATAATTGATGTTACGCAAGGGCATGGTCAGAATGCTTTTTGTGTCGCTCCTACGGAGCTTGAACACAAGTTGCTCATTCGTTCTACAAATATGTCGTCCCTACGGGACTCTAAGTCCATAAACGTTCACGGAAAAAACGCCAATTGCCAGAGCTCCGATAGGAGCGAAATCTTTGTAGCAACGCACACGAATTAACGGTCAAGCCCCAGAGGGGCGACATAATATCGGTTCTTCCCCTTCTGCGTAACCTGAGTGAATAATTATCGGACCAGAAGCCATTTCAGTGGAGAAGTGACCGTCACCCCAATGATCACGGACAATAGGTGACGGGCAACCCTTGTGATCGAATGGCCTACTTTTTCTTATCCAGCGTCTCACGAACGGCTACGAGAATTTCCTCCATCTTGTACGGTTTGTGAATGAACCTCACCGCACGCGACTTGAGGATTTCTAGTTTCTGACCAGGCTCAATGTAGCCACTGGCCAGGAGAATCCGAACTTTCGAGTTTATCTTCTGCATCATCCTGAATGCATCCCAGCCGCTCCGTTTGGGCAATCCCATATCGGACAGGACGAGATCGATCTTAGCCGCATGTTCGCTAAATCGCATAACGGCTTCCTCACCATCGCATGCCGGAATGACCGAATATCCTTGCATCTCCAGCAGCTTGACAAGAAGATCGCGGAGAACGTCCTCATCCTCAACGACAAGAATGGTTTCGGTGCCACGCGGCAGATCTTCCTGTGGCACTGTTTGCTTCTCGCTGGTCCTGAGAATGCCTTCGGGGACCGGGAAAAACAGGTGAAACGCCGTGCCGTGGCCAAGTGCGGTCTCCACGTCTACAAATCCATTATGCGCCTGCAAGACCCCATACACGACAGCCAGGCCAAGCCCCGTTCCCTTTCCCTCGCCCTTGGTTGTAAAGAATGGCTCAAAGATCCGTTGTTTGGTCATTTCATCCATTCCGGACCCCGTATCAACTGCACTCACCTGCACATAGTGACTTGCGCTCGCTTTCGGGAATCGTGACGACACATCGCGGCCAAGTACAAGATGCGTCGCGATGGTCAGGGTTCCCGTCCCCTCCATGGCATCCCGCGCATTGACACAGAGGTTCAGCATTGTTTGATGAAGCTGCGTCGGATCCATAGAGACCACGGGGATGGTCTTGTCGAGTTGGAGCGTCACCGCAATTGTCTTCGGAAACGTCTCTTCGATCATCTTTGCCAATTCCTTGATGACCGAGTTGATGTTCACAGGTTCAAGTTGTGTCTCAGCTTTGCGGGCGAAAGTAAGAATCTGGCGTACGAGCGAAGCTCCACGCTCCACCGCCTTATTGATTGAGAAGATGCTTTCTTCGAATTGGGCATCGTTGTTTCGCGTCCGCTCCAGAAGCGCGAGGTGGCCAAGAACGATCCCCAAGATGTTGTTGAAGTCGTGTGCGATGCCTCCGGCGAGCGTCCCGATGCTTTCCATCTTCTGGGCCTGGAGGAATTGGAGTTCGAGCTGCCTCTGCCTCGTTACATCGCGGATGATGCCACGGTACAGCACCACGGCTCCTTGCTTGTCGCGGACGGCAGTTGCTGTCTCGAGCACCGTGAGTTGTTCTCCCCCCTTTCGCCTTAGCACGTACTCAAAGTCCTTGACAAACCCTCGCTGTTCCATATCTTTCCGGAATTGCTCTCTGCGCTCTGCATCGATGTAAGAATCCCGACCGAGATCGATATCGAGGAGCTCTTGCTTCGATTGGTAGCCGAGCAGCTCAATCCCGGCCGCATTGATATCCATGAGTTTTCCATCAACGGTGCTAATATAGACCGCGTCCTTCGATTCCTCAAACAAAGCACGGAATTTCTCTTCCGAGGCACGCAGTGCTTCTTCCGCTCTTCGTCGCTCCGTGATATACCGGTTGATAACTAAGATGCCAATCGTTTTTCCGGTTTGGTCCTTCACCGGGACTTTTGTCGTTAAGAGGCATTTTTCAATTTCGCCTGTGTTCGGATCAATCTTAGTTCGCTCACGATTGATCAGTGGTTCTCCCGACTGGAGTATGGCGTTCTCTTCCGCAATGTGTTCTTGCGCGAGATCATGGCCTACAAGATCAAGATCCGTTTTGCCTATCAGAGCGCTCAGAGACTTCACCCCAAGCGCTTTCATGGATGCGCTGTTGGCAACCAGGTACCGGTGACTGAGATCCTTCAGACAGACCTCGTCAGGGATGTTCTCGATGAGGGTCAGGAGCAGTGTTCGTTCCTTTTCCAGCAACTCTTGTGCTCGTTTGTACTCGGTGATATCACGATTGATGCCCACGAGGCCGATGATCTTTCCTTCGTGGTCCTTCAGCGGAATCTTTGAAACCTGCTGGCTTCGCTCAATCTCTCCGGTATCAGGATCGATCTTAGTTGCGACCCAGTCCCTGGAATGGCCGCCAACCGCCAAAACAGTGCTCTCCACCTCGATCGCACGTTTCACGAGATGCTCGGGAATCAGATCTTCATCCTTCTTCCCGATGAATTCATCTGCCGAGGCCCGCTTGAAAGCCTTCACTGTTCCCGAATTTACAACAAGGAATCTTCTCTCGTTGTCTTTTACTCCAATCTCGTCGGGAATTGCATCGATGATCGTGCGCAGAAGATTCCGCTCTTCCAGGAGTCGTCGCTCCGCATGCTTCTGCTCCGTGATATCGTGGAAAATACTCAGGACCATTCTCTCCTCACCTTCCGTTTCAATGAAGGAGTTTGAAATGTCAAGTTCGAGGACCTTGCCACTCCACAACGTCACAGCGGCCTGGAGATGGGGGACAATCTCCCTCGAGTCAAAGCGATTCTTGTAGATCCGGATATCGCCATCGGATCCTCCTTTTTCATAAACCAACGAGAATATCTCACCCACTAATTTCTCACAAGGCACGTTCACCAGTCTGCTAAATGCTTCATTCGCACCGATGATGCGTCCCTCTTTATCGGTAAGCCGCATACCGTCCGCCGAATTGTCCCACACCGAGCGAAAACGCTCTTCCGAGAAGCGAAGATTTTGTTCGGCTTTCTTGCGTTCGGTGATATCGCGCAAGCTGCCCATGATTTTCTCCGGCCGACCTTGAGCATCAGCACGGATTATTGCCGAGATGGAACACAAAATGCGTGAGCCATCACGGTTCGTAAGGCTGATCTCAAAATCTGAGACACGCCCTCGTGCTTGGATTGCCACCAAGAGCGCCTTTCGTTCGCCGGGATCAGCATAAAAGACGTACATCGATTTACCGATCAGATCCTCGCGGCAATATTGTCCCTTTGACAGTATTTCAATGGAAGGGCTGACTTCAAGAATAGTTCCGTCGATGGCTGATTCATAGTACACATCCTGGATATTCTCAAAGATAC
>JBEKOB010000158.1:0-4597 GCA_049522195.1 Bacteroidota bacterium
GAGAAGACTCTTTTGGAGCGGTCTTCAAGACGTGTGCGATCGCGTGAGATGATTCCAACGCCGGGAGAATTCCCTCAAGCCGGGAAAGAACCCGGAAACCCTCCAGCGCTTCATCATCGGTCACGGAGACGTAGTGGACCAATCCCTGGTCCTTAAGATACGAATGCTCGGGACCGACACCTGGATAATCAAGACCTGCGGATATCGAATGCGCGATCTTCACCTGCCCTTGATCGTCCTGCAGGAGATATTGCATAGCCCCGTGTAGCACTCCCGGGGACCCGGCCGACAAGGGGGCAGCGTGGTGACCGGTGGATATCCCGAGCCCAGCCGCTTCAACTCCTATCATCCGGATCTTGTCCGCCTCGTCGAGGAACGGATAGAAGATCCCCATTGCGTTGCTCCCTCCTCCGACACATGCCACAATCGAGGATGGAAGACGACCTTCAGCGGAAAGGATTTGCTCGCGGGTCTCCCTTCCGATGACGCTCTGGAAGTCACGGACGATCATTGGATAGGGATGCATCCCAACAACGGAACCGATGATATAGAATGTCGTTTCGACGTTCGTCACCCAATCCCTGATTGCCTCACTGGTAGCGTCCTTCAGCGTACGGCTTCCGGTCTTGACAGCCCGAACCTCGGCACCAAGGAGCTTCATTCTTGCGACGTTGGGTGACTGCCGGGCTATGTCCTCTTCCCCCATGTAAACGATACATTCTAGCCCGAAGCGTGCACAAACCGTGGCAACAGCAACGCCATGCTGTCCTGCCCCTGTTTCAGCAATGATCCTCTTCTTGCCGAGGCGACGGGCAATAAGTATCTGGCCCACCGTATTGTTGACCTTGTGGGCGCCTGTATGGCACAGGTCCTCGCGTTTCAAATAGATCTTGGGTCCGCCGCAACGCTCAGTCAAGCGCTCGGCGAACATGAGCGGTGTGGGTCTGCCGACAAAGTACTTCAGATAGTACTTCACCTCGTCCTGAAACGCTGGATCGTCCTTTAACTCAAGATACTTCCGGGTGAGTTCCTCGGCTGCAGGAATCAGGGTTTCGGGTATGTACCGGCCGCCGAAGATTCCGAAATGTCCCTGCTGGTCCGGCAGGGTACCGATGTACTTTTTAGAGTTGCTCATCGTCACGATAGGATACTGGAATACTCTTTGCGCGTGCAATGAAATCGCGCACTTTTGCAGGATCTTTCTTCCCGGGCGATGCTTCTACACCGCTGCTGACATCCACTCCGTATGGCCGGACAAAACGAACGGCATCTTCAACATTGTCCGGCGTAAGTCCCCCGGAAAGGATAATTCGTCCATACTCCTTCGCCTTGACGGCGATGTTCCAATCAAACGTCTTCCCTGTTCCCCCAAAGGCTCCTTCCTTCATCGCATCAAGCAGAAATGCATCTACAATGTAGTTCTTCATCACTTCGACGTCATAGTTGCGTCCGACTCGGAAGACCTTGATGACACTTGTTTCAAAATTGACGAGGTCGTCGGGCCCTTCATTCCCCAGTAGTTGGACCGCGCTCAGGTTGACGTGCTTGACGATATCGCGAACAAACCTGAGATCTGTGTTTACGAACACTCCAATCTTCGAGATATGCTCGGGGAGGCTCTTGACGATCTCCGCTGCGCGACGATGAGAGATGAACCGCGGGCTTTGTTCGAAGAAGATAAACCCAATGGCATCCGCTCCACACCGCACGGCATGATGCGCATCTTCGCTGTTCGTAATGCCGCATATCTTTACAAAAAGATCCTGTTGCATGTTACCTCGGAATAAGTTCCCGTACTGCCGATGTGCGATCTCCCCGGGTCACAATTCCCTCCCCCACCAATGCTGCTTTGAAGCCTGCACTCTGCAGTGTCAGCACATCACGTCGAGAAGTGATTCCACTCTCGCTGACGGCAATGGCCCGCTTGTCGATATGCGAACAAAGATTTACAGATGTCTTGATGTTCACCTCGAACGTGCCAAGATCGCGATTGTTGATGCCAATGATCTCGGCCCCAATGGAATTCGCGATCTCTATTTCTACCTCCGTATGCGTTTCAACGAGGATCCCCATTCCGAGGGAAGCAGCCAAATCATAAAGACGCTTAAGATCCGCAGGCGGCAGCGCCCGAACAATCAGCAAAATGGCATCAGCTCCAATTGCGCGTGATTCGTAGACTTGATATTCGTCGAGAATAAAGTCCTTCCGGAGGACAGGAAGATTGACGACCTCTTTCACATCACGAATGAACGACGGATCTCCCCCAAAGTACTTCCTGTCAGTAAGCACCGACAACGCACTGGCGCCACCGGATTGAAACTCGATCGCAAGCTTTCTGTGATCAAAATCCTTCAGGAGAGTGCCCCGCGACGGAGAAGCCTTCTTGATCTCAGCAATGAGAGCGAAAGGGACTTGCTCCAGTGATTTCTTGAAAGGTCGCGGTGGAGCGGCATCACGCACTATGCCTTCGATCTGCACAATCCCCAAGCTCCGTTTCGATTCGGCCACTTCTTTGCGTTTGTCGTCAAGAATCGTGTCGAGAATGGTCACGATTGAGGCTCCCCACCTGGAGCTCTGCTCACTAAACGCTGAATCCGCACCTGCCGGATTCGGCGAGCGGTTTTTGAAAGAACTGTGATCTGAATGTCATTGAACGTCGTGCTTTCTCCAACCTCTGGAAGCCGACCAAGAGCTTTTTGAATGAATCCGGCCACGGTCTCGTATTCGGGAGCTTCCGGAAGATCGAGGGAAAACTGTCTGTTGAAATCGCTCACACTCAGCCGGGCATCGACAATCACCGAGCCGTCTTTCGCCGGTTCGATCGTTTTGCCGACTTCATCATACTCATCGTGGATCTCGCCGACAATTTCCTCGACAATGTCCTCCATGGTAACGATACCCTCAGTCCCTCCATTTTCGTCCGTCACAATTGCAAGGTGGGCCTTCCTCTGCTGGAATTCCCGCAACAGCTGGCTGATCTTCTTCGACTCGGGGACAAAAAAGACAGGGCGAATGATATCCTGCAGCAGGATGAGATCACGGTGTTCGAGCAAACTCAAGAGGTCCTTGCTGTAAATGATCCCAATGATGTGATCGATATTCTCCCTGTAGACGGGAAGCCGTGAATACCCTTCATCAATGACTTTCCGAACCAGCACTTCGCGCGGCATCGAAATATCGAGCGCCACGATGTCGGGGCGCGGGACCATGATCTCCTTCACCGTGGTGTCGGTGAATTCAAGGATACTCTTGATCAGTTCATGTTCGGTCTTGTCGATCGCCCCGCTGATCGTGCTGGCTTCGAGCACTTGCTTCAGGTCTTCTTCCGACAATTTCGTCTTGAGAAGGCCCCACCGCACAAGGAGATCTTTCAATATGTTTCGGTTCACGTTCACGTCACGCATTAGCTGTGTGATGCCTCTTTCCACTGGTTCAATGTTTTCATTGCAGCGCCGCCCGAAATAGAATCGTGCGCTCGAGCGATCCCCTCTTTCAAATCTCCTGCGACTCCCGAAACTGTGAGCGCCGCGCCTGCATTCAGAACTGCGATATCCGTGGCTGGGCTATCTTTGCCTTCGAGAATTGCGATGATTATGCCTGCGTTCACCTGTGCTTCCCCACCACGAAGACTTTCAGCGCTTGCACGTCGGATACCAAGCGATTCTGCCCTCAACTCGTACGTCGTGATCTCGCCATTCCGCAACTGGCTGACCTTTGTCCAGCCAAGCGTAGAGAGTTCGTCCAGTCCTCCTTCGCCGTGGACAACCAGGGCGTGTTCAGATCCGAGCTCCTTGAGCACACCTGCGAGCACTTCAGTCAGCGACGGATCGAAAACCCCCAGCAGCTGCCGACGGGCGCCAGCGGGATTCGTCAGCGGGCCGAGAATATTGAATATTGTCCTGATCCCCATGTCTCTTCGAACCGGAACGGCAAATTTCATTGCAGCGTGAAGTTGAGGAGCGAAGAGAAATGTGATGCCGACCTCGTCGAGGATCTCTGTGACCCTTTGAGGCGAAATCTCCAGATTTATACCAAGAGCGCGAAGCACATCCGCACTTCCTGACTGGCTCGAAACTGCACGATTCCCGTGCTTCGCAACCTTTGCCCCCGCACCGCTGGCAACGATCGCCGCGCATGTAGAGATGTTGAACGTACCCGAACTGTCTCCACCCGTTCCACATGTATCAATGATGTTCGCGTGCTTACTTCGGATAGGAACAGATTTATCCCGCATCGATTGAGCACAACCGGCGATCTCGGGAATTGTTTCCCCTTTCAGCCTCAAACCCATCAAGAAGGATGCGATTTGAGCTTCGGAGGCATTCCCAGACATGATTTCGTTCATGGTTTCGAACGACTCCTGCCTGGAAAGGTTTTCGCGGGATGCCAGTTTTTGGATTGCTTCGCGTATCATTGAAATCGCTTACCTAGTAAGTAATCTGCTCAAGAAACAGGCCTTTAGCGGGTGCGGCCATGCCTGCTTTCGTTCGGTCTCTGGCTGCCAGTATCTCTGAAAACGTGGCAAACTCCCGATGCCCTCTCGCCACTTCAACCATGGTCCCGACAAGTGCGCGTACCATCCCATAGAGAAAGCGAT
>JBEKOB010000159.1:0-4469 GCA_049522195.1 Bacteroidota bacterium
TCAGTGTCCCCGGTCGTGCGTGTGAGCAGTGGGATGGCTTTACGGGCGCGATCAAACCATATCCATTTCGAACCGAAAAAGGAGTCGTGAAAGTCGATTTCTCTCTTCCGCGTGGCGGGAGCCTGCTCTTGTGTTTCCGTCCGAAGGCAGTGAAGCCGGGAAGTCCAGCGACAAAAGATCGCGCGGCTGTGACTGCGCTGTCTGGTCTAGAAATCAAACCGCTTGCGAAGAACATCCTCTCGATCGATTATTGCGATCTCATGCTGAACAATCAGACTGAGAAGGATCTGTATTTCTACCAGGCGCAGACAAAAGCATTTCAGGCTCACGGCCTGCCGGTTAATCCCTGGGATCATGCAGTTCAATACAAGAAGAACATCGTTGATAAGGATACGTTTGGCGCAAAGTCGGGATTTGAAGCGGCGTATTCGTTTACCGTGTCGGAGGGGGCGAAGGGGGTGGGCTTTGAAGCGGTAATCGAGAGGCCGGAGTTGTATCGGGTGTCGATCAATGGCAACCTGATTCAGCCGATAGAGAACAGGTGGTGGCTTGACAAGGCGTTCGGTGTTTTTGATATCAGTCGCTATGTCGTCGACGGTGAAAACCGCATTGTGCTCAAATCATCTCCGTTCACGATTCACACAGAGATCCAGCCGATCTTCATTCTTGGAGATTTTGCGCTGGAGAGCAGGGAAAAGGGATTCGGGATTGTTCCCGCAACCGCGATGAAACTGGGAAGCTGGGCAGAACAAGGCATGCCGTTCTATGGGGAGAGAATCGAATACACGAAAAAAGTTCAGCTCGCTGACGTTGAGTTGAAGAGCCGGAAGGTCTTCGTTCGTCTGGGGAAATGGAGCGGCGTTGTTGCTGAAGTAGTGGTAAACGGAAAGAAGGCTGGCTTAATCGGATTTGAACCGTTCGAGCTTGATGTCAGGCAACAGTTGAAATCCGGAGTGAACGAGGTGTCGGTGATCGTCTATGGATCGTTGAAGAACACTCTCGGCCCGCATCATAATAATCCGTTGCTTGGACGTGCATGGCCGGGAGCGTTTCAACAAGGGGCGAAAGAAGGGCGTCCCCCTGGCTCGAAGTACAGTGTCGTGGGATATGGGTTGCTTGAGGATTTCAGCGTCGAAGTACAGAAGTAGTAGTATCGCCGTCGGGATTTGATTAATCAAATCTCAACGAAAAAAGTGGAAGCTCTTTCAAGAAGTATTCGGAGGATGTACCATCGCTGAACACCCTTCGACTCCGTCCTTCGACTTGCTCGAAGAAGCGGGGCTCGCTCAGGACTCCGCTCAGGGTGTCTAGGGTTTTTAGGGGGTCCGCCAGAAAAGAAGGTAGACATCCTGAGCGGAGTGAGTGTTTTTGACGAACGAAGTCGAAGGATGTAAAGGCCCTCGCGGTCCCCGGTATGAACAGCGGGCCAATTTACTCGGCTTTTCTTCTTGGTTCAGCTTCTGCCCCGGGCCTAAAGGCTAGGCCGTTCCGGCCGAAATCCCTTTTTCTGCTTTTATTCTGCATTCTGACTTCTGAATTCTGCCTTCTACCTTCTTACCTCTCTGTTCTTCTCCCACGCGGCGTAGAGAGGAGGAAGGAAGAGATTCTTTTCCTGGATCAGGAGTTTGAGGAGAGCAACGCAATCGACGTTTGTTGGCGCTGTGGAGCTGACCGACGATGAAGCCATCGGTGTGGCAGGAAACCATTCATACAGGTATCCTTGTGCAGCAAAGACATACACCGGTTTCTGCATGGCGCGCGTTGGCTCCGGATCGAACGCTATATCCAGACGGTGAGGAGGTAACACCAGCGCATATTCTGAGTCATTCCGTGCAATCGCTTTGCTCCAGTCTCTTCCGTCGGAGGCACTGACCGTCGTCATGTTCAGAGGGCACATTGCCAACGGCTTGACGGATGAGCAATCAAGAAGGACCGCATCGATGCGCCACGTATCTGTGAGAGAAGAGAGGCGCAGGCGGAGCAGACCCGAATGGTTTTGGAGCCCGGCAATCCTCAGTGCGCGACTGAATGCCACTGCAGTTGCCTCGGGTTGAATTCTGCCGATTTCCTTCCATTCATTTCCATCCCATACTTCTACGGCGAGGCTCGATTCATTGATCCATCCCCGGATCCTCGACTGAAGCTGTGCGTCATGTTCCAGCGCGTAGTAGAATTTCAATGTTTCATCTCCGAGGAGCGTGCCTACGGATCGATATACTTCTGTAATCAGCTCTGTATTGATGGCCCGAACGACGAATGTTGCCTCTGAAGCATTTGACGGGAGGTCGAATTGAATCTCCAATCGATCATGAAAGCCGGAGAACGGGGTTGTGTTCGCCAGGTCGGATTCCCAGTACTTTCCATCAATTGCCCGAATGTCATTCAGCACATCGTTTCCCGAGTGATCCCGGGCAGCTGTGGGAGGAGTCGCGCCGTTGAGCGGCCAGAGAACGTTGTTGACATCGAGGACCACCGACCGGGCATCGCGTGCATCAGCAGCAAACAAGTGCACGCTGTTGATCACATGCGTCTCGGGCCGTTCATTGGCTACGCGGACATTGAGGCTTCCATTTCTCGGCGTCAGCGATGGAAGGAGGCTGAATGTTTGCGCCTCAAAAGCTTTCGAGATAGATGTGCCAAATGCTTCCGCTTCGAGCTTGTACTCTTTGCCATCGAACGCATAGATTGAAGGGCAGGAGCTTCCACTGACAGGTCGCCGAATCTCGAACGAGGAAGACTGTGAAAGTGCCTGGCTGGCAGAGGAGACGACGCCAGCAACCGCCGGGAGCACCCAAACACCCTTCATAAAGCTTACGTCAGATTGTTCGATGAAAACGATTCTGTAAAATGGGACAGAGCCTTCGAACGGCGTCGTCTTGTCGTTGTGCTTGAGCGTTCCTGAACCAGTCAGGACCGAATCGGTAAACGTGAACGTGTCGAAGGTGTAGAGCAGCGTATCGACGGTGAGAGCGCGTAAAGGTCCCATGCCTTTACATTCCTTCAGCTCGCTTTTCTGTGTTATCTGATTTGTGGTGATGCATCCGGACCCGAAAGCCAGGAGGATACAGATCGTAATCAGAACGCTGAGAGATTTCATTGTCAACCTCAAGTCTGTTGTGACGTTGGAAACGCGGAATGATCTCACGAGTAATCCTTATAAAGATATCATCAGGCTGATTTGTGGGCCGGCGATGGACACGGAATATGATTTGTTTTCGAAAGTTGTCTCCAATTTTGCAGCAATTGGGAGCGTGAAAACCACATCGGCAAAATTCGGCACGAGGTTCAGACCGAGAGCCAAAGCCGGATACGATTGTTGAGCCGTTACGATGATGGTGCCGCTACTCGAATATGAACTTTGGCCGAACCCGATGCCGAAAAATGGTGTGAGAGAATGAGCAGGAAATGGGCGAGCGATGACAAATACGGCAAACGAACTTAAGCCGTGCTGTGTGACGGAAGCTCCCCATCCGCCCATAAGGGAAATCCCAGGATCGTCGTAGATGGGAACCTCTACGTACAGTGTAAATGGGATTCCGGTGTTGTCTGTGCCCGCGCCAAGTGGCCCAAGCTCAGAGAGATCATTGAAGGCCAAGCCGAACGCAAAATCCAGGTGAACAGCATTAAAGAGCGGGCGTGCAAGACCTCCGGTATTCGGGGCAAGCGGGAGATTGTCCGTTGTCCGTTTGCCCACGGTCGTGACTTCTTTCTTCGGTTGCGGTGTCGGAGGCCTAAAGCGAGTGCCATCTTCGTAGAATATCGGTGGCTGGGATGAACCAAGTTGATGGGTACCTTTCGCAATTTCGTCGAAATGCTCGATCCACTCAGCCACCTGGTTCAAGGTGAAAAAGGAAGACATGCGGGTAGAATCCGGGAGCACCGTGGTCCCGGACCTCCGTTTGAACAATAAATAGATTGAACTGTCGGGTGTTTGATAGAATGAAGCCGAGTAGAAATTCTTCATCCCCGGGAAGAGGTTGTAGGTTCTTCGCGCGGTGGAATCGATGACAGCCCCTACCTTGGGGCTCACCACCAGGAGGCGGCGCTCCTGAGCTGAAGCATGTGTCTGAACCAAATTGTAAGCGGCGACTAGCAGAACAACGCCCCAAAGTGAAGTTCTCATGACTGGTTCTCCTGAATTGATGCCGGGCTGGAGCCTGACTGACGAAACCTGCCACAAGATGCAAAAAGGGGAGAATGAAAGTGTCACAGAATTGTCATGGTATTCTGAAATATTTCCCACGAACATCTACAGATATTACAGGCGATGAACACCCTTTGACTCGCCCAAAGAAGCAGGGCTCGCTCAGGACTCCGCTCAGGGTGTCTAAGATTTTTAGGGGTAAACCCAAAAAGAAGCCAGACATCCTGAGCGCCCGCCCGACTGAACGACGCAGTCGTTCGCCAGCCCGCCGATGATGAGCCTCGAAGGTCTGGCGGGGGCGGGAAGGGAGCGCTTTTTGCGACCG
>JBEKOB010000160.1:0-4436 GCA_049522195.1 Bacteroidota bacterium
GTGCGTTGCAGGACGAAACGCGCGGCTTCCTGACATTCATTCCTCTCGCATTCCAGCCGGGCGAAACAGGGATTAAGCCGACGAACCGGTTCACGTCCGCCATCGATGATCTCAAGATGATCGCCGTGTCGAGACTGATGCTCGACAACTTTCCGCATATCAAGGCCTATTGGGTTATGTTGACAGAGGAAGTGGCGTCTGTCGCTCTGAACTTCGGTGCTGACGACCTCGACGGGACTGTCGGCGGTGAGAAAATAGCCCATGATGCCGGCGCCATAACGCCGATGCAACTGACGAAAGACAAGATTATCAAGATCATCCGTGATGCGGGGAAGATTCCGGTCGAGCGCGATGTTTACTATAACCCGCTCAATCTCTATACATCGGATGTTATCGGGAAGATTCCGTATCTCAATTCTGTGCCGTTTTATCATCATTTCGAGAAACATCAATTCAAGATTCTCCCGGTTACGCCGCGACGAATGGGAGTCTTGGCTCGGAACAACCAGCTGGACGCCGGACTCTTTTCATTGTGTGACTACCTCGGTCAAAAAGACGCCTTGACGCCATTGCCATATTGCATCGCAACGCGCGATCAGGTGAAGAGCGTGATGCTCTTTTCAGATCATGGATGGCGTGAGCTGGCAGGGAAAACGATAGGAATCGTCGATGACACGGCGACGTCTGTGCGACTGTTGCAGGTGCTTCTTGAAAAGAAGTATGACGTAAAGGCGAAACTGAAGCGCATGCACACCGGTGTCAACAGCTATGACGAGTTTGACGCCGTGTTGCTTATTGGCGATGAGGCGATGCGTCATCAAAAGGCCGGACTCCAGAGCTTCGAGCTGGTCTATGATCTGGCCACCGAGTGGTATGAGTGGCAGAAACTCCCGTTCGTATTTGCCTTGTGGGCGGTCCAAAAGGCAGTCGGTCAGGAGACGCGGAACGAGCTCTCGACATTGATCCAGGGCGCTCTCAAGAAGGGAGAGATGGATCTCGAGCGCATCAGCGCTTCGCATGCCAAGCGTATCGGGTGGACTTCGAAGGAAGCAACAGAATATCTTGAAGGATTCAACTATCATCTGGGGGAACGCGAACGACAGGCAATCGATCTGTTCGAAGGGTTGCTTGCGTCGCTCGAAGGGGAAGTCGATCAGGCAAAAGACGACGACAAGCTTCACCAGAATTGAAAACTGAGTCACGGTATGTCTGAGACCATGCTGCAGAGATTCGAAACGCTTGTTGAGGAAGGGGCGAAGTTGACCCCTCTCGGCGGTTTTGATTTTTCGGGCTACAATGCGCGCATGCAGAACAAGTATCTCGCCTGGCGGAAGGCGTGCCTTGAATCACTTGAGATGGTTGGACCGATTGGCTTTCCGTACAAGAACAAGATTACCGGCGATGCCAACGGCGGCTTTTTCTATCAGGCATCAGCGAATCTGATCTTCACCAGTATGAGGGAGTTGTTCGAGAAGTTGAAGGCTTCGCCAGAGCTGGCGGCGGAACCCGTCAAGGCTGCGCCGGCTCCACAGCCCGCTGCGGTTGAGAGTCAGCCGCAGGGAACTGGAGCAACGAGGACTCTCAAGCCTCCCACGCGGACGGTATCACCACCGGCTGGAGCGGCTCCGGCAGCGCCCGCGCCGGCCGAGGCAAAGAAAGCGTATGTCATCGGCGAAATCAATGATCCTCTGAGACAGCAATTGTCCGTATTTCTTGAAGAAGTGGGAGTAGAGGAAATTCCCATCGACCGGATTCGAGGTGAGATGCTTGCACTCGAGAGTATCAGGGATGAGGGAGCGGCGAAATTTGCATTCTTTGTTCTCAATTCCGAAGACCTGGCTTATGCAATGTTTGAGCTCGGGCACTTCGTCGGAAACCTGGGAAAGAACCATGTGATGGTGCTTCATATGACAGATGTTGAGGTACCGAAGAACATTCCCGGTGTCGTCGTAAAGCCGATCGTGGTGAAGCTTGAAGAGGCAAGTCTCAGCATCATCAAGGAACTAAGGTTAGCTGGTTACGCACTTTCAATTTGAGCGGAGCGTATGACGTTAGAGGGAATACAGGAAAAAGTTCGTTTGGGTAACAGGATCACGAGGGGGGAGGGGCTGTTCCTTCTCCGGAATGCGGAATTGCTGGAGCTTGGTGCTTTGGCGAATGAGATACGCTTCTACAAAAACCCGCAACGAGCGGTCACATATCTTCTCGACACGAATCCGAACTATTCGAACGTCTGCAACATCGATTGCATCTTCTGTGCGTTCTATCGTCATCAAGGTGAGGAGGGGGAATACACGTACACTGTGGATCACATGATCCAGAAGTTCAAGGAAGCCGCGGCAGCGGGAGCGACGACAGTTCTGCTTCAGGGGGGAGTGCATCCTTCATTGCCATTTGAGTACTATACCGAGATGGTGAAACGGACGATAGCGGAGGTGCCGCAGATCCATCCTCATTTCTATTCCACGTCCGAGATTATTGGGATGTCGCAGATCTCCGGTTTCTCGGTCAAAGAAGTGCTGCTGAAACTTTGGGACGCCGGACTTCGGTCGCTTCCCGGAGGCGGAGCGGAGATTCTCTCGGATCGCGTAAAGAAGAAGGTCAGCAGCAAAAAGGGGACGTCCGCAGATTGGCTGAACGTCATGCGCGAGGCGCACAGGATTGGCTACAAATCGACCGCAACGATGATGTACGGCCATCTGGAAACCGACGACGACATTCTTGAGCATCTCGAGAGTATCAGAGCGCTTCAGGACGAAACCGGAGGATTTACGGCGTTTGTTCCCTGGTCCTTCAAGCCCGGGAATACGCCTCTTGAGAAGATCATCCCGCACTATGCGAGCCCGACTCGCTATCTTCAGATCATTGCTTTATCCCGCATTTACTTGGACAACTTCCCGCACATTCAGGCTTCCTGGTTTTCAGAGGGAAAGAAAACGGGTCAGATTGCACTCCATTTCGGCGCCGATGATTTCGGAGGCACATTGATGGAAGAGAACGTTCACGCAGCTGCAAACTTTGTGAACAAGACCAATACGGAGGAGTGCATCCAGCTGATTCACGAGGCCGGCTTTGCTGCTGCCCAGAGGACGACGTTGTATGAGGTCCTTGGTGTCCTTGAGCCAACGGAAGTCGCTGCGTAAGCGTTGGAACTTTCCTGACAGTCGCCTCGTCTTTATTTTGTCCTTGTACTCCTGAATATCTCAGACTACGCAAAACGACAACATCCTCCAGCCTTCGATGCTGGGCACAAATGGGGTTGAGTGCCCTGATCTTCCTTCCTGCGATCGTCTTCCCGCAGGTTGGCACGCCGAATGTGCGACAGGGTCTTGCTCCCATCGTGAACATTGGAATTCAGGATACAACGAAACATCCGCAGGACAAGAAGCAGCCCGCCCCCGGTTCAGAGATTCAACGTCTTCCACCACGCATCAGCTCAAAATCCGGCAGGACCGCGGGTTCCGGAGCATTGAGCCTTTTTGATTTTCGCGATCATCAGTTTCCGGAATTGACCATTGACGTCATAGATTCGCTTGGCAAATTGTATCCTGAGCTGAAGGATTATATGCTTCAGCAAGCGGCCATACAAGGTGTACTGCAAATCGATTTGGCGGAGAGGGAGAGAAAGAAGCTGCTCGACCGTGCCTTTGCAGACCTGCGCATTCCGAATGAGCTCGAGTCCAAGCTGCGCAGAAACCAGGCTTTGTATGGAACGACGGAGAATCCGATGAGGCCACCACCTCCTCCAAATCAGGTCAACCTCTTCGATGTGATTACTGCTGTATCGAACCTTCTTCATTACCTCGGTGTAAAATAGTCCCACAAGTGAATACTTCTCTTGCGCTGATCGCCAGTTCTTCGCTAACCCATCCGGCCAATTGATTTTGTAGACGATTGCCTGTCGGTACTTTGTGCTACAAGGATTTGTAAGTACTTGTACTTATTGATTCTTAAGCAAGACAGCAGTACGTTTGCGCCGTACCCCCTCAAAGCACCGTATGTCTCATCAACAATCGTTTCTGATTTGTGAAGTGAGACGTAAACCAGTACAGAAGCGATTCATCGGATCATCTCATCGGAGGTAGTATGCCCGGCCGACTATCAGGGAGCTCTCATCTTTCTCCATCCAAGCCCCAGTTCTTCCTCGTTCCGCCTGATCGAATCGGTGTGAAGTGCCCAAACGACGAAGCAAAGTCACATAAACTCGGAGCTATTCCAGGTCAACATTGGGAGGCCGCGAAAGGGTACTGGACGTTTCCGCGAACGAGGGAGAAGTTGGAGCTTCTCCTCGCAGTATTTCGGACAGACTGGAGAGTACTGGACCGAAGTGTAGCGGATGCGTTCGGCCTCAATGAGCCATCGAAACCGAAAACGCCACAAAGCAGAAAACGAGTATCGAAGTCCTCGTCGATGCTTGAGACCCTGCGGAGAGAGCT
>JBEKOB010000161.1:0-4415 GCA_049522195.1 Bacteroidota bacterium
CCTTCATTCCTGCGACCTGATCGGGGAGAGTGTTATCGCGACCCATCGCTCCGTAGTAGGTGTCGTGGAATGATTTCGATCTGTCGGGATTCCCCATTCCATCAATCGTCACAACAATGAAGCCCAGTTCTGCGAGCGCCTGATGATCACCACGCGCCGCCGCGAACGCGCGACTGCCCGTGCTTCCCGCTTGAGGTCCTGGATAGGCATTGTTGACGATCGGGTACTTCTTCGTCGAATCGAAGTTTGTCGGTCGGAACATCAGGCCATAAATGTCGGTCTTTCCGTCACGCCCCTTCATTGTGATCGGGATCGGCGGCTTCCACCCGGACGCCAACAGTTTTGAAATGTCGGCTTTCTCAATCGGCATGACAAGCTCGCCGCTCGCATCGCGCACTTCCACCACGGGCGGAACATCGGGCCTCGAGTATGTGTCGATCAAATATCTGCCGGACGGCGAAAGCTGAATGCTGTGGTGAGCGTTCTCGGGCGTCAAAAGGACGAGTTTCTTTCCATTCAGACCGACGCGATAATAGTGCATGAAATATGGATCCCTTCCCTTCTCACGTCCGAACGCGCCAAACCAAACCGTCCGCTCTTTCTCATTCACCTTCACGATCTGAGCGACCATTCCTGGGCCCGTCGTAATTTGATTCTTGAGTTTTCCGGTCACCAGATCATAAAGGTAAAGCTGTCCCCAGTTGTCCCGCTGCGAGTACCAGATCACCTCATTGGAGCCCCAGAGCACTTCCCAACCGGACGTTGATTCGTACTGGGTCGGCACCGTCTCATCGAAGACTGTCCGAACTGCCCCGGTCGTCGCATCGGCAACGCGGAGCACTGCCTGTTTATGATCTCGCGAGCTGGACACAAGTGCGAGGTGCGATCCATCCGGACTCCATTTGTAGTCGTTCATGGAGATGTCGTCACTCAACATCGCACGATGGAAGTCGGGAGGCATCTGCAACCGGACGGTGCGCGGGCCATCCACCTCGATAATCACACGCTGAATCATTGCCACGATACTGTCCCCGGGAAGCGGGTACTTCCAGGCATGAAGCTTGGGATGACCGGCCTTTGATTCCACCAGGTACATCTCCCCAACATTCCTTTCGTCCTGCTGTTGTGTCGCTATCTTCTTCGAATCCGGCGACCAGAGAAGAATCGCACGGTCACTGTTGGTCCATCCGGCGTTGTCGGTGGCGTATCCAAAGTCCTTCACACCGTCGGTGGTGAGTTGTTTCTCCTGTTTCGTTGCCACATCACGCACCCAGAGATTCCAGTCGCGAATGAAGGCTTCTTGCTTGCCATCTGGAGAGAGGACGGCTGTGTTCATAAAGCCCCTGCGACCTCGTGGTCTGTCCGGTGCCGCGGTATCCTTGGCTGTCGGCGTGTATGGCACACGAATCCGTTTTGCCGGATCGATCACATAATACGCAGCTACGGAATCCGCCGTTCTGCGATACCAGAACCGCTCCCCTTCCAGCCATTTGGCCGAAACTGTTCCTCCGACGACCAACGGCATCACAGTGGGAGCCAGCATTTTTTCTGCGCGTGCATAGTCGTCGACAGTAAACACACGCGATTGTGGTTGAACGATAACGGGTAGGCAAATGATAAGAAACAGAACGAGCTTCCTCATCTCAGTTTCCTTTCCTCTGTGGTGAATGTTGAATTCAAAGTGGCGAACACTTGGTGAGCATTCTATCGGATCAAAAAGACATCTCAGAAACATTTCGAGTTGCGCCTTCCCGCAAAAAAAATCCTCAGTTCTCCCTCTTCGACGACGAGCGTTGTTCCCTCCAAGCGTTGATGTTTTCCGGCGGCACTGCGACTTCCCCATCCTTGCGGCGTTCCAGGTGGAGCGCGTCTGTGGGACAAATCAGAACGCAAAGACCACAGCCGACGCAATGCAGGTAGTTTGCGATCGCTAGTCCTTCGGTCATCGTCAGGGCTTCGAATTGGCATCGGCCAACGCACGCTTCGCAGCCATTGCACGCGTCTCCTTCCACTACAATCTGAAAATCGGAGTGTGCAACGGCACTCATGATGCCGAATTCCGCAATGCCGCGCATGATTCCGCAACAGCAGATACAGCAATTGCAGATGTACTCGATCCCGTCCCGGTAGTTGCCGGATGAATGCACCAGTCCAGCCTCTTCTGTCTCACGCAGTATCTTCAACGCTTCTTCTTTCGTGAGGGCCCGATCAACTGTACTGCGGTCGAACGCATGCTCCACGTGCGAAAAGACCAGACACGTTTCAACCGGATGGCTGCAGTTCTTACCCAGCAGGTGCTGCTGGACACGGCAAATGCAGTCGCGGACTCCCCACGATTTTGCTTCCCCCAAAATCTGAGACGCACGTTCGTAAGGATGAATCTCCACTTCGAGGGGAATCGCTTTTTCTACCGGAATGACGCGATGCAACGCCGGCGTCGGGCGCAGAACTCCACCTTTAGTCTCGCGATAATATTGCTCAAACAGACCGGCCATCTCTGCATCCATGCGGGGGAGCTGACCTTCGTAGAAACCAACCACAAAAGGCCTGAGGGCGTACGAAAACTCTCCATCTCCCCTTCGAATGTCGATGAGCCCTTTTGCTACCATGCGCTTGAGAGTGTTCCGCGTTTCTATCGGGTCCGACCCGGCCCGCGTGGCAATAACCGCCGCTGACTCAGCAGTTAATTGCATCACGCATGCGAGCGAAGCTTCTTCTTCGCTGAAAAGCTTCGCAAGGAGCTTGAATTCCACACCGCTTTCCGTCGCCGGGAATTTGTTTGGAAGCGCGTCAAGCACCCGTGCGAGGCGGCGATAGGTTTCATCTTGCATGGAACACATTCCTTTTGTTCTGATAGCCCAAGCGCGCTGGTTTCAATTCGCTGCAGCGAAGAGCGAATATACATATCGGCCAGCCAGCAATCAATCCGCAAAAATTCTACACAAGAAAAGAAAAACCCCTGTCAGCGCAGGGGCAGGATGATTGCCGATGGTTCGACTGCTTGCCAGCCTATTCGACACTTCAGGCAAGCGCTCACCACAAGTTTTCGAAATCAATCGACAATCGGCAATTGAAAATCGAAAGTTTCATGCAGTCCAGACCTCCCTCCAATCTCCCTTCTGACTTCTGTATTCTGACTTCTTTTCTTCAGAATCACACGTACAGATGTCTTTTGATCTTCTGCGTCGGAGTCTTCTCGAAGGGTTCGGTCTGTTCGATGAGTGTTTGAATGCGCGAGTGGGATGAGAGGCAGGCGTTGATCTGTCGGCGGAGATCCTCGAGGAGAGCTTTGATGCGATCACGGATCTGTGATTCTTCGAGATTCTCGCTGGCGAATTTCCGGTCAAGATCTTCGTAGTTCAGGTGGATGCGTGCGGCGATTTGGTTGTTCTGCTGGAACACAAGTGACTCGAGGACAATTTCGAATTTGTTGATAATCGATTCGATCTCTTCGGGATAGACGTTTTTACCGTTCGGTCCGAGAATCATGTTCTTGATCCTCCCCTTCACGAAGACATACCCATCCCGGTCAATCACACCAAGATCCCCGGTGTGAAGCCAACCATCTTTCGTCATTACCTCAGCTGTCTTCGCCGGATCTTTGTAGTAGCCCTTCATCACTGTCGGGCCCTGCACCATGATCTCGCCTTCCCCGTTCGACGGATCGGGGCTGCCGATGCGAATGTTGATCCCGGGAAGGGGCTTGCCTGCCGACTGATGCCGGGTTGATTCCGGGCCTGTTCCGACAACGAGCGGAGAAGTTTCCGTCAGTCCATATCCAATTGCGTAAGGGAACTTCGCTTCGCGCAGAAAAAACTCCACGTCAGGGGCGAGCGGCGCGCCCCCGATACAGAAGAGCTTCAGAGCCCCACCGAAAGTCTTCAGCAGTTTCCTCCCGGCGATTCTATGCAGTCGCTTCCGGATGAACGGTACACGATACAGGCTGCGCGTTACGGGCGAACCTGTCAGTCGCGGGAGTATCCGAGTCTTAAACATCTTCTCAATCACGAGCGGCACAGAAAGCATGATCGTTGGCCTGACACGCTCCAGTGCGGGCAGGAGAACACCAGCTGTAGGGGGTTTATCGAGATAGGCAACTGACGCGCCAGCCAGAATCGGCAGGACCATGCCGAGCGTGCACTCATACATATGGGCAAGAGGAAGAATAGAGAGCATCCTGTCATCAGGTCCGATGGAAACAATCTTGGTCGTCGCGATCGCATCGGAGACGATGTTTCTATGCGTGAGCATCACTCCTTTTGAATGTCCCGTCGTGCCGGAGGTGTAAACGATGGCGGCCAGATCGTCCTCTTCGACCGTCGCAGAGATGAGACCCACAAATTTCAGGGCACGCTCTTTCAGCCGGGCAAACTCCCGCCCCCCCTCGTCCAACACTTCTGTGAGCTTGTCTTTCG
>JBEKOB010000162.1:0-4205 GCA_049522195.1 Bacteroidota bacterium
CCGAAGGCAAGGGGGGAAACCGCGAAACCTTCGGAAGGACTTAGAACGTGTATCCGCTTTCGCCGTGCTGGCTAAGGTCGAGTCCTTCAAGTTCCTGTTCCGGGTTGACGCGGAGACCCATGGTCATGTCCAGCACCTTGAGAATAACCCAGGTCATGCCGAAGGCGAAGACAACGGCAGCCAGGACGCTGATCGCCTGGATGCCCAGGAGCGACGGATTACCGAAAAAGAGGCCGTCGGCTCCCGCCGGGTTGATCGCCTTTGAGGCAAAGAGTCCCGTCGCCAGTGCTCCAAACGTGCCACCAACACCGTGGACACCAACAGCGTCGAGCGAATCATCGAAGCCAAGCTTGTTCTTCATATTCACGCCGTAGTAGCACAAGACGCCAGCACCGAGACCGATGAGAAGACCCGGGAGTGGACCAACGAATCCGGACGCGGGCGTGATTGCGACGAGGCCCGCAACGCATCCGGAAGCGGCTCCGAGCAGCGTTGGCTTACCCCTTCTTGCCCACTCTATCATGCTCCATGAAACCGCAGCACTTGCGGCAGCGATATGTGTCACCACAAACGCCGATGTAGCGAGCGCGCCCGAGGCAACCGCGCTTCCACCGTTGAATCCGAACCATCCAAACCAGAGGATCGCCGCCCCCGTCAACGTCATCGTCATGTTATGAGGAGGCATATAGTCGTGACCGTACCCCTTGCGTTTTCCGACGATCAATGCGGCAGCCAGTGCCGAAACGCCGGAGCTGATGTGAACAACAAGTCCGCCGGCAAAATCGAGCGCCCCGAGGTTGTGGATCCATCCACCCACCCCCCAGACCCAATGAGCAAGTGGAGCGTACACAAATGTTGTCCACGCAAGGACGAAAACCAAGTACGTGCTGAACTTGAATCGCTCGGCGAATGCGCCCGTGATCAGGGCCGGCGTGATGACAGCGAACATCATTTGAAAAATCATGAACGCTTGATGAGGAACCGTAGCCGCGTAGTCAGGATTAGGTTCAAGTCCAACGCCATGCAGGCCAACCCATTGGAGCCCGCCGATGATGTGACCGATATCCGGTCCGAAAGCTAGGCTGTAGCCGATCAGCACCCATTGCACTGTCACTATCCCCAGCGCAATGAAACTCTGCATCAGCGTACCAAGAACGTTCTTTTGCCGAACCATTCCTCCATAGAATAGTGCGAGCCCCGGCGTCATAAGCATGACGAGGGCCGTGGACATGAGCAGCCAGGCGGTGTCACCGGTATCGATTTTCAAGTTGTGTCTCCGTGTGGGTGATAGTTGATGATAGAAATCAGAATACAGGAGTCAGGAGTCAGAATGCAGAATGAAGAAAACCATTCTGAATTCTGTATTCTCTATTCTGTTTTCTCCTATAACGCGTCCTCCCCCGACTCCTCCGTCCGGACGCGGATCACTTCTTCGGCAGGCATGACGAAAATCTTGCCATCTCCGACTTGTCCTGTCTTCGCTCCTTTGATAATGATTGCGAGGGCGGACTCCAGACGATCATCGGGAACGACAATTTCGAGCTTGATCTTTGGGAGGAAATCGACTTTGTACGCCGATCCACGATACACCTCCGTATGCCCCTTTTGCCTCCCTACTCCCTTTACCTCAACTATTGTCATGCCATGGAATCCCGCTTCCAGCAGGGCCTCCCGCACTTCATCGAGTTTATGCGGTCGGATAATGGCTTCGATTTTCTTCATTCCCGCGTGTGCCTTATTAATTTAGTGGATTGTGGATGAATTCAGAATTAAGTAAAGCATATTTTGTCAACACCTTAGAATATAAGGAAATTCCTGAAATTGTCAAGTGTGGGAATAGCTGGGCCAAACTCGGAGGGTGTTACCATTCCGACGAAGAAAAGAAAAACCCGCTGGGCTTGTAAGCCTAGCGGGTTTGTCAGGCAGATTGTTTCAACGTAGACCCGACAGGTTTCAGGGGAGTCTCACTGAAAACCTGTCAGGGCTGCTGTGTTTCGAGGTTTATTTCATTTGCCTGTCAGGGGGAAAAATATCGGTACGCGAATGATGGTTTTCTCCGGCATTCCATTCGACTGGCCCGGTGTAAATGTCCAAGTCCTTGCGAGATGAACGGCTGCGCTGTCCAAGTCTTCCCGGGCGTGACCTTCGATTTCAACTCGCTCAACTCTTCCTACCAGATTTATTGTGAGTTTCAGCATTACGAGTCCTTCAAACTTATCCTTGATCGCCGACTCTGGATACCAATTGTTTGACGAGGTCGGAGATTGCCCGATGAGATACGGATGCTGGCGTAGCACGCGGTACCCTCCGTGTGTTTCGACAGAAACAAGCAGTGGTGCTACACCAGGCTGCGAATAGTCGGTAACTTCTGCCCCCTTCATCTTGAATTTGAACGGGATCGCGACTTCTGTTGCTATGGGTTTGCCGTCCTTCAATGCCGGCTTAAAAGCCCATTGCATTGCGGCATCGATTGAAGGCTGATTGAAGATTTCAGCATCGCTCTTCGTGATCGTCACCTTCGTCACTTTTCCCGTCTCATCAATCGTAACGTTCGCCCACACAGTTCCCTCAAGACCGGCGCGTGTCGCGATGTCGGGATATTTCGGATTAACCTGTGTTTTCACTTCCGGGGCCTGATCATATGGAGGAAATGCCTTCTTATCTTGTTTGTCTTGCCCCCTTGTCGGACTGTAGACGACATCGACGCTCTTGGGCACCAGAGTATCGCCATCCCTTACCAGGAAGGTGACGGTTTGTCTCTGTGCCTGATCATGTGCTGGTTGTTGTGCGGAGAGAATCAGTGGTGCGAACACCATGGCCAGACTCAACATCGGACGAATGAATGGTTTCATTGTACCCTCCTTGTTTCATTGTGTGTTCGTCTTAAGGAAAATATCCATTGACTTCCACGGTGGGTAAAGCGGTTATGTACACTGTCCGGACTTGCGTTTTGTTGAACGGAGACCAAACGGACGTCACGGCAAGACCTCCGATGAGAAATAATCCGGCAATGGCCGCGGCAAGAGGCCACGGCATCGAGACGTGGTGTTGCCATACGGCTTTCCGCGTCATCTTTCGAGCGTCCAGCTGCTGCTCGGCCCTGGATACCGCGCTGAGGACTTTCTCATCCAGTTCTTTCGGTGCCAACGGAGGGACATCTTCTTTGAGGCTGACCCGCAACTCCAGCTCTGATCGAAGAGTCGCTCTGCACGTCGCACACTTGCTCAGGTGTGTGAACAACAATTCCGACTCTTGATCCGCGAGCTCATTGTCTATCAGCGCGCTCACCTGCTCCTCATACTCAACGCAGTTCATAACTCCTTCCTTTCCTTCAGTATCGATTCCAACTTTCTTCGCATTGCCCGCCTGGCTTTGAATAATCCGGATTTGACGGCGCTTTCGGAGGCTCCTGTGATCCGGGATATTTCTGCATACGAGAGCTCTTCATACTCCCTCAGTATCAGGAGCTCCCGATAGCTCGGCTTGAGAAGTCCCAAACAATGCTGCACGATCCCGGCTCTTTCCTTTTGAACAACTTTTTCCAGAGGATTCTCCTCATCCCACACATTCTCCGTTTCCTCCTCTAATTCTGTCGTTGGGCGCTGCCGCCGGAGAATTGTATATGCCTCGTTGCGCGCAATAGAGAAGATCCATGCCTGCAACGACGCGGCATTTTCAAGTTTATCGAGCGAACGATGGATCTTGACAAACGTCTCCTGCGTAGCATCCTCAGCGTTTTGAGGATGCCGGAGAAGCCGGTAACAATACGCGTACACCCGGTGCTTGTATCGATGATACACGTGGACGAAGGATTGTCCTTCGTCAATCATCGTTCGTTCGTCGATTTGTTCGTCTCTGAGTGACCGCACGGCCCTCTTCGGTTGCGGTTTGGAGTGTGCCCTCAAGTTAGCACTCCCATCGTCACTATCAACTACTCACAAGAGAGATGGGGAAATCCGGAAAAAGTTGCCGTTCTCAATTCTGCGAATTGACTTTCGTTACGGTGTTCTCTACATTCACGGAGCTTTTTCACCGACACCGCTCAGGCTTTCCTACAACCTAACTTTCTGATGAAACGCGCCCTGATCGCCTTTGAGATCGTCATCCTGATCCTTCTCGGGTATCTCTCCTTGTATCTCGCAACGGATTATCAGACGCCTCACGGCAGGCACGACATGCCCTTCCTTGTCTGGGTCATCGATACA
>JBEKOB010000163.1:0-4200 GCA_049522195.1 Bacteroidota bacterium
GTGAGCGAAGGGAGTCGGGTTTCGGACGCGCTCCTCGAGGATTCAATTGTTGGAAACAACGCGGTGGTACGCGGTGCGTACAAGCGAGTCAACATCGGTGATTCTTCTGAACTTGAATTTGACTAGAAGCCCTTTGAAGAATTCTCACGCAAAGCCGCCCCGACATAAGACGTCGGGGTAAACAAAGGACGCAAAGAAGTTTTTAGACGTGATATTTTAGAATAATAATCATTTACGAAGGATGAATTCATGAACTATCTGTTTACATCGGAATCTGTTTCCGAGGGACACCCGGACAAGGTGTGCGATCAGATCTCCGACGCGGTACTCGATGCCCTTCTCGCCCAGGACAAGCACTCCCGCGTAGCCTGCGAATCGTTTGTTACAACCGGTCTCGCTCTCGTCGGCGGGGAAATCACGACTCACGGTTACATCGATGTACAGGAGATTGTCCGGGGAGTGATCCGTGACATCGGCTACACGAAAGCCGAATACCGCTTCGATGCAGAGTCGTGTTCCGTGCTCTCCGCCATTCACTCACAGTCTCCCGATATCGCGATGGGAGTCGACACCGGCGGCGCCGGCGATCAGGGAATGATGTTTGGCTACGCGTGCAGCGAAACCCCGGAGCTTATGCCGATGCCCATTATGTACGCGCACAAGCTTGCCCGCCGTCTCGCAGACATTCGCAAGAAGCAGATAAAGCTCATGCCATACCTCCGACCCGATGGAAAGACCCAGGTGACTGTTGAATACGACGGAAGGCGTGTGAAGCGCATCGACACCGTTTTGATCTCGACGCAGCATGACCCTGACGTGAGCCAGAAACTAATCCGCGAAGATGTTATCGAAAACGTCATCAAGCACGTCATCCCGAAGCAGCTGCTCGATAAGAAGACACGCTACTTGGTTAATCCAACAGGCAGGTTTGAAATCGGCGGACCGCACGGCGATACCGGACTGACCGGACGGAAGATCATTGTCGACACGTACGGCGGACGTGCACCGCATGGCGGCGGCGCATTTTCCGGCAAGGACCCAACGAAAGTTGACCGGAGCGGTGCATACGCTGCACGGCATCTTGCGAAGAACATCGTTGCAGCGGGATTTGCGAGCGAATGCCAGATTCAGGTCGCGTACGCCATCGGAGTGCGAGAGCCGATCTCGATCAATGTCCAGACCTTCGGCACCGGTATTATCCCGGACCACGAGATCGCGAAGATCATCACCAAGGAAGTGGATATGACACCACGGGGCATTATCAAGCGCCTCGATCTCCTGCGGCCCATCTATCGAAGAACCGCTGCGTACGGCCATTTCGGAAGGACCGAAAAGGAATTCACGTGGGAGAAGCTTGATCTGGTCAAAACGCTCCTCAATGCCGCAAAATAGACGGCAAACAGAACTTTAAACTCAGAAATCTAAACTTGGAACTGGAAGAAGAATGGACGAGAAAAAAGGACACTTCAAAGTAGCAGACCTTTCACTGGCCAAAGCCGGCAAGCTCCGCATCGAATGGGCAGAATCGCGTATGCCTGTTCTCATGGCGCTTCAGGAAAAGTACCGGAAGACAAAGCCACTCAAAGGATACCGGATCGCTGGATGCCTGCACGTGACCAAGGAAACCGCCGTGCTTGTGAAGACATTTGTCGCCGCTGGCGCCGAAGTCAGCTGGAGCGGGTGCAACCCCCTCTCAACACAGGACGATGTCGCTGCTGCCCTGGCCGACGATGGGATTTCGATTTACGCCTGGCACGGAATGAATGTCGAGGAGTTCTATTGGTGCATCGAGGAGTCGCTCCGTTTCAAACCGAACCTGACCTTGGACGACGGTGCAGATCTGATCTTCACCGTCCACAACAAGCACACGGAGCTCATCCCGACGGTTATCGGCGGAACGGAAGAAACCACAACAGGCGTGCATCGTCTTCGGGCGATGGCTGATGACGGCGCACTCAAATATCCCGTCATAGCCGTGAACGATGCCGAGACGAAGTGGGATTTCGACAACGTCTACGGCACCGGCCAATCGACGCTTGACGGCATTCTGCGTGCGACAAGCGTATTGATTGCCGGAAAGAACTTCGTCGTAGCCGGATACGGCCACTGCGGACGAGGTGTCGCATCACGAGCAAAGGGGCTTGGGGCAAATGTCATTATCACGGAAGTAGGTCCGACGACCGCACTGAAAGCAACGCTCGAGGGTCTCCGCGTCATGAAGATGGACGACGCAGCCAAAATCGGAGACATCTTCGTCACGGCGACCGGCGTCAAAGACGTCATCGTCAAGCGCCATTTCAAATCGATGAAGGATGGAGCGATCGTCTGCAACACGGGCCACTATGATTGCGAAGTGAACATCGTCGATTTGAACAAGCTGAAGAAGAGCGTGCGTGAAGTGCGTGCCGACAACGAAGAATACACGATGAAAGACGGACGCCGGATCTACCTGCTTGCGAAGGGGCGTTTGGTCAACCTCGCGGCTGCGGAAGGACATCCATCAGAAGTGATGGACATGTCGTTTGCCAACCAGTTCATGTCACAGCTTCGCCTGGCGGAATCGCACAAGAAAGGGAAGCGTCTCGAGAACAAGGTATACGATATTCCGAAAGAGCAGGACCAGGAAATCGCGACCTTGAAACTTGCGACGATGGGCATCAAGATCGACAAGCTGACGCCAATACAGGAAAAATACCTCAACGACTACTCATCGGGAACATAACCGATTCTTTGGTGTAAGTGTTTTGGGAAGGCATCCTGCAGCACAGGATGCCTTTTTTTTATTTTTTCCTTGACTGGATGAAACCTTTATCGTAATATTACGATAGACCATTTATGGGACTCTCAAAGAAAGAATCGTTTTCAACCAAACAGAACAGGATCGCAGACCTTGCAAAGGCGCTGGCCCACCCCGCGCGCGTGGCAATTCTGGAGTTCCTCGCCAGCAAGGATGCCTGCATATGCGGTGACATCGTTGAAGAGCTACCGCTTTCCCAGGCAACCGTTTCACAACATCTGGCTGAACTGAAACGTGTGGGACTGATCAAAGGGGAATTTGAAGGACCTCGCGTCTGCTACTGCATCGACAAGAAGGCGTGGGATGATGCAAAGCAGCTGCTTTCCCAATTCCTCATCGACGTAAAGAAGTGTTGCTGATTTTTTGCCCTGATTCATCGACTATTGCGATCTATGAATGCGGAGGATAACAATGAACAACGAACAAGAAATCAAAGAGATGGTCAAAGAGAAGTACGGTGCTATTGCCCGGCAGTCAAAGGAACAGAACCAATCGTCATGCTGCGGAAGTACATGCGGATGCTCGGATGTCGATTTCTCGGTCATGGCCGAGGACTACAAGAAATTGCCCGGGTATGTTCCCGACGCGGATCTTGCACTCGGTTGCGGATTGCCGACGGAATTCGCCCAGATCAAACCCGGTGACACGGTTGTGGATCTCGGCGCCGGCGCAGGCAACGATTGCTTTGTGGCCCGCTCTATTGTCGGCGAAAACGGTCGTGTAATCGGCCTCGATATGACGGAAGCGATGATCGAGAAGGCCCGTGCGAATGCCGCGAAACTTGGTGTCAAGAATGTCGAATTCCGGCTCGGCGATATTGATCACATGCCGATCGAGGATTATACTGCGGACGTCGTCGTCAGTAACTGTGTGATGAATCTTGTGCCTGACAAGAAGAAAGCGTTCGCCGAAACCTTCCGCATCCTGAAGCCGGGTGGACACTTCAGCATCTCGGACATCGTGCTTCAGGGCGAGCTCTCTGATGAACTGAGGAAGGAAGCAGCTCTCTATGCAGGCTGCATCTCCGGAGCTGTGCAGAAGGAAGAATATCTCGGCATCATCAGGGAAGCTGGGTTCACGAACATTTCCGTTCAGAAGGACCGCAAGGTCGAGATCCCGAACGAGATTCTCATACACTACATGACGCTCGAGCAATTGAGGGAATTCAAGAAGAACCACGTCGGCATCTTCAGCGTGACCGTGTACGCCGAGCGACCGTTAAAGAAATGAACCGCGGATGACACGGATGGAACGGATCCTCGCGGATAAATCAATCTGTGAAGATCCGTGTCCTTTCCGCGTAATCCGTGGTTAATCCCTACGCAACCACTGATGACTCCATCCCCGAGAGTACTCATTCTCTGTACAGGCAACTCCTGCCGGAGTCAGATGGCAGAAGGATT
>JBEKOB010000164.1:0-4118 GCA_049522195.1 Bacteroidota bacterium
AAAATGGATAATAGTCATCATTCTGCTACTGGGAGCGTGAAGCTGAAGGTAGTCCGCTTGCCAAGTTCACTTTCCGCTGAGATGCGTCCCCCCTGAGCCTCGACAATGCGCTTACAAATCACCAAGCCGAGCCCCGTCCCTTTTTGTTTCACAATTTTCGCCGACGAGACCTGCTTGTACCTCTCAAACAGCAAGGGCACCTCATCGGCTGAGATCCCCACTCCGTTGTCCGATATGCCGATCTTGACGAACTGTTTCTTCTTCAAACCGCCGGCTGTTATCACTTCTTCCGTTATGGGCGCTGCTTCCAGCGTCACCGTGCCGCCGCTCTTTGTGAATTTCAGGGCATTGCTGAGGAGATTCATGACAACTTGCTCGGTCTTCATCGCGTCTACAAAAACATCAGGTAGGTTCTCTGGAATAGCTCTGACGATTTTGACGTTCCGCTGCCGGAACTGGACATCCATCTGGTGGAGCACCGGGTCAACGAATTTCTCCACCTGAATCGCACTTGCCTCGAACGCAATGGTGCCTGCCTCGTACTTGGAGAGATCAAGGAAATCGCTGATCAGTTCGAGCAGTTTCTTCGTGGACGAGTGAGCAGAATTCAGAAGTTCAAATTGATCGTCGCCCAGAATTGCACCCTTTCCGGAATCCTGGAGGAGCTCGATGACGCTCTTGACACCGATCAAGGGACTCCTGAGATCATGAACAAGCATCGCCATGAAATCCGCCTTGGTGCGCTCCAGTTCCGCCTGCGCCCGTTTCAGCTCGATCAGCATTTTTGTCCGAACCAACAGCTCGTCGGTATCAATCGGCTTTGTCAAATACTGTTCTGCACCAAGCGCCAGGCCGGTTGCAATGCTGTCAGCATCTTTTCGCTGTGCGGTCAGAAAGACGACCGGGATCTTTGTCGTCGTCGGATTCGCACGTAACCGCTTGAGTGTTTCGAATCCATCCATTTCGGGCATCTGGATATCGAGAAGAATAATATCCGGCTGCTTTTCTGCCGCAAGGGCGAGGCACTCCTGGCCGCTGGCCGCACGCAGCATGCGCACGGGCTTCCGCTTTAAGGCAAACTCAAGAAGATCGAGATTGTCTTCGGTGTCATCGACAACAAGTATCACGGGTTCTTTTTCTTGCATAGGTTCCTCGTTACGATTTCGTTGGTGGGGCCACGTTGAGGATTCCCTTGATCGCGTTCGAAATCGCAGCCGTTGTGAAAGTATCCTTCATGAGATAGTCTGCAACATACGGATCAAGTTCCTTATGATCCTCAGGCGTCAGGGATTTGCCCGTCAGAACGATGATAGGAATGCTCTTCCATGCTTCTTTACGCTGCAATTCACGCACAACTCCAAAGCCGTCCATACCCGGCATGACAAGATCGAGAAGGATGAGCGAGGGTATAGACTCCTGTATCATTTTCAATGCCTCTTCACCGCGCGTTGCTATCTTCACTTCCAGGCCATCCCGCTTCAGAAGATCCTTGCATGCGAGCGTGAAGTCCAGGTTGTCGTCCACCAGCAGAATGAACTGGTCACCCGAGTGATAGTGTTTTTTTACCAATGACAGCAAACGCTTTGGGTCTGTCGGCTTTGTCATCACGTCGACGGCGCCAAGGGACAACGCGAGCGGCTTGTTGTCAACAATGGAGTGGATGAGAACAGGAATGTCCCTCGTTTGCGGATTCTGTTTCAACTCCCGCAGCACCTGCCATCCGTCTTTCTTCGGCATCATGATGTCCAGCGTGATGAGCGCCGGTTTCATCCTCACTGCCATTTCCAATCCCTCATCCCCCGAGAGGGCTCCGGCGATGGAATACCCCTCCGGGACGAGATACTTCCTGAGAATTTCAATCACATCGGGGTCGTCGTCGATGCTCAGGATCTGTACTTGTTGACCGGATGCTGGCACCGATGGCGGCGAGGTAACGACTACGGGCTTCTGTTGCACCGGCTCTGGTCGCTTCGGGGGTGTTGCCTGCTGCTGCGCTTCGAGCAACCGCTGCGGTAACCTGGCAGGGATGGTCATCGTAAAGGTCGAGCCTTTGTCCAGCTCGCTCTCCACCGTCAGGTCACCCCCCAGCATGCGTGCAAGCTTTCGGGCAATAGGCAATCCGAGGCCGGTTCCCTTGTATTTCCTCGTGCTGCTGGTATCAACCTGCTGAAATTCCTCGAAGACCCTTCCGAAGTCTTTCGGTGCGATACCGATGCCGCTGTCTTTGACAGCAAACGAGATCATTTCTCCTTCGCCTTGAGTAACCTTTATCGAGATTCCACCTTTCTCAGTGAACTTTGAAGCGTTACTGAGGAGGTTGACCAGAATCTGGCGCACCTTGACAATATCTGTGCTCAACGCCGGCAGATTTGCCTGGACATCCTGTGTGAGCGTTAACCGCTTGGATTGGATTAGCGGTTCCACGATCAGGATGCAATTCGAAAGTACTGATGTAACATCTTCGGTCTCCACGCTCAACGTCATCCTCCCCGACTCCAGCTTGGAGATATCAAGGATATCGTTGATGAGCTGAAGGAGGTGACGCCCATTCTTCAGGACCTTTTCGAGTGCCATACGCTGATCGTCCGTAACCGGGTCCCCGCTGGGACCAAGCAGGACTGAGCTGAAGCCAATAATCGAATTGAGCGGGGTCCGCAGTTCATGCGACATGCTCGAGAGGAAGTCGGACTTCACTTTGTATGCTTTCTCGATTTCCGCGTTCTTTGAGCTCAATTCTTCATTGCGCTTGGCAATTTCGATGGAGAGATTGCGGGTTTCCTCGAAATTCATCGCGTTCGTCAGCGCAACGCCAAGTTGGGGGACCGAATTGCTCACGATTTCTTTCTCCAGATCGCCAAATTTCTTCGTTGCACCGAGAACAAGAACGCCCAGGATTTCTTCCCGGAAGGCAACGGGCACAGCAAGGACGTACGATGGAACAAGTTCTCCCAACCCCGTCTCGACGATAAAGCCCGAGGAAACCGAAATTCCCTCAAGTTCAATATCCTTTGCCTCCGCAGCACACTCACCCGGAATACCTTCACCGAACGCGAGCCTCCTCTGAACTGCGCCACCAGCCTTGAGAGCGTACCCGCTCACCAGTTCGAGCTCCCGTTCTCCACGGACAACAAGATAGAGCGCGCCAAGTACGGCGTGTGTATGCTTACACAGAATCTCGAGACTCTTTCGCTCCACATCCTCCATCGATGCGGAAGAATTGAGAGTCGTCACAAGCTCGGAGTAGGCATTGAGGCGAATGTAGTTGCTCCCGAGCATCGTCGACATCTTGTTGAAATCTGAAGCCAACTCACCAAGCTCATCTGTCCGCTGTAGATTGATGGGCTCGAACTTGCCCGCCATGATACTCTGCGTTCCCTCCTTCAGTAAACGCACTGGGTGCGTAATGGAACGTGTGAGCACAAAGCCAAGAGCAATCGAGAAGATGGCCAACAAAACATTGATGATGCTGACGAAATTGCTTAACTGCGAGCTTAGCCTTGTTGCGACGCCGAGATTCCTTAGCTGGTTTGGCATCCTCTTCTCATACATGTCCCCAAGCACCACGCGAGCAGAACTCAGCGTTCGCACTCTGGCATCGATTGCGACAACCGTGTGAAGACGAGCATCGAGATCGTTGCCGGCTCCTTTGATTGTACGTTCGTCGCCGAACGCCATAAGCTTATCACCGACGTCCTGTTTCCACTGGGTGCAGTATTCTCGCACGGTCACGAGTTCAGCGCGCGACGCACTATCGGGAAACTGAACATCCAGTTTGGAAAATTGCGAAGTCAGGTCGCGCCATTGCTGGAAGTAATTCTCTTTTCCATCCTGCGACCCGGTCAGAGCGTACCGGTATGCAGCTGTCGGAATATCGTTCAGCACGGAGCGCACCTGTTCGAGTGATCCAAGCGCTGTCATGTCGGTTGAGGCAACAGTGAAGTTCTTTTCAATCTGTGACAGCAGGTTGAGCGTAAGGATGGTCATCGCGGTCAGGATGACCAGCAAGAGCCCAAAATTCGCCAGCACTTTCCAGTACAGTCTCGATTTTAGCATATCTTTATCACGAATTCAGATGAGTTCAGTTCTCTTGAATATTTCCTACCGGCACGTGAATCGAC
>JBEKOB010000165.1:0-4000 GCA_049522195.1 Bacteroidota bacterium
GAAGGTCTCCAGCACAGAAGACCTGAATGTCAGCGGGTACAATGTTGTATCCGGCCGACGTTTTCAATAAAGCCCCCTGCCAATCCGGTTTTGATTGTCATTGCAAGAACTCACGAGACGAGCTTACGAAAAGCATCATTTGGGAGCTACTGGGAAAATTTGTACGTTCGTGAGACTGATTCCACGCACCGTTTCCCACCGATCAGCACATAGGAGGTTGACCCATGGGCGCTTCCACCGAGAACTCTTCGATCGAACAAATCCTGAGCTCTCTGCGGGCACTTGAAGAGCGCATTTCGCGCATTGAGTCGTATCTCGAGCTTCGACCCACTTCGGAACTAGAGAAAGAAGAACCGTCACCGACGACGGCCATCGCTGCGGAAGATGATGAAGCCCTCGAGCTACAACTTGGCCAGAACTGGTTCGCAAAGGCAGGCATTGTGGGTCTCGCACTCGGTATCGCGTTCCTGCTGACGCTTCCCTACAACGGGCTCCCTCCCTTTCTTCCCAGCGCGATCGGATACATCCTTGTGGCAGGGATATTTTTCCTGTCGCGCTACTGGAGAGAATCATTTCAACAAGTATCACGGTACTTGCTCGGCGGCGGACTTCTTCTCCTGTATTTCACGACACTCCGGCTCTCGTATTTCAGCCCGACTCCCGCTCTGACCAGTCCGCCGGTGGAATTGGGGCTCCTGCTCCTTGTCGTTGCTGTCAATGTTATGGTTGCAATCCGGCGCGAATCGGTCTATCTCGCAGCATTCAACCTTACACTCGGTTACCTGACCGCGCTACTCGGAGGCGGAGCGGCCTTCGTTCTTACAGTCCTCACAATTCTCTCCGCTCTGACAGCATATCTCTGCATACGATACCGCTGGAACGGTCTTCTCACGTTTGGGATCGGCATCACCTATCTCACACATTTTGTCTGGACTGCAAACAACCCGCTTCTTGGCACTCCGCTTCAATTCGGCCTGACCCCGCAAATCCATTTAGCGTTTATTCTGGTCTATGCCGCCTGCTTTGCGGCGCCGACTCTCCTGCGCGAGAAGAACTCGCGAGAAGATGCTTTTTCAATACTGAATAGTTTTTTCAATGGTCTTTTCGGCTTCGGCGTATTTGCCGTCTCGACGCTTGCCGTACCGAACACCGGAATCGCCGCGTGGAACACAGCAGCCTCCCTCGTGTTTCTTGGCGTGTCGATAGCATTCTGGGTTCGCTTGCGCAGCGTTTATGCGACATTTGTCTATGCAATGCTCGGGTATGCTGCACTCAGCGCCGCCATCGTCGCCCAGTTTGCGATGCCCGATTTCTTTGTCTGGCTCTGCTGGCAGAGTATCCTCGTCATCACAACGGCAGTCTGGTTCCGCTCGCGATTCATCGTCGTAGCGAACTTTATCATCTACCTCATGATTTTTGCTGCATACCTCTTTGCTGCTCCGACTGTCAGCAGCATCAGCGTGAGCTTCGGCATCGTGGCACTCCTCAGTGCGCGCATTCTGAATTGGCAGAAGAATCAGCTCGCCCTGAGAACCGAGATGATGCGGAACGCATATCTCGCCAGCGCTCTTCTCTTTCTGCCATACGCATTGTATCATTCCGTCCCTCCCCAGTTCGTCAGTGCCTCGTGGCTGGTTCTCGCTCTGTTCTATTATGTCGCCGGCCGAACCCTCAAAAGCAGAAAATATCGCTGGATGGCACTGCTGACGATGTCTCTCACGATACTCTACGTCTTCATCATCGACCTGACCACAGTCGATCCTATTGTGCGGATCGTTTCCTTCCTCGTTGTCGGCAGCGCCCTGCTTGCCATCTCCATGGCATACAGCAGGAAAAAGAAGAAAAGCTGACTTGGCGTCTTCGGTCAAACAACGCAAAGGCCGATATTGACGAATCTCCTTTGATTATTTGGTCTTTTTTAGGTCCCGGGAAGCAACTCATTCGCAGTTTTCGTTGTTATGGATGCATACTTCCAGTCACATTTCCGGGACCCCTGACCAATGCCTCCCACCCGTTGGACAGATGCTTTCCTCGACACTCTGCGCACACAGGGTGATTCACTCGCGGATGAGCACCTTCAAAAGCTTGTTGCCGACAATGAGATTGCAAACATCCGAAAAGTATTCGCGGAGATGGATTCAAATAACGAGATCCCTCCCGCGTCAACCTTTCCTGAGCTGAGCCAGTTCTTCGCCGAAACAAACGCTCTCCCACCACATCTTGATACCAAACGCATCAATCGCGGTGAGATGGTTTTCCAGAAGAACGCCTTCACGGGCGCACTCGTGCTGTTGACAAAGAGCCTGCCCGAAGGGTATGCTGCACCCAACCTTTCAATCATCCTGAACCTCTCCGGCAATCTCCGAACCCATCCATACAAGCGGTTACTTTCAACCCTCCAGACCGTTGTCAATGTCTCCACATTTCATGGGTTTCAACCTGGCGGCCGCGCCGTGATCACCGCGCAGAAACTCCGCCTCCTCCACTCGGGCATCAGGCATGTCACACGACGCTACCGCCCCGCGTTCGAGTCGCAGTACGGCATCCCGGTCAATCAGGAAGACATGCTTGGCACTGTAATGGGATTCTCATACCTGGTCATCGAGGGGATGCGAACACTGGACGTTGGTCTTACTCATGATGAGGAAGAAGATTTTTTCTATATCTGGCGCATGTTCGCCCTGATGATGGGCATTCATCCTCCCGGCAAGCCTGACAGCTTTGAGTACATTCCAGATAACGTAGACGACGCCCGCGCATTCTACGAAGCATACCGCCGCCGTCACTACGTCGCTGCCGATAAGAACCCTGACGGCGTTGCACTCGGTGCAGCAAATCTCCGGATGCTCGTCGATTTTGTCCCCTGGATTTTTCGTCTGCTTGGATTCGGGAGATTGCCGCACGCCTACATGCAGAAGCTTATGGGCACCGAGCAGTGTGCCCGCATCGGTATTCAGCGTAGACACTTTGACGCACTGATCAGCTGGGTGCTGCTTCGTCTGCAACGACTCTGGAAACCATTCGAGCGTATCCGAACCAACCGGCACGAACGGTTCGGAGGGATGATCTTTCAGGACTTGATCGACCGGGCATACGGTGGCGAAGTCACATTCACCGTACCGATGGACCTCAGTCAAATGAAGAATATGATCAACGAACGCGATGGACATTCCGCTCCACAGCGCGAGCAAGTACCAGTCCCTGCACCCCGACCAGGAGAATAGCATGGAAGAACCGTGGATTAATCTGCAGATGTATTCGCCGTTTGAGCTCGTGCTCTTTGCGATCGGCTGCCTGATGTGGGTCGTTGTCTATTTCCTGTACGCGAAGCACATCGCCAAGCACATGATGATCGGCATGCCGGTCTTCGCCGCAGCCAGCAATTTCGGTTGGGAATTCGTCTGGGGCTTTCTCCGCCCATATACAAACATGGGCCTTTTGTTTCTCTGGGGATATCGTGTCTGGTTTTTCTTCGATCTGTATATTTTCTACGGGGTCTATCGTTATGGCTCCGAACAGTTGTCAACGCCCGCACTCAAACGATATTTCAAGCCGCTCATCATTGCCGTTGCCATGTGCTGGGGGTTCCTCTACTGGTTCTTCAAGGCACAGGGATATGATACGCCGATCGGCGCAAACTCGGCGTACATAGCACAGATTCTGATCTCCATCTTTTACCTCCTTCTTATCCTGCGCCACCGAAAGTTCGTCTGGTCTTCGGCCCCTATTTCATGGCTGAGAAGCCTCGGGACTGGTTTCATATCCGTATTCATGTTTATCCACTATCCGGAGAATCAACTGTTGCTTCTGCTGTGTGTTCTCAGTGCCGCTGTAGACGGAGTATACCTCTATGTGTTTCATCGTCGAACGACCGACGATCACGCAATCGCGACGGGGGGCTAAGGATGACGCTGAAATTTCCCGGTTATCAGGTGGTCGAGACGCTTCATCGGGGGACAAAGTCTGCTGTCTTCCGGGCAAGACGCGAACGCGATCAATT
>JBEKOB010000166.1:0-3796 GCA_049522195.1 Bacteroidota bacterium
ACGATGGCGGCCAGATCGTCCTCTTCGACCGTCGCAGAGATGAGACCCACAAATTTCAGGGCACGCTCTTTCAGCCGGGCAAACTCCCGCCCCCCCTCGTCCAACACTTCTGTGAGCTTGTCTTTCGTTGTTCGCGGCGGAACGAGAGTAAAGTCATCGAGTATGATGATCGTCGGGAGCGGGCGAACTCCGAGGTTTTCGATTTTTCCATACAACCGCTTCGAAACGAAAACTGCCTTGCATTCGGAGTGCTGGATAATGTGATGTACTTCGGACGTGTGGAAATCCGCGAGGATCGGCACGGCGACAGCTCCCATCACCGTAATGGCGAAATATGCAATCCCCCACTGAGGTTTGTTCTCACTCAGGATTGCCACTTTGTCTCCCGTGATCACGCCACGGTTATGCAGCAAGTCAGAGACTGTCTGAACGAGATGGTTGAACGATGCATACGTGAACTGCTCCCCGTCGACTGCGGAGAGAGCTGGACGATCGGCGAATGCAATAGCACGACTCTGAAGGAGAGCGCGGAGCGTTAGTTTTTCGAGGGGGAGCATACAATCCGGTGCGTGGTTGTTCTGTACATCAAAGTTTATCAATATTATCTTCAACTACAAGTGGATGATTTTTCCCGGACAACTTCACGCGTTTTATTGTTGACACGACTTCTGATGAGCTTATGTGGAGAGATAGACAGAAATGCGCAGAGATGATGATCGAAGAAGATGATGTCGATGGCTGATATCCGTGGTCAGATTTGACAAACGCGAGCACCGCTGAATCTTTCCTGCCGTTCTTCGACAGTTATACTGTCGAAGAAGGCTCATGCTGGAGTTAAACTCCAGAGGGCCTGATGAGCTTGTCGAGGTGCTCTTCGTGGTGCTATCTCGAGCATAAGTGTTTTGCTCGAAAAGATCGGCACCTTGATCAAGGTTCGAGAGTAAAACTCTCGCATGAGACGAGTCCGACAGTACAACTGTCGGACAGAAGGGTTTTAAGCCGCCACTCGCACTCGCCGATGATTTCGGTAGCGCAGTATCACGGTGAAACGAGGCAAGACATCACGACGAATTCAGGAGCTTGCCTTTTGATAGAAAAGGGAAATTGTGAGAGAATTCAGATTGTGGCCGGAGTCGGGGGAACATCATCCCCGCAGTAACGTGATGCGTGAAGGGACAAATCTCGTAATACCGATTGGTATGGCAATGAGGTGGGAAACGACGAGTTGCATAACTCGGCGGAGGTCCTGATCAGTTTGCAAAGCAAGAGCATTGACGCGGATTGAGCTTGTCACCGATCGCAGCATCGATTCAAGGCCTCACTGACTGTCTTGGACAACAAGAATCCTCACTTCGTTGACTCATGAAGCTCACTTGCGCCCGAACCGGAATCGGGAACCCGATCTTCCCGTTCCGCCCCTTCAACGATACTGAAAAGTTCTGAGAGTGAAACACCCAGTGCATCAGAGAGCTTCTTGATGCTGTTGAGGGACGGATTACGTGCTCCCCTCTCAACATCCGTCACATATGTGCGATGCAACCCTGAGCGGTGTGCAAGTTCTTCCTGGGATAGACCAGCACTCTGCCTCTGGCTCCTGACCACAGAACCAAATCTCGCTTGAAACGTTCTCGCGATTGTCTGTTCGCTTCGCATGGTTCCTCCTCTACTTCCCGGTGTCACAGTTTGCAGCGATGGGATCAGTGACGTCACTTGTACCAGAACAGAGGAGACAGCGTAAAGGTTCTAGGGAGAGCCGAAAAAATAAGCTATTCATTACAGAGCTACGTGCGGCGATCGGGATTGATCTGAAGGGTCTCCGGCATTGTCGACGAAGAGAGACATGTCAGCGAACCGCACCTCTTCAAAAACGAAGGGGCAATTGTGGACTCTTCTTTATCACACATCGTACCTGTCTCGAAGGAGAATTTACGGAATCGCCTTCCGGGTGGCTGGGGGTCAGTGTGCTTCAACGGCTTTCGAGCTCCGGATATGCAATGCACTGGCTATCTATGGATGGTAGCAAGGGCAGTTGTTATCGTTACTCGCTGCTCACGCTGCCGGATAAGGCGCGTTTGCTGCCGCGCAGTGAGTAACGAGGTTGTTCCGTTTGAATTTATGGTGGAATTGCTTACATTTATTCGATTTGTCTGCTTTGAATCAGCAGAGCACCGTGGACAGGGAAGCCGGGTCCATTTCATGGCAAAGGACAGATGTGCGGCATCCGTGATGATTGGAACAACCTCTACTTTCTCCCGTCAAATCAATGATCTTTTCGCGGTCATCCCAACGACCAGCTCCCCGGCTAATCCTATGAAGTGCCTCATTCTGTTTCTATCAGTCATCCTCCTGTTGGCTACGCCTCTTGCTGTGTTCTGCCAGCAGGGGACATACTATAACCCGCGTGATGACCAGTACAAACTCCTTGGCTTGAAGAGGGCTCTTGACGCCTACAACATTTTGAAAGCCGAGTTCGAGCGGCAGAAAACGTTGTTCGACAAAGGCCTTGTCTCAAAAACTGATCTCGACCGGGTCGAAAGTCAGTTTCGCGATTCAGAGGTAAACTACCAACAATCGTTTCTTGCGGTCATTTATGAACGACGCTACATCTCCATTCAGAAGGCGGTAAAGTCTCAGCTCCCTAACGGTCAGCGGCGGGTAAAACTGACGCTGGCGAACATGACCAGCGGCACGAACGAGATCAAGCGCATCCTGAACATCGAAGAGAAGCTGTATTCGCTAGTTCAGCCTGATGTCATTACGGATGTCTACGTCGCCCTGCTCAACGACCAGGGAGCGATCATCAGTCAGCCCTATGAAACAAAGATCGAGGCCCTCAAGGTTGGTGAGAATCCAACGATCGAGTTCACCTTGCTGCAGGATGTCGACATCGCAACGGTACGACTGATCTACTCGCAAAACCAGGACCAAAAGAAGATCTATTTCCAGAAGGATGCCGCCTCCAACCGCGTAGCGATCGTTACGGAACAGTTCAGCCAGGAAGCGCCGCTCGCCTCGACGGCAACGTACCGGATGAGGATGGAGCTGTTCTCCAGCTCGGAGAACACGTTTCGGCTGGAAGTCGCCAATCTCCCGCTCCAGCTGAATGTCTATTTCCTGGATCCCGTGACCCAGGCCCGACTGACACAGGTGAAGTACACAGAAGGGGTCAACACGAAGGACGTGTCTCTCAATGTACTGTTGCCCGCCCGCGCGAACGAAGAACTTAAGATCGACCAGCCAATCAAATTCTATGTGCTCGCCATCCCACAGAAGAGCAACATCCGTATTGATCGCTCCAAGACGATGACGGATGAGCAGGTACGCAGCCTCAGCATTGGGTATGCGCAGCTGGAGCTCGTTCCACGAGGCATTGGACAATTCCAGATCAGGGCCCAGCAGCTCTACTATGAAATCAACCCAGATCAGACCGTTTCGATGACACTGGATGTTCTGAACGAAGGGTCGCGCTGGCTCGACAACGTACGCATCGATGCCGATCTTCCTTTGAATTGGACGAAGGTGATCGATCCGAACACGATCGATCGGCTCGATCCCTCAGCAGAACGCCGTATTAACTTCACATTCAAGCCAGTGCAGGATGTTGGAGTCGGGAAGTACGACATCCGCATTCGCATTTCGGGCCGTTCGGATAATCAGCCGCTTGAAGCGGAGCCGAAGACGGTTACCATCCAGGTCACGGCGAAGGCAAGTATTTTCGGAACGGCGGCCATTGTCATTCTGATCGTCGGACTCGTCATTGGGATTGTGGTATTTGGCATTCGGCTTACGAAAAGAT
>JBEKOB010000167.1:0-3678 GCA_049522195.1 Bacteroidota bacterium
AATTCATTTTCTTCAATGGCGTTCATTGGACTGCCATGCCCCAGAAACAGCACAGGCATTGTCTTCGTCGAATGAAGAGGTTCTGTCATTGTGTTTAGCTCGTTTAGTTTTACTGCTGTTTTCTTTTATACATTCATCGGCACTTCCATCAATAACACCTCGGTATCCCTTGAATTTGCTTTGAGAGAAAGTTTATCTGTATCCCACACTCCCAATCCATCTCTCTCCTTCAAAGTATTGCCATCAATTGTTATGTCTCCCCCAATAACGAAAGCATAAACACCATTCCCCTTTTTCTTGATGGTGTAGTCGGTCGAAACATCCTTATCAAAATGTCCGAGATGAAACCAGGCATCCTGATAAATCCACACGCCCGCATCATCAGCATTGGGTGAAAGAATCTGTTGGAGCGTATTATGACGGTCGCTGCTCTTCAATGAAATCTGGTCATAGCGCGGCTTGACATTCCTCTTGTTCGGGAAAATCCATATTTGAAGGAACTTCACCAGCCTGTCTTTGTTCTCGTTGTATTCGCTGTGTGTAATGCCGGTGCCCGCACTCATCACCTGCACGTCGCCGTTTTTGATAACCGAGACGTTGCCCATGCTATCCTTATGTTCCAAATCGCCTTCGAGTGGAATGGAGACGATTTCCATGTTGTCGTGAGGATGCGTGCCAAATCCCATCCCCGCTTCTACACGGTCATCATTCAAAACGCGCAACGCACCGAAGTGCATGCGTTCAGGATTGTAGTAATCGGCAAAGCTGAATGTGTGCCTGCTGTGCAGCCAGCCGTGGTTAGCGTCGCCGCGGCTTTCCGCTTTGTGAAGAATTGTTTGTGCCATGATCATCTCTCTCTTAAGCTACTAATCAGAATTTCCAGCGACCCATTGAGCAAATTCAGCCATGAACTTCTTCAAAAAGTCCCTCGTTGAGCCATTTGTAAGATTGCCTCGATCATCAAATAGTTTTGCGGCACCTCCGATGTATGCTTCTGGCTGCGCCATTGCTGGCACATTTACGGACACCAAGGATTGTCTCAAGTGATGATTTGCGCCAAATCCGCCCAGGGCTCCCGGCGAAACAGTCACAACTGCACCCGGCTTTCCATCCCATATGTTTTTTCCATAAGGGCGGGAGCCGACGTCGATAGCGTTCTTAAGCACGCAGGAACCGAGGGTTATACTCGGGCGTAACGAAGAGGACCCCGTCATAGAGCTTCACTCGATTCCGAAACTCCGTCCACGCCGTAGGCGGCGTCTCTTCGAGATCCTGGTTGTACATCGGAAGTTCACCGATCTCCAAGATTTCAAGTTTTAGCGACTCAGGCGCCAGTGCTACCAGCGTCTTCGCCACCTTTCGGTTGAAGGATTCCTTTCGAAGGCTTCCCACCAAGACTGCAATGTTTTTCGGTTTCATTATTTCTTCTTCAATTTATTCCAGTGAATCCAAGGTTTCGAGGTGAATGATGATTTCTACTTCCTGGCTCATTTTTCATGCTGTTCCATCAGTTCAGGGAGTCATTTCCGTAACGCAGCCAGTCTCCCGAACAGCTCTGTTTCCTCCTGGCTGAGATTCTCCGGCAAGACGATGTCAACCTTCACATGAAGATTCCCGAACTTGTTCTTTTTAGCATACACGGGCATTCCAAGTCCCTGAAGTCTGAGCTCTTTTCCGTTTGGCGTTCCCTTCGGAATATTGACTGTTACTTTACTTTTTAGGGTATTGATCTGAGTCTTTCCGCCAAGGAGAGCAGTATACAACTCAACGGGGAGGTCACAGTGGAGATCATTCCCCTTTCGCTTATATCTTGGATGCGGCACAACCTTGACAGTGATATAAAGGTCGCCGTTGGGGCCGCCGTTTGATCCGCTCCCCCCTTTACCTGCAATTCTCAGCATTTGCTGATCTGCGACGCCTGGTTTGATCGTCACCTTAATTGTTTGTCCATTGAGCTGGATCAGCCGCGTCGTGCCGTGATACGCTTCTTCAAGCGAAAGGGTTGTTTCTGTTTCAAGATCCTCGCCCTTCATGACAACGTTTCGTCTTCCTTGCCTCTGACCACTGCGTTGCCCAAACAGCATCTCAAAAAGATCACCGACGCCGTCTTCGGTAAACATCGCATCGGATTCATTCGTGCTCGTCCGGTGTGTTTGTCCACCGCCGCCGCTTGCGTACTTCGACCAATCGAACCCTCCCGGTTGCGCTCCGGATTCCTCGTAGTGCTTCCAATCAGCGCCAAACTGATCGTACTTTTTTCGCTTCACCGGATCGCTGAGGACTTCGTTGGCCTCGTTGATCTCCTTGAACTTTTCTTCAGCTGCTTTGTCTCCCTTAGCCTTATCGGGATGATACTTGTTGGCAAGCGCTCGATACGCCTTCTTGATCTCTGCAGGTGTTGCCGTTTTTTGAACGCCCAGAACTTTGTAGTAGTCTTTGTACTGCATAGTCTTATCGTCCTCTGTTCATCACAGGATGTTGATCATTCGGCAACTCGTACTTGCGCATGGCGCAAGACTTCATTGTTCCAGAGATAACCGCGACGGAGCTCGTCGACGACGGTTCCCGGTTCAAGATCTCCGCGCTCCACCATCGTAACCGCCTCGTGCAGATCAGGATTGAACGACGCACCAACGCTGTCGAATGGAAGAACGCCATTCGTTTCCAGCAGCGCAAGAAGTTTCTTGTGAATCATTCGCAATCCTTCCGCAACGGGTTGTCCTCCGTCACCTGCCCACTGCATTGCTTTATCTACATCGTCGATAATATCCAGGAGTGGGGGTATGATCTCCCGCTTGCCTTCCTCCGCAAGCTTCTTGCCATCACACTCAACCCGGCGGCGATAGTTCTTGAAATCGGCCAGCGTACGCAGGTTTCTTTCCCGCTCAATGATCAGGACCTCTCGCAATCTTTCAATTTCACCCTCCAAGTCAGCTGGCGGCAGCAGATTCTGTTCGTTCTCGTGCATTTTCTTTCCCACGGTACACCTCCTTACTCATCATCAACTGACTTTGACACGCCGTTTCACAAGTCTCTCTCTCGTCGCAGGGATATTCACTTTCATTCTTCGTCCTTCATTATGCCGTCGTGGAATTTCATGCTGGCATGGCTGCCGTTGCAGAAGGGCATATTGTCTGAGGCTCCACAGCGACAGAGAGTCACCCGGTTCCGCTTCTCATACCTTCGGCCGTCCGATGATTCGATCGCGATGCCTCCCTGCACCCAGAGCGGTCCGCTGCATCCCCGAGCGGGGTCCTCGACGATGCCAATGGCAGGCTCCAGATGATCTTCGATCTCCTTCCGAGTCTTTTTGTCATGCAGGACTAGACGGCCTGCCGGACAGTGCATGGCTTCGCGAATCACCAGGTCGCGCACTTCATTCCTCAATGACACTGAGGGAGGTAGGATTGTGAATCGGGGCAAGCGGCTGACAAAGCTTCAGTGTCTCAAGGATTTGCTCATTGACGAAGACAGAGTGCTGAAAGTAGCTTCCGCCGTGTACGAACCGATGGCCAACATAATCAACGTGGATGCCATGGTCTGCGACATACTGCAGAACAAGTGCCGCAGCTTTTCTGTGGTTGGGAAGCGGGATCGTTTGCTCTGTGATCTCGTCGCCATACTGGGTTCGAATCCGCGAAGGTTCGGTCCCTTTGACGCCGACCCGGGTTGCTTTTC
>JBEKOB010000168.1:0-3672 GCA_049522195.1 Bacteroidota bacterium
GATTGGTATCCCTCCACACTGCATCCGCCATCTACCATGATCACATCGCCCTCGTGGAGAGTCCGCTGCGCACGCGAGCCATGCGGGAAGGCGGTACTCAACCCAAACTGCGGCCCGCCGCTTCCTCGGACCCCCATCTGTTGATGAGCTGCGCTGATGGAGCCCGAGAGATCGCGTGGCGACATGCCTTCCTTGAGTTGTTTGAACCCTTCCGCATACGCGAGTTTTGTAATCTTGTTGGCGAGCTCCATGTAGGAGAGCTCCTTTGGAGATTTGATCCCCCTGCACCCTTCGCTGATAATCGCTCCGTTGACCAGTTCCAGTTCCGGGACTTCTTTCTTGAGTCCGAAAACGACGAAACTTCTCGTCGCCGGTGCGATACCGAGCTTTCCCGACGCGGCGCCGAGATCTTTCATTACTCCGGCGATCAATTGAAACGGATTTTCATGTTCTTCCCACGTGCGCAGCTCCTGGTCTTTCGGGATCATCTCTCTGGCGCTCTCGGCCTCGAATGCCGGCCACACCCAGATGGTCTTTCCTTTCCGGTTGATGATCCCTCCGAAGGTCCTCTCACTCAGAAACCAGTTAACATTGGTGAAGTAGCCGAGGTCGGATCCGCCGCTGACGAACAGCGCATCCATCTTGGACTTTGCCATCAGCTTTCGCGCCTGCTCCAACCGCTCTTCATAGTCTTCCGGCGCCAACGGCTTCACTCCCGATACCATATTCTGGAGCTTCGCCTCCTGAGCCTCCGACGTGTTCGTGAATAGGCTGTTGACTAACCCTGCAGCCGAAATAGATAATCCTCCGACCTTGAGAAAATTTCGACGTGAGAACATTATGGGACCTCCGGAAGTAATGGATAAGTGATGCTACATTCATTCAGGATATATTCAACTGACGAAGCCTGATCAAGCAACAAAAAGACATCTCTATACCTCTCAAGTCCGACTCGCTCTTATTTGGCAAGCGTCACTTGCTGACTGAACCGAATCAGCCTCGAAGAACTACCGACACTGATCAGGAAGTTGCCGGGCTTGATGTTCCAACGCTTGCTTCCAACATCGTAGTAAGGGAACGCTTGCTTGTCCAGCGTAACCGAAACCTTCGTCGATTCACCTGGTTTCAGCCAGACTTTTTCGAACCCTTTGAGCTCCTTGACCGGTCTGGGCAAACCGGGATTTACTTCTCCGACGTACACTTGCGCAACCTCCGCCCCTGCGCGAGTTCCTGTATTCACGACTTCAAAATCCACAGTTACTTTTGGATCCGTCACGCTCGCACTGGGAGTAACTTTCAGATTACGATACTCGAACGTCGTGTATGACAACCCGAACCCAAACGGAAAGAGCGGCTCGATGTCTTTTGCATCGAAGTGCCGGTAGCCGACGAAAACCCCTTCTGAATACGACAGCTTCTTATCCTTTGCATAATAGGAATTGAAGGTCGCATTATCCTCCCACCGCTTTTCGAAGGATGCTGGGAGCCTGCCGGACGGATTCACATCGCCAAACAGGATCTCCGCAAGCGCCGTCCCACCCTCCTGGCCCGGATACCATGTGTGCAGCAACCCGGCAACATCGCTCAGCCAACCCGACATCGACACGTTACCGCCAGCCATGAGTACGACGACGGTTTTCTTGTTTACCTTCGAGACCTCCTTAATCAGTTCTTCTTGTTCCTTCGGCATTTCGAAAGGACGATCGAAGCCTTCTCCCTCTGTTGTCGAATTGAAACCGACGCAAACGACGGCGACATCACACTGAGCAGCGAGCTTAGCTGCCTCTGATTCCTTCGGCTCGTCCGCCTTCCTCCAGCCGAAATTGATCTCGGCGTCGCCGCTACGCTCATAGTATTCGAGCTTGACGTCGACGAATCCTCCACCTTTCAGCGTGATCTTCGCTTGCTTCAAGGTGGCACCTTGATCACGCCACTCGTCGAGGACGAGTCGATCGCCGACGGTGAGGCGATAACCATCGTCTCCCCTGACAAAGAACTCATATTCACCATCAGATTCCACACGAATTTTTCCTGTCCATCGGACGGAGAAATCGTCCTCTGGCATCCCCGGAGCAGGTGACGCTTCTCCCCAATCAAACGCAACGCGCCGATCTATCCGGGTCAGCGTCGGTAAACCTGAAAGATCACGGTTGGAGAAGTACTCTCCCTTGAGTCCGCGCACCTGCTGATTGTCGGTCGAAGAGGTCGAGAATTCTGAATTCCGGAATATCGAGGCAACATCCGCTCCGACGCCGGCGGCGTAGAAAACCTTGATCCCCTCGCCAGCTGCGGCGATGATTCCATCGAGAGGGCTGACGGAGCGGAAGGGCTGTATGATTGAGCTCCCTCCTCCGCCGGTGACTGCCGGGTGAGCATTCGGGCCAAGTACGGCGATTGATTTGACTTTCCATCTCTCAAGAGGGAGAATGTTGTTATCGTTCTTCAGCAACACGATTCCTTCGCGGGCAGCCTGAAGTGCGACCGTCTTCGAATCGGGACTGTAAAGAGGTAACGACGAGTCAAGTTGCGGACGGTCAAAGAATCCGAATCGGAACATCACCCTGAGCATCCTTCGCACCTTGTCTTCGATGGTCGAGATGCTCAGCTTTCCCGCTTTGATCGCCGGCAGAAGCGTGTCACGGTTCATGTGCTGGCCTGACGGCATCTCGAGATCGAGTCCGGCATTTGCCGCGGCGACGCCATCATACGTCGATCCCCAATCTGACATCACAATGCCATCAAATTTCCAGTCACCTTTCAGCACTTCATTAAGAAGGTGTTGACTCTGCGATGTGTGCACTCCGTTCAAGAGATTGTAGGAATTCATCACCGCCCCGACATGTGCTTCTTCCACGGCGGCCCTGAATGCCGGCAAATAGATCTCACGAAGCGTCCGCTCATCGACATCAGAGCTGACAGTATGGCGATCGTATTCCTCGTTATTTGCAGCATAGTGTTTGACTGTCGCAACAACTCCCCGGCTTTGAACTCCCGTGATGTATGCGACAACCATTCTGCTTGCCAGATACGGATCTTCGCCGTAATACTCAAAGTTACGGCCGCACATCGGCGCCCGGTAGATATTGACACCGGGAGCGAGCATGATATGCACTCCCTTCGATCGGGCTTCCTTTCCAATTGCTTCACCATACTGCTCGGTAAGGGCTGTATTCCACGATGCCGCGAAGGCAATCCCGGCCGGAAACGCACTCGCCTTGCCGTAATTCCGCACACCGAGTGGCCCGTCCGCCATCTTGATTTTCGGGATTCCCAGTCGATCGCTCGGCTTGATATAGAAGCTCTCGAATCCGCCGATCATATCGATTTTCTCCTCCAGCGTCATCCTGGAGAGAAGATCCTGGACACGCGATTCGACGGGAGCTTTCGGATCTTTGTAGGATGGGAGGGGCTGGGAAGAAAGATTTGAGCTTGCAAGAAGAAGAACAAGAAACGTGAGGAGCGTATTTCGTTTCATTTTCATGGAAGGGTCTCCTGGTTTGCCCGCGGAAAAAGATGAGAACACAGGTGAATATCCAATAATGAATAGCTGAATTCAATGAGGAAGTGCAACGATCCGACGATAGCGTTCGCGAGGGGTGTCGTAATGTAGCACTTTCCTTGGACGATTGTTTAGCCAACGCTCAATGCGTTTGAGTTCTTTGACAGAGACAC
>JBEKOB010000169.1:0-3666 GCA_049522195.1 Bacteroidota bacterium
AAACATCTTCGCAACATTCGCCAGCTGACGTTTGGCGGAACGAATGCGGAAGCATATTTTTCCTTTGATGGTCAACAGCTCATTTTCCAATCGACACGTCCCCCCTACAGCTGCGATCAGATGTTCATAATGAACATCGATGGATCGTCCCAGCAATTGGTCAGCACAGGAAAAGGTCGGACAACGTGTGGATACTTCCTGCCGGGTAACAAGAAAATCATCTATGCATCAACGCAAGCACATGGTGATAATTGTCCCCCCTCCCCTGACAAATCCAAAGGATATGTCTGGGGCGTATTCAATGACTATGATATCTTCGAGGCGAATGCAGATGGGTCGGGGCTTCGAGCACTTTCTGCGAGCGCCGGATACGACGCGGAGGCAACCGTTTCCCCTAAGGGAGACAAGATCGTGTTTACGTCATCGCGCGATGGAGATCTGGAACTTTATACAATGAATCTCGATGGCTCCAATGTCAAACGCATTACGCACGATCTTGGTTATGACGGCGGTGCTTTCTTCTCCTGGGACGGAAAGAGGATCGTGTACCGGGGATACCATCCTACGGAGCCAGGTGAAGTAGCTGAATACAAATCCCTTCTCGCCGATCAACTCGTGAAGCCGGGGAAAATGGAAATTTTCGTCTGCGATGCAGACGGCAGGAATCGTACGCAACTGACGCACAACAATGCTGCGAACTTTGCACCGTTCTTCTTCCCTGGCGACAAGCGCATCATCTTTGCCTCGAATATGAAGCACCCGGGAGGGCGTTTCTTCGATCTCTTCGCGATGAAGGCCGACGGAACTGGATTGGAGCAGATCACTTCTGAGGGACATTTCAACGCCTTTCCTATGTTTTCAAAGGACGGAAAGAAAGTCGTTTTTGTATCGGATCGTAACGCGAAAGCGCGCTACGAGTTTAATGTGTTTGTTGCCGACTGGGTTGAATAAGCTGTTCGTTGGCCCTTCGCGACCAGAATGACGCTGTCCGTTGATTATTTTTCTCACCTAACCGTTTCCGGCCCATCTCTGCATCCACCGGCCGAGTGAGCCTTCACTCTTATGGTTCTCAAAGACAAAAGAATAGTCATTACAGGTGCTTCCAAGGGACTTGGTCGCGCTCTCGCCTTCCGGTTCGCAGCAGAGGGAGCCCGCCTCGCGCTCTGTGCCAGATCCACCGATGAGCTCAAGAGAGTTGAACTCGAACTGAGCTTGCGAGCTACTCCTCCACTCGTGGCGAGCTGCGACATCGCCGACCACAGCCAGGTAGAGCGTTTCGCCGCAATGGTTTTGGAGGAGTATGGATCAATAGACGTGCTGGTGAACAATGCCTCACAATTAGGACCAAGGATCAATATTGCTGAATGGACAGCCGCGACCTGGAATCGCATCATCGACGTCAATGTCAACGGCCTTTTCGCCGTGACGAGAGCTTTCTTGCCCCAGATGTTGAAACAGAAGTCCGGCTCGATCATCAATGTAGGCTCATCAGTGGGCAAGAGAGGACGACAGCGTTGGGGAGCATATGCCACTTCGAAATTCGCTCTTGAAGGATTCACGCAAACGCTGGCAGATGAGGTGAAGATCGACGGAGTGCGGGTCAATTCAGTCAACCCGGGGCCGATGGACACTGATATGCGACATGCCGCCTACCCGGAAGAGGATCGGTCAAAGCTCAGGTCCCCTTCAGAGGTGCTGGAGGTATTTGTTTACCTCGCCTCGGATCAGAGTCGCGGTACGACCGGACAGTATTTCGACGCACAGGAATTTCAAAAATCCAAAAAGGAGAGTGCATGAAACAGTTGCAGCGTCTTTTGGTAATGTTCTTGGTCCTAACATTTGGATTCAGATATTACGTCCTAGCCCAGTCCAGTCCGGAAATTACAGCGGCAGAATTGTCAAAGCACGTTAAGTATCTTGCGTCTGATCAATTACAGGGGAGAAAGAGTGGGAGCAAGGGAGCGGAAGAGGCAGCTCAGTATATCGCGAATGAGTTCAAAGCCTACGGGCTCAAGCCACTAGGTGCTCAGGGATCGTACTTTCAGGACTTCGAGTTCGTCGCAGGCATAAGGCTTGGTGATGGTAATAGCTTCTCGTTCGAAGTTGATGGTAAAGTGGTCCAAGCTGCCTTGAACAAGGACTTTTGTCCCCTTGGATTTTCCTCGAGCGAATCGTTTGCAGGTCCCGTAGTTTTTGTGGGTTATGGCATTTCAGATACAGCAAAGAAGTATGATGATTATGCAGGAATGGATGTTAAGGGGAAGGCTGTGATGGTCTTCAGAAACGCTCCTCCCACTGATTCCGCACGAGACTTGGGTCAGTTCTCAAGTCTGCGCTATAAGGCGTCAAAGGCGCAAGCGTTTGGAGCGCGTGTCCTGATTGTGGTCACGGGACCTGAAGATTCGGATACAGACGATCTGATGAAGCTAACATATGATAATGCAACGGGAAATGCAGGTCTTCCAGCGGTCAATATCACGCGAAGAACCGCTGATCTGATCCTTGCGGCGGCGGGGAAATCAGTCAAGAATCTTCAGAATGAGATTAATCAAACCAAGGCACGACGGTCAGTAGACCTCCCCAAAGTGTTTATCCGGCTCAAAACAGACCTAAAGGAAATTCGACAAACAACGAAGAATGTCATTGGATTCCTTGAAGGAAACGATCCAAGCCTCAAGGACCAGATGATAGTTCTGGGCGCTCACTATGATCATTTGGGTATGGGGGGCGAAGGGTCGGGATCGCTAAAACCGGATACAGTAGCGATCCATCATGGAGCAGATGACAACGCTTCTGGCACTGCGGGCTTGCTGGAATTGGCACAGGCGTTCGCAGGAATGAAAACGACTTTGAAGAGAAGTATGCTGTTCATTTCATTCTCAGGAGAGGAATTGGGACTCCTGGGCTCAGCGTACTACGTCAACCATCCCCTTCTGCCTCTTGATCGGGTGGCGGTGATGATAAACATGGATATGATTGGCCGACTGAATAACCGCGGGCTCATCGTGTATGGTGTTGGGACATCTGCGGGATTCGAAGAGATGGTGAAAAAGCACAACAAGGACTCGATCTTTGTCCTGAAGCTCAACAAAGATGGTTATGGTCCGAGCGATCATGCTTCGTTCTATGGGAAACAGATCCCGGTTTTCCATTTCTTCACGGACATACACTCAGATTATCACCGGCCTTCTGACACCTACGATAAGTTAAACTATCCGGGTGAGGAGCAAGTAGTGCGCTACATTGAAGGTATAGCTGAAGAACTCGATCAGGCCGCGGACCGTCCACACTACGTGGCGGTGGAAGCTCCTCGTCAGCCCAGTGCTGGCCGAAGTACCCGCGTCTATATGGGTACTATCCCTGACTTCGGTGAGCCGGTGCAAGGCATGAAGATTTCCGGTGTTCGTGAGGGAAGTCCTGCATCAAAGGCCGGGATGACCGGAGGTGACATCATTGTCAAATTCGGAAAGATAGACATCAATAACTTGTACGACTTCACCTATGCGCTCGGTGAATACAAACCCGGGGATGAAGTTGATGTGGTGATAAAGCGGGGTGCAGAGACCAAGACAGTGAAGGTGAAACTCGAGAAGAGAAACTAGGAATGCTTGAAGAGGTTGCATCGTGACCGTCGCCCCTGCATCGAGGCGACGGTCACGCTTGTTT
>JBEKOB010000170.1:0-3254 GCA_049522195.1 Bacteroidota bacterium
TTCCTCGTTGAAGAGAATCGGCGGAAGGGATTCGATCTTGCCTATCTTCCGTTTCAATCCTCAAGACCGGTGCGAGCTTCCAGAAGTTGGCCGAAACGGTACCTTTTTGCCGCGTCCAGGCAGATTTTGTTGAGCTGACAAGATCCTCGCTTTCAATATACTCCGATCCATAGCCGACTTTCGGCAACGCCGAGTCAGCAACGGATACATTCAACGTCATGCGAGTTGAGCGCACGCTCCCCTGTCGCTCCAAGGAGCCGTACCCGGCCCCGAGCTCGAGATTCCCCATCGGCTTGTACGCGAGAACCGCCTGCCGAATCTCCTCATCTCCAACACCAGAGTTGTTGATATTCCAGTTCCGGTTAAATTCAATTTCATTGGCACGATCAAGCGAGACAAAGCGATGGTCTACAAAACGGTCGAACAAGGTCAGGCTGACCTCGCCCAATCGCGTCGTGCCCAGAAGCACTTCCTTCGGGTGATATGCAGCGCTGAGCTTATAAGCACCCCCCTGGTTTGCGTTATCATCGAGGTTGGACAAACGGTTCCGATCATATGAACTCAAAGCATAGTCGGCTGCGATGGTGACGTCGGAACAGGGAGCGAAGCTCACCGTTCCATTCATCACTCTATGGAGCTCCGGAATCGGCAGAAACTGAACCGGCAAGTAGCTCCCCTTGCCCAATCCGGCAATCACGTAGCCGCCGGAGTTTGATCTGTTGTATCCGATGGAATCAGCGGGCATCTCAGTTACAGCGTTGAATGTCGCAGAATAGAACGCCTGGAAATCTCCGGGAGCGTAGACAAGGTACGTGCGAGGTTTCCCATTCAAGAGGGTGTCTCTGAGGATATATTGGCCACGAGCTCGAAGGGTTACTGAATCGAGACCTGCATAGGTCACTCCACTCACACTCGCCTTGTAACGGTCCGTGCCACTTCCTGCTATGATGGATCGAAGGCTGTCGGTCAGCGTGATATCGATTGGAGAGGAAGGATCGTCTGCCTCTTGCGTCAGTGAGGTGAACACGCGAAGGCGATTATCCAAGGCGCTGGCTCGAGCCGAGACCCCCACCAGGTTACGAGTGAACTGCCGATCAGTGTATTCGAAATCGACGGTAATACGCGTTGCGTTCGTGATCAGCCGCCGCGCGGAGAAGAACACCTCTCCCGTGCTATAATCAATGGTATAGTCATTCGTCTCTCCACGAGTCATTAACTGTCCATCGATATAGACTCGTTCCGTCCCCGCGATGATGATCGGTCGGACAGCAGCGTCCTGCCCTGTCAGCAGGTATGGTCCCTGAGTTCCCTCTACGCCCTGGAACTGGTTGCTTGTGTACTTCCCTCTGGATGTTCCTCCAGTAAGGCCAATTACGAGTGTGCTGCCGGCGCCGAACACATTCTGCAGTGACGCGATACCCTGGGCCCCCTGAAGTTTCCGTGAAATCCGCCCAAACTCTCCTCCATTTTGATCTCCAATTTCGTATACGAAATCGCCCAGCGTCGCACCGTAGCGAGGGTTTTTCAGCTGAATGAACACTTTGTCCAGCTCTTGCAGCGTCTGTGTCGTCCCCTCCGGCTGAATCGGGACATTCTCATCCGTCAGGGCTGCGACGATGTCAAGGTCCGACGACAATTTTCCAGCGAGTTGCATACGGAACCCAGAGTTCAGTGTCAGATCCTGATTTGATCCGACTGTGAGTCCCCGAAAGATCGAACCACTTTTCTGAAGGCCTGGGCCAAACACGTCGTCCATCGAAAATCTGGTCAACGATGGTTCAACTTTGCGGGTTACACCTCCGGCAGAGTCTTTCGATAGTATCATATGGCGCAACGAATATTCTCGTCTAAGGGCAAACGGAAGGATCTCATATCCGACGATGATAAAATGGGCTGATGAATCGGCGAGAATGGATGCAAGTCGTCCAGAACGAAGTGATATCAAGCCACGCGAATATTGTATCTCATAGTCAACGCTGCGTTGCAGCGCGTGAAGCGAGTCGAGAAGGACATTTTCACTGCCTTGCAGCAAAAACGTGTGAGGCAGAGAGTAGGATGTATCAAGAGGTGTAAGTTGAATGACAGCCAGGTAACGGGGGGCAACGCCGGACTCGCTCTGATTGTGCTGCGCATGGACAACCAATGGTGCCAGCACAAGAAGGAGTATGAAAGGTCTTCGACCCAAGGATGTTTGAGGATACTTCAATTGTCGTATGCTGAAAGTCGTATCCTTAGTGCATCAACATCCTCCAGGGTGATTGTGTGCCGAAGGGGGGACTCGAACCCCCACTTGGGGTAAGCCAAACTGGATTTTGAGTCCAGCGCGTCTACCAATTCCGCCACTTCGGCGATTTACCTTTTATCTCAATTCAGGCCAGTGTCGATATCACGCTGTTGATGTAAGTGTGGCCTGGTCCACTCTCAAGATACTCTTCACGTTTCCGCTCTTCGAATCGCGTCGCACACGTTTCCTCATACACCGACTCGACTGGACAACTTGATGCTCCATTGACACCCAAGAACACATCGGGGTCCACAGAAAGCGGACCCCTTGTGTTTCTGTGCACCCAGCAGGACTCGAACCTGCAACCCACTGATTAAGAGTCAGTTGCTCTACCAATTGAGCCATGGGTGCTTCAACTACAATATCATTTCATCCTTGCGAGCAAACCACAGGTCCGCGAGCCAAAGGACGAGTCATAGGTACATCTACATCCCGAGAAAACCCTAACCTACTTGCCCGCTGGCTTCTGCTGAGGCGTCGCCTGTTGCTGTGCCGGTTGTTGCATCGGCGGCAGTGCCGAAGGCTGGGGTCCCGATTGAATAACACTCTCTTGCGTTTTTTCCGCCCGTGGGAGGACGACCAGGTTGATAAACAACGCCACCACCATGAAGAGAGTAGCCAGGATCGTCGTTGTCCTGGTCAGGAAATCAGATGTCCGCCGAACGCCAAACACCGTCCCAAGATTGCTCGTGCCGAGCGTACCCGCAAGACCGCCCCCCTTGCTCGCCTGCATCAGAACGACGATCGTTAGGAAGATGCTGATCAAGACCTCGATTGCTATGAAAAACGTGTACATAAGCTTTCCTCTATGACATATAAAAACCCCAATTACTTTGGGGTTCGAAGAAAAGATACCGCGAAAGTCAATAAAATGCAAGGCAATTCATAGTTTTCCATCCGCGCCCTCTACTTCGAATAGCCGAACCTTCGTATTCAGATCAAACCCCTTCTGATCGTCCCCGTCAGCGTC
>JBEKOB010000171.1:0-3180 GCA_049522195.1 Bacteroidota bacterium
ACCACTTTTCCAGCTATCTTGCCTGTTTGCGCCCAGGCGATTGAAGCCGAGAATAGTAACAGGATGCTGAGGACGTATCTAACGGACTTCATATCATTATTCTCCTGATACGATTGTAAGATCGATAAGAATAGAATCCAAAAAGGGGGGCATAGTGAGAGTGATGCAGCATGAGTTCCACGCCTGCACGATTGAATAGTAGCCTGCGAGAATATTGAAAAACTTCGGGAGTATGTCAAGCGAAATGAGGCCGGCAAAGGGATTCGCATTTATCGCAAAGAGCGAATGAATACTTCCACCATACACCAATGCGGCATGTATACTGGCCGATTCGATAAGTGACACATCACGAATCCTTAACGGTTGAATATGAATTGCGGGATGAAAGAAAGAGAACTCGACGAACACAACGGGGGGGGGGAGAGCCCGCGGCTAGTGTTATTGCCAGTAAGTCCTACGGGGATTTCATTTGAGATATCACTGGAGACGCATCGTGCAGAGCGCAGGAACTTGAAATTGACTCAGCAGGGTCGTGCTCAATAGAGGCGAAGCCTGGAATGTGAAGCTGGCTTGTGATTGGCCTACTGAAGCGCCCTCTCGTATTCCACTTTGTAGCGCTTGATACCTTCGAAGAGAGCTTCTGCGATTGTCCGCTGGCCTTCCGGACTGCGGAGGATCCTTTCTTCTTTTCTATTTGAAAGGTATCCTGTTTCCACGAGGACATTCGGCATTGATGCGCCGACCAGGACGAGGAATCCTGCCTGCTTGACGCCGCTGTTCTGGATTTTCAGCAGGTTTGCCATTGCTTCGCTCGCTTGTACAGCGAACTCCTCACTGTATCGCACAAAAGCACTTTGGCGCATCGTGATCAGAATGAAGTTCTCCTCGGTCAGCTCCTGGTATCGGTCCTTGTAGTTGTCCTCATATTTGACCGCATCGTTTTCCTTTTCGGCGATCCGGATTGCGCTTTCCGTCTTGCCGGGGCGAAGGATGTAGATCTCGAATCCATTTGCGGACGAGGGCTTTCGCTCGGTCGAATTGCAGTGTATGCTGATGAAGAGCTTGCCGCCAGCGTCGTTCGCGATTTTCCCTCTCTGATAGAGCTCCACAAACGTATCGTTCTTGCGGGTGAACACAACGTGAACATCTTTCATGTCCTGCTTGATAAGCTCCCCGAGCTTCAGGGCGACGCCGAGGGCAACGTCCTTCTCACGGGTTCCTGACACGCCTATAGTTCCGGGGTCTTTCCCGCCATGGCCTGCGTCGATCACAATCACGTCGAGTTTGGACCGATCCCGGGCCCGTTGCAGTCTGTCCTGCGTATCTTCCTGTCTCTTACTGGCCTCCTCTGCCTTCTGCTTCTCAAGTTCTTCCTTCTGCAACTCAGTCCGCGTGTGAAGTGCAACAAGCAGGTCCGGGGATTGATTGTCAATCAGCGGATCAACCTGCACAATGTCGGGCGAGACCTGGAACGTGAGCTGAACTGATGTTGGCGATTGAAAAACGAGCACGCGTCGAATGGCATCGGTTGGCTTGAAGCGGCTGAGAGCCACTGTATCAGCCCAGGCGTCATTGATGGTGACATACAGCCAGCCATCGTGAGACAGGAAAGCATCGATATTGCCTGGCTTCCTCGCCATTTTGATCGTGAGGAGATATCCGTTAAGTCGCGGCTCGACCGCAAGGCCTGTGACGTCGAACTGCGACTCCGCTGTCACCGGTTCCTTTGAGAGAACGTGGGATTCTGCCTGCAGCGAAGCGCCCAACGGGGAGAGCCTCTCGAGCAGAGCGACGAACTCAGAAGCCGGAGCGAAGAAAAGGCTGTCGATCTCAAGCACATCCCTTGTTACCTGGTAGACGGACGAGATGTTTGTCGAGATATCGGTGATGACGAGAAAGGGGCTTCCGGCTGTGACTTTTACGCGATGATTTGGAAGCCGCAATTCGATTTTTTTTCTCTGTGTGCTGATCGTGGACGGCAGGGAGAGTGCTGATGCGTATTCCTGCACAGAAACGAATATGACGCCGGCGCTGTCATAGCCCGCGACTGTGCTCGATTTGTCGCCAACCTGAACCCGAAGTGTGATTTTCTCGGCTTGTGTGATGAAAGGGGAACAGCAGAGGCAGAGAAGCAGAAATCCTGCAAACGAAACGAAAGAACGAGCGCTGGTCATCTATCGATAGTTGACGAATTGCACAGGAAACGACAAATCAGCATCGCGAAGCAGTTGGATCACCGACTGGAGATCGTCCTTGTCCTTGCCGCTTACGCGGACCTGGTCATCCATAATCTGGGCCTGGACTCGGATCTTGGAATCCTTGATCATCTTGACAACACCCCGGGCGTCATCCTTGCTGATCCCTACCACAAGTGTAATCTGCTGCTTGACAGTCGCGCCCACCGCAGTCTCCATGGGACCGTAGCGGAGCGCCTTGATTGAAACCCCTCTCTTGATCAGCTTCGACTGCAGGATATCGACGGCGCTCTTGAGATGGAACTCGTCGATGGTGTGAAGGGTAATCTGCTTCTCTTTGGTGTTGAAATCGATCTGAGTCTTGGAGTCTTTGAAATCGTATCGCTGGATGATCTCTTTGCGGGCTTGATTGAGGGCGTTGTCGACTTCCTGGAGGTTGACTTCTGAGACGATGTCAAATGAATTCTGCTGGGCCATGCACGTTAGTTAAGAATCTCAACAATATTACGTTGCGTGGTGACGCGGATTCGTACGCGGATGGAATCGCCGTTTGTGGTGACGACTTTGCCAACTCCCGCAATGACACACTGGTCGTCCTGCGCACTTTCGATGTGGTATGCCGCGTTCGGGTTCTCGGACATCGGATAAACCTGCGACATGGAGATGTTGGCAAAACTCTTGCCTCCGCCTCCTTGTGTCGTCGGCTTCCAGTAGTAAGCATTGGCCCGCGAAGCAAAGTTTTGCAGATCAAGAATGATTGCGTTACGCGAGTCCTCCACCGCGTTCGCGGAGAACATGCTCACACCGACATAGATCGCGATGCCGATGAGCATCATGCCCAGAACAACGAGGAAGAGTTGAGTCTGTCCCATTTGCTACCTGACGGACTAGTGATCGACGAGCCTGGAAGACAGCTACTGTACCTTCACAGTATATCCTTCAATCTTTATGCCGCGTTCCGGGAGCGCTCCGAGAAGTTCCTCGA
>JBEKOB010000172.1:0-3006 GCA_049522195.1 Bacteroidota bacterium
CTTGAGCGTCGCACTGTTCGAGAAAGAACCTATTCCACAAGTACTTACAACGATTGAACGCAAAATCCAACACTGCCCTCCACGCAACCAGTTGAATCTCTTCAACTTGTAGTTGGACAGTAGTGATTGATAATGGTCAATAACAAAAGCTGACCTGGAAACGGGTCGGCTTTTTTTTGGATGCGGCGATCAGTACTGACTAGGTCAAGCTACGGATGGGATACAAGGTCGTAGTTGCGGCATACGATTCTCAGATACGGTGCCGCGAACAATGGTGGATTGACATTCGCAGAGTGACCTCGTAACTTTTCGAGAGGTTGTTTTTCCCATTACTGGAACATATTCATGCTTGTGTCGTGTCAAGATAATCTCTGATGAACTATTCCGTACGAACCGCATAATCACGAGCCCGTCGGACCTCAACATTGAGAATCGCCGGGAAGGAGACCTGCAATGCCACGTCGCGTAGCGTTTCTATTCCTTATCTCGTTCACTTTCTTTGCTGTGTCTTTTCCTCAAGGGCCACCGGCTGGTGCGCGCCCAGTGGTTGTACAAGGGGCGATGCGGTCTGAAACAGAAAAACTGGCAAACAGTCTCGACAATGTTCGTATCGAGCGGGTCGGCGGCTGGACATTCTGGCGAGGAACGGTGGATGGGTATCCGGTTATTGTCTCCAGAACGCTCAAGGGCGTTGCAGATGCCGCGGCCGCAACAGCGATTGCCATAGAGCGCTACAATCCAATCGCAATTATCAATCAGGGGACGGCCGGCGGACATGAGCCCAGTCTGCATTTGTACGACGTCGTTCTTGGTACCAGCACCGTGAGCCTCGGGGCCTTTAGGGCTCCGTATCGAGCTGCCGGAGCGGGAAGCAATGCTCTCAACTGGGTGCCACTTGACTTGATGGCGTCTGAGGGAAGTGCTGGAAACGATTCCACGGCGCGCAGGGTGGCGCGATTTCCGGGCGACACCGTACTTCTGGCTGCCGCTAGGCGAGTTTCGGGTATGTACAAGCGGGGGCGTGTAGTGGATGGAGTCATCGGATCGAGCGACATGTGGAATGACGAAATCGATCTCATTGAACGGTACCACTCCAAGTACGGGACCTCTGCTGAGGACATGGAGACCTCCTCTGCGGCGCAGATCGCAGGCCTCTTCCACGTTGCATTCCTCGGGATTCGGGTGGTTTCCGACAACACAACGAACGGTGACGTTTACGAACCAAGGACCGGCGAAGCTTGCCAGGAGTTCGTTTATCAGGTTGTGAAGGCCTACGTCGGCACACATTCGCATTAGATCTTACACATAACAGATACTTGATCATTGTCCACAGGTGCACAGCCATGGAGGGCAATCTGGAATCAGGTCGGCTTTTTGCCTATCATACGCATGAAGAGTTCCGAAGACGATCCAGGAAGAGAGAACAAATCACCGCATTCAACCATCAACGCTCGGAGGATGCCATGAAGAACACAGTTGCCCGACTCGCGGGAACCATTGTTCTGCTCACGATTCTCGTGTTGACCTTGTGCGCGCAACAAAATCAGATAGCCAGCAAGGCACAGGCCGCGTATGAAAAGAAGGCCTTTACAGAAGGCGCACCCCTCTTTCTTCTGGCTGCACAGTTTGATCCGATAAACGCATCTGTCCATCTTTATAACGCAGCGTGCTGCTATGCGCTCGCCGGACAGAAAGACCTCGCCTTCTATTCACTCGACGCTGCAATAGCAAAGGGATGGCGCGACAGGAATCATACCGTGGAGGATGAAGATTTGGTCAGCCTTCGGACAGATCCGCGTTGGAGCGACCTGCTCTCGAAAGTTGCGACCGGGGGACTGGAATCAAACCTTGACGCAATCATCAATGATCTGAACAACTTGTCAGCGTACGCGTACCAATATCGCATCCGGCCAAAGAGCATGGGGGGCGGACAAGGAGTATACACGGGTCTGAAAATCCCGGAAAAGATGTCAAAGAACTCGAACGCAGCATATGAAATCCTTGCGGCAACGGACAGTCTCGTTCAGTACAAAGCAACTTCGGTGAACGGATTTGGAACTGTCGTCGTGTCGCTCGATGAAAATGGTCGTCTTTGGGGATGGAAATATACAGGCGCCTTTGCTGCGACAACGCAGGGATCAAAATCGCCAATGGTGGCTAATCGGGATGCCCTCATTAATGACTTGAACAACCTGGCGGCGCTTGCATACCAATACCGTATCCGTCCCTCGAGCATGGGAGGCGGAAATGGTGCATATACGGGATTGAAAATGCCGGAGAAGATGCAAGCGAATGAAAACGGAACATTCACCTATACTGTCGTAGGTCCGAACGAAGTCAAGATAAAAGCCGTGTCAGCAAAAGTAAAGGGGGCGGTCATCGAGACGACACTCGATGATGACGGGAGATTGAGTCACTGGACATATTGGGGAGAGTTCCAATAGAGGCTATCGTACGAGAAGATAGTCTCAATCCCGCGAGAGAATCGCAGGTGTGATTGGAATTCGATACGGATTTCCATAGCTTCGGAGGCACTACGCCCTTCATATACTTCGCATCTCCCTCTCCGCTACTGTCTAAGAACGAGTTATGCTGAAATCTGGTATGAAGAACTGGGCTCGCTCTGATATCTTGTTCTTTCTTGTGATGTTTGCCTTCATATCGCTCGTCGTTTGGGTGCATGTGGCAGCGGGTTTCACGTTCCCGGTCCCCTGGCCCGACGAGGCGGTATTCGTCCAGCAGGCGATTTCATTCCAACAACACAATTCCCTCTATTCCCCTAACCTGAGTGATGTGCGCCATATCCTCTGGATGCCACCGGGGTATATGGTGCTACTGGGGATTCTGTTCAAGATGTTTGGTTCGAGCCTGTTCGTCGCAAGGTCCGTCTCACTCGTTCTAACAATCGCAAGCTTCGTTCTCATTGTATGGATGCTGCGGGGACACCCAGCCCGCTTTCACTTCCTGTTTTTAACGGGGCTTTTCTTTCTTAACAGGTTCTTCGTG
>JBEKOB010000173.1:0-2896 GCA_049522195.1 Bacteroidota bacterium
GTTCAACAACGCATTGCGGGCATTGAAGCGATCATGATTGCAGTGCTTACACGTGAGCTTGACACCAGCCAACAAGATTTCGGACTCTTTCTCCATCGTCGTCTCAGTCTGAGGTTGTGAAAAGGATTTTTTGTGCCGGCATCGAGACAAATACAGGGGCCATACCAAACCCGCCTGTAGTCCACGCAGAAACAGACGCTAGTTGGATGTCTTCCCCGCTGTCAAAAGTCTGGAGTGGCTTCGAGCAATTGCCGCTGCACTGACGATTTGGAATCCCACTGACTGGGCAGTTGACAGCGTCTTCGCAAATGCTTGTTCCGAAACGTGACCGGTAGGCTCACAAAGCAAGAGGCGTCCGCTGATCTTCAGCGCCTTGTGGATCTCGGCAAAAAGTCTCTCCGCGTCGGGGGCCTCGTGGACAACAGCAAATACCAAAGCAAAATCGATCGTTCCATTCAGATCGGCGATGGCAAGCGTTGCCGATTCACAGACGCGAAACTCCATTCGGCCCGCCAGTCCTGCTTTTGTGGCTCGTCTTTTCAATCCATCGATCATCTTCTGCTGCACATCCACACAAACGACGCGCCCATTCTCACCGACCAACCGGGCCATCGGGAGACTGAAGAAACCCATCGCGCTTCCAACATCCAGAACAGTGTACCCTTTTTGAATGAATGGTCCAAGAATAGATTCTGGGCTCTGCCACAGCTTTCTGATAGGGGAGGCAAGAAAATACCCAAGCCACCAGGGACAAACGTGCAAATCCATAATTTCTCCTCAACGTGAATGCGTTTTATATCGGAGCTCTGCCTTTTTGGTTAAGACGATCTTTTTCGCTCTTTATTGCTCACACTGATGTGTCCGATTGCCAGAATCAACGTCGCCGTGGCGAGCGGCCAGGAATTGAAAAGGAATGACCAAGCGCCAAAGTAGACAACCGGACTGATCGCCATCGGCAACGGGATTCCGAAAAGAGGGGAGAACAAGAGTTTGTATGCACGGCCGTGGCGGACATATCGCCACCACCCGGCATAGTAGATCGTAAGTGTGATCGGCGCGACCGCGAACAGGCCGATCTTTCCTTGAAGCTCTATCTTATAGAAGAAGGGGATGATGAATACTCCCGCCTGCCCAATTCTCTCCATGATTTGAATCGGCGTTCCTGAGAATGTCCGCGAACCAGCGGTCGTTTCAGGAATCTTTGTTGGGGGAAAGAAGAGAAAAGCGAGATTGGGGAGCAAAACGGCGAGCGTTACCAGACATCCCGAATTCATGATTCTCTTACCGCCGGTCCTTCGGTGAGTTCCCTAGAAGATACTGCACGGTTTCACGTATCCCTTCATCGTATGTTGTGGTCTTAAAGGAGAACGCTTTCCCGAACTTACTGCTATCGAAGAGATAGTCTGCCGTGCTCTGGTACAGCATTTCGATGCTCTCGCGGATGGTGACGTTGAAGAGTCCGGCCATCTGAAGCATCCACTTCGAAAGGATGAAGTATCGCGGCTCGACTCCAAATTCCTTCGCGACCTTCTCGATGAATTCCTTTCCGGTGAGAACGTTTCTGTCTGTCGGCAGATGCCAGACTTGATTGTAGGCGCCGGGTGAGTTACCGAGGATAGCCGTCGCTTTTCCGGCGTCGGGGGTGTATGTCTGGGAATGCTTCGCTTGATCATTGACCAGCCATTGGGCTTTCTTTCCCTTCTTCAGATTTTCAAAAACCAGCATTCCCGAGACGCTCGTGTTTGCGTCATGACCATAGAAATCGGCAGACCTCGCGATAAGCGCTTGCAGGTTTCCTTTCTTCGCCTCGTTCATCAGCATCTCAGCGACGAGGGCTCTGAGTTCTCCCTTCTTGCTCGTCGGACGGACGGGCGTCTCCTCCGTCATCCATCCGTCGACGTTGCCGTACATATAGACATTGTCGAAGAAGACGAGCTTCGTGTTATGCTTCTTGCACGCCTCGATGACGTTTTTCATGATGACCGGCCACTGGGACCGCCAGACGTTTATGTTGTACTTAAGTCCTGCCGTGAGATATGCGATCTCTGATCCTTCAACTGCTTTGAGGGTCTGCCCTGCACTTGTCAGGTCTGCAGACAGAAGCTCGTCATTGGTGTTCACCTTCCTGGGAGTGCGACTCACCAATCTGATTCTATCGGTGTATTGGGGGAGATTCTTTGCGAGTTCAACGCCGATGGCTCCATTGGCTCCAAGTATCGTTTGCATGTCAAATCCGCATAATTGGTAGTTGAATAAACTCTCGATCTTGCTGCTTTGCTACCCCTTCGAGGTGAAATTGTACTTCTCAGCGATCTTCTCGTCCTTCGTGATTGTTATTCTCTCTCCAAACCGCACGCCATTCCATCGGATGAAGTAATGATCGTGGGGTAACTGCGGACCGCGGCAAGTGCACCGATACGATTCCACAAAGACCTTTTTCTCTTGCTCTCGTTCGCACAAGGTAAACGGTTTTCCCCTGGGAGGGAAGAACGAAAGTTGATCTTTCAGGATGATGATGTGTCCTTTCTTTGCTTCCTCGGCGGATATCTTTCTTACATAACGATCTTCGTTTGCCATTGTGGTTGCTTTCTTTTGTTTCGGAATTCGGTTGATTGGTTAATTGGTGAATGGTTAATCAGGTTCTTTCATCGTGACAGTCTGCCAAGGCTCTCCACGATCATTGCCATCCCCTCCGTATCAAGCGCGCAGTACTTCTCCAGCTGCCGCCTTACCTTCTGGCGCTCCTGTTCATCAACGTCTCCATATGTGACCCGCAAGTACTCCAGGCTTGCCGTTCCCCCTTCGGCTATCTCAAGACCTTCATAGCTTTTCCCCGTCAGCGCCGGCAACACCGCCTTGATCGACGCGCTGCCATGTTGATCCGGATGATAATAAT